>CAZSNF010000012.1:0-31130 GCA_964608315.1 uncultured Rhodothermales bacterium | reverse complement strand
GGGAGCGCGCTCGACAGTTTATCCCGCTTGTTCGGGAACTGGCCCGGGAAGAGCCTGAAATTCTGGCCATGCTTGCGAGCGATGTCGCAGAGACAAGGGTACAGGCGGTACGGCCGATGCAGCCGGAGGCAAAGGAGTCGGAGCGCCTTGCGACCGTGCTGGAGAACCGCTTTCGCAAACGAACGAATATGGAGCGGGAGCGCGCTCGACAGTTTATCCCGCTTGTTCGGGAACTGGCCCGGGAAGAGCCCGAAATTCTGGCCATGCTTGCGAGCGACGTTGCAGAGAACAGAGAGCAGGCGGCGCGGAAGCAGGCAAAACAAGGCGCTGGAAAAAAGTCGCGAAATCGCTCGCCGCGTCGCGACAGGAAGCGGTAAGCCCCGCCCGCTTTTCCGGCGCGGTTATTATCCCGCCGTTTCCACCGCTTCTGTCGTTTCTTCCGCCAGTTCCATGGGCAGGTCGATAATCATTTCGGTGAACTTGCCCGGTTCGGTGTTTACGCGGATGGCGCCGCCATGCTCGCGGATGATGTCGCTGGACATGGCGAGACCCAGTCCGGTGCCCTTGTCGGTGGGCTTCGTGGTGAAGAAGGGGTCGAATATCTTCGCCAGCACCTCGTCCGGAATCCCGTTTCCGTTGTCCTTGATGCGTATTTCGACCGTGTCTTCCTTGCGCCGGGTGGTGAGCCACAGCGTCGGCATGTAGCTTGCGATGCCCTCTCCCTTATCGGACTTCTCCCGTCGTTTTTCGTCGACCGCGTAGCAACTGTTGTTCACCATGTTCAGGAAAACGCGGCCCAGATCTTGGGAGATGACTTTGAGGACGCCGGCGTTCGGGTCGAAATCCTCTTTTATATCGAGCTGAAAGTCGGAATCGTTCGCCCGTACGCTATGGTAGGCAAGCCGGGCATGTTCGTCCAGCAGGTTGTTGATGTCGGTGTCCTGGTGTTTTGCTTCGCCGCGGCCCAGCATCAGCATGTCGTGCACAATGCGGTCCGCCCGTTCGCCGTGATGCCGGATACGCTCGAAGTTGCTGTTCAGATCGTCCGTGATTTCCTGGACGATGCTTTGTTGTTCGTCGCTGAGTCGGGCGTCGCCTTCGTTCAGCGCTTCGTGCAATTCCTCAAGCAGGTCTTCTGACGCTTCGGAGAAATTCTTGACGAAATTCAGGGGATTTCTGATTTCGTGGGCGACGCCCGCCGTCAATTCGCCGAGGGCCGCCAGTTTTTCCTGCATAACGATCTGGTCCTGGGCCAGTCGCAATTTGTCCAGGACGCGTTCCAGTTCGCTGTTCTTTTCCTTCAGGTCTTCCGCCAGCAACTCCACAAGATTGAGACGTTGTACTTCAAGCGCGTGTTGCCGGAACACTTCGAGAGCCCCGGCCATGTCGGTAACTTCGTCGTTCCCGGAAATTTCTACCTGCACTTCCAGATCGCCCCTCGACATGCGATGCATCCAGTCCGACAGCCGCTGAATGCGGGAAAGCAATCTGCGCCCGACGAATAGCCAGGCGATGAGAATAGCGCCGACGATGCTGAAAATACTGATCGAAAGGAGCAGCGTTCGGCCGGTGAAGATGGCGTCGGAGGAAGCGTCGGCAGCGTCTTGCGCCCTGCTGCGCGCCGAAACCACCAGGCTATCCACTTGCGCGACGAGGAAGGTAGCCTCGTCGCTGTTGTAGGCCAGCAAATCTTGCTGGTTCTCGGCGAGGCGAAGCACTTCCTGCAGCAAAACGAAGCCGCTTTCTTCCCCGGTTCCCAGCACATACAGTTCGTCGAACGCCGGTGCGAGCTGGGCATGGGACGGGTCGTCCTGGAGTACGGTCAGATTGCGCTCAATGCGGCTGGCGGCGGCTTCGAAACGCTCCCGCAGCGGTTCGATCGTCGCCGCATAGGAGTGGGTAAATGCGTTTACGAGCAACTCTGTTGCGATGTTGGCGTCCGCCTGCAGTTCGGACAAGTGGCGATACCGTTCGAATTCCTCTACGGTGAAATGCTCTGTGCTATCCGCCGGGGGGGCGCCGAGTTCGCGGTATCCGGTGATCGTGTAGAATAACTGGTCGTCGATGGCCGAAACCACAATGCGTTCGAGGCGGTTGCGCAGGTTGATGATGCGCTCGCGCAAATCTTCCCGCGCGGCGACCAGCTCGAACATTCTGGTTCCCTGGTCCTTGATGACCTCGATATTGGCGATCAGCGTATCGGAATGGGCGCGAATGCGCCGGACGGGTCCGTCGGTTCCCTCGGTGTGCTCCAGAATGGCCAGTTGCTGGTCGAAGGATTCGCGGGCGTCGCTGATGCCCACGTAAATTTCTTCGAACAGTTCGGGCGTCTCGGCGGCGGCAAGGCGCGGGGCGGCCACCACGAGGGTTCCGCTGTACTGGGCGATCTCGAATGCCGCCGCCATTTCGGGGATAGCGCCTTCGTTTACGTCGCTTTGGGCTTCGCCGACGCGGTTGAAGGAAAACCACCCGACCAGACTCGCCGCCACGGTGAGCGTGACGGCGCCTCCAATGCCCGCGTAGAGCTGGGTGGATATCCGGAGACGCCGGCGCTTCGGGGTATTCGGGGAGTCGGTCAAGGAGATTCGCCTGCGAGCGGGGGAGCTAATTCATGGGCCACATAACGGGCAACTGTTTCCACAGGCGATCCGTATCCATCAGCGAATTGACAGGGTAATACCGTCCGTCCTGGCCAATCATGGTCAGAAACACTGAGTCGGAACCCTGATTGTCGTTTTTTCCGAAACGGAGCGTAAACCCGTTGATGTCGATGCGCACGCCGTCCGTTTGTTGCAAGGCGCTCATAAAACAACTTCTTGTGGCCTCTTCGCCGCACCGTTCGAGTCCGGCGGCCGCCAGGCGCCCGGCCAGATATCCTTCGAAGGAGACAAATCCCGGCGTCGCCTGCGGATCATAGGCCGCGAGGGCGCGCTGATAGGCGGCGACGACCGGGAGCGTCTGGTCCAGGGGAAAAGGCACCACCTGGGTTACGAAGACGCCCATGCCTTCTTCGCCGAGTTCCCGGGCCAGCGCATTGCTGCCCACGAAAGAAATGGTTATGAAAACGGGATTCATGCCGATATGCCGCGCCCATGAAATAAGGGTGGCGACCGGCTGGTACGCGCCGACCAGAATCACCGCTTCGGGATTGCCCCGGCGCAAGTCAAGGAGGCCCGTTTTGACGGCAAGGGTGTTGCGCGTATACAGTCCGATGGAGGCCGGGGCCATTCCGCGCTTTTCGAGCGCTTTTCGAGCCCCCAGATAACCTGCGCGTCCAAAGGAATCGTCCTGATAGAGTATCGATATCCGCTCGATGCCGAGGTCTTCCGTCAGCCGCGCGACCATCGCTTCCGTTTCCTGGTCGTACGAGGCTCGCAGGTTGATAATGTTTTGCCAGGTGGTGTCGCGGAGGAAAGCGGCGCCCGTAAACGGCGCGATGTAAGGAATATTCGCCTCCGCGGCCACCGGAACGGCGGAACGGGACGTAGGCGTACCGACCGCGCCGATCAGCGCAAACACTTTTTCTTCCTCAATCAATTGCAGGGTATTTCGGATCGCCGCCTCGGGTTCGTAGGCGTCGTCGAGGGACACCAGATTCAATTGGCGTCCAAGCACCCCGCCCCGTCGATTGATTTCATGAAAGGCGGCCTGTATGCCCCGCCGCATATCCTGGCCAAGCTCCTGGGCCGGTCCCGTGAAGGCCGCGGATTGTCCGAAAAGGACCTGCTCGTCGGAAACGCCGGCTTCCCGGGTTACCGAAGTGGTGTCCGCCGTCCGGGCGCGTTGCGGAGCGTGTTCGGATAGTGCGATGGGCGCTGCGAAAGGGCCGATCCCCGTAAGAACCGGCGTCAGAAGCGCGAGGGCCGCCAGACCGGTCAAGCGTTTCATGAGGGTTCGTGCATGATCAGCGTCAGATGATTCCGGTCTCCTTCCCGCCGGTAACGCATTTCGTCGGTCATGGTGCGCACCAGATGTATTCCCAGGCCGCCTACGGCGCGATGTTCGATATCCGAATCCGTATCCGCCTCAGGAGCGTCCGTCAGCGGATTGAAGGGCCTTCCGGCGTCTGTAATCTCGATCGTAAGGACGTTGTTTTCCGGCGCCATCCTGATCTCGAAATCGGACACCCCTTCCATGCGGCAATATTTTATGCAATTCATGGCCACTTCTTCAATGACCAGATTGATTCGGAAGATGAAGTCGCCGGGCCAGTTATGCTGACTTCCAAGTTCGTCCACCGCAGCGAAGATGCGCTCCAGTTCCGAGACTTCGGTTTTGATCCTGAGGGAGAGCATGGGAATCCGTACGTCAGTTTGCAGGCAGGCAAAGGGTCATACAGGTAATGTCGTCCGATTGGGGCGCTGCGCCCGCGAAAGCCTTGATTCCCGCAAAGATTTCTCGCGTGATGTCTTCGGGACCCTGATCGGACACGCCCTTGAGAATATCGAAGAGGCGTTCTTCTCCGAATGTTTCGAGGTTTTCGTTCATGGCTTCCGTGATGCCGTCCGTATAGAAGTTCAGGATGTCGCCCGGGGCAAGCGTGACGGATTTCTGCTGATACTCCAGGTCGGGCATGACGCCGATGGCGACTCCGTCGGTGAGCGGAAGCATCTCGCAGCTTTTGTCGGAACGGACAAGGACCGGGCTGTTGTGCCCCGCGTTCGCGTACGTGAAGTCTCCGTTGGCCGGATCGTATATCCCGTACAGGAGCGTCACGAACATCATGGTGTCATTTTTCTCGCACAGCATATTATTCACTTCCCGCAGCGCGTCCCCGGGGCGCTCGCGGCCAATGGCTGCGCCTTTCAGCAAGGTGCGCGTGGACATCATGAACAGCGCCGCCGGAACGCCTTTGTCCGATACGTCGGCTATGGCGAGGCCGATCCGCCCTTTATTCAGAGGAATCACATCGAAAAAATCTCCTCCCACATTGCGGGCGGGCTCCATGTCGCCAAAAATGCGGTAGTCGGGTTTTTGGGGAAATTCCGTAGGGAGAATGGCCCGCTGCATCTTTCGGGCGATATTCAGTTCGTTTTGCAGCGTAACCAGTTTGTCCCGCGAAGCCAGCGCTTCGCGCCACCGCGCCATGTGCGCGAGAGTCCGGTCGATGGTAATGCGGAGGTCGTCGAAATCGACCGGCTTGGTGATGAAGTCGAAAGCGCCCCGATTCATCGCCGTGCGAATGTTCTTCATGTCTCCGTACGCGGAAATAATCACGGAGCGAATATTCGGATCCATCTGCGCAATCTGGTCCAGCAACGTTAGCCCGTCCATCTGGGGCATATTGATATCCGACACCACCATATCTATGTCCTGCTCTGCGCGCAGTCGATCCAGCGCTTCCAGGCCGTTGCCCGCGAAGACGAACGTATATTTGCCGCCGCGAATGCTCCGTCGCATGCGTTGCAACATGAGCGGCTGCAAGTCCGGTTCGTCGTCCACCACGAGAATCTTGTATGGTTTTTTACCCATAACCGGAAGTTTTCGTCATTTTTCTGGTTCGACAGGTTGCGAAACCCTGTGTCATTTCTTACCCGAGCGCCGCCAGCGCTTCCTGTTGCGATGCGTGGATCGGGATAATTTTGTCGAAGCCGCTGATTGCAAAAATATCCTTCACCGAAGCAATGAGCGAGCAGGCCGCAAAGGAGATGTTTTCCCTCCGCATCTGCTTGGCGAACATCAGGATGACCCGCAGGCCCGCGCTGCTGATGTACGCAAGGTTCTCGAAATCGAGCACGACCGTGCGTTCGCCTCCCTTGAGCGCGTCTTTCAGCGCTTCCTGAAATTCGGGAGCGTTACTGCCATCGACGCGGCCTGCGGTTACGATGACGAGGCTCCCGTTTTTGTTTTCGGTAATTACCTGCATTGATTCTACCTCCGTGAGCGTAGTGGTTTCGCGTTTTGAGTTTCTGTTTCGCTGCAAGCCGTGGCCATGTTGTGCGGGACGCAGGGCGGCATTTCATTATGCCTGCATGGTTCCTGTCAACTCTGCGGTCCGCGGACACAAGAATGGCGCAGGTCCGGTTTTTCCGGGGCGAACAGCCGGGAAAGGCTCCCCTGGCCCGGTATATCGCCTTCCGTAATTTCCATGATCAAGCGTAAATCTTGTGCATCCTGTGCAACGCAAGCCTTGTCCCGATCCGGAAACCGGGAGCCCTGCGGGCGCAATACAGTGGCATTCTACTGTTTTTAACGCAGGAAGTCAATGCAGGAACGACGGACCACGCCGACCGTACTCCTGTTCTGGTGGGCGGTACCGGATTCGAACCAGTGACCTCCTGCTTGTAAGGCAGGCGCTCTGAACCAGCTGAGCTAACCGCCCGTCAGGGTATTATGCAGGGTACGGCAGGATACGCGGAGCGCGTATCGTTGCGTCCGCCGAACCACTCGTTCGCTCGTTTCGTCGAGCGGGAAACGGGATTCGAACCCGCGACCCTCAGCTTGGGAAGCTGATGCTCTACCCCTGAGCTACTCCCGCCTGTACCGCGTACCCGGTACTCCGTCGGACCAACAGGGTTCCGAACGCGTACTTTGCGCGGCGGGAAAACATACTCGCGGATATGTGCGTACAAGCAGGTTATGCGCCTTTTATAAAAAGTCAGGAAGCGTTTAAAGACGCCGTATTATCATGAAGCGTACGTATCAGCCAAGTCGCCGCAAACGCGCCAACAAGCACGGATTTCGTGCTCGCATGCGTTCGAAAAATGGCCGCAAGGTGCTCAAGCGCCGCCGCGGGAAAGGTCGTCGCGTCCTTACTGTAAGCGACACGCGTTCGGGCAAATAGTCTGAGGTTGCATCGTGTCGAAGGATGGCCGCCCGCGCCCGTTCCGAAAATTGCCGCGCTCGTTTCGTCTCAAGCGGAAACGCCTTGTTCGTTCCTTGTTCGACCGTAACCGCGAAGACGTGGCCACGGTGGGGAAGGGGTGTATTCGGCTTGCGTACCGGGTAGTGCCCCGGGCGCGCCTTGAAGCCGATGCGCCCGTTCAGGTCGGATTTGCGCCCGGCCGCCATGCAAAAGCTTCGACGCGGAATCGCATCAAGCGGTTGCTGCGCGAAGCCTGGCGCCTCCATCAGCAGGGCGTACTGGATCGTTTTTCCGGTACGTCCAGCGCATTGACCATGATGATTCTGTATCGCGGCGGGCGATCAGACGGCATTCGACCGGGTTGTCGGGTGCGCGCCGATTTGTCGAAAGCCTTGCGAGAACTTTGCCGCCGTCTCGACGAATCTTCCATATGTTCGGAACGTCGCGTATGACTTCCCGTTTAGCGCGGCGGCGTTTTGGCGTTTTCGCGCCTGCGCAGTCAGCGCAAACAACACCCGTCTATTCTTTCATACGAGCAAGGGGAACCTGATTTGGATCGCAATGTCGTCGTCGCGACCGTTCTGGTAGCGATTATCATGTTTCTCTGGCTCTGGTTTATGTCGCCGCCGCAGCCGGTTGCGCCCGCCGACGATCCGTCGGCGCTTGTCGAAGATTCGCTGTCCGTCGAGCAAGCTGCCGCAGGAGGCGATACGCCGGCGTCCGACGCCATGCAATCGGGCGAGGGGCTGTCTGCTGCGGAAGCGGTTGCACGGGATACGGCGCTGGATGCGGCATTGTCGGGGGAAGCCCGTTTCATTACGGTCGAAACCGATCTGTATCGCGCGGTTTTCTCCACCAAAGGAGCCACGTTGACCTCCTTTATCCTGAAGAAATACAGGAAATTCGATCAGGAAACGTCCGTGCAGATGGTGGATACCACCGGGACGGGCGCCTTGTCCGTCGCTTTTACGACGCCCCGCTCCCATGTGGTCAATTCGCGCGATTTGTATTTCGATGCGTCGCACGAGGGAGATATCCTGCGCGTGTCCGAAGACGACGCCGCGCTGCATTTCGAAACGGGCATTCAGGGGGGCGTGTTGCGCCAGACCTATACGTTCTATCCGGGCGAATACGAGATCGGCTTGCAGGTAGCGCAGGAAAATGCGGCGGCCTTTTCCACGGGAGAAGGGTACGAATTGATATGGGAAGGCGGCATTCCTTTTACCGAAAAAGACCCGAAGGAGGAGGTCAAGGCGGTGGGGGCCTATGCGCGCAGCGGCGGCCAGGTGGAGAATATCGTGCTTCGGAAAGAAGATTTCGAGGAGGCGCGCCTGACTGGACGCGTGGACTGGACCGCCATCAAAACGAGGTATTTCGCCACGGTTATGATCCCCTCTTCGAGTACGAAGAGCGCCGAGCTTGCCGGGGAGCAAACGGGCGAACCGGGGAGTGCGGATTTTCAGCAGCGCTACGACATGCGCCTGCTTATGTCGCGCCCGGACGAGGGGCCGGACGCATTCCGGCTGTACATCGGTCCCATGGAGTTTTACCGGATCGCCGACTACGACCTGGGTCTGTACGACATGGTGGATTACGGCTGGGACTTTTTCGAATGGCTTACGCGCCCGCTGGCCCGCCTGGTGTTCATTCCTGCGTTCACGTTTCTGGCGTCGTTCATTCCCGGATACGGCTACGTCATCATCGTTTTCGCCATCCTCATCAAACTGGTCCTGTACCCGCTGACGAAAAGTTCCTACAAGAGCATGGCCCGGATGCGCGAGCTGCAACCGAAGATGGAGGCCATCAAGGAGAAGTACGGGGACAATCCCCAAAAGCAGCAGCAGGAAATGATGAAGATGTACAAGGAGACCGGCGTCAATCCGGTGGGAAGCTGCCTTCCCATGTTGCTGCAATACCCCATTATTATTGCGCTGTGGCTTTTTCTTCCGCAGTCCATCGAAATACGGCAACAGGGGTTTTTGTGGGCCAATGACCTTTCCGCCCCGGACGTCATTCTGAGTCTGCCGTTCACCATTCCGTTCTACGGGGATTTCGTGGCGGGCTTCACGCTGCTCATGGGTATTTCCATGGTGGTTCAGATGCGCATTCAGGCTGCGCCTTCCTCCAATCCCCAAATGAAGATGTTCACCTATTTGATGCCGGTGATGATCTTCGCCATTTTTAACCGCTTTGCGTCCGGGCTGAGTCTGTACTACCTCGTGTATAATGTGGTGACCGCCGTGCAGCAGAAGATCATCAACCGGCATATTGCGTCGGCGAAGGAGGAAGAAAACGGAAAACCTGCGCCGAAAAGCCAGAGCAAAAAACAATCTGCCCGCGGCAAGAAGCCGCGCCGACTTCTTGCCCGGCCTGGCCCGACCAAATCGGGGCGGCGGCCCGGCGGCCCCCGCACGACCGGACGGCGCAAGTAAAGGATACTCTGATCAAAACCACTTCGCTCAGCGCGGTTTTTTCAAGCGCATTGCTTCATGCGCCATGCAAGCTTCCAGCGACACCATTGCCGCCATCGCCACGGCTCGGGGGCGCGCCGCGCTGGGTATCGTGCGCATTTCCGGCCCGGAAGCGGCGGCGATCACGGCGGCCTGCTTCGAGGGGGCGAATCTCTCGGAAGCCGCTTCGCATACGGCGCATGTGGGCTATGTGGCCCGCCGCGACGGAACGCGCATCGACCAGGTGGTGGCCACGGTATTCCGGGCGCCCCGCTCGGCGACTGGAGAGGATGTGGTGGAGTGCTCGTGCCACGGAGGCGATTTTGCGACCCGGCTTATTCTGAACCGCATGCTGGAGGCGGGCGCGCGCCTGGCCGCCCCTGGCGAATTTACCCAGCGGGCGTTTCTGAACGGGAAGATGGATCTGGCGCAAGCCGAAGCCGTAGCCGACCTGATCCATGCTTCGTCCTCGCTGGCGCACCGGGTGTCCGTCTCGCACCTTCAGGGCCGCTATTCCGAGGCGCTGGCGGAGATCCGGGCGGGTCTGCTGGAACTCTGTGCGTATCTTGAACTCGAACTGGATTTTTCGGACGAGGATGTGGCGTTCGCCGACCGCGAACGGCTCAAGAATTTGCTGGCGCGCAGCGAGCGCTTGCTGGACGAATTGCTCCGGTCCTGGCGGCTCGGGCGTCGGGTGCGCGATGGCGTGCGGGTGGTTATCGCGGGGCGGCCCAATGCGGGAAAATCCACGTTGCTGAACGCCTTGCTGGGGAGTGATCGCGCTATTGTTAGTCCGACGCCCGGCACGACGCGGGACGAAGTGGAAGGCGAAGCGGAGATAGGCGGCTTGCTGTTCCGGTTTACGGACACCGCGGGTTTGCGGGACGCGGCGGACGCCATTGAGGCAGAGGGCGTATCCCGCGCCGAGCGAGCGATAGACCGGAGCGACATACTGGTGTATGCGTACGACGTTACGGCGGGTATGGATGCGGGCGAACGGGCCTTTATCGAGTCTGTCGCGAAGCGAGGCGCGCCTCCGGCGCTTCTGGTGGCGAACAAGACAGATTTGCTGGAGCAGGATAGCGGGCTGATCAATGGCGAGGGACAACCCGGCGTTTTCGCCCTGTCGGCCAGGCGGGCTTTCCGGGAAGAAAAAGAGTTACAGCCGCTGATTGCTTGTCTGCTGGAAAAGGCCCGCGGCGATCTGAGCCTTTCCGAGGGGTCGCTTGTGGTGACGAACGAGCGGCATCGCAACCATTTGCGCAAGGCGCTGGATGCGGTGCGGGCGGCTCGCCGGAGCCTTGGCGCCGGGGGCGCCGGCGAACTGCTGGCGCTGGATTTGCGCATGGCCTTGCATGAAATAGGCGCCATTACCGGCGAGATCACGAACGAAGATGTGCTGGATCAGATTTTTTCCCGGTTCTGCATAGGAAAATAGCGGGAGCCATTGCCGTTCCGTCGGCGTTTCCCAAGGATACTCTGATCAAATCCGCGCAGTTCAGAGTATCCTTGAATATCCGCGAACGGGCGTTTCCGCGGGTGCGCGGGACGGGATCTTATCGCAAACACAAACCATGCATCCTTTCGAGTACGACGTTATTGTGGTGGGCGGAGGCCATGCCGGGACCGAGGCGGCCGCGGCCGTCGCGCGGATGGGCGCGCGCGCGTTGCTCGTGACCATGAATCTGCAAACCATTGGACAGATGTCGTGCAATCCGGCCATTGGCGGCGTCGGCAAGGGGCATATTGTTCGGGAGATCGATGCGCTTGGCGGGATCATGGGCAAGGTTACCGATCGCGCCGGCATACAGTTCAGAATGTTGAACCAGCGTAGAGGGCCCGCCGTGCAGGGGCCGCGCGCGCAATGCGACCGGGCCGACTATGCGACCGCAGTCCGGGAGGAGCTGGAGAGCATTCCCGGTCTGTTCATGCGGTCCGATATGGCTGTCGAAGTATGTACGGAAGGGGGCCGGGCGACGGGAATACGTACGCAAATCGGCCAGACATTCCGCGCCCCGACGGTCATTTTGACCAGCGGCACCTTTATGAACGGCGTTATTCATATCGGCGAACGCCAGTACGGGGGCGGACGCATGGGCGAACGCGCCTCCACAGGATTGACCGCATCGCTCGAACGGCTTGGCTTCGAGAGCGGGCGGTTGAAGACAGGCACGCCGCCGCGCATCGACGGGCGCACGATCGACTATGGTCGCCTGGAGGAACAGCCGGGCGATCCGGCGGCCACGCCGTTTTCCTTTCTTGCGGATCGGCTTCCGAAAGATCAGATATGCTGCTGGATTGCCTGGACGTCTCCCGACGTGCACGATGCGCTGCGGGAGGGATTCGACCGGAGTCCCATGTTCGCCGGGCGGATCGAGGGCGCCGGCCCCCGGTATTGTCCGTCGATCGAGGATAAAATCGACCGATTCGCCGGAAAAGACCGCCACCAGCTCTTCCTGGAGCCGGAAGGGCGAAACACGTATGAAATTTACGTGAACGGCTTCTCGACCAGTTTGCCGGAAGAGGTGCAGTTTGCGTCGCTGCGCAAGGTGGCGGGCCTCGAAAAAGCGCACATGCTGCGTCCCGGCTACGCCATCGAATACGATTATTTTCCTCCCTGGCAAATACGGTACAGCCTTGAAACGAAGCGCATTCGGGGATTGTTTTTCGCCGGGCAGATCAATGGCACTACGGGGTACGAGGAAGCCGCTGCGCAAGGACTCATGGCCGGAATCAACGCCGTGCGGCAGTTGCGGAGCGAAGACCCGGTCATCCTGAAAAGGTCGGAGGCCTACATTGGCGTACTCATCGACGATCTGGTGGCCAAGGGGACGGACGAACCGTACCGCATGTTTACTTCGCGGGCCGAGCATCGACTGCTTTTGCGGCAGGACAATGCGGATCGCCGCTTGACGGCGCTCGGCCATGGGCTGGGTTTGGCGACGGATGCGCGCTATGAACGGATGCGGGCGCGGAAACAGGCTATCGAGGCCACGCGGGCGGCCATCGAATCGGTATCCGTATCCCCGGAGGTTGTGAATGCTTACCTGAAGCAGGCGGGCACAGACCCGATTCGCCGCCCCGAACGCCTTGCGCAGCTTGCAAGGCGGCCGCAGGTCTCGCTGGACGACCTGCTGGATCGTACGGGCCGCCGACAGGAACTGGTTACGCCCGCGCCGGGACCCGTGCCCGTGGCCCGGGATATCGAGATCGATCTTCGGTACGAGGGATACCTTGACCGCGAACGCGACATGGCGCGGAAGATGGAAGAAATGGAATCGCTTCGCCTTCCGGAGGATTTCGATTACGAAGCCATCGAGCATATCGCCATGGAAGCGCGGGAGAAGTTATCGAAAATCCGCCCGGAAAATCTGGGGCAGGCGTCGCGCATAAGCGGGGTCAGCCCCGCCGACGTGTCCGTGCTTCTGGTGATGCTGCGGAAGCGCCCGGCCCGGAAGCGGTCCGCCTCGCCCGCGGCCAACTGAGGGCTCTGCATGTCCGGAGACCCTTTTCAGTCGTGGACGGACGAGCAGCAGCGGCTCCTGAATGCGTATCAGGCGATGCTCCTTGATTTCAACCGCCGCATCAATCTCGTTTCGCGAGGGGCCGATGCGGAAGCGGTCCGTATGCATTGCCGGCATTGCCTGTTTCTGACGCGCCGGCGTTTTCCGCCCGGCGCCGTCGTGATCGACTGGGGCGCAGGCGGCGGCCTTCCGGCGATTCCGCTGGCTATCGCCTGCCCGGATATCCGGGTGATCGCCGTAGACAAGGTCGAGAAAAAGGCGCAGGCGCTGCGCGCCATGGTTCGCCGCCTCGGGCTGGCGAACGCGACCGTCTGGCGCGGCGCCGCCGAGGCTTTTCCCGCCGACGAACCGGCCCGGTACGCCCCGGACTATGTCTATTCGGTCTCTCGGGCCGCGGCGCCGCTTCGGGATATATGGGCATGGCATTGCCGCGTGGCCCGGCCTTGCCCGCTTCCGCCGGATGCGGACGCCTGGCGTCCCGGCGCGCTTTGCCTGAAAGGGGGCGATCTGGCGGACGAAATAGCGTCTGTCTCCGGCGAGGCGAACGTCGAGCGGATTGATCTTGCGGATATGGATCCGCACCCCTCGTTCCGGGACAAGGCGATTCTGGCCTGTGCGCCTCGTTCCTGATTCGCCGGATATCTATGCCGCCACGCTTGCGGGCTCGGGTTGCAGGCGCCGCAGAATCTCGTGGGCGTCGGAAAGTCCGGGCACTTCCTGCACGATCGCCCGCACGGTCCGGCTCTTTGTTTCCTTCAGCACGTATCGACGGTCCAGGTTGCTCAGTTGCTCCAGAAAACGGTAGAAGAGATGTTCGTGGAAATACGGATCGCTTTCCGTGGACGACATGTACAGGAAAAGCCGTTCGTTTTTGAAAAGCACCCTGGGCAGGCGCAACGACTGGCCAAGGAATTTCATTTCGGCGGCGATGAACAAGTGCTCCGCTTCGGCGGGCAGGTCCCCGAAACGGTCTTGCATTTCGTCGCGCAGCGTCTCCAGGGACGGGATGTCTTCGGCTTCGCTGATGCGGCGGTAGATATTCAACCGTTCCACATTGTTTGAGACATAGTCTTCCGGGAGAAAGGCGTCTGCCTCGATGTCCACCGCGGTTTCGGGGGCGGGCGGAGCCGCCTTGTCGTCCAGCGCGTCCGTAAATTCCTCTTCGCGGAGTTCCGTTACGGCCTCTTCCAGAATCTTGCGCCAGGTTTCAAAGCCGACCTCGTCGATAAAGCCGCTCTGCTCGCCGCCGAGGAGATTTCCCGCGCCCCGGATATCCAGATCGCGCATGGCCAGGTTGAACCCGCTTCCGAGGTCCGAAAATTCTTCGACGGCTTGCAGCCGCTGTCGCGCTTCGCGCGTCAGTCCGTGGATGGACGAAACAAGCAGGTAGCAGAAGGCTTTCCGATCCGAACGCCCGACGCGCCCGCGAAGCTGGTGCAGTTCGGCGAGGCCGAACCGGTCGGCCTTGTTGATGACGATCGTATTGGCGTTGGGTATGTCGAGGCCGTTCTCAATGATGCTGGTGCTTACGAGCACGTCGAACCGTCCGCCGATGAAATCCGCCATGACCCGCTCCAGTTCGTTCGATTTCATTTGTCCGTGCGCCGTTCGCATGCGTACGTTCGGGGCGATGAGGCGCAGGGTGTCCGCCATTTCGTCGATATTGCAGATGTTGTTGTGCAGAAAAAAGACCTGTCCGCCCCGGCTGACTTCGTACAGGATGGCGTCCCGGATCAGGTCCTTGTCGAAGGTATGTATCTCCGTGTTGACCGGCTGCCGGTTCGGGGGCGGCGTAGTTACGAGCGATAAATCCCGGGCGCCCAGCAGAGAGAATTTAAGCGTTCGGGGGATAGGCGTAGCGGTAAGGGTAAGCGTGTCCACTTCGGCGCGCAGTTTCCGCAGGCGCTCCTTGACGGCTACCCCGAAGCGTTGCTCCTCGTCGATAATGAGCAGGCCCAGGTTCTTGAAACGGATATCCTGCGAGGTCAGGCGATGCGTACCCACCACAATGTCCACGCCGCCTTCCGCGATGCGCCGGACAATCAGTTTTTGCTCGGCGGCGGAGCGGAAACGCGAAAGCATTTCCAGGTGGACCGGATATTTTTCCAGCCTTTTCGAGAAGGTTTTGAAATGTTGCGCGGCAAGGATGGTCGTAGGCGCGAGGATCGCCACCTGTTTGCCGTCCTGCGCCGCCTTGAACGCCGCCCGGACGGCGACTTCCGTTTTGCCGAACCCGACGTCTCCGCAGATAAGCCGATCCATGGGCGCCGCCGTTTCCATATCGGCCTTGACGGCGTCTGTGGCGGCGGTCTGGTCTGGCGTGTCCTCGTAGCGGAACGAGGCTTCCATTTCCCGTTGCCAGACCGTGTCCGGCGAGAAAGCGATTCCGTCGGATTTTTTTCGCTTTGCGTAGAGTGCGATCAGGTCCCGCGCAATGTCCTTGACCTTGCTTTTCGCGCGGGATTTCGTTCGCTCCCATTGCCCCGAACCCAGCTTGGTGAGCGCGGGCGTCCGCCCGTCCTTGCCGGAATATTTGTGAAGTTTGTGGAGCGCATTGACATTGACGTACAGGATGTCCTCGTCCCGAAACAGCACTTTGACGGATTCCTGCTGCTTTTCCCGCACCGTGATGCGATGCAGTCCGGCGAAGCGCCCGATCCCGTAATCCACATGCACCACGAAATCGCCGGGGGAGAGGTTTTTCAGCGCTTGCAGGCCCAGGCCGCCGTACCGTTTCTTTTGCCCGCGCGCGGAGGGTCGGTGATAGCGGTTGAATATCTGATGGTCCGTGTAGACGGCCAGGCCGAGCGAGGGAATTTCGAATCCTTCGTGCAGCGATTCGATGGAGATGCGGACGTTTTCCTGTGCGGTTTCGTCGTCGAGGAGTTCGGACAGGCGCGTTTCCTGTCCCCGGCTCTCGCACAGGATAAAGGTGCGGACGCTGCGTTCGGCGTTGTGCAGAATGCGGGTGCGCAGCAGGCCGATATTTCCATTGAAATCCGGTTGCGGGGCGGCCTCGAACCGGAGGATGCGTTCGCCTGCGGAGGCGAACGAACCAAGCAGTATCCGATTGCGAAGGAGCAAGGCTTGCTCAAAGGCTTCGCCAGAGAGATAGCGCGTAGCGGGGGCGGGCGCTTCGGGGTTTTCGCGCAGTGCCTGGCACCAGGCTTTTTCGGCGGCCTCGAACCGTTCGGCGGCGTGCTCTGTCAGCCCCTCTTCGTCCGTGGTGACGAGCAGCGTACGTTCGGGAAATTGTTCGAAGATGGATGCGCGCGCGACGGCGTCGGACAGATTGCCCTCTGTGTTCGGAACGAGGCGGGCGGTAGTCAGGCGGCTGACGGATCGTTGCGACCGGGGATCGAATTCGCGCAGGGATTCGATGTCGTCGCCGAAAAATTCGGCCCGGACGGGCCACGAGCCGGTAAACGGATAGATGTCGAGGATGCCGCCGCGAAGCGCTATTTCTCCGGGCCGTTCCACGAACTCGACGTGCTCGAAGCCCGATTCCACCAGCCGCTGCGCCAGGTCTTCCGGCGGAATGGCCATCCCCGTAGCGATGGAAATCGTGCGGTTTCGGATCGTTTCTGCGGGCGGCGCCATTTCCGCAAGCGCTTCGACGCTTGTTACGATCAGGCCGCGAAATCCGCCGGCGATTTGTTGCAGCACATCGGTCCGGGCGATGATCGGGGCCGGATCGTCCAGTTGTTCGGCGTCGTAGGGTTTGTGTTTCGTGGCCGGGAGTTGCATGGCGCCCCCTTCCTCCTCGACCAGTTGGGCGATATCGCCGAACGCCCAGGCGGCTATTTCCTCGTTCGGCGCGACATAGACGCAGAGGGCGTTCGCTGCCCTGACCGTTTCGTGGAGGCGCCCAAGCAGGAAAGACGAGACCGATCCGGCCAACCCTTTTATTTGCAGCGTCGAGGGGGCTTCGGGGTCTATTCGTTCGCACCATGCGGACGCCTTGCGGAAGACATCCGTGGAGGCCAGTTGCTTGTAGATCGAAGCAAGAGCCACGGGATTGAACAGGTTTTTGGAGAAAAATATGGAGTCGCCGTCGTAATGGCGGGCTTTGTGCGCGCCGGGCGCGTCGGAAAACGACCAAACGGGCCGGGATGTTCGCAGGGCGGGGATTAGCGGCCTGCTCCCTCCTCCCGGAACGCGCCTCGGCCGCCCTGAAAATAAGCCCACTTAAAATAGTAAGGCGCGAAATTTCGGCGCCTAAATTATTTAAGACCGCTCTGGTTGGCAGGGGTGTGTTTCTTTTTTTGCCGTGCGTTCCGCCTCCGTAAAATATGGCGAGCCGGTTGCATGGCGGCGACATGCGGCTTAATTTAGAGGCGGGCGTTTGGCGACGCCGGGCCAGCAAGATGGGCAAAGCGCTGGAGACACGTTAATAATAGATTTAGAGGAGGGATCCTTTGCCGCGACTTCACTTCAAGGGCAAGGTCTTCGTCGAGAACCATCACTTGGCGGCGCCCTTCCACGAGATGCTGCCAGTGCGTGAGAAGGGGCTGAGCGAGAAGGCAAGCCTGCACGATAACCTGATCGTCCACGGCGACAACCTGGCCGCCCTGAAGTCGCTGCTGCCGACCTATCATGGCAAGGTCAAGTGCGTGTACATCGACCCGCCGTACAACACGGGCAATGAGGGCTGGGCGTACAACGACAACGTGAATTCGCCGCTGATGCAGAACTGGTTGGGCAAGGTGGTGGACCGGGACGACCTGACCCGCCACGACAAGTGGTGCTGCATGATGACGCCGCGCCTGAAACTGCTGCGCGAGCTGCTCTCGGAGGATGGCGCGATTTTCGTGTCCATCGACGACAACGAGGTGCACCATCTGCGGTGTTTGATGGACGAGGTGTTCGGCGAGGAGAATTTCGTGGCCACCGCGATCTGGCAGAAGGTTTTTTCTCCGAAGAACACCGCGAAGTACTTCTCGGAAGATCACGACTACGTGATGGCATACGCGCGCCGAATCGAGGCATGGCGACCCAATCTGATCAAGCGTGGAGAGCGGGCGACTGGACGTTACAAGAATCCTGATGACGATCCCCGGGGGCCGTGGTCTTCGAGCGATCTTACCGCGAGAAATCCGTACAGCCGCGGGATCTACGAAGTCACGAGCCCGTCCGGCGATACATTTGGACCATCGGTGGGTCGGTATTTTGTTGTACCGATTGAGAAATTCCGCAATCTTGACGAGGATGGTCGCATTTGGTGGGGCAAGAACGGAGACAGCATGCCCCGCCTCAAGCGATTCCTGACCGATGTTAGGAAGGGGGTTATCCCGCAGACTCTTTGGCTTCACACCGATGTCGGCAACACGCAGGAGGCGAAGAAGGAACTGGTTTCCACGCTACAATTCGAGCGCTCCGAAGATGTTTTCAACACCGTAAAGCCGTCTCGCCTCGTTCGCCGCATCCTCCAAATCGCCACCGATCCCGACTCCATCATTCTTGATTCTTTCGCGGGCTCCGGGACGACGGCCCACGCCGTCCTGGCGCAGAACAAGGAAGACGGTGGTAACCGGCGCTTCATTCTCGTCGAGTGCGAGGACTACGCGGATAACATTACCGCCGAGCGTGTCCGGCGCGTCATCAACGGATACGCCTTCACGGGTACACAGAAGACGGAGTTGATGCGGGAGGAGATCACATGGGCGAAGCTAAGCGACAAACTGACGGGGTCCGTGAAGGCCATTGAGGAGCAGCACAGGGACGATTACGACCGAATATCGAGGAAATTCGAAAAAGGAGAACTCGTCGTCGCTGGTGAGACGGCGGTTGTCGAACGTACCGAGGGGCTCGGCGGTACCTTCAGCTACTTCGAACTCGGCCGTCCCATGCGCCAGGAATCCCTCCTGGACGGCACCCATCTTCCAAGCTGGGAGAAGTTGGCGGGCTACATTTTCTTCACCGCGACCGGACAGGAGTTCGACCCCGCCGAGATCAATCGCAAGACCGGCTTCATCGGCCGCACCCAATCCCACGACGTCTTCCTCCTTTACGAGCCGAATCTCGAAGAGCTCAAGAATCTCGCGCTCACGTTGAAGGAGGCCCGCGCCCTGCCCGACAGCGGACCCCGCAAGAAGCTTGTATTTGCTCCCACCAAGTACCTCGACCGCGAGTTCCTGCACCGCTACCGGATCGATTTCCAGCAGTTGCCCTTTCAGATATACGAAGCGATCGAGAGGCTGGACCGATGATGCTTAAGGAATACCAGAAGCGAGCGCTGGCGACGGTGCGCGAATATGTCGAGCAGCTTGCAACCTGGCGCGAGAAGGAAAAATCGGTGCGCGAGGTGGATCCTGATATTGCCTTTGACTGGGTGCAGCGCGCATGGCAAAAGACCGTTCCCGCGCGACCGTATCTGCCGCGGCGCAACGGACTTGGGCGTCACCTGCCCGCCTTCTGCCTCAAGATTCCAACCGGCGGCGGCAAGACGTTGCTCGCAACGAAGGTGATCGACCTTGTCAACGCACATTTTCGGCAGAGTCAGCGCGGGCTTGTTCTGTGGATCGTGCCCACGACGCAGATATACAATCAGACGCTCAAGGCGCTGAAGGACCGCGACCACCCCTACCGCCAGCAGCTTGATCTTTCGTCTGGTCAGCGTACGCGGATCTTCGAGAAAACCACGCCCTTCGGCCCGCGCGACGTTGCCGAGAACCTTTGTATCCTTTTGCTCATGCTCCCGTCGGCTAACCGGCAGACAAAGGACACATTGCGGATGTTTCACGACAGCGGGGGCTTCGACAGGTTTTTCCCTCCGGACGACGATTCTCCGGCGCACGCCAAAATGCTGGAGGAATGTCCCAATCTCGATACCTTCGAGCAAACGACAGGCTTCTGGGGCCGCTACATCAAGACCTCGCTTGGCAACACAGTGCGTCTTCTGCAGCCCCTGATCATTCTCGACGAGGGACACAAGGCGTACAGCCCCAACGCAAAAGCTACGCTCGAAGGCTTCAATCCGTGCATGATCGTGGAGCTTTCGGCTACGCCGACCAGGGACGCCAATGTGCTCGTCGATATCCGGGGCCAGGAGCTTAACGCCGAAGAGATGATCAAGCTGGACCTGCATATTCGCAACAAGGTCAGCGGGGATTGGCGCGACACGCTGCTTGCGTCGGTCGAGCACCGCGAGCGTCTGGAGGAAGAGGCGCGTGGCCACGAAGCGGAGAGCGGGAGCTACATTCGGCCCATCTGCGTAATTCAGGTCGAAAGAACGGGCAGGGAGCAGCGCAAGCCCGGGTACGTTCATACCGACGATGTGCGTGAATACCTTCTTCAGCACCCCGGCGTCGGTGTGGAGCACATTGCGGTCAAGACCAGCGCGCAAGACGATCTCAAGGAGGTGGACGACATTGGCGGCCTCATGTCGCGCGACTGTCCGATCCGTTTCATCATCACCAAACAGGCGCTGCAAGAAGGCTGGGATTGTCCGTTCGCCTACGTTCTCACGATCCTTGCCAACCCGATGTCGAAGACGGGGATCACGCAGCTTGTGGGGCGCATTTTGCGGCAGCCGTATGCGCGGAAGACGGGCGTTGCCTGGCTCGACGAGAGTTACGTCTTCTGTTTCAGTCGTCGTGGAAAGGAGTTGTTGAAAGAGGTTAAGAAAGGGTTCGGGCTGGAGGGATTGCAGGGCCTTGAAGGAAGAGTGATTTCCGGCGAAAGTCTGGTCGGGCCAGCGGAGAAACTGATGACTCGGCAGCGGGATGCTTATCGGAAAGCGGCGCGCGATCTGGTTCTCCCCGCCTTTATGATTCGGGATGTGGAGGGTTGGCGTCTGGTTCATTACGAGGCGGACATTCTCTCGAAGGTTCCCTGGGACGATATCGACATTACTCCATTGGGCGATCTGGATGTGGGCGAGGAAAATCAGGGTGATGTGGCGTTGCGGGCAAACCTGACAGATGACGCAAGCATTCCGGGGTTCGACGTTTCCGGGGTTGAAAGAACGAATGGGTCTGGTTCAATCAGCGATGCCGATCCGGTGGATTACTTCTTCGCCGCAAGCCATCTGCTGGATCTGGTGCCCAATCCGTGGCGGGGGCGCGACCTGGCTCGCCGCGCCTTCGGCGCGCTGCTTGCGCGTTATCCGTCCGAGCGCGTGGCGGCCAATCATGTTTTTATCCTTCAGGCGTTGCGCCGACAGATCGAAATGGAGCGCGACCGACTGTCGCGAGCAGTCTTTCGCGGCCTCCTGAAGTCAGGCGAGATGCGCTTTCTGGTCGTTACAGAGGACCTCGATTTCAATCGCCTGCCCGAAAAGATCGAGGCTCCACAAGCCAAGCGGGCGAACAGGGAGGACGGCAGTCCCTACCAGCGGAACCTTTTCGATATCACCACGGAGGACGATCTCAACCAGTTTGAGAACAAGGTGGCGACCTATCTGGATCAACAAGCCCGGCTCTTCTTTTGGTATCGCAACCGCACTCGCAGGGATTACTATGTGCAGGGATGGAAGCCGCGGCGGATATACGCCGATTTCATCGTGACGTTGCGGGACGACGAATCCGAAGCGGATGATGACTTTCACCAGGTTTTCGTAGTCGAAACCAAAGGCGTTCATCTGAAGGGGTCGGAAGACACCGAATACAAGCGGTCCGTCTTCGACATTTGCAGCGATCATGCCCGCAAGGCGGATTGGGCCCAATTCGTTCCTGCAATGCGAAGCAAGGTAGTCCGCTTTGAGGTTGTTGACGAGGAGGAGTGGCAGGCGCGGCTGAACGGGATGCTGTTTCGGGGGTGAGAGGGCATCCGTCGCCGGTCAGATAGCAATGACTCAAGGAACGCTTGACGGCGTCCGGCGGTATCCTTGTTTCACGAAATCTTTTTCTCGCAAAACACGCCGGGCCATGAAGGGATTTGCTGTGCGCATCTTCTCCGGACGGCCTCGTTCGCCGTCGGACAGAGTCGTGTAAGGAGATCGCCATACGATAGCATAGCGTGCGCGCCGAACGATGAACGCCCCCCGCAAATCAGCCCGCTCCGAAAAACGCACCCTTGAAGAACGCTTTTTCCTGAGCGGCCCGGGCAAGCGGGCGGCCGAACTGGTTAGCGCCGGGCGCATTTTCTTCGAGTTCCTCCGGGGCTTTCGCAAACTGCATTTCGTGGGACCTTGCGTAACGGTTTTCGGCTCGGCGCGTTTTCCCGAAGATCATGTCTATTACCAGTTGGCCCGCGAGGTGGGGGGCAAACTGGCGAACGCGGGGTTCACGGTGATGACGGGAGGCGGGCCCGGTATCATGGAGGCCGCCAACCGCGGAGCCCGCGAGGCGGGCGGACCCAGCATCGGCTGCAACATCGAGCTTCCCTGCGAGCAGGAACCGAATCCGTATCTGGACGAGTGGGTGGAGTTCGACCACTTTTTCGTGCGCAAGGTGATGCTGGTCAAGTATTCCTATGCGTTCGTGGTCTTGCCGGGCGGCTTCGGCACGATGGACGAGATATTCGAGACGCTTACGCTGGTGCAGACGGGGAAAAGTATGGATTTGCCGGTCATCGTGATGGGCTCCGAATACTGGTCGGAAATGATCGACTTTGTTTCCGGCACGATGGTTCGGGAAGGCACGATCAGTCCGGAAGACGCCGAGCGATGGACCATAACCGATTCTCCCGAAGAAGCCGTTTCCGCCATCGTCCAGGCGGCCAACGCGCAATTCCATCTTGACCTGAAACCCCGGTGGATTCTGGGCGAATCCGGGCGGACCCGCAAACGGGCCCCGAAAGAAAAGTAGTACCGAGCCGTGAAACCTCGTCCGCCCGCAACGTATCATTCTGCATTATTATTGAACTGTCTGATCTTTTCCTGACACAACGGGGGCATGCGAAATTCGATCGCCATCATTGTATTTGCAGCGCTTGTTGCATGGTGCGTACCCGTTCAGGCACAGTCAAGCAGGCAGCTCTTGCTCGAAGGCAAGGAGATGCTGGCGGATGGAGCCAATCATGACGATCAGGACAAACTCCTGAAGGTCCGTGCGCTTTTCGAGCAAGCCCTCCATGACGACAGCCTGGCCATATTCGCCCATTACTACGCCGCGTCGGCGGCAAGCGAATTGGCCAACATTCTGTATGAAATGGATGGCTCGGATCACAATCGTCAAATCCTGGAGTACGTCAACTACGCCATTGACCATCTCGAAGCGGCGACTGATCGGGACGAATCGTTCGCCGAAGGATGGTTAATGCTTTCGGCCGCCTATGGTCAGAAAATGCAGGCAAGGCCTTTGCGGGCCGTTACGCTGGCGCGCAAGTTCAACAGGGCCATGTCCAGGGCTCAGGAACTGGCCCCCGATAATCCGAGGGTAGTGTTGCTGAAGGCCATTACGGACTATAATCTTCCGCGCATTGTGGGAGGCAACAAGGACCGCGCGCTGGAAGATATGTACAGAGCGGCCCGCCTTTTTCAGGAAGAAGTGGTCGAAGACCCCGTTTTGCCCTCATGGGGTCATGAGGATACGTACGCCCGCATCGGCATAGTCTATATGGACCGGGGCAATCTGGAAGAGGCCCGGACGGCGTTCGAGCGGGCGCTCGAGATAAACCCTGACTTCGGATGGGTGAAGCACACGTTGCTCCCGGCGCTCGAGGAAATGGAGACGGGGGAGGGTAACTGAATCCGCGGCGGGGTTCGGCTATTCGATCTTGATCCCGGAGCGCATCAAGGGGCGCCATGGAGGGGCAAGGAACGCCCTATACCCCGTATGCCGTCATCAGGTATGTCGCGCCCGAAGCGGCCACAATCTCGACAGTAACGGACGTTCCTGTCTGGGTCATGGCGCACAGGTTCACCGGTACATGATCGTCTGCCGTAAGCACGGAATCAAAAGCTATTTGCACCCATCCTTCGCCGACGCGTATCCAGCACGCGAAGAGCGTGTTTTCAGTAGTGCGGCCTTCAAAGGATTCTTCGCCGATTCCGTCGGTATCTGTTCGCCCGGTCCGAACCTCGTGGAACGAAAAACTGCCCGCCGGTCCCTGCAATCCCGTTTCGCCTCGCGGTCCTGTTGGGCCAGCGGGGCCAACGGGGCCTTCCGGTCCCTCGCATCCGATCAGTAACAGGGCGAAAAGCGATAACAGGTATGTCAGGCGTTGCATGGCTTCGGGGGTCGTTAATGAGAACGCGACAATATACGAGCCCCCCCCCCCCCTCAACATGGGCAAGGATTATTCACGATATGTTCAATATCCAGGCAGGTGTTCAAGGTATGCTGGGGCTGATTGAAGGGCGTCAAAAAAGGTTTGGATTTTGTTCGATGCGCCGTCAGCTGACCTGTTTTTCTATACGATATTGAAATAGGCCGAACCGTCTGAAAGGGAGCATTCTACTTCCGATAACGCGGCCCTATCGAAAGTAACCCGCGAAACGTGCGAAAACGGGGCGTTTCCCACGCGAAAGCCCCGAACGGGCGCGGAACGCCCGCTAAGTGGGGTTGTCCTGTAAACTGTGTAAGTCGCGTTTAAGGCCCACCCCTCAATCTCCTCCCTCCCCGGGACGGTTCAAGCGAAGCCCCAGGAATCCGGTGATGATAGCCACGGCGCAAATCCAGGTCATCTGAGGACCCGGAGGGAGCGCGTAGCCGCCGAGGTCAATGTAGATGAAGTAGCCCATATCAGCCAGCCCCGCGACGAGAGCGGCCACATAGAACCCCCAGCGTCGTCCGCGCCAGACGAACGGAGCAGCGACGACGGTAACAACGCCGAACCAGGCGAGATTGAACCCGTGCTGCGAGAGCAGCGCCACCAGAGCCGCGGGGTAATCCAGTTGCAGGCTCTCCGGGTCGGCTCCGGGGGTGAGTGCGTGGATCGCCCCGGCGACATCGCTGCCGGCGAGGCCAGAGAGCGTAAGCAAGCCCGCCAGGAGGTGTACGACTCCCCAGATCACCCAGAGGAGAGCGGAGACGCGGAATAGCCAGGGTACAGCCGGGTGAGACCTCATCTCGCGCTCTCATTTTCACCGTCTTTAGCCTTGCCGTCCCGCGAAAAGTACTTCCGCAGAGCCAAAAACGTGTAGATACCGGATCCGACAAGGTAGACTATCAACGCTCCAAGCACCGCGTCCGGGGCCGCAATAGTCACAACCGCCAGCGCCACGCCGATAGCGATAAGTATTTTATGCTGCCGTTTCATGTCCGTAAAATACCCCGAATCTCTGGAAAACCAAAAAGCCTTTGTCTCCGCACCCGTCAGATGCAAACCGCAAGCACAGGCCACGTCACCTGCCCCCGCAGCGCCGCTCCCGAAGCCGCTGGCCGGGAAGCCGACCGGGTGGCGCACAGGATGACGCATAACGCGCCAGACCGGGAAAACGGGTTTTTATAACGTCTCCCGCTCATCCCCATCCATTTGCCGCCGGATATAACCCGCCAAAAGAGGTATCGCGAAGGAGTATCGACCATGCCTGTTCTTGAAAACCATACCGCGGGCGCTCAGCGTCGATAGCATCTGATTTACGTGACTGCTGCTGAATGGCTTGTCAAGCACGGCATTGGATTTTTGCACCACTTCCTGTACAGTGAATTCGCCGTCGCTGCTATCCAGTTGCGCGATGACGAACATCAGTTCCCGCTGCCGGTCCGTTACCCGACTCCATCTTCCGGCGAAGAAATCCGTATCCAGCTTCTGCATGATCTCTGAGACCGGCACAGAAGCGTCTTCGCCCCTGTCCATGCGCTGGATAAACGCATCGTACACTTCCTTGCATATAAACTGGATGAAGTATGGATACCCGCCGGACATTTTCACGATCGTGTCTACGGAGTCATCTCTCAGCCGCACGGTTCCTTTCGTATTGGCGACAGGCCGCCGAATCGCTTCGCGGCTATCGTCTTCCGAAAGGCGATCAAGAAAAACCACGCGAAACATGCGTTCGGAAAACGTCCGCGACTCCACGAGCGACGGAAAGAGCGTCGGCAATCCCGTCAATACAAGCATCAGGGGGATTTCCTTTCTTTGTATAGACTGGAACGTATCCAGAAGCAGGGAGAGCGGAAATTGCTCCTTGTCGGCGTGATCGGCAAGATTCTGGGCTTCGTCATAGGCAAAAACGATTCCGCGTATTTCCGTGCGGGCAAGCGCCGCCCACGCTGTTTCGAGCACCGTTTTGATCTTGTCGAGCGCAAGCCCTGGCGTTTGCCGATAGATATCCGTCAGGGTCCGGTAGTCAAGCCGGTCCTCCACCGTTTTTGCGCTCGCGCCGAATCCCAAAGGCTGAACTTGTCTGACAGACGCCGTCACAGAGGACGTTACAAGCGACAGGTCGGTGCACAGCCGCGTAGCCATATGCTCCTCCCGCATGCTGGCGGTTTCGCTCAGATCGGCCCCGACCCACAGCCATCCGCGATCAAGCGCAAGGGGCTTCAGGGTTTCAAGCAACACCGTCTTTCCAACCCCGCGCAGGCCGGTCAGCACCATGTTTTCAAGGATGACCTCTTGTTCGAGCAGCCGGCCGAATGCTTGCTTCTCCGTCTCGCGTCCCGCAAGGTAAGGAGGCCGATGCCCGGCTCCCGGCCGGAAAGGATTGGGAAACTTGCCCGAATGCGCGTTCATATGGCGTTACCGTACTTTTACACCGGTATAGTATCAAATATAAATTTATAATAAAATATAATTTTATACAAATAAATAATCATTTGTTGATTTTTCCGCAAGCTGCGCGGGAGATTGAACCCGATACGCGACACTTCCGACCGGACGTACCTGTACGCAGACAACATCGCCATTGAGCAGGGACGTCAGCAGCCGGTTTCCTTCCGGCTCGGCAAGCCAATGAGGCTCACGGACGCATTCGGCGCCGAAATGTCAGTGACCATCGTTGACGTCTTCGGGCAGTCCGCCTTGCTGGAATACAAACCGTTCGAACGAAAAACCGGCGACTGAGCGAAGCGAGACCGGGTGCCACCGCAGGCCCAATCTCGCGCCCTTTTCCGTACTACCGGGCAGATTTTCAATATCTACCGCGCGAGAATGCGCTGTACTCCTGTGCAAAAGGGGGCGAATTTGCACGACGAAAACCTTGCATCCCCGCAATTCGACACAGCAAACCGTCAAAACCTAAATTATTTAAGTCCAAAATTTTCAACTTAAATAATTTAGGCACAACAAATTATTATGATATAAATAATTATAAAATAATGACTTAATCACAAGGCGATTTCTCGATGTTTCACGTGAAACATCACCCCGATCCCCCAATCGCCGTCCGCACGAACCCCCCGGCTTTCTCAAGCCGTCCGGCCGCCTCCTCCGCATCCATCCCGGCAAGATGCATGACCAGCGCGGTCTTTACATGTCCGCCTGCGCGATCCAGCAACGCCCCCGCCTCCGCATACGATATGCCCGTAACCGTCATAACCGTGCGTTTCGACCGCTCAACCAGCTTCGCGTTCGTCATCTGCAAATCCACCATCATATTTTCGTACACCTTGCCCAGGCGAATCATTGAAGCCGTGGTAAGCATATTGAGCACCAGTTTCTGCGCGGTTCCAGACTTCATGCGCGTCGAACCCATGACGACTTCCGGGCCCACCGCCGGGCAAATCGCCACGTCCACCTCCAGATCGAAATCCGCCCGGGGATTACAGGTAACATAGATCGTTTTGCATCCGATGGAGCGGGCATGCCGGATCGCGCCCACCACAAAAGGCGTTCGCCTGCTTGCTGCAATTCCGCACGCGACGTCGGGAGGCCGTACGCCCGCCTCGACCAGGGCGTCCACGCCATTGGACTCGAGGTCCTCTGCGCCTTCCTGCGAACGAAAAACCGCCGCAGGACCCCCCGCAATAATCCCCTGCACCATCTCGGGATCGCTCCCGAAAGTAGGCGGGCACTCCGAAGCATCCACGATTCCGAGGCGACCGCTTGTCCCGGCGCCCACGTAAAACAGTCGCCCGCCCTGCTTGAAGGCGTCCACAATCAACTCCACCGCCTCCGCGATATACGGAATTTCCGGGCGCACGGCGTCGGGGACCTTCCGATCCTCGGCATGAATGATTTCCAGGATTTCCCGGACAGGCGCAAGGTCGATGTCCCGGGACCTCGGGTTGCGTTGCTCCGTAGCCAGTTGCTGGAGCGCTGAAAAAAGAGGGGGCGGTTCGGGTTGCGGCATACGATTCGGCGGCATTGCGCCGGATTAAATCAGGGTTTCCCAAAGGTTGTCCGCCAGAGTTTAAGGATACTCTGATTAAATGTGCAAAGTTCAGAGGCTTGCGAGAAGCGCGCTGGCAAGGAATGACGAAGCGCTGTGGCAGGCCCCCCACATAATGAGGAATGACACAGCCAGCGTGCTTCTCGCAGTCTCCCGAAGGGCGCTTCACGTACGCCATGCCCCGAATTTGCAGCTTTTACCGCTGATTTCAACGGCGCCGGCGCAATGTCCTGTACGCACGAACGTGAAGCGCTGATCGAAGCAGATTTCATCAGAGTGTCCTTAAGCCCTGAAACAGCACCCGCGTTCCTGCTGCGGAGCGGGAGACGATTCCGAACGAAATAGCCGTCGTCGTCGTACTATTATCAGGGATATCCTGAGCAGGCCATGTATCTCAAATCGATTCGTCTTACGGATTTTCGCGTGCACGAGCGTACCGAGTGTACGTTTGCTCCATCGGTGAATCTTCTGTACGGCCCCAACGGGGCGGGCAAGACGAATATACTGGATGCTATTCATTACGCCTGCCTTTCGAAGGGCTTTGTCGCATCGGGGGACAGGTATATTGTGCGGCGCGGCGCGCAGCACGCCGAGGTGGAGGGTTCGTTCGCGAGCGATGGAGAGCGGGATCGTCGGGTACGCATGGCGTATGTTCCGGGCGGAGGGAAGCGCATGTTCGTCAATGGGGTTCCGCAGGAGAGAGTATCCTCCATAGTCGGGCAATTGCCGGTGGTTTCGTGCGCTCCGCAGGACTATGCGCTGACTTCGGGAGGGCCTGACCATCGGCGCCGTTTCATGGACAATCTCCTGTCCCAGGGCGCTCCGTTGTATCTCGACGCCCTGCTCAGGTTTCGTCGAGCGCTGAAGCAGCGCAATCGCTATCTCGCCGACATGAAAGGGAGCGGATCGGTTGAGTCGGCGGCGGTCCTTTCCTCCTGGAACGAACAACTCGTCTTGTTCGGAAGCCAGATCGTGGAGGCGCGGCAAGGTTTTACGGAGGCATTCGCAGAATATCTCAATCGCGCCTACCAATCCATCGAATCTGTCGCGGAAAAACCCACCATGGAGTATCAGGCCAATCTCCGCTTTTCTTCATCGGCGACGCTCGAATCCATTCAGTCTGCCTACCGGGACAAACTGGCCGCCGTTTTCGAGGACGAATGTCGCCGGGGAACCACGCTCGCCGGGCCGCACCTCGACGATCTGGCGTTTCGACTGGACGATATGCTGGTTCGCCGGTATGCTTCGCAGGGTCAGCACCGCACGTTCGGCATGGCCCTGAAACTGGCCATGTACGCTTTTTTGCAGGAAAGCGCTGGAGAGCGTCCCATTCTACTCCTGGACGACGTATTTGAGCATCTTGACGCCTCCCGCACCGAAGCGTTTCTCGACTTGCTTCAATCCGATTCGATCGGCCAAACGATCATTTCCGCCACGGATCGCCGCCCTTTCGAGGGCTTGGTTCCGTTTGAGGAGGGCCGGCACCAGGCGCTTTTCGTCGAAAGCGGGCGGGTACAGAAGCCTGCGGCGGTTGCCTCGGACGGCTAAGGTATTTTGATCAAGATCGCTTCGAGCGCATTGCTTGTGCACATACGGGACGCCTGCTCGAGTCGTTGAAATCAGCGACAAACAGGGCGTATTCGTTGCGTTTGCGTACATGATGCGCCCATCGGGAGAACGCTCCTCCTTCCGGCCGCCGCTGCAAGGAGTGCGCAGGCCACGTTATTTCTCATTATGCGGGGTCGCCACTCTACCGTTAAGCGCCCCCAGGTTTTCTTCGCGGCGCTCTTTGCCGTGTCACTCCTCATCATGCTCCTCCCGCACGCCTGCGCCATTTCCTCATCATTCCTTGTCAGCGCGCCTCTCGCAGCCTCTGAACTTTGCACATTTAATCAGAGTATCCTTGAAAACATAGCGCTGACCGGCTTTCGCGAAGAGTATACGTGAAACGCCGAATGTTTCACGTGAAACATCAGGGCGGCACAGCGCAGAAACGCAAGAATATTTTTTATAATTCTTTAATTTATAAAATCTTACGCCTCGCTTTCCGCATGGGCCATACGTTCCTTTTCCTCCTCGTTTTTGTCCGCTTCGCCGTCCGAAGGGGGAACAATGGTCGCTTCGCCGCCCACGGCGAGCCGTCCTTCGTAGTAGACGTATACCCGACTTTTGACGTGCTTCCGTTTTTCGATCTTTTCGCTGATCTTGATTTCTACCGTGATTTCCGATCCCACGGGGACGGGGCGCAGGAAACGGCAGGAAATGGAAGCGGCAATGCAACCGTGGCCCGGAAAATCCCGCCCCAGCACCTTGGAAATGATGCCTAGCAGCAGGATGCCGTGCACGATCGGCTTTTCGAATTGCGTCGTGGCGGCGTATTCGGGGCTCACATGGATCGGATTGTCGTCTCCGGTCAGGTCCGCGAACGTTTGCACGTCCTCGACGGATAAAAAGCGCGTGGTCGAAAAGGAGTCGCCTATGTTTATCTTCTCGTACGTATTCATTCTCAAAGGCCGTTTAAGGCGGGCGCGCATGGGGATTGGTTCGCCCGCCGCGTATGATTGTTCGCAAACCCGCAATATAGGAAACTCTGATTAAATCTACTTCGAGCAGCGCTTCGCGTTCGCGCGTACGGGACATTGCGATGGCGTCGTTGAAATCAGCGGCAAACGCTTCAGATTCGGGGCATGGCGGACGTGAAGCGCCCTTCGGGAGGCTGCGAGGAGCGCGCTGGCTGTGTCATTCCTCATTATGCGGAGCCTGCCGCACTGCTTCGTCATTTCTTGCCAGAGCGTCCTTCGCAACCTCTGAACGTTGCATAGTGTTAACAGGCCCTAATCAGAGTATCCTGTAAGGAATCGACAGCGACAATCGAAACCCGCATCTGTAATCAGAATCTCCTTTGCATACCCTCCTTGCAATATGGAACTTATCTCCCGAAATTCCTGTTTTTGACGCGCGTCGTACGGGCTTGTCGCCCGGCGTACTTCCTGATCGTCTTACGGGATACTCTGATCAAAACCGCTTCGCTCAGCGCGCTTCTCGCAAGCCCCTGAGCCTTGCGGACTTAATCAGAGTATTCCTGAATTCGGGGCATCGCGGACGCGAAGCGCCCTTCGGGAGGCTGCGAAGAGCGCGCTGGCTGTGTCATTCCTCATTATGCGGGGCCTGCCGCACTGCTTCGTCATTCC
>CAZSNF010000011.1:0-98235 GCA_964608315.1 uncultured Rhodothermales bacterium | reverse complement strand
AAAATTCATAATCAAGTCCCGCGGAATATTTTTTAAAAATTTATGAAAAATGTTTTGAGGGAAGAGCGGACTGAATCAGCGTATCCTTAAGGACCGTCCCGTATTCCTGCCGCGCCAGAATCATCGCGCGCGTTTCGCTGAAGCGGCCCATCTCTACGCGGCATCAGGATCATCACAGGAGGCAGCGCATCCCTGCAACGTTTCCGGGGCTGCATCCGCGATTCAACCCGAACCGCCCCCCTCTTTACCCCTGCGCTTCCGCCGCCCGATGGCGCAATTTTTCCAGTTGCGCGGCAATCTGCGCATCCTCAATCTTGCGGAAAAGAATTTCGGAGGTCCCCAGTTCGTGCCCGGCCTCAAGCAGGGGCTGCGCCGCTTCGTCCCATCCGATCGGGCCCGCGCTTCCGCCCGCCTCGCTCGAATGCACCCCTTCCAGCCGCAACATGGCCCGCAGCCGCGCCGCGCCGTGCGGAAGCACAGGCTCCAGCAATACGGCCAGCGCCGCGCACAGCTGCAGCGATACGTGCACCGTATTGGCGCAGGCGCGAAAATCGGTTTTGGCGGTGCGCCAGGGTTCCCTGTCGTTAAAATACTTGTTGCCGAGGCGAGCCAGTTGCATCGTCTCGAACACCGCCTCCCTGTTGCGAAACGTCTCGTAGCGCTGGCCTATTTGGGCTGGAAATCCGGCGAGCGCGTCCAGTACGCTCCGATCTTCCGGCGCGGCGTCTTCCAGCGGCGGCACTTTGCCGTCCATGTACCTTGCGGCGAAGGTCATCGCCCGATGGAAAAAATTGCCCAGCACGTCGGCCAGTTCCCCGTTGGCGCGCGCCTGAAAATCGCCCCAGCTGAAATCGGCGTCTTTCGTTTCCGGGAGCGTGGACGCCATGGCGTACCGGAGCGTATCCGCCGGAAATTCTTCAAGATATTCGTGCAGCCACACCGCCCAGCCGCGGCTGGTGGATAATTTTTCCCCTTCGAGATTCAGAAATTCGTTGGCGGGGACATTGTCCTCAAGCACGAATTCTCCGTGCTCCATCAACATGGCCGGAAACATGAGGCAATGGAACACGATGTTGTCCTTGCCTATGAAGTGCAGCAGTTTCGTCCCCTCGTCCTGCCAGTACGTCTTCCAGGCGTCGGGATCCCCGGTCGTCGCCGCCCATTCCCGGGTGGCGGAAATATATCCGATGGGCGCATCGAACCATACGTAAATGACCTTGCCGCGCGCGTCCACCCCAACCGCCTCCGCCACATCTTTCGGAACCGGTACGCCCCAGGGCACGTCGCGCGTAATGGCCCGATCCCGCAACCCATCCTGGAACCAGCTCCGTATCTGCCCCAGCACGTTGGGTTTCCATTCCGGATGCGTGGCGATCCAGGCTTCCAGTTTGGGCTGCAAATCGCCCAGCGGCAGGTGCCAATGGGTGGTTTCGCGGAGTTCCGGCGTCGCATCGGTCAGCGTACTCCGGGGATGGCCGAGTTCCGTCGGGCTGAGGGATATCCCGCATCGCTCGCACTGATCGCCGTACGCGCGTTCGTATCCGCAGGACGGACAGGTTCCCGTAACAAAGCGATCGGCCAGAAAAATCTTTGCTTCGGGGTCGTACAGTTGCTTTTCGGTTTTCAATCGGAAAAGCCCTTTTTCCGCCAGGCGGCGAAAAAAATCCTGGCTGGTTTCCCGGTGCGTGGCAGAGGTGGTTCGCCCGTAGTAATCGAAACTCATCCCGAAACGCTGGAAGCTGTCGCGAATCATGGGGTGGTATTCGTCCACGATATCCTGCGGAGAAATGCCTTCCCGGTGCGCCCGCATCATGATGGCCACGCCGAATTCGTCGGACCCGCATACGTACAGCACGTCCCGCCCCTTCAGGCGCTGATACCGCGCATACAGGTCGGCAGGAAGGTACGCCCCCGCCAGATGCCCCAGATGCAGCGGACCGTTGGCGTACGGGAGCGCAGACGTAACAAGGATGCGGTCGAAATCGCGCGAAGACATAAATCAAGGATACTCTGATTAAGTCCACAAAGTTCAGAGGCTGCGAGAGGCTCTGGCAAGGAATGACGAAGCAAGTAGTGTGGCGGCCCCGCATAATGAGGAATGACACAGCCAGAGCCTCTCGCAGCCCCCCGAAGGGCGCTTCATGTCCGCCATGCCTGGAGCCCGAAGCGTTTACCGCTGATTCAACAACGGCCGGTACAATGTCCTTTGCGCACGAACATGAAGCGCTGATCGAAGCAGAATTAATCAGAGTGTCCTTGACAAGACCGGGCGGCGCAGACGGGAGCGAACGGCTTACGGTACGACAGCCTCCGCGCGATGTTCAGAGACCAATGGCTCACTTCACAAGCAGCATCGCGCGCGCCATGGTCTCGCCGCCCGTCTCCAGACGGTATACGTACAGACCGCTTGGCAAATGGCTCGCCGCGAAACGGACTGCGTAATGGCCCGCAGGCTGCGCCCGATCAATCAGCACGGCCACTTCCTGGCCCGCTGCGTCGTACACTGCAAGACGCACGTCCCCCGCTTCGGGCAACCCGTACCGTATCGTCGTTTCGGGATTGAAAGGATTCGGGTAATTCTGCTGGAGCGCAACAGAGGCGGGAATTTCCGCGCCTGCGGATTCAATCGACGTTGGCGGGTCCTGATCGTTGTCCTCGATCGTGATGATATGAACTTCCGAACCGCCTGCGGCCCGGCCCGTGTTGTTTTGCAACGTCAGAATGACCGTCTCGGCCTCTTCCTCCAGGTCGTCGTCATTGATGACCACCAGAATGTTCGCCTCGGTTGCGCCGGCGGGCGCGAGAAGAACCCCCAGGTTGGTCGTTACGTTGGGAATAGCGTAGTCCAGGTTATTCGTGGCCGTGCCGGAAAGCGTGTAGCCGAACTCAAGGTCCGCGGGAGGCGCCGGACTGATGAGAACCTCCACATTGACGCCTCCTGCCGCCTCGTCGACGACCAGCCGGGGGGCCGCAAAGGACAACCTCGGGACCGGCAGAGGCGTACGCGTTACCTCCTCCGAGGGCGGCCCTTCCGCCATATTTTCTCCGATCGCCGCCACGCGCACCGCATACTCAAGGCCGACGACCAGGTTGGAAATCGTATGCATCGTCGTGGCGCCGCCGCTGACCTCGCGCTGCCTGGCGCTCTCGTCGTACTCTTCTCCGGAAGCCTTCCATTGCACCTTGTAGCCCGTAGCCCCCTCCACAGCGTCCCACGACACGAGGAGTTGCTCCGGTTGCGCCGCGACGGACACGCCCGTAACCTGGCCCAGCGCCATAACTGGCGTGGCGCCGACCCCCGAAGGCGACCAGCCGCTGGAACCCTCGGCGTTATTCGCGCGAACCTGCACCTCGTAGGTCGTATTCGGGGAAAGTTCGTCGATCGTAGCGGACAACGCCGCACTGGTTGCTTCCGCCCAGCCCTCGCCGCCATGGAGAACCCGGTACCGATAATCGTAGCCGTTTATATCGGGACCCTCGTTGGCCGGCTCCGTCCAGGTCGCGCGCAACATGAACGTCGAAACCGCCGTCACGAACGGAGCCGCCGGTTCAGACGGCGCTTCCCCGTTTATATCCGCAACGGTAACCGAAAACGTCTCAACCGTGGACAGCGCGCGACTCCCCGCGCCGCTCGTCGCGCGTATCCTGACCTCATAAACGTTATCGCTGTCCGCATCCTTCGGATCTTCATAATCAGGGGCGGCCCGGAAGGTCAACGCGCCCGACAACGCAATCGAAAAAAGCGCTCCGTCCAAACCGGATTCGATCGCGTAGCCGGTCACGCTGTCCTGATTGTCGCTGTCCGTCGCCTGCACCGTACCCGCCATGGCGATGTTTTCCTCCACGGAAAAACTCGTCGAACCGGTGAACGCGGGCGCAACATTAGTCTCCACGCCCTGAAGCGCGAACGAGAGCCGCGCCATGGGCTGGGTGTTGGAAAAGCTGCCCATGCCCTTGAGGCTCGTAATGGCGCCCTGGGGAGTTGTCTGGGGCCCGCCTAACTGAAATGCTTCTCTGTTCCTTGTCCCGGCGTCGTACGCAAACAGGTCCACCGAATGACTCGACCGCCACTGTTTCTGGTCATCCAGCAGGGACAAGCCGGAAACTCCTACGAACCAGTCCGGGCTGGGGCCGATCATCGACAAAATGGTGAACAGCGGGCGCTCCGTCGTCGCTTCAATGTCGAACGTCGCCGTAACGGTCGGACTCCCTCCGATGGATTTTCTGACAAGCACGGCGTTCGAACCTGCGGCGGCCACTTCGCTTGAAAATGCGCCCGTACTGCCCAGTTCCGCTACCGACGTCACCCCAGGCGTAGCCATGCCGCCGGACGCCCAGAAAGTAACTTTGTCGTTGTGCACGGCGCCGACCAGCGTGGTAAAGTGCGCACTTCTAACCACCGCCACGCCCTCCGCCAGCCCGCCGTTGGGAGCGACGGCCCAGTTGCCCTTGAAGGTAACCGTATAGGTAACAGTGGAGGGGGTTTGCGCCTGCGCCGTCGGGATCGCGAGCGTCGCCGCCCACGCCAAAACGCAGGACCAGAAGGTGAGTCGGGATAAGTTCGTCATCGCTACGCGCAGGAAAGGAGACCGGGAAAACGTGTTACAAGCGAACAATTTAAGGATACTCTGATTAAATGTGCAAAGTTCAGAGGCTGCGAGGGGCGCTTCACGTTCGCCATACCCTGAATCCGAAGCGTTTACCGCTGATTTCAACGACGCCTGCACAATGTGCTGCACGCACGAACGTGAAGCGCTGATCGAAGCAGATTTAATCAGAGTGTCCTTGAATCAGAACTTCCTTAACAGGCCCTACTTCACCAACAGCATCGTTCGCGCCATGGGCTCTCTTCCCGCCTGCAAGCGGTATACGTACAAGCCGCTCGGTAAATGGTCCGCCGCGAAACGGACCGCATAATGACCCGCAGGCTGCGAGCCGTCAACCAGTACGGCTACTTCATGGCCCAGCGGGTCGTATACTGCAAGGCGAACTTTCCCTGCCCGCGGCAAGTCATAACGTATCGTCGTCTCCGGATTGAACGGATTCGGATAATTCTGCCGGAGCGCGAAGACCGAAGGAATTTCCCGGTCCGCAGGTTCAACCGAAGTAGTCTCCTCGTCGTTGTCCGAATCGTCAGGCGTGGAACCCGCGCCCGAAGGCGACCAGCCGCTGGAACCCTCTGCGTTGGTCGCGCGAACCTGCACTTCGTAGGCCGTGCCGGCGGAAAGCCCGCCAATCGCAGCGGATAACTCTGTAATCGTCGTGTTCGCTACCTCCGTCCAGGCCGAACTCCCTTCTTCCCGGTACCGATAGTCATAGTCGTCTATATCGGGACCCGCATTGGACGGAGCCGACCATGTCGCGCGCAACATGAACACTGAAACCGCTGTCACTTCCGGAGCCGCTGGAACAGACGGCGCTTCCCCGTCTTCGTCCGTCACCGTCACCGATATCACCTGCGTCGCAGACAATTCCCGGCCGCCCGTCCCGCTCGTTACCCGGACCCTGGCCAAATGTATATTAAGCTTGCGCGGATCTTGCGGATCCTCATAATTCGGAGCAACCCTGAAGGTCAATTCTCCCGTCGACGCAATCGAAAAAAGCGCTCCGCTCAAACCGGATTCGATCGTATAGCCGGTTACGCTGTCCGCATCGTCGCCGTCCGTCGCCTGCACCGCGCCCACCTTCACGTTATTCTCCTGCACGGAAAAATTCTTTTCGCCGGTGAACACAGGCGCGGTATTCGGCGCGGTGCTTTTCTGAAGATCGAAAGTAAGCCTCGCCATGGGATGCTCGTTGGAAAACTTGCCGACCCCCCTGAGGCTCGTGATGGTTCCGGGGGGATCGGTGTCGGCGCCGGCTTCGCTAAACTCGGTCCCGTCTTTGGTTCCGGCGTCGTACGCAAACAGATCCGCCGAATGACTCGATAGCCATTGATTCTGGTCGTCCAGCAGGGAAAGGCCGGAAAGGCCCACGAACCAATCCGGGCTGGGACTGATCCTCGACAAAATGGTGAACAGCGGACGATCCGTTGTCAATTGAATATCGAACGTCGCCGTAACCTCCCCTCCCTTACCGATATCTTCACGAAAAAATTCAGCGTTCCGGCTGTTGGCGGCGACAACGGCTTCAAACGTGGTCGAATAGCCCAGCTCCGCCACCAGTTCCACCGCGCGCTGAGCTACGCCGCCGGGTTCCCAGAAAGTCACCGTATTATTATGCACGGCGCCCGTCAGCCTGTCAAAGTACGCCCTGGGCGCGACGCCGCCGGGCGTGCTGTCCATGGTCCAGGCGCCCTTGAAGGTAACCCTGTAAGTCGCGACGCCAGGAAGCATTTGCCCTTGCGCGGGCAGCGTCGTCGCGAAGACAACGAACGCAGCCAACCAGGCCCATGCCGGGACGCGTTCGCAAAATGATCGGGGAGAGAACCCGTCTGTAGCCATATCCATAGCCGTAGCCGGCGGCGAACGAAGACGAACGACAGGCAAAACGTTTCGCATAGCGAACAATTTGCCAGGTATTGCATACAGTACGCCGACCTGAACCCAATGTTCGTTTCCGCCCGCGCCATTCACGCCCATCGCCATGCCCGCTTCCAGCGAATTCGATACGCGCAGCGCTTCCGTCGCGCGGGAAACGTCGGAAACCAGCGTCCGCATAACCCTCCATCTCGACGGGACGGAAGCATACGACAACCAGACCGGGATCGGGTTTCTGGACCACATGCTGGACTTGCTCGCCAAACACGGCGGGTTCGGGCTTCAGGTCTTCTGCAAGGGCGACCTGCACGTGGACGAACACCATACCGTCGAGGACGTAGCCATCTCCCTCGGAGACGCTTTTCGGCAAGCGCTGGGCGACAAGGCCTTTATTCGCCGCTTCGGACACGCCTACGCGCCGATGGACGAGGCGCTAGCCCGCGCCGTCGTCGATCTGTCCGGAAGATTTTACCTGGATTACCGGGCCCGTTTCGAGCGCGAGCGCGTGGGCGACCTTTCCGTCGAAATGGTCGAACATTTCTGGGGCGCCTTCGCCGAACACGCCCGGTGCAACCTGCACATCGAAGCGCTCCGCGGAAAAAATGCGCACCATACGATAGAGGCAATCTTCAAGGCCGCGGCCCGCGCATTGCGCTATGCCGCGCACAGAGACCCGTCTTTCGCCAGGACGCCTTCCACCAAGGGAACGCTCTGACCCCGGCGGACCGTCCCGGCAACCACACCCTCCCCCTCGCCTGCTTCGGCGACACGCTATTCACGTCCCTTTCGACGCTTGCCCCATGCTTCAGAACGAAACCGTCACCATCATCGGCGCAGGAAACATCGGGCGCGCGCTCATAGGCGGCCTCATCACAGGCCACGAATTCGAACCGGCGCAATTGCGCGCCACGCGCCGCGCAAAATCCGCGTTGCAGGAGCTGCAACAGGACTTTCCGGGCATCTCCACGACCAGCGACAACCCCGGCGCCGTGCAAGGAGCCACCATCGTCGTGCTGGCGGTGAAACCGCATAACGTGACCGGGGTCATCCAGGAAATCAGGGAGCATGTGCATCCGCAAACGCTGGTGATCTCTGTGCTCGCCGGCGTTACCGCCCAGGCGCTGGAGGAAGCGTTCGGGCAGGAAATTCCGGTGGTGCGCGCCATGCCGAACACCCCGGCCATCGTAGACGAAGGAGCCTCGGCCATTACGGGCGGACGATTCGCGACCGCGAAACATCTGGGCCTTGCCCGGCATATTTTCGAAACGGTCGGAACGGTGGAAGTCGTCCCCGAACACATGCTGGACGCGATCACGGGATTATCCGGCAGCGGACCCGCCTACGTATACATGTTCATCGAATCCCTCACCGACGCGGGCGTAAAGCAGGGGCTGCCCCGCTCCACCGCGTTTCGGCTGGCGTCCCAGACCGTATACGGCGCAGCCAAACTGGTTCGGGATACGGGCAAGCACCCGGCCATTCTGCGCGACGAGGTAACCACCCCGGGCGGCACGGCCATCGCAGCCGTCGCGGAACTGGAAGCGCACGGCATACGCACCATGCTCATCAACGCCGTCGCGACGGCCGCCGAGCGTTCCGCGGAATTGAGCAAGCAATGACATGATCGCCATTGTCGATTACGGCATCGGCAACCTGCGCTCCATCGAAAAGGCGTTCGAGGCCGTGGGCGCCCCTGTGGTCCGGTCGGATCGCCCGGAAGATATTCGCGCCGCCGACAAGGTGGTATTGCCCGGCGTAGGCGCTTTCGGGGCCTGCATCGACGAAATACGCCGCAGGGCGCTGGAAACGCCCATTCTGGACGCCATCCGGGAAGGCAAACCCTTCCTTGGCGTCTGCGTGGGCATGCAACTCCTCTTCGAATCCAGCGAGGAAATGGGACGGCACGACGGACTGGGCGTCTTGCCGGGCTCCGTGCGACATTTCCGAAACGCCTGCGCCCCCGCGCAATACCGGGAATCTCCGGAAAATCCCCTGAAAATCCCGCACATGGGCTGGAACACCGTAAAGCCGCAACGCAAAGATCCGCTTTTGCGCGGGCTCCCGCCCGAACCGTATTTTTATTTCGTGCATTCCTATGCGGCGACGCCAGCGACTGTCTCCGACACGCTGGCGCATTGCCGGCATGGCGTAGCGTTCCCCGCCATAGTGCAGCGAAACAATGTATACGGGGTCCAGTTTCACCCGGAAAAGAGCCAGGCCAACGGCCTGCGTATTCTGCGAAATTTTGCAGACCCGGTACGGCGCCTGGCGTAAAATCGCGGCGCAACTGTGCGAATCCATGCGTACGAACCTGCGCGACACGGCAAACGGGCGGAAGCGGACGGCTTTCGCCCTTCGTTTTTGCCCCGAACGCCCCGAAACCCTTTCGCCATGCTTGTTATTCCGGCCATAGACCTTCGCGGCGGACGCTGCGTACGACTCTATCAGGGCGCGTACGACAAGGAGACGGTGTATTTCGAGGACCCCGTCAAGATGGCCAAGTTATGGCGCGTGCAAAATGCGCGTACGCTGCACGTGGTCGATCTGGACGCCGCGCGCGGGGATCGTTCGCCCAACCGCGAAGTCATTCGCGCGATATGCCGGGAACTGGATATTCCGGTGCAACTCGGCGGCGGCGTTCGCAGCATGGAGGATATCGAGGAAGCGCTTGAACTGGGGGTTTACAGGGTCATTCTCGGCACGGCGGCGGCGCGCGAACCCGACTTCGTTTCCGAAGCCGTGGCGCGCTATTCATGCAACCGGGTGATCACAGGCATCGACGCCCGCGACGGAGAAGTCCGCATCGAAGGCTGGCTGGAAAGAAGCGGCCTCGACGCCGTCGCCATGGCCCGAGACATGGAAAACCGGGGCGTCCGGCGCATCGTGTATACGGATATCGGACGGGACGGAACCATGCAGGGTCCCAACCTCGACGCCTACCGCGCGCTTGGCGCTACGCTGCGTCATGCGCGCATTACCGCGTCCGGCGGCGTCGGAAGCCATGCAGACCTTGTCCGCCTTGGAGACCTTGTTTCGCACAGGGTGGACTCCATTATCATAGGCCGCGCGCTCTACGAAAATCGTTTCCCGTGTCAGCAGTTCTGGTGCTGGAATTACAAGCAGGAAGTCGATCTCGATTGTTTCTCGACGGCGAAAACGATTTCCCGACCCGACAAGCAACCTCCTTCCTGATGGCGCTCGCCCGACGCATCATTCCCTGTCTGGACGTGGACGAAGGCCGCGTGGTCAAAGGCGTACGCTTCGTGGACATCGTGGACGCCGGCGACCCTGTCGAACAGGCGCGGTTTTACGACGCCGAAGGCGCGGACGAACTCGTTTTCCTGGATATTACGGCCACGCACGAAAACCGCGGCATCATGCACGACGTGGTGCGTCGAACCGCCGATCAGGCATTCATCCCCCTGACCGTCGGCGGCGGACTCCGAACCGTCGAAGACATGCGCGCCATGCTCCACGCAGGCGCTGACAAAATATCCGTCAATTCCGCCGCCATTCGCAACCCCAACCTGATTTCGCTGGGCGCGAGCGCCTTCGGGACGCAATGCATCGTCGTGGCCATCGACGCAAAGCGAACAGGCGAGGAGCAATGGGGCGTATATACGCACGGCGGCCGCAATCCGGTCGATCTGGACGCCATCGAGTGGGCCGTCGAAGCCGAACGACGCGGGGCGGGCGAATTGCTCGTCACGTCCATGGATTGCGACGGAACGAAAAATGGCTACGATACGCAACTCCTCCGCGCCATCGCCGAAAGCGTATCGGTTCCCGTCATTGCTTCCGGGGGCGCCGGTACGCTGGAGCACCTGCACGCCGCGCTGGCGCAGGGCGCCGCCGACGCCGTGCTCGCCGCCTCCATTTTTCATTTCAGGGAATATTCCGTTTCGGAAGCAAAACGCTTTCTGCACGACCGGGGCATCGTCGTACGCCTGAAAGAAACGACATAACCCAAGGGACACTCTGATACTCGCCCCCGCAACCGCCGCAAGAAATTTTCATACCTATCGCGTTTGCGAAACGACCAATGCTGACCTGTCAAAAAAATCTCTTTTCGCTGCCAGAGCGCCTCCACTACCTGAATTGCGCCTTCATGGCTCCCATGGCGCGAAGCGTGGAAGAGGCGGGCATCGCCGGTATTCGGCGGCGCCGGGACCCCTCCAGCGTACAGATCGAGGACTTTTTCGAGGCCAGCGACCGGCTGCGGGCCCTGTTCGGGCAACTGATCCATGCTCCGGCCGATTCCGTAGCCATTATTCCCTCCGCATCGTACGGCGTCGCCACCATAGCCGCTAACTTGCCTGTCGAGCAAGGCGACAACATCGTGACGCTGGACGAACAATTCCCCAGCAATGTGTACTCCTGGCGACGAAAAGCGGCAGAGGCGGGCGCGACGCTGAAAACGGTCGGGCCCGGAGAGGGAGTTTGCGACCGGGCCGCCCGATGGAACGAACGCATCCTTGAGGCCATCGACGGGAGCACGGCTATCGTAGCCATGCCCCACATACACTGGACCGACGGTACGCTTTTCGACCTCGAAGCCATTGCGCAGCGGGCCCGCGAGGCGGGAGCGGCGCTGGTCGTGGACGGAACGCAATCCGTGGGCGCCCTGCCCTTCGACGTCGAGCGCATCCGTCCGGACGCGGTGATCTGCGCCGGATACAAATGGCTGCTCGGACCGTATTCGCTGGGGCTGGCCTGTTACGCCGAACGCTGGCACGCAGGACGCCCTATCGAAGAAAACTGGATTACCCGGGAAAACAGCGAAAAATTCAGCGCGATCGTCGATTACCAGGATCAGTATCATCCGGGAGCCATCCGCTTCGACATGGGCGAGCGAAGCAATTTCGCGCTGGTCCCCATGCTTGCGGCGGCCCTGAAGATCGTGCTGGACCTGACGCCGGCGGCTATTCAGGAATATTGCCGAAATCTGACCCGACCCCTCGCACGCTGCGCCGAAGAACTCGGATTCCTGATCGAACCTTCCGAAGGACGCGCCCATCACTTGTTCGGGCTGCGAAGCAAAGACGCCCTCGGCATGGCCCCTGACCGCCTGCGCGACAGCCTCAGGCAGCGCGGCATTACGGTGTCCGTCCGCGGAAGCGCCGTCCGCATCTCTCCCCATGCGTATAACGACGAACAGGACGTCCAGGCCCTGATCGAAGCGTTGCGCGCGGCGAGGCGGGCGGGCGGCTGACGGAGTACGCTTTCGAAACCATAGCCGCTATTCCTCCGACGCCATGCGCAACCGCCTCGCATATGCAGGAAGCCTCGCGCTTGCAGCGCTGCTGTTGTACCTGGCGTTGCGCGGAATGGATACGGACGCCATAGCGGATGCGCTCCGCACGGCGAACTACGTCTGGATTCCGGCGCTTGCAGCGGTCACGTTGCTTGCCGGGCTTGCGCGCGCCTGGCGATGGCGATTGCTCATGGAAGCGCTTCCCGAAGTTGCCGACGGACGTTCGTCCCCGGCAGAAACCGGGCCGGACAAACCTGGACTCCCGGGAATAAAACCCGTCTTTTACTCGGTTATGATCGGCTATATGGTCAACTTCGCCGCCCCCAGGCTGGGCGAGGTGGCGCGAACAGCCAACCTCTCCGCGCAAAGCCGCCTGCGCTTCAGCAGCGTACTGGGCACCGTGGTTACGGAACGCCTGCTCGACGCCGCCGTGCTGGGAATGGGCCTGGGCAGCGCCTTTCTGTTGCTGACGGGACGTACGGCCATCCTGAGGGATATTCTGATTGATCCGGCTATCGAGCAACTGAATATCGTTTCCTGGCGCGTAACGATTTCGGTCGTAGCCGGGCTTGGGCTCGCCGCACTGCTGTTCTGGATGTTTTTCGTAAAAAAGGCGGGGAAAAACGAGGCGGCGCACAAGAAAAATCCCCTGAAAACCCGCATCGCGGAGGCCATTTCGGCTTTTCGGGAAGGCATGGAGACCATCCTGTACGCACCCGGAAAACAGCGCATCGCATGGAGCACGGCCGCAATGTGGTTTCTGTACTTGCTGATGGCCTACATCCCCTTCCTGATGCTGAATATGACGGACGCCTATGCCCTGTCTCTGGCCGACGGGTGGATCGTCATGATCTTTGGCGCGCTGGGCGTACTCGTTCCGTTGCCCGGAGGGACCGGTTCGTATCATTATATTACGATTCAGGCGCTCGTTCACCTTTTCGCCGTCAACCATGAAGCCGCCGCCGCCTACGCCGTGCTCTGCCATACCGCCCAGCTGCTGCTGCATGTCGCCGCGGGCGGGGTATGCCTTGTCCTTCAGGGCGCCTGGCGGCCCCGGTTGCGCGCGCCCGACCCTGCGACGCCAGAACAGCAGGAAACGCAACGCCATGCAACAGATCCGTGAACCCGGAAATACCCTGATTAAATCTGTTTCGACCAGCGCTTCGCGTGCGCGCGTACGGGACCTTGCGACGATGTCGTTGAAACCAGCGGAAAACGCGGCGAATTCGGGGCAGGGCGGGCGTGAAGCGCCCTTCGGGAGGCTGCGAGAGGCGCCCTGTCTGTGTCATTCCTCATTATGCGGGACCTGCCGCACTGCTTCGGATTCGAGGCAGGGCGGGCGGCGAGGCGGGCTTGCCTTGCCCCTGCGCCGAATAGCGCTGGCGGCGGCTTTCCTGGCGATCCAGGCGACCGGCCCGGAAGCCGTACGCGCAATGCAAGAGCAACCCGCTCCCGGATGCATCGTCGTTTCGCCCGCCGAACCGGATACGATGCGGCAAGCGCGGGAAATCCAGCGACAAACCGTCCTTGCGGCGACAGGCGTCGATGCGCTCGGCGTCGCCAACGCCTGGCTGCGTCGCCCGGTGTTTTCCGTTCGATACGAAAGTGTTTCCCAAACGCTGCGCGTATCTGTTGAGGAAATCCCGGACGCCATGCGCGAACCGGCGGCCTATCCGATCCGGCTTGCCCTTGAAGCGGGCGCGCTGGGCGCAACCGAACGCTTTGACGCAACGTTGCGCGGACCTTCCGAAGCATTCGATCTGCCTTTCCCGTACAGGGCGCGTTTCGTGGCGGTTCGCCCCGAAGAACCGTCGCCGATGCAAATCCGCGTCGACCAGACGGCGTCGGGCTGGATTGCCCAGTTGCGTTACGCCTCTTTCCCCGCGGCGCGGCTTGCCGCCGCGGAAGCCTTGCGGTCCCTCCCCTCTGACCCCGCCCTCATCATCGGCCTGCGAACGGCCCTGAGCGAAGAGCCGGATAACCGGGTGCGGGCCGCCATCGCGCGAACCATAGCCCGCCGCGCTTCCGGCGGGGCGGCCGACCGGGCGCTTGCCGTCGCCGGCGAAGATCCCTCGCCCGCGGTGCGAAAAGCCGTGTTCGCCTCGCTCGACCAGGCAAGATCAAGCGCAGCATTGATTGCCCTCGCCTTGCGCGCCGCACAGACCGACCCGGACCAGGCCGTGCAGGCGGAAGCGGTGCGGGCGCTCGCCAACATGGGCGCGGCGGAAGCATTGCTCGTGGCCCGCTCCGCCCTGATCACGCCGTCCCGGGGCGAAATCATTCGGATCGCAGGACTCGATGCGCTGGGTACGCTCCACGCATACGCCTGGAGCCCTGCGGAGGACGCGCCGCAAGCAGAGCCCGCGGCGACAGCATCGGCGGAGCCGCTTGAAATTCCTGTCGAAGCGCTGACAGAGGGACTGCAATTCGCAACGCCGGACTGGCCTCTGCCCCTGCGAAACGCGGCGCGGCGCCTTTTCCTGCGCATCCGGCGATACGAACCGACGGCGACCTACGGAGCGGCGCCCTCGCTGCATGCGCTCCAGCCTTGCCCCTGAAAGATATTTCCAGGTAGACTGGAGCATACCTTGAGAAATGCCCTGAAGAATGTTTTGGGGCATTCTGATTGGCTCCGCAAGGGATGCTCTGATCAAGTCCACAAAGCGCAAAGGCTTGTGAGGGGCGCGTCACGTACGCAACGCACCGAATCTACGGTGTTTTCTGCCAAGGAGCCTCTGATCAAAGTTCAGAGGCTGCGAGGGACGCGCTGGCAAGGAATGACGAAGCAACGCGGCAGACCCTGAACAACAAGTTGTCAAACATCCTTCAGGAACGCGAGGAAGACGCCCCGTCCGTTCTTGCAGCAGCGAAAAGAAGAATTCCCGCCGCCACGGAGGCGTTCAGCGACTCCACCGGGCCGGGCATGGGAATGCGCACCCGATAATCGCACGCTTCGAGAACCGCCGGACGAATACCCTTGGCTTCATTTCCGATGACGATCGCCATCGGACGGTCCCATTCCATGTCCCATACGCTGACGTCGCCCCCGGCGTCGGCCCCGGCCACCCAATATCCCCGCTCCTTGAGCTGATGCATCGCATCCGGCATGCGGCTCGCGCGGGCAATGGGAATGCGGTCCGCAGCGCCCGCGCTGGCTTTCATGGCGGCGCCATTCAGCGGAGCCATGCCCGTCCGCGGCGTCACGACGCCGGCCACCCCCGAAGCCACCGCGCTGCGCAACACCGCCCCGAAATTGAACGGATCCTGCATCCCGTCCAGTACGAGCAACCGGGGCTTGCGCGCCTTCACATCCTCGAGCATGGGCGCCACGGAGGCCAGCAGATCGTCCAGCGACAGATAGGATACGGGCGCCATGATCGCCGCCGCGCCCTGATGCGCCACGCCGCGCGCCAATTGCCTGAGCCGCCCTGCCGGAACGAACTGCACCTGTACGCCCGCCCGGGCCGCCATGCGGCGGAGCTCGACCAGGTCGCCTCCGCCCGAACGCTGAAGCAACACCTTTTCAATCCGGCCCGGCGCGCGCTCAAGCGCCTCTCGGACCGGGCGGCGGCCCGACACAAACAGGGAATCTTCATTCTGATCGGAAGGCATGATCACCTCAAGGCGCCATCTCAGGATGCTATTTCAAGGCCCTGAAGTCGTCCGAACGTCCGGGGCGGGCGAAGCAAGATCGGACGACGCGGCTTCCTCTCTTCGCCTCCAGGCATAGGCCAGCCCGACCAGCCCGATCAGCAACGCGCCAAGAGAAATGACTTCGGCTTGCGTAACGGTCAGGCCGAACAGGTCGAACTTGTTATTCACCCGTATCTGCTCGATGAGAAACCGTTCCATCCCATTGAAAATCAGATACCAGGAAAAAAGCCATCCGTTGCGATACGGATGCTTGCGGAGCGCCCATAGCGCCCCGAACAACGCCATCGCCATCAGGAATTCGTAGATGGACGTAGGGTACACCCCTGACTCCGGCAACTGTACGCCCAGTATATTATTCGGGTAGGTCTCTGCCCATAACCACATGGGAATCCAGCCAGGCTTGGCCAGTATATCCGCAGGTATGCCCCAGTCCCCGTCGCCGGCAAGATGGCAGCCGATCCGCCCGACGCCGTAGGCAAGCATGAGCGACGGCGCCAGCGCATCCGCAAAAGCAGCCCCCGACACGCCCTTTTTGCGCACATACAGCGTAATGGCGACCCCCGCAGCAATCAGGCCGCCATAGAACGTCAGGCCTCCCGACGCAAAAAGCATCCCGGCGGGATCGGCAAAAAACGTTTCCAGATTTTCCAGAATGTGAAAAACCTTGGCCCCGGCGACCCCGCACGCCACAGCCAGTACGGTTACCGTACCCATTAATGCGGAAGGCGAGGCGGTCTGCCCGGCGGAACGCTTTTTTTTGCCGCCGCGCTTCCCGCCCAGGCGTACGCTGGCGATGCGGCCAATTCCATGCATGCGGTCCAGTTCGCGCTGCGCTACCCACATGCCCACGATCACCCCCACCGCAACCATCGCCCCGAACGAATAAATGGGAAACGGAAAATCGAAGCCGAAAAGGTCCTGAAAAAGGTCGCTCAGTCGCGGATACATGGCGCAGGGCGTCGCGTGTGTTCAAGGATACTCGGATTAGGTCCGCAAAGCTCAGAGGCTGCGAGGGGCGGGCTGGCAAGGAATCGGGGCAGACGCCTTGTCGGCGCGGGCGTCCCCCAGGCAGCGCAGAATACGGGCGGGCGCCTCGTCCGCAGGGAGTTGCATCTGCTCGCCGGAATCCATGTTTTTCAGTTGAACCACGCCGGCCGCCAGTTCGGCTTCTCCTGCAATCAATGCAAAAAGCGCCCGCTGCCGATGGGCCTCGCGCATTTGCGCCTTCATGGAGCGACCCTTCAGGTCGAAACTTGCCGACATGCCCCGCTGCCGCAAACGCTGGGCTTCCCGAAACGCCCAATGCTGCGCCTCGCTCCCGAGCGCCACCAGAAAAACGTTCACGGGATCCGCTTCCGGAACGGACAGTCCTTGCGCATCCAGCGCCAGAAACAATCGCTCCATTCCGGCGGCGAACCCTGTTCCCGGCGCAGGGCGGGAAGACCCGAGGGCTGCGCCCAGCAAGTCGTATCTGCCGCCGCCCGCCAGCGCGCTTTGCGCCCCCAGGTCCGGGCTTTCCAGTTCGAACGCCGTATGCATGTAATAATCCAGCCCTCGAACCAGCATGCCGTCCTCCACGAAATCGATCCCCGCCTGATCCAGGCACTGCTTTACGTTTTCATACCGGCTTCGGGTTTGCTCGCCCGTAAAATCGACGAGCATGGGAGCATCCCGGAGCAACGCTTGCTCGCGCTCGTCTTTCGTGTCGAGCAGGCGAAGCGGATTGTTGTCGAGCCGACGCCGACCGGTTTCCGAAAGCGCGTTCCGATGCGGCTCCAGCCAGGCTTGCAGCGCTTGCGCGTACCGCCGACGCTCTTCCGGAAGGCCCAGCGTATTAATGCGGAGGCGGCTCCCCGTCACGCCGAACGCATCGTATACGGTCAACATGAGCGCAATGGCTTCGGCGTCGGCCCGCGGGTCGTCCGACCCGACGATTTCGCATCCGAACTGGTGAAATTGCCGATACCTCCCCTTCTGGGGGCGCTCCGCCCGAAAACACGGACCGATGTAGTAGAGACGCTGGACTCCGCCGCGCTGTTCGAGACGATGCTGGAGCCAGGAGCGCATTACAGGCGCCGTCACTTCGGGGCGCAGCACATACCTGTCGCTCCCCCGATCCACCACGAACATTTCCCTGGCGACGATATCCGTCGCCTCGCCGACGCCCCGGGCAATCAAGCCCTCCTCTTCCAGAACCGGCGTACGAATTTCCTCGAAACGGAAACGGGCCATCGTCTGGCGAATCACGTCCTCGACATGCCGCCAGGCCGCGCTGCCGGGCACGGCAGCTCCGTCCGCCACCGACGGCCAGGGCAAAATATCAAACGTGCCGCGTATGTTCCGCCAGGTCTTCGCCACAAAAAATGCGCAGAAACGGGAAGGAGTCAGGGAATGCCAGGGCAGGCGGACGAAGGTACCCTTAAGGATACTCTGATTAAATCTGCAAAGTTCAGAGGCTGCGAGGGGCGCTTCACGTCCGCCATGCCCAAATCCGCACGCTCGCCGCTGATTTTAACGAGGCCATCACAATGTCCTGTATGCACGAACGCGAAGCGCTGATCGAAACAGATTTGATCAGAGCATCCTTAACGTTCTGCATTGCGCCTTGTTCGCTGCGCAGCAATATTCATCCCCCACTGACGCGGCCTGCGCGGCGCAAACGCTCGACGACATACTGCATGTCCGCCGGCATGTCGGCACGAAACGATACGCTTTCTCCGGTCCGGGGATGTACGAACGCCAGCGTTTCCGCATGCAGGGCCTGCCTGTCGAGGCGGGCGAAAAGATTCTCCGCGAACGCCTTGCGGTTTCCCGAAACCGGACCGAATCGCACGGCCCGCCCGCCATACGTCTCGTCCCCGAACACAGGGTGTCCCATATGTTGCGCATGCACGCGAATCTGATGCGTCCGCCCCGTCTCCAGGCGAAAAGCAGCCAGTACGGCATGATCCAGATACTCCAGCGTTTCGTAATGCGTGACGGCGTGCTTGCCCTTGTCCGAAGAAACGATAGCCATCCGTTTTCGGTCGCGGGGATCGCGCCCGATAGCGCCTTCGATACGGCCGGCGGGCGGATCCGGAGCGCCCCACAACACCGCAAGATACCGCCGCGCGATGGCGCGTTCCGCGAATTGCCGCGCCAGATGGCGATGAGATACGTCGTCTTTGGCGACAACCAGCAGGCCGGACGTATTTTTGTCGAGGCGGTGCACGACGCCCGGACGAATCGCCGGATTGTCCCTGCGATCCGGAAGCGCATGCAAGGCGGAAAGTCCGACGCCTTTCATGTCGTCGCCGGAAAGGGACTCGCTATCCGGGTCGGCGTCCATGCGAATCGGACCGGCGCCGACATGGTGCAGCAGCGCATTCACCAGGGTTCCCGTACGATGTCCGTACGCGGGGTGCGTCACCATGCCGGCGGGTTTGTTCACCACAATCACGGCGTCGTCTTCGTACGCAATATTCAGGGGAATCGGTTCGGGGCGGGCTTCGATGGGAGGCGGGCGCAAGAGCGCGCATACGATCCTGTCGCCCGCCTGAACGACATGGGACGGCTTGCCGACCGCAACGCCATTCACCGCTACCCGGCCGTCTTCGATACCCTGGCGCACTTTGGTCCGGGATACGTTCGGCAAGAACCGGGCAAGATACCGGTCGATGCGGATACGTTCCGCGTAACCGGCAGGCACCTCAAGCGTCACGATTTGTTCGACCCGTTCTTCAGGCATAGGATTGCAGCCGGCGCGCTCATGTTTTCATGTTGACGCATCCACCCCCGCGATCAGGAAGAATTTCTTGCCCGCCATCTGCTTGACCACGCCTTTCAGTTCAAGATCGAGCAAGTGCGCAAGGGCCGCCGCCGGATCCATCTTCGCAGTCAGGCACAACGTATTGATATGCAACGGGCCCGCAGCGGCGGCGAGGGCCCGGCACAAAACCTTTTCCTCTGCGGCAAGCGCAGGCGCCGGCTTCGCGGGCGCAGATATCGCCTCCGGCGCAATCTGCAATTCTTCCAGAATATCTTCGACGCACTGAACCAGTTTGGCCTCTCCCTTCTGGATCAGTCGATGTACGCCCGCGCTGGCCGGACTGTGTATGCTTCCCGGCGCTGCGAACGCTTCCCGGTTCTGCTCCACCGCAAGGCGGGCCGTAATCAACGCACCGCCCTCTTCATAGGCCTCCACGATCAGAGCGCCGAGGGCAAGGCCGCTCACAATCCGGTTTCGGCGCGGAAAATGCGGCCCGTCCGGCGCCGCCCCCATGGCGTATTCGGACAACAAGGCGCCTTTGGCGATCAGGGCTTCGGCAAGACCGCGATGCCGCGCCGGATATACCCGGTCGATACCCGAACCCAGCACGGCGATCGTACGCCCGCCCGCATCCAGCGCCGCCTGATGCGCCGCCGCATCGACCCCATAAGCCAAACCGCTCACGATCGCAAATCCCTCCCGAACAAGCGCCTCGGTCAGCTCGCCCGTCACGCGCAAGCCGTACGGCGACATGCGCCGCGTACCCACCACAGCCAATGCCCGCGCCGGCCCCTCTCCGAAAGGCAAACTCCCCCGCATCCACAGGAACGCGGGCGGATCGTCTATCTGGCGCAACAAAAAAGGGTAGTTCGCATCCCCAAGGGCCACCATCTCCGCGCCAATTTCTTCGGCGCGATCAAACTGTTTCTCGACCGCCTCTCCGCAACGAGCGGCGGCGATCTGCATCGTCAGCTCCCGTCCGATGCCGGGAACGGACGCAAGCGCCGCCGCCGAAGCGTCCAGCACGGCCCGGGCCGAGCCCATGCGCGACATAAGGCCCCGCAGGCGCCCCGACCCGACGCCAGGAACCAGCGAAAGCGCAACCATCGCCCGTCGTTCTTCGCGATCCGGCGCTTCAGGGTCAGGCATACCGCGTTCTGGCCTCGCGGACCGCTGTTTTGCGTTATTCCTCGCCATGAAGCGCCTCGCCTCTTCTGCTTTGCATGACCACCTCCCAAAGCCGCCGTTTCAGCGCAGGCAAGCCGAAACCCGCCGCCGAACTGACAGGCAGCGGCGCAACCCCTTCGGGAAAAACCTCTTCGACAATATCCGATACGATATTTCGCTCCTCGGGGGGCAACAAATCGGTCTTCGATAGCGCGACGATGCGGGGCTTGGCAAGCAGCGCGCCGTCGTAGGCAGCGAGTTCCTGCAGCAAGACCTCATATTCCCCCCGCAGGTCCTTCGAATCGATCGGAATGAGAAAAAGGAGCGCCGCATTGCGCGCAATATGGCGCAAAAACCGGATACCCAGCCCCTTGCCTTCATGCGCGCCCTCGATAATGCCCGGAATATCGGCGATCACGAACGACTGATAATCCTCGACCCGCACGAGGCCCAGCGAAGGTTCGAGCGTCGTGAAGGGATAGTCCGCCACTTTCGGCTTCGCCGCCGACAACACAGAAACCAGCATGCTCTTGCCTGCATTCGGAAATCCTACGACGCCCACATCGGCCAGCAAGCGGAGTTCAAGTGCAAGGTCCCGCTCTGTGCCCTCTTCGCCCGGCTGGGCGCGCCGGGGCGCCCGGTTCGTCGGCGACCGGAAAAACGCATTGCCCCTGCCGCCGCGCCCGCCTGTCGCCAGCGCCAGCCGCTCGCCTGCTTCGCATACCTCGCCCAGTATTTTCCCGGAGTCGCGCTGTTTGACGATGGTGCCAAGCGGCACGCGCAACACAATATCCTTACCGGAGCGCCCGGTTCGGTTATTTCCGGCGCCCGCCTCGCCGCTTTCGGCGAAATGGTGCCGGTTGTAGCGCAAATCAAGCAGGGTGTACAGATTGCTGTCCCCCTCAAGCAATACAGAACCCCCGCGGCCGCCGTCTCCGCCCGCCGGACCGCCGTTCGGTTCGTATTTTTCTCTGCGGAAGGCGACGGCGCCCGCCCCGCCGCGTCCGCTGCGAACCGTAATCGTTACGTAATCGACAAAATCCATAATGGTGCGGATGCGTATACTTTGATCGCCAATGCTTTCGTACCGGATTCATGCAGCGACGGTTCTGTCGCCGCCTCTCCAAGGGATACTCTGACCAAAACCGCTTCGCTCAGCGCGTCGCTTTTGCCCATACAGGGCGTCATGGCCACATCACTGAAATCAGCAGAAAACACCGTAGATTCGGTGCATTGCGAACTTGATCAAAGTATCCCTAAAGACACTTTGTTTTGCAAAACATAACCATCTATACGGACGGCGCATGCAGCGGAAACCCCGGCCCTGGCGGCTGGGCGGCCTTGCTTATGCACGAATCGCACCGCAAACAACTGAGCGGCGGCGCATGGCGGACCACCAACAACCGCATGGAACTTACGGCGGCGCTCGAGGCGCTTCGACATCTTCGCAAACCCTGCCGGGTGCGACTCCATACGGACAGCGCCTATCTGGCGAATGCCTTCAACCAGAACTGGCTCCGCGGCTGGCAGCGCAACGGATGGAAAACCTCCGGGAAAAAACCCGTCGAAAACCGGGATTTATGGGAAGCCCTGCTTGTGGAAAACGACCGGCATCGCATAACATGGATCAAGGTCAAGGGACATGCGGACAACGAATTCAATAATCTGGCCGACGCCGCGGCGGTAGCCGCCATGCAGGAATACAAACGTCCGCAAGACAGCGAAGCCTGATAGGCCGCAGGAACTCGGCCCGTTGCTGCATATCGTGTTTCACAAGGGCCGCCACATCGCTTCGCCATACCTTGCCAGAACGCCCCTCGCAGCCTCTGAACTTTGCAGATTTAATCAGAATATTCTTTATATTTTTTTCACAAAAATCTCAAAATCCTCCATCACCGGGTTGGCCAGGAGCCGTTCACAGGCCGCTTGCGCCGTACGCTCGGCGTCTTCCCGCGTACGTTCGTCGATCCACATCTCCACCAACTTTCCGATACGTACGCGCTCCACCCCATCGAAACCAAGGTTTTCAAGCGCGTGATGGGTCGTTTTTCCCTGAGGATCCAGAATGGAAGGGCGCAAGGTAACGCGGACGCTGGCTTTATACATGGCATTGCGAAACGATGAATACAGGAGATACATTCGCAAGATACGCCATACGCCGCTGTCAGGCGCGCCCCTTGCCCTTCTCCGCGGGCAATCCATTGAAAAGCGAATACACCGCGTAACATACGTTGATCGACACGTAGCTGGCGAGAGCCGCAAGCAAACCGATCTGCTGCAAAAAAATAATCAGCAGCAGCCCGACGCCGTACAATGCCGCCTTGCGGGGATGATCCCGAATATACGCACGGGAGGGCCGGGGCAACGCGTCGAATTTTATCGTGGAAATCATCAGCATCGACAGCCCGATAGACAAGGGAATGAACACGGATAGTCCGCCTGGACTGAATCGGTGAAACCAGCCCGCCTCGTCGAAATTGAGAATGAAGGCCACGATAACCGCCGCCATGGCGGGCACAGGCAATCCCCTGAAATAATCCCGCTTCGCGCCATCGAACCGCACATTGAACCGGGCCAGGCGGACGGCCCCGCAGATGGTGGGCAAGGCTGAAACCATCAGCCCTACGACGCCATATTCCTGCAAGCCGAATACATAGATCAGCGCGGATGGCGCCACGCCGAACGACACCATATCGGAAAGCGAATCCAGCTCGACGCCAAACAGGGTCATGCTGCCCGTAAGGCGGGCCATCATGCCGTCAAACGCATCGAACAGCCCGGCCAAAACGATCAGCCAGCAGGCGTAATCGAATCGTCCCTCGATCGTTTGCACGATGGCCAGATACCCGGACAACAGATTCATCAGGGTAAAAAACGAGGGCACGACGGCGCGGGGCAGCCCCTTTCGCCTTTCGTCGGAATCGCCGTTCGTCATGGCTCGCGGTCCGAAACCGGAAAATGTCCAAGAATCGTTTCTCCCGCGCGCACCCGGTCCCCGACGGATATGTCCAGCATCACATCCTGCGGCACGAAAACATCCATTCTCGACCCGAATTTTATGATCCCGAAACGCTGTCCCGCGGCGACCATATCTCCCTTCTTCACATGATACGCAATGCGACGGGCCACGCAACCGGCAACCTGCCGAAAAAGTACGCGCGCCCCGGACGGATGCCGTACGCCAATCTCCGAACGCTCGTTTCGCTGGCTCGCCTCCGGGCGCCACGCAGCAAACCAGGCGCCCGGAATATACGCCACATGCTCTACGGCCCCGGACGCCGGAATGCGATTCACATGCACGTCGAACAGGGAAAGAAAGATAGAAACCTTTTGCGCTCCGCTCCCCATATAGGATGGCTCGAATGCTTCATGCTCCACGAGCACCACCTTGCCGTCCGCAGGCGCCAGCACCATCCGGTCGGAAGCCGGCGGAGGCGTACGGACCGGATCGCGGAAGAAAAGCAGCGTACCGCCGCCAAGGCCTGCCGCCGCCGCAAAAAGCAACGCGCTCCAGGGCCCCGGAACGAACAGCCCGACGCCCACAAGGGCCGCCGACAGCGCAAGCGCAACGCCTGCGATAGCGTATCCTTCGCGGGCAACCACGCAAACCTCCCTATCGGCTCAGGTACAGGTTGCGCATTTCGTACGGACGCTGAAAATGCTCGTCGCTGAGCGCATCCACGAAGGCAATGGCTTCGCCGGTAGATTTCATCTCGGGACCCAGTTCTTTCGGCACTTCGGGGAATTTGTCCCAGGAAAATACGGGTTCCTTGATCGCAAATCCTTCCAGATTCGACGTAAGCCGCTCCTCCTTCCGAAAATCGGCCAGTTTCTGACCCAGCATCACTTTGGTGGCGATATCAGACACGGGAATCCCCGTCGCCTTCGCCACAAACGGCACGGTCCGCGACGCCCTCGGATTGGCCTCGATGCAATACACGATCCCGTCCTTGACGGCAAACTGCACATTCATAAGCCCGATAATATCCAGCCGGTCGGCAATATCCCGCGCATACGTACGCACCGTCTGCAAAATTTCCTCCGGCAAGGAAAATGGAGGCAACACCGCCGTCGAATCGCCGCTATGCACCCCGGCAGGCTCGATATGCTGCATGATCCCGGCTATCCACGCCTCTTCTCCGTCTCGCACGACATCTACGTCCATTTCGATGGCGTTCTCCAGAAACAGGTCAAGCAGCACATGATTTTCCGGTAAAAGCGTCCATATTTTTTTGGTGTAATGCTGGACTTCTTCCTTGTTGATCGCAATGCGCATCCCTTGCCCGCCCAGCACGTAACTCGGCCGAATCAGAATAGGATACCCGATGCGCTCAGCGGTAGCCACCGCCTCCTGCACGGTCACCGCCATGCCATAGGGCGGAAACGGGATTTCCAGTTCCCGGAGCACATGCGAGAATTTGCCGCGGCTCTCCGCCAGGTCCATCATTTCATACGACGTGCCGAAAATCCGAATGCCGCGCTCGCATATTTTTTCTGCGATTTTCAAGGCCGTCTGTCCCCCCAATTGCACGATAACCCCCTCTGGCTGTTCGTGCTCGACGATATCAAGGACCCGTTCCCAGTACACCGGCTCGAAATACAACTTGTCCGCAATATCGAAATCCGTCGAAACGGTTTCCGGGTTGCAGTTGATCATAATGGCTTCGTACCCGCTGTCCCGCACCGCGTTCACGCCATGTACGCAGGAATAGTCGAATTCAATGCCCTGCCCGATGCGATTCGGCCCGCTCCCTAAAATGATCACCTTCTTGCGGTCGGACGCCGCGCTTTCGTTGCCTTCTTCGTACGAAGAATAGAAATAGGGGGTCTCCGCAGGGAATTCGCCCGCGCAGGTATCGACCACCTGAAACGACGGGATCACGCCCAGCGCTTTGCGGCGCTCCCGAACCTGCGCCTCGTCGGCGTCCTCGTTAAGCAAGTAGGCAATCTGTACGTCGGAAAAGCCGCACTGCTTTACCCGTCTGATAAATTCGGCGTCCATCTCCTGCAAGGTTCTCTCCCGGATCGCCTCTTCCAGCTGCACGATACCCCGAATCTGATACAGAAACCACGGATCCACCCTGGAGATGTCCGCAACCTCGTCTACGGACGCCCCCAGCTTGAAGGCATTGCGAATCTGGAGTGTCCGGTCCCACAGCGGCCTGGCCAAACGCTCGCGCACTTCCGCAGGAGAGGCGTCTTCCCGGTCGCCGCCCAAGCCGTTGTAGCCGATCTCCAGGCTTTGCCAGGCTTTTTGCAAGCTCTCCGCAAAGGTCCGCCCGATCGCCATGACTTCGCCCACCGCCTTCATCTGGGTCGTCAATTCTTCGTCCACGCCTTCGAATTTGTCGAAGTTGAAGCGCGGAATCTTGGTCACTACATAATCTATGGCCGGCTCGAAACAAGCGCTCGTGTCGCCCGTGACCTCGTTCGGCAACTCGTCCAGCGTGTACCCTGCCGCCAACCGCGCAGCCACCTTCGCAATCGGGTATCCCGTCGCTTTCGAAGCCAGCGCGGACGATCGCGATACGCGCGGATTGATCTCTATGACGATCATGCGGCTGCCCGGCGGGTCGAAGGCAAACTGGATATTGCATCCCCCGGCAAAGGCGCCTATCGAACGCATGGCGCGAATCGCCGCGTCTCGCATCCGCTGATATTGCTTGTCGGTAAGGGTCTGCGCAGGAGCCACCGTTACGGAATCGCCGGTATGTACGCCCATGGGGTCCACATTCTCGATGGGACACACGATAATGACATTGTCGTTGGCGTCCCGAAGCAACTCCAGTTCGTATTCTTTCCAGCCGAACAGGCACTCCTCGATAAGCACCTCGTGCACCGGGGACATTTCCAGCCCACGCGTCACCTTGCGATCGAATTCTTCATGGGTCCATACGATCCCTCCTCCAGATCCGCCCAGCGTATACGACGGACGAATCACCACGGGAAGCTCTCCGATTTCCTGGGCGATTTCCTTGGCTTCGAGCAAACTTTTCGCCACGCGGCTGCGCGCCTGGTCAATCCCGATGCGCTCCATCAGGTCGCGAAACGCCTGCCGGTCTTCCGTAATCTGTATGGCGTCGATATCCACTCCGATTACGTCCACGCCATGCGCTTCCCAGAATCCCTCGTCCTGAAGCGCGCCGGCAAGATTCAGCGCAGTTTGTCCGCCCATCGTGGGCAGCACCGCATCCGGCTTCTCTGCATCGACGATTTCCCGAATCGAGGCGGGCGTCAAATCCTTCAGATAAATCTTGTCGGCCGTCAGCGGATCGGTCATGATGGTGGCCGGATTGGAATTGATCAGGACCACCTCGTACCCCTCCTTGCGGAGCGCGCGCGCCGCCTGCGTGCCGGAATAGTCGAATTCGCACGCCTGACCGATTACGATAGGTCCGCTTCCAATCAGCAGAATCCGGTGAATGTCTTCGCGTTTGGGCATGACGTCCCCCAATGAAACGATTTTGTTTGACCCTGCTGCGCGCCGCGCTCAGGCCGTAACCTTTTTTTCGTTGCGTAGCGATGCGCGCCGATACGCTTCCACTTCCTTGAAAAACTGATCAAACAGGTAATGGCTGTCGTGCGGCCCCGGCGACGCCTCCGGATGATACTGCACGGAAAAGGCCGCGCGATCTCTGAAACGCAGCCCCTCTACCGTCTGATCGTTCAAATTCCGATGCGTCACCTCGGCGATTTTTCCCCCGATGGACTCTTCCCGGACCGCAAACCCGTGGTTTTGCGTCGTGACCTCCACATGGCCGGCGCTCAGGTTCTGCACCGGCTGATTGGCCCCGCGATGTCCCACGAACATTTTATACACCTTGCACCCGGAAGCCAGCGCCATCAGCTGATGTCCCAAACATATCCCGAACAGCGGAATGTCCGTTCGGAACGCTTCGCGAACCGTTTCAATCGCATCCGGCATGACGCGCGGATCGCCTGGACCATTCGAAAAAAAGAGTCCGTCCGGCTCCCAGACAAGCACCTGTTCGAGCGATGCAGAAGCGGGGAAAAGACGCACGGCGCAACCCTGCGCCTCAAACGACCGAAGGATATTGCGCTTCACGCCGTAGTCGAACACCGCAATGCGCGGACCGTCTCCCGGACACCAATCCTCCGCCGCATCCACCGTCACCCGGGAAGCCAGTTCGAGCCCATCCATGGAGGGCCAGTTACGCGCTTTCTCAACCAGCCGTTCGTCGTCCAGGTCCACCGACGAAATCACGGCGTTCATAACCCCCTGCGTACGGATATGGCGCACAAGGCGACGGGTATCCACGCCGCTGACGCCCACCAGCTCGTGCCGCTTCATAAAACGGTCCAGCGATTCGTCCGCCTGCAAGTTGGAGTACTCCGCGGCGAACTGACGCACCACGAAGCCCGCCACCATGGGCGCGACCGCCTCCATATCGATATCCATGGCGCCATAGTTCCCGATATGCGGGTACGTCATCATCATGATCTGCCCGTGATAGGACGGATCCGTGATGATCTCCTGATACCCTGTCATGCTCGTATTAAAGCAGAGCTCGCCGCCCGTTTCGCCCTGATGGCCAATGGCGTATCCCTTCACGACGATTCCGTCCGCCAGCGCCAGCTTGCACGGAGAACCATTCATCGACGTTTGTTTCATAGGAGGTGCCCCCAAAATCGAATCATAAGCGCATTCTTGCTAAATTAGCCTAAATTAGGCATCTTTGCGCCCGGTCTCAATATCTTCACAACCTTTTTGAAGTCAAGGATACGCTGATAAAGTCGGCAAAAACCTGTGCAGGCGCCCGTCGATGCCGCGTTCCGACCCGCACCATATCGCGAACCATCGCACCCGCTTTCTGGCGTGCCTCGCCGCAGCGCTTGCCCTGCTCATCGGCGCCGTCCGCTTCTGGCCCATCCATGAGGCCGTCCCCGAACTGTCCGCAACCTGGCGCGCGAACGAGCAGGAACGCATTGCGATTGAGGAAATCCAGCCCACGCGACACGCTGCGGCAGCCCCTGCTCCACCCTCCCCGATGGTGCCTGTGCTGGTTCCGGAGGACGAATACCTTGCCGAGGACGAGCTGGATTTTTCGGACAGCGTCCTTTCTCTCGAACCCGTCGAAGCGCCTGCAACCCGCTCCGCAGAACAGACCGAAGCGACGGCGGGCGCCACGAGAGGACCGCGGATCGTGCGCGTAGCCACGCCTGAGTACACAGAAGAAGCCAGGCAAAAACGGGTGCGGGCCAAACTGGTGGTGCAGGTGCTGGTGAACGCCCGGGGGCGCGTAGAGGAAGCCACGGTGACAGAGCGATTCCTGCTTGATGAAAACGGGCAGGTCAAGGAGCGCGTCGATGTGCTCGGGCACGGGCTGGAAGAAGCCGCAATCGCAGCGGCCAACCAGTACATCTACCGCCCCGCCCGCAAGAACGGTCGGGCGATAGAAAGCCGCACCACCATCACGTTTACGCTCGGCGTCGACAGTTAGGGCCTGTTAAGGATACTCTGATTAAATGTGCAAAGTTCAGAGGCTGCGAGAGGCGCGCTGGCAAGGAATGACGAAGCAATGTGGCAGGCCCCACATAATGAGGAATGACACAGCCAGTGCGCCTCTCGCAGCCTCCCGGAGGGCGCTTCACGTCCGCCATGCCCCGAATCCGCGGCGTTTACCGCTGATTTCAACGACGCCGGCACAGTGTCCTGTGCCCACGAAACGTGAAGCGCTGATCGAAGTAGATTTAATCAGAGTATCCTTAACACTATGCAGCAATGCTCTGATCCGGGCAAAATCGCTTCGCTCAGCGCATCGCTTGCATCCGCTACATGTCTACATAGTTCGCATCTTCCACATTCTCATGCCCGCGGGCGCTTTCCCGAGGCCGGGGTCCCGCCCATTGCCCATCCTTCTTCGGCTGCTGCGGCTGTTGCCCCGCCGCAAGGCGCGCCAATACCCGGAAAAGCGTTCGCGCCATCCTGAAGACCGTATACGCCAGTACGCAAAAAGCGAAGATTTTCAGGAGCATGATTGAGACAATGGCTTTGGAATCTCGAAGGACGTTCGAATAACCGGTCCCGGGTCCGGGCATTTTGCAAGCAACGGGCCGACATACTCATCGAACGGCGCAGGCACATACAGATCCGGGGCCACATCGCACAGGGGGCGCAGGACGAATCGCCGGGAAGCAAGCCTCGGATGCGGCACGGAAAGCCCTTGTCCCTGCAAACACAACCGGTCGAATACGAGCACGTCTATATCCAGCGTCCGGGGCGCCCATGCAGGCGAGCCGGACAGGGAATCCGTCTCGCCGGAAGCGCGACGGCGGCCTCTCGCCCGCTCGATCCGCAGCGCAAGCGCAAGCAACGCACGAACGTTCAGGCGGGTCCGCACCGCCGCCGCCATATTCAGATAAGGCGGCTGCGGCCCGGCGCCAGGCTGTACGTGGGCGTCCGATTCGTAGACCGGCGATACGGCGGTCACGCGCACATTCCGCGCAGCATGCAATCGCGCTACGCCAAAGCAAAGATGCTCGACCCGTTCGCCGAGGTTCGACCCCAATCCAAGAAACGCCTGATGCTCCTGCAACGCCTTCAGCGCCAATGGATGGATCAGAAGTCCGTATTCGGATCGTCGAAGCTCATCTCCTGCATCCAGATGTTGCGGTAGCGCACATCGTGCCCTTCGGCCTGAAGCTTGACGCCGCCGGGAGCGTCGGTAATGCCCTCTCCGCCGTCGTTGCCCCCGTCGAGCGCCGAGCAGGGACCGCCCCAAACTTTGTTGATGGGCACATTCTCATGCACCTTCTCGCCATTGAAATACATGGTGACCATCGCCTTCTCGCTGCGGTCGCCGTTCGCGTCGAAGCGAGCGCCGCGATACTGAATGTCGTACGCATTCCATTTTTGCAGGCCGTTGAACAACTCGTAGGGGGCTTCCTTCTCATTGATAACGGAAGCCATGCCATGCAGGCCCTCCTCGCCCTCCACGACCTGGATTTCGTACCGGTTGTCCAGATAGACGCCGCTATTTCCCCTGCTGCGCGGAATCAGAAATTCCACATGCAGCCGAAAATCGCGGGGCTTTTTCTTCGTGACAATGTCGGCCTGGCCATAGGTGCTCGAGTACGGCTCTTTGCTGGACATGGCCGTGCCTTCGCCATCGTCGAAATGGTTCGGAACGACATTCCACTTGATAGGCATTGACGAGGCGAAGCAGGGGCCTTCCCAATATTCCCAGTTGGCGTCAAGCGATGCGCGCGTCCCGTCAAAAAGGACGTCGGCGCCGTCGGGGGCTTCCGCGCCTACGCCGACCTGGGCGAAAGCGCTCGTCGCCGCAGCGAACGTAAAAACGATCGCAGCGAGCATCGGCAATAAAACATTTGAACGATTCATATTCGGATACGGTTGACAAGTTAAATGTGCAGTGCGGGGCAAGCGCCTGCGTCCGTACGCAACGAATCTCTTTTCGCAGCGATGCGCGAACGAAAGACGCAAATTCCTTTCAGGATACGGCAAAATTTCATGAAATGCCAGAGGCGTTCGCAAATTTTAAGAATACGCTGATTAAATGTACAAAGTTCAGAGGCTGCGAGAGGCGCGCTGGCAAGGAATGACGAAGCAAGTAGTGTGGCGGCCCCGCATAATGAGGAATGACACAGCCAACGCGCCTCTCGCGGCCTCCCGAAGGGCGCTTCACGTCCGCCATGCCCCGAATCCGTAACGTTTACCGCTGATTTCAACGACGCCGGCACAATGTCCTGTACGCACGAACGTGAAGCGCTGATCGAAGTAAATTTAATCAGCGTGTCCTTACGCCGCGCAACCCGGAATATCCCGGGATATCCTTACATGCGGAGGGGGAGGGATTCGAACCCTCGGTGCCCCGAAGGGCACAACGGTTTTCGAGACCGCCCCGTTCGACCACTCCGGCACCCCTCCGTGGCTCGTCGATGGCGTTATCTGCCCGCGGATGGAAGATAACCCGGCTCGTTCGATTTCGGGCGAAGAATCAACAAGCGATGCGGATGTCTGTTCCGCAGCCCCGCATCCTGGTCGCCCGCGGAATGCTCGGCGCCGCGCATCGGCTTACTTCGACCCCTGACGTCCGCGGGATTTCTTATGCTTATGCTGGTCGGAGCGCTCCGGGTGCGCTCCCTTTCGCCGCGAACCCATGGAAGAAGAGTCCTTGCGCCCGCGGGATTTTCTGTATTTCCACGCCCGCTCCATGCGTTCGTTCAGCGTCTCAAGTTGCTCTTCCGTAAGCAGGCTGTCCAGCGAGGCGCGAAACGATCCCATGATCTCTTCCAGCGTTTCCCGACTCTCTGCATGATGCACGCTCAGCGCAGCCGCAGCATCCTCCAGCGCCGCCTGAATGGCTTCGCGCTGGGCGTCGTCCGTCGGTTCGATCATCTTGTCCATGAATCGCACGAATCCGGCCTGGGAGCGCAAGGATGTGAGCCGTTCGATACGGTTCTCCACCATAAGCGCATGGATAAATACGCCCAGCAACATGCCGATGAGCAACGTACCCAGCAACATCAGGATCGATTTCGTGCGAGTAGTCATGGTTTCCCTGTGCGGCCTGGAACAAGCGAAGCGGTTGGGGTCAGCGCGTCCTTAAGGATGCCCTGATTAAATCTGCAAAGTTCAGAGGCTGCGAGGGGCGCTCTGGCAAGGAATGACGAAGCAGCGTGGCAGGCCCCGCGTAATGAGGAATGACGCAGCCAGAGCGTTCCTCGCAGCCTCCCGAAGGGCGCTTCACGTCCGCCATGCCCTGAATCCAGAGCGTTTACCGCTGATTTCAACGACGCAGTCATAACGTCCTGTGCGTGTGAACGTGAAGCGCTGATCGAAGTAGAATTAATCAGAGTGTCCTTAATTACATAACCGACCAGGACAGCGCATCCGCCAGCGATACGGACGGCAAGCCAAACACGGCTTCCAGCAACGAGGAGGCCGCGCCCAGCGACTGGTACGTTACTGCGTTGTAGGCCGCAAACGCAAGCGCCGCCGCAAAACTGGCGGTCGCCGTACGCAGAAAAATCCATTGCAGGCCGCGATAAAACGACTCGCCGAGCGCTTGTCCGTCGCCCTGCAATCGCCGCATCGCGCGCTCGCTGAAATACGGCCCGAAAGATTCTGCGCGGCTCGTCCGCAACACGCCCTGCAACCCGCGCAACCTGTCAAGCGCTTCCTGCAAGGGCGTTTCCTCCGCAAGGCGCGCTTCGAGCCTGCGGCGCTCCGCATCGGGCAAGCGGCCTTCAATGTATCGTAGCAATGTTTCCTGATCCGGGAGCATCTCGCGCCTCGTAAATATGGTTACGGATAATCCGAAAGCAGCGGGCCGAGCAACTTTTCGAGCTGCTCCAGCCCCCGCGACAATCGGGACATGACTGTGCCCTCCGGGATATTCAGCATGGTCGCCGTTTCCCGGGTCGAATACCCCTCCAGCATCCGCAGCGTCACAACCGCCCGCTGCGACGCGCTGATTTCCTGCAGGGCGATCTGGACAAGCCGTTCGCGCTCCCGGTCGTCCATCGCCTCTTCCCCCTTGACGGTCGGCTCGAAAAGCCGCTCGGTTTCCTGATCGTACCGAACGAACCGTTGCCTCTGCCGCTTGCGCCGTTTGAGCGCCTTGAGCGACTGATTGATGGCGATTCGCACAATGTACGTGCCGAGCGCGGCGTCCCCCCGGTACTTGTGCAGATAGGTATGGAGACGAATAAACGTCTCCTGTCCCACATCTTCCGCTTCCGGACATCTCCCCATCATGCCGATCACGGTCGCAGCCACTTGTCCCTCGTATCGGTGTATGATTTGCTCGAATGCCGATGCGTCTCCGGCGCGCGCGCGCTCCACCAGGTCTTTATCCGTAGGCTCCTCCACATGCGGCATAACGAATTCGCACGGTCCATCTCGGGCAAGTACAGTTTCTCTTGTCGTATGCATGCGCAACCGATCCATAAAAACGGCGCGCAACTATTCGATCCTCTCAAACGGGTTTTCATTCCATCCGGCGCTCCCGAAAACGCCCCCTGTCCAACACCCCTGCATGGCGCAAAAAACACGCCGTCAGGACGACGAATCCTCCAACGCCGCGCGAACCGTTTCGACTGTCGCAGCCAGCGCCTCGTCCAGTTGCTCCGGACGCCGCCCGCCGGCCGTGGCCAATCCGGGCCGCCCGCCGCCGCCGCCGCCCACGATCCGGGCGAGCCGCCCCACCAGATCGCCGGCCTTCAACGCGCCTGATTGCACGAGGTCGTCCGATACTGCGGCGGCAAGATATACCTTCCCGCCTTCCGGATCCGGAGCGCCCAGCGCCGCGACAGCCGAGTCCCCCATGCGCTCGCGCATTGTTTCCGCCAGACTGCGCAACATATCCATCCGTACCGCCTCTATCCGACCCGTGACCACGCGAACCCCCGAAACAACGCGTGCTTGCGCAAGAAAACCCGCCAGTTGCGCGGCAAGCGCTTCTTCCCGGAGGCGCTCCGCCTCGCGCCGAAGGCGTTTGTTTTCCGCCGCCAGCCGGGCAACCTCCTCGGAAACCGGGCGCTGCGCGGAACCCAGATGCTCCCGGACGCCCGCCAGTTCTTTCCGTTCCCGCTCAATGACGTACAGCGCTTCTTCGCCAACGACGGCCTCCAGGCGCCGTATGCCCGCCGCAACCGACCCTTCCGACAAAAAACGGAAAACGCCCAACTCTCCGGTGGCGCGCACATGCGTACCCCCGCACAATTCAACCGACCAGGCAGGGTCGAACGTAACGACGCGCACCCGGTCCTCGTATTTTTCGCCAAACAACGCGATGGCGCCCCGCGCTTTCGCCTCAGCGATCGGAACGTCGAATTCAATGCGCGCCGGGATGTCCCGCTGAATCACCCCGTTAATCCGGGCCTGCACCGCCTCGAGGATATCGGGGGCCACCCGCTCGTAGTGGCTGAAGTCGAAACGGAGCCGGTCGGGCGCAACATGCGACCCCCTTTGCTGCACATGCTCTCCCAGCGCTTCGCGCAACGCCGCATGCAGCAAATGGGTTGCGGTATGATGTTTTTCGATGCGAAGCCGACGATCCGCATCGACGGCGGCGTGCACGAGCGCACGGGGATCGGCGGGCAACCGGTCCACGCAATGCACGATATGACGGCGCTGTTTCTTCGTGTCAAGGACCCGGATTCGCTCCCCGCCTACGTCGAGAACGCCCGTGTCGCCTGCCTGCCCGCCGCCTTCCCCGTAAAACGGAGTCCGATCCAGCACGATTTCGCGCCGCCCGGAAACAGCCTGGCCCGCCTCGCCGGCCGCCTTCTTTCCGTTCGATTCCGCCGAAACCGCGCGCATGGCCGCGATGCGGACATCCGTGGCTTCGAGGGTCGAATACCCGACGAACAGCGAATCTCCCGGCCCGGCCTCCTCCTCCGACAAGAACACATCCCATGCTTCTTCTCCGTCCGCCGCCATCCTGAACGAAGCGCCCGCCCGCGCGCGTTCCTTCTGCATGCGCATAAGATCCTCATACCGCGCCAGGTCCTCGTCATGCACCGCAAGGCCCTTTTCCCGCGCCATGAGTTGCGTCAGATCCACGGGAAACCCGTAGGTGTCGTGCAACAGGAACACGATATCCCCGGGAACGCGACCGCCCATGGCTGCAAAGATGAATACCCGGTAGGCCTCGTACCCCGGACGCTTCCCGAAAGCCTTCTGCAGGATATCCAGCATCTTCCGATCAGAACCCAGCAAACTGAGCACTTCCTGCGCAACCAGTTTCGTTTCCCGAACCCGCTGATAATTCGCGCCCGCATGATCCGAACGGGCCCTGCTGTTCACTTCATGGACCGACAGGCCCTCGCTGTCCGCCGCTTCCCGGGCCGCCTGCTCCGCCTCCCTGATGGCGTCGGACAAAGCCTTCACATGGTTCGCAATGTATTCGAAGAATTCAATGCCCGCGCCAAGCGTACGCAGAAAATGCTCTTCCTCGGCGCGCGCGATGCGCTCCATGTGCTCGCGGCGAGCGCGTAATTCCGGAAAAGCGTCGCCCATCGCGTCCGCGAGCGGCGCAATGAGCCGGTGCACGAACGGCTCCCGCATCCCCAGCGCCTGATACCCGAATCGCACGGCGCGGCGCAAAATACGCCGAATGACATAGGAACGGCCCATATTGCCCGGCGCCGCGCCATCCGCTATGGCGAAAGCGATCGTACGCGCATGATCGGCGACCACGCGCATCGCCACGCGGCAACGCTCGCGCTCCGCCTCGTCCTCCACGCGTATATCGTCATAAGAGACGATTTCCTTTCGGGGAGACAACGCCGCTACTTCGGAAAGCAGGGGCGCAAACAAATCCGTGTCGTAATTCGACCGCTTTCCCTGCAAGACCGCGACCAGCCGCTCCAGTCCCAATCCGGTGTCCACATGCACGGCCGCAAGCGGCTCAAGCCCCCCATCGGGCAGCGCATTGTACTGAATGAACACGAGATTCCACAGCTCGATGACCTCCGGATGATCCGCATTGACCAGATCCTTGCCGGGCGCAGCCCGCCGCGCCTCGTCCGTACGCAAGTCGATATGGACTTCCGAGCACGGCCCGCACGGCCCCTCCTCCCCCATCATCCAGAAATTGTCTTTCGAATGGAAATAGAGAATGTGCGCCGGGTCGATGTTCGTTTCGGATTCCCATAGCGCAGCCGCCTCCGAATCGGGCGGCAGGCCCAGCGCCTCGTCGCCTGCGTGCACGGTGGCGTACAGCCGATCCGGATCCAGCCCGAATACGTCCACAAGCAACTCCCAGGCCCACCCGATGGCCTCTTTCTTGAAATAATCCCCGAACGACCAGTTGCCCAGCATCTCGAAAAACGTATGATGGTACGTATCGAGACCCACCTCTTCGAGATCGTTGTGCTTGCCGGATACCCGCAGGCATTTCTGGGTATCCGCGGCGCGGCGGTACGAACGCTGCCCCGCGCCAAGGAACACGTCCTTGAACTGGTTCATCCCGGCGTTCGTGAAAAGCAGCGTGGGATCCCCGTCGGGCGCCAGCGAATCGCTCGGCACAACCTCGTGCCCCCGCTCCCTGAAAAAATCCAGAAACGCGCGGCGAATGTCGTTGGAAGAAAGCAAATCGGACATATGGATGCGGAGCCGGCGCAAGGCGCCATGCGTATAACGGTTCGCGAATCGCAAGTGAACGAAGAGGCGGGCGCAATGTGCCCGCGCTTGCGGACGCGCCATGGAGCCGGTTATCCCGCCCGCAACGCGCCTTCAGGATACAGGAACCTCTGATTAATTCTGCAAAGTTCAGAGGCTGCGAGGGACGCGCCGGCAAGGAATGACGAAGCAATGCGGCAGGCCCCGCATAATGAGGAATGACGCGGCCAGCGCGTTCCTCGCAGCCTCCCGAAGGGCGCTTCGCGTCCGCCGCGCCCGAATCCGTAGCGTATGCCGCTGATTGCAACGACGCCGTCATAATGTCGCTGTACGCGCGAACGCGAAGCGCTGATCGAAGTAGAATTAATCAGAGGTTCCTGTATTACCTTTCCGGGCTTGCGCGACGTCGCTGGGCACGCCCCGCGATACGTACGGATTGTCCGCCGCATAAAACCGCCACGGCAATTCGACGCCGCGGGTAATTCCGATGCGGCGCGAGGTTTCGACGACGAGCGGGGCTTCGCCGTCCGGGTCCCTCGCATACAGCGGCGGCTCCGTAAAAGGCGTATTGTGCAACGCGCCGGCGATCGCAAAGGCCCGGGCCAGTTTGCCGGGACCGTTCGCCAGATCGATATCCCGCCGCGCCCCTGCCCGCCGCTCGTGCATGGACGCAAGGCCCTCCAGCGGCTCCGCGGCGCGCAAAAGTACGCCCCCGCCAACGCCCTCCCGCTCGGTCACCACATTCATCAGCCAGTGGACCCCATAAGTCAGGTATACGTACGCGGTCCCCGGCTTGCCGAACAGGTCGCGCCCGCGGCCTTCCGGTTTGAGCAATCCGGTTTCCCGGTCAAGAATGCCCCATCCATGGAATGCGGGATCGTCCTGCGTATAGGCTTCCGTTTCCACGATGCGGCCCGCAAGCTCGGTCCCGTCGTCCAGTATGCGCACAAGATGCTTGCCGATCAGGTCGCGAGCCACCTCGAGCGTAGGCCGATTATAAAAATTTTTCGTCAAAATGCGCATGGCGAGCGTAACCTTGCAACCGGATTATCCGTAACCACGATATACGCGCCGGAATTTTTCGTCGAAAATGCGCCCCGATCCGGGCAAGAAGCCTTATGGCGGCAAACATACGATACAAGCGGCGAAAGGATGCACGCCCGCGTCGTTATCGTTTTTCGCAACGCCCGCAAGCAGGGCATTCGAACATACGTCCAGGCGCGAAGGCGTTTAGGGAACCTCTGATTAATTCTGCTTCGATCAGCGCTTCGCGTTCGCGCGTACAGGACATTGGGCTGGCGTCGTTGCAATCAGCGGCATACGCTACGGATTCGGGCGCAGCGGACGCGAAGCGCCCTTCGGGAGGCCGCGAGGGACGCGCTGGCCGCGTCATTCCTCATTATGCGGGGCCTGCCGCATTGCTTCGTCATTCCTTGCCAGCGCGTCCCTCGCAGCCTCTGAACTTTGCAGAATTAATCAGAGGTTCCCTAATCTTTATATAGCGCTCCCCTGTTTTCTCAAAACAACCTCCCCGTTCCCATGCGCTCCACGCTCCGTATCGCAGGCTCCGCCATTGCATTGTCGCTGCTGGCCGTCGCCGCCGCCCTGTTTTTTCATCGCGCAGAACCCGCCGCGTACGCCGCGCCGAATCGCGCCGCCCGCCTTGCCCTCCATGCCGGGACAGAAAACCCGGACGGCGTCCGGGGCCGGGCCGAAGAGACGATGATCGACGAAACCTTTTCCGTGCAACCCGGAGAAGCGCTGCGCGTGGACGTTGCGCACAGCGATGTCCATATCGAAAAAAGCGACGGAAACGAAGCCCGCATTCGCGTCGTGCTGGAAGGCGAGCGAATCACCGACCGCCTGCGCGACTTTTTCGAATATCTGAACTTCGAGACAGGACAAGCGAACGGCGCGCTTTTCGTCCGCACGAATCCCGACGGCAAATGGCCATGGAACCGGAACTCATGGCGCCTCATGCGAGGCGGCGTCCATGTGTACGTCACCGTGCCGGAGGTGTTCGACGCCGACATGGACATAGCCCATGGAGACGTGGATATTCAAGCCCTGAAAGGCGTCCTGAATATGGACCTCGCCCATGGGGACATAGACGCCGGATCGCTGAGCGGTTCCTCGCTATCCATGGATGTCGCGCACGGCGACGTGCAGGCCAGAGAGGTGGGCAGCGAACGCATCCGGATGGCCTTGCAGCATGGCGACCTTTCGACGAACAGCATTGATGCGCAGGGCATGGAAGTGCATACCGCGCACGGCGATATCGAACTGAACGAGGTGACTGCGGAAACCGTCGGCATCCGTACGGCGCACGGGGATATAGACCTGGACCGCATTACCGCCGGGGAAATCGACGTGGACATAGCGCATGGGGACATTCATGTGCGGGAAATGAACGGCTATCCGCGCATGGAAGTCCGGCATGGAGACATCAGTCTGTATTTTATCGAAGCGACGGGCGGCAAATTCAGCGCCGCGCATGGAGATATAGACCTGTATGCTCCGGCGCAGGCCGCGCTGGACGTCGATCTCCGCGCCTCGGACATTGCTATGGGAAACGCTTTCCGGACGCGGTTCGAGGGCGTGCGCAAGGAGAAGGAAGTACAGGGCCGGGTAAATGGAGGCGGGCCTGAATTGTACGCCCGCGCATCGCATGGAGACGTTGCGCTCCGGGAGCGATAGGCGAACCCTTGCAAGCGCGGGGCGGCGAACCTGGGCGGGCAACGGGCGGGGACGGCCGCGCCGCTTCGTCATGCCTTGCAAGCGCGGGACGGCGAACCTGGGCGGGCAACGGGCGGGGACGGCCGCGCCGCTTCGTCATGCCTTGCAAGCGCGGGACGGCGAACCTGGGCGGCAATGGGCGGGGACGGTCACGCCGCTTCGTCATGCCTTGCAAGCGCGCCGCTCGCCGCCCCTGAACGTTGCAGATGCAGGGTATCCTTGATCAGCGTATCCCTCAGGAACGAGATTCCGGCAGATCGAGCACAATGATGGTCAGGCGACTCACGCTCACAAGCGTGCCCTCGGCGTTTTCAATGCGAATCTCCCAGACGTGCGTGGTGCGCCCTATGTGCAAGGGCCGCGCCGTGCCCGTGACTTCGCCGGGGGCGGGCGCCCGCCGAATATGATTTACGGAAATGTCCAGGCCCAGGCAACGCTTCCGGGACTGGTTCACGCACAACCAGGCCGCCACGCTTCCCAGCGTTTCCGCAAAAGCGGCGGAGGCGCCGCCGTGCATGATTCCTTGCGGCTGCATCGTGCGTTCGTCCACGGGCATCGCGCCTCGAAGAAAGTCAGGGCCAATCTCCGTAAACCGGATGCCCAGATGCGACGCCAGCGTACCCGCGGTCCGGTCTGCGAGCGCCGTCAGGTCGGGTTCGCCGAACCAGATGGGCTTCCTGAATGAAGAAGGAGAAGGCGTACTCATTAGTTTCCGTATCGTTGAAGTCTGCGGCGGCAAAGCGGCAGGCCAGGACATAAAAATCTGCCGCTCCCTGTTCTGTTCCAGGCGCAAGTTCGAGGGAGTCGGCGCATGAAAAACCACCTTTCTACGAAGATATGGAGCGGAAGACGGGATTCGAACCCGCGACCTTTTGCATGGCAAGCAAATGCTCTACCAACTGAGCTACTTCCGCAGGACCCAAAAACGGGACGGCGCATGGAAACGCAACGCAAGACATCTATGTTCCCCGCAACGGCAAACCCGGCGAACAAAGCTCCGCGAAACGACGGTGTCCGACGGAATTCCATGGATCGGGATATTGCCGACAGGGAGCGCATCCCGGGGTTTGCAATATCTACGGCGCTGATCCCCGTGATCAAGCAGGGAGATACGTCCCTTCTCGCGCCTGCTTGCCAAGGAGGAATATATGAGCTCAGCGCGTCGCGTTCGCGCGTACAGTGACATTATGACGGCGTCGTTGCAATCAGCGGCATACGCTACGGATTCGGGCGCAGCGGACGCGAAGCGCCCTTCGGGAGGCCGCGAGGGACGCGCTGGCCGCGTCATTCCTCATTATGCGGGGCCTGCCGCATTGCTTCGTCATTCCTTGCCAGCGTATCCCTCGCAGCTTCTGAGCTTTGCGGATCCAATCAGAGCGTCCTTAATAATTAAGGCGGGCGAATATGGAAGTTAAATAATTAAGGCAGAGCGATTTGAGAGAGGGACCTGTGGCGCGCCTTTGAGCGAAACATCGGGCGCCAAATATCCCTCCAGCTCATGGCCTGCCTACCCTTATGTATTCGCGAAAAGGCGCGCCACAGACCCGTTCTGCCCTGCGCAGGTACGCCCCTTGCAGCCTCTGAACTTTGCGGATTCAATCAAGGTGTTTCGGCGCGCGCGACATCCGGCGTCGGCTTCCCGCCGTCCTGCGCGGCGGCGCCGGATTCGCGCACGCAAAGGAAATAGCCCCCGTATTCAACACCGTAATCGTAACGTCGAGCGAGCCGTCTTCCGCCTGCAGAGCCGTAACCCTGAGGAGGTATTCATACCGCGTCGTTTGCGATACATCGTCCGGCACGGCGAACACAGGCGACGCTACGTCCGTCGCGCTGAGCAAGTCCGTATCCGCCGCGGCGCCGCGAGCCTCCCATACGTATTCATAGGTCGAACCCTCTGGCGCGCCCGACGCTTCGCACGACAGCGCAACGTCCGGCGAGCCTTCGTAGACCGGAGCCGGGTCCGTACACGTCAGGACCAAGGTACCCTTGTTCAATACCGTAACGGTTACGTCCGCCGTCGCGTCGTCCGCATTCTCGGCAGAAACCGCAACGCGGTACTCGTACCGCGTCGTCGCGTCCACTTCGTCGGGCGCGTAGAACACAGGCGAAGATATGTCCGTTGCGCTCAAAAGCCCCGTATCCGGCGTAGCGCCCCTCGCCGTCCAGGCGTACGCATAATCGGGGGCATTTCCGGGCGCGCCCGTCGGCGGCGAACAATCCAGCGTAATGTCTTCCGAGCCTTCGTACACAGGATCGGGGTCTGCGCATGCGACGACTATGCCGGGCTTGTTCAGCGCCTTCACGGTTACTTCGGCCTTCCCGTCTTCCGCATTCGGCGCCGAAACCGTCAAAAGATACTCGTACGTCTCGTCCTGGTCCACCGAAGCAGGCACATCGAATTTTGGCTTGTCAATATCCGTTGCGCTCAAAAGCCCCGTATCCGGCGTAGCGCCCCTCGCCGTCCAGGCGTACGCATACGCGGGATTGGAGCCGGGAGCGCCCGAAGCCGCGCAGGACAACTCCACGTCCGGCGCGCCTTCGTAGACCGGAAGGGGATCCGCGCACGTGGCCGTAACCCCAGGCTTTTTCTTCACCTTTATCGTGATATATTCGGACTCTATCATGTTGTATTTTCCTATGATGGGATGGGCAGTGTTTTTAGAGAAACACGCCTCATACTCAAAGTATTCTATTTTCTTGCCCTGGAGCAAGTCTTTCGGAACGTGAAAACGAGGATTTTTCTTTGAAGACACGCTCAGATGGGCGTAGGCGCGCGACCGATCACCGTACCCTCTATGCGATCGCATAGAACGGTGCGATGGCCCAACGGCCCTGGTTTCCTTTGTTGTCGCATTCGAGTTGAATGTCCGGATCGCCCGCGTATGCTTCGTATTCCGTCACGCAGGTCATCAAATCCGGATGCTCCAGTATCGTCACCGTAACGGTGTCGGAAGCAATTTCGGCGCCCAGACTATCAAGCATGCTCGCCTTGAATTCATGAGCGATTCCCCCATCGGGAATTACCGAGTGATGGTTATATTTCCATCCGACGAAAAACGGGGAAAGGACGTTTTGCGGGGTCAACGAGTTCTTCGGCCCGCCTGTCTCCGTCCACCCATACGCAGCGCCCGCCGGCTCGTTCGTCGCGGAACAGTCCATCTTGAAAGCACCCACGGTCGGGTGCGCCTCAATGTCCGCGCATGTGATCGTCGGAGTCGAGCCGCCTGTCGGCAAGGAGGATAAAGAGCCGACTTCCCCCTCGCCTTCCACCACCGTCACGCTCACCCGACGGCGCGCCGTGCGGGGAACGCCCGAAGAGGTCGTCGTCATGCTGGCGACATAGTCGTACGTCTGCCCCGATCCGCCCAATGGAGCCCGGAACGACGGCGACGGCGTGTCCGCCCCGCTCAGCAACGACGCGCTCGACCCCCACAGGCCCTCCCATTCCCACGACACGGACGAGCCTTCCTCGTAATCCATCCGAAATGACAACGGGTCCGCCCCCTCGCACGAAAGAACGACCTCCGAACCCGCCGGGACTTCGTACTCCAGAGGACAATACACGCTCGGACGGCGAAGCAGCACGAACACTTCCACTTCTTCCTGAGACGACAGGCCCGTAACGCGGGACAAAGCCGTCAGGCGGTACCGGTAGCGGAGCGTCGCCTCCTCCGACAGAAACGACTCCAGCGTGGCGTACGAGGGAGACGACGGCGCCACTATGGAAGGAACAAGCCTGTCCTCGCCTATCAGGCGGGGCGCGTCCATGTAACCCTGATAGCCCTGCGGCGCGCCGCCCGCAGGCTCCCAGTAATAGTCGATATGCTCTTCGCCCGCCTCGTCCCAGGCCTCGCAGTCGATGGAGCCCGTCTCCATCTCTTCGATAAACACGGCGGCGGGGCACTCGATGAACGGAGCCGACCGAAGCACAGGATCGGACGGCGCCGACAGACCGTCCGGGAACCCGGCTGTTCCCTGTGCAATGCCCCCGAACGTTTCCGGTCCTGTGTTCTCGCTACCCTCTCTGCACCCCTCCCCGAACTCGTCGGGAATGGCGAACGCATCGCATTCCTCAGGAAAGGGAGGGCTCAAGGCCGGCTCGTCCTGAAAAACGCGCTTCGCCGGAGAACCCTCCCTGACCTCCTGCCCAACCGCCTGGCCTTTGGCCGAAACAGCCAGTAACAATCCCGCTGCGCATATGCAGCATATGCAAGCGGCCAGCGCGCGCAGCGCGGCGGGGAACCAAACCGCATGTCTCCGATGCGTCTGCATTGGATCCCTCTCTGGAAATTATGGCCTCTGAAAATCGTTACGAAAGACACGACCGCATCTCCAGGCGCCCCTTCATGCTTTATAATGTGCGCAACAAAAAACCCGCAATCAAGCCCCGGGGAATATTTTCTGATCAGGCCCCGCAGAGCGCCGCTGCATAGTGTTAAGGATACGCTGATTAAGGCAAGACTGTCCAGAGGGGACTGTGGATGCGCCTTTGAGCGAAACATCGGGCCCAAAATATCCCGCCAGCCCATCGCCCGCGCACCCTTATGTATTCGCGAAAAGGCGCGCCACAGACCCGTTCCCTGTTCCACCCTGCACCAGCACGCCGCTCGCGGCCTCTGAACTTTGCAGATTTAATCAGAGCTTCCTTAACAGCCCCTACCCGGCAATTGCTTCTGCAACTTCTTCCCGCTTCGCCAGGCGGCCCTGCCTGACCAGCAATTCGGCGTTCAGCACGGCGCCGCCCGCCGCGCCGCGAATCGTGTTGTGCGAAAGCACGATAAACTTCGCGTCCAGCGCTTCGCAGGGGCGGATGCGCCCGACCGATACGGTCATGCCCCGTCCGAGGCCGACATGCCGCCGAGGCTGGGGAAAGCGCTCGTCCTCAAACACTTCGATGAACCGCGCGGGCGCAGACGGCAGGCCGTAGTCTGCAATCGGACTGCGCCAGGCGCGCAGGGCTTCCTTGACGTCTTCTGCGCGCGCGCTGTCGCGGAACTGCACGGAAACAGCTTCAAGGTGTCCTTCAAGAACCGGAACCCGGGTGCACTGGGCGCTTACGCAAAAGGTCGCCGGCTCGATGCGGCCATTCGCCAATCGGCCCAGCAGTTTGGCGGGCTCCGCGGCGACTTTGTCTTCTTCGCCGGCGATATACGGAACCACATTGCCGAGGGCGTCCAGCGAAGACACCCCCGGGTGCCCGGCTCCGGAAAGCGCCTGCATGGTTACTACATGGACCGTCTCGATACCGAAACGGTCGAACAGCGGCTTGAGCGCGCACACCAGGCCTACCGTACTGCAATTCGGGTTCGTAACGATAAATCCGCCTCCGCGGTCCTGATAATCGATCAGCGCAGCATGATCCGGGTTCACTTCGGGGATCAATAGCGGAACGTCCTCGGCCATGCGGTAATTGCGCGCATTCGAAATCACGGGATAGCCTTCGCGGGCGAAAAGCGGCTCAATCTCGCCCGCCGCAGACGAATCCAGGCCGGAAAACACGAAATCCGCCTTAAGGTCTGGCGCGGCCTCCACGACTTCCATGCCTGCAATGCGCGGCGGGATAGCCGACGATCCGATCCAGTTCGCCGCGTCCGCATACCGTTTGCCGGCGGAACGCTCCGAGGCGGCCAGAGCCGTAATTTCGAACCAGGGATGTCCGTCAAGCACTTCGATGAACTTCTGGCCTACCGCGCCGGTAGCCCCCAGAATGCCCACCCGGAGTTTTTCCTTCATCGTTAAACGCCAATAAGTTTTTCGCTCCGAACCACGGATGCGCGCGGCGGTTCCGGGCGCCGCAATTCCTCCATCCACGGGCGAAGGATCCGATCCAGTTGCGCAAACTCGATCAGGAACGCATCGTGCCCGGCGGGCGAACGAATGATTTCGAGCCGGGCGGAGGGGATCAGCGAAGCCAGTTCTTCCTGTTCGGCCAATGGATACAACACATCGGTATCTACCCCTATGACCAGGGTTTTTCGCCGTACGCCGCGCAGAACTTCCTCGTAGTCGCCGCGGCCCCGGGCCACGTCGTGCGTATCCATTTGCCGGGTAAGATGCACGTAACAATTGGCGTCGAACCGATCCGCCAGCTTGGCCCCCTGATAGCGCAGGTAGCTCTCGACAGCGAACATATCGCCGGCGCCGTCCTGAAGCGTACGTCCGAATCGCGCGGCCAACGAGCCCGAAGAACGGTACGTCAGCATGGCGATCATGCGCGCCGTCGCCAATCCTTGCCGGGGTTGCTCTGCGTAGCGCCCGTCGTTCCAGCCCGGGTCCGCATAGATGGCCCTCCGCTGCGTTTCGCTGAATCCGATGCACCAGGCGGAATGCCGCCCCCCCACCGCAATGGGCGCGACGCCGTCCACGAAATCGTCCTCGAAAGCCCACTCGAGCGCTTGCATCCCGCCCATGGAGCCGCCCAGCGCAAACAACACCCGACGTACGCCAAGCATTTCCAGCGCCTTGCGATGCGCCCGCACCGTATCGCGAATCGTTACGTCGGGGAATTCGGGGCCGTACGGATCGCCCGTCTCGGGATCGGTCGAGACAGGCGAGGCCGAACCGTACGGCGACCCCAATACATTCAGGCATGCGACAAGGAACCGGTTCGTATCGAGCGTTCGACCCGGCCCGATAAGCGGTCCCCACCAATCGTCCGCCGCCGAATCGCCCGTCAGGGCATGGCAAACGACGATGGCGTTGTCGCCTTGCGCATTCAGTTCGCCCCAGGACGAAAACGCGACGGATACGTCCGTCATCGTGCGTCCCGAATCGAGCTTCAGCGCGGGCAACCTGAATGCGTCAGCCATGAATCGATCCGTTTATTCAGGCGGGAACCGGCGCGTCGATGGCGGCGAACGCCTGCGCAAAATCCCCAATGACGTCGTCGATGTGTTCGATGCCCACGGAAACCCGGACAAGGTCGGGCGTCACGCCTGCGGCCAGTTGCTCTTCGGCGGCCAATTGCTGGTGCGTCGTCGAGGCCGGGTGAATGATGAGGGTCTTGGCGTCCCCCACGTTCGCCAGATGGCTGGCCAGCTTGACGTTGTTCACGAGCGCCCGGCCCGCTTCCGCGCCGCCCCGCACGCCAAAGGCGAGCACCGCGCCGTATCCGTTTTTCAGATACTTGTTGGCCGACGCATGGTAGGGATGATCCTCCAGACCCGGATAACTGACCCAGGAAACCTGATCCTGCTCCTTCAGCCAGCGAGCCAGCGTCAGCGCATTCTCGCAACTGCGGCCTACGCGCAGGGAAAGCGTTTCCAGGCCCTGCAGAAGCAAAAACGAACCGAACGGGTTTTGCGCCGGGCCAAGATCGCGCAATCCTTCCACGCGCGCGCGGATGATGAACGCCACGTTGACGCCCAGTACGCCTTCCGGTCCGAACACCTCCCAGAAATTCAGTCCGTGGTACGCCGGAGAAGGCGACGTAAACGTCGGGAAACGGCCGTTGTCCCAGGGGAACGATCCGCTGTCCACGATCACGCCGCCAATGGTCGTGCCATGGCCGCCAATCCATTTGGTGGCGCTGGCGACTACGATATGCGCGCCATGTTCGAACGGGCGAAAAAGATACCCCGCGGCGCCGAAGGTGTTGTCCACCACGACCGGCACGCCGTAGCGCTCGGCGACCCGGGCGATGCGCTCGAAATCGGGAATGTTGAACCGGGGATTGCCGATCGTCTCCAGGTAAATGGCTTTCGTCCGGTCGTCGATCAACCGCTCGATCGAGTCAGCGTCGTCTCCTTCGGCGAACCGGACATCGATGCCGAGCCGGGGGAACGACACTTTGAACTGATTGTAGGTGCCTCCATACAGGAAGCTGGTGGATACGATGTTGTCCCCGGCTTCGGCCAGCGTCGATATCGCCAGCAGCTGCGCCGCCTGGCCGCTGGACGTCGCCAGCGCAGCCACGCCCCCTTCAAGCGCCGCAATGCGCTGTTCGAGGACGTCGTTCGTCGGATTCATGATCCGCGTGTAAATGTTGCCGAATTCCTTCAGCGCAAAGAGGTTCGCCCCGTGGTCGGCGTCGTTGAACGTGTAGGACGTCGTGGCGTAAATAGGCACCGCGCGCGCGTTCGTAGCGGGATCGGGCGCCTGCCCTGCATGGAGTTGCAGGGTTTCGAAATGGGGCCCGGCGGGTTGTCCGTTGTTGCTCATGATGTTTCCCGTATAATGTTATGGTGAGACTCAGGGCTGGATTGCCCATTGGATGTCGAATGGATGCCGAGAGGCTCTTCCCGAAGAGATGGAGGCTGCGGCGGCAGCCTTCGCCGGTCAGAAGGGGCATAAAAAACCCCTTCCGCGCCGACGGGCGGAAGAGGCAACGTCCTTGACGGACAGGGAATCTCTCCCGCTCATCTTTCCTCGCGCATTTCCGGGACGCTTGCAGCGCCGCGAAGCGAGGCAGGAATTGGCACCTTTCCCGTTCGGCGGATACGTCCCGACCGAACGCGGCGGTTGCCAGGGCTTCAAAGGGCCTGCACCCTCCACCCTTCTGGATGAGCTATCTGAAACATCGTTTCATGAGCCTTCAAACAGGAGATATCCGGCAAGGTTCCCGGATCCTCGAAAAAATTTTTTGCGGGGAATAAAAACGAGAGAACCGGAGGCGGTCTCCCGGAGGCGGCGCTGGAGCAAACGCACCGGTAATCCGAATAGTCCATGAAAAACATCTCGCCAAATCTCACCTCGACTTCATGGACGTCTCCGCCCACTCACCCTTCCCGTCCGTATCTTTCAACCGGTTCTGCGCCGCAGAGGGGATTCCGCAGTAACATTTCCTCATGCAGCATTCTCCTTTTCACCCTTGCCGATCCAACGCGATGCCCGGTAAAATCATAGACGGACGCGCCGTAGCGCAAGCCGTCCGCGAAGAAGTCCGCGAAGAAGTCTCGAACTGGATTGCGCAAGGCCATCGCCCGCCGCGCCTTTCGGTCGTACTGGTTGGAAACCATCCGGCCTCCGCCTCCTACGTACGCGGCAAACGCAAGGCTTCCGCCGAGGCGGGCGTGGAAAGCGAAACGCTGCTCCGCGGCGACGACATATCCGAAGAAGCGCTGCTCGATCTGATCCGTACGCTCAACGCAGACGAGGAGATCGACGGAATACTCGTGCAATTGCCCCTCCCGGCGCATATTTCCGAAAAACGAATCCTCCACGCCATCGACCCGGCGAAAGACGTGGACGGATTTCATCCCGAAAACGTGGGACGCCTGCTGATTGGAGACCCGGCGTTCGTATCCGCCACGCCGGCGGGGATCATGGAACTGCTTTACCGCGCCGGAATCGGGCTGCGCGGCAAACGGGCCGTCGTCGTCGGGCGGTCGAATATCGTGGGGAAACCCCTCGCAGCCTTGCTGATGCAACGCGGAACGGACGCCACGGTAACGGTCTGCCACAGTCGAACGCAGCGCCTTGAAGAGATTGCGCGGCAGGCCGATATACTGGTGGCCGCCATAGGCCGGGCCGGATTCGTTACCCGCAATATGGTGAAGCCGGGCGCCGCGGTCGTCGATGTGGGGATCAACCGGGTCGACGACCCGACGCGGGCGCGGGGCTACCGGCTCGCGGGAGACGTGGATTTCGACGACGTACTGGAGCAGGCCGGACATATCACGCCCGTGCCCGGCGGCGTAGGTCCCATGACCATCGCCATGTTGCTTCGGAACACGCTGACCGCCGCGCAGGGAACATACCGGTAGAAATCCCGGAGCAGCCTTCCAATGGAAACGTTATGCCCCTGACAGGCGTACCACCCGGAATCAACCTGCGCCCGTTGCTTGCATTTTAGGATACTCTGATCAAAACCGCTTCGTTCAGCGCGTCACTTTAGCACGTACAGAATGCCATGCCTGCATCCCTCGCCGACAGAAGCCGTTTCGCCGTCTCCCCGCTGCGTCTGCGACGAGGAGACATTCTTTGCATGTGGAGAAGTGCTTCGCCATGACAATCGCAGGGACTGCCCTGGCCAAATTGCTCGTACAGCGCTGATTCACCCGGATCAGCGCTTTTTTTTGTACCGCGCGCCCCCCTGCCTCCATACGACCCTGCCCTCTTTTTCTTTTTCTTTTGATAAAATGGCCATAGTCCTTGCTTTCAGCGGCGGCCTCGACACGTCCTTTTGCGTACCGTATCTCGCCGAGACCTTTGGCGAACCGGTTTATACGGTTACGGTCAACACTGGCGGCCTTTCCGAAAAAGATGCGGACGCCGTCGAGGCGCGCGCCCGGGCGCTAGGCGCCGCCCGGCATATCCTCATAGACGCCCGGAAAACCCTCTTCGACGATCATCTGAGCTACCTGATCAAGGGAAATGTGCTGCGAGGCGGCGTATATCCGCTGTGCGTAGGGCCGGAACGGGTAACCCAGGCCCGCATGGCGGTGCAAGCAGCGCGGGAAACGGATGCGCGGGCCATTGCCCACGGATCCACCGGCGCGGGAAACGATCAGGTTCGCTTCGACGTCGCCGTGCGCCTCCTCGCGGACGATCTGGAAATTTTGACGCCCATCCGGTCTCTTGGACTGGACCGCGGGCAAACAACCGCTTTTTTGCAGGAGCGCGGCTTCGACGTGCCCCGCAAAACCACGGTATGGTCCATCAACCGGGGCCTCTGGGGCACGACGATAGGGGGAGGCGAAACGCTTACCCCCGCCGACCCGCTGCCCGAAGAGGGATGGGCGGACACGGCAGCGCCTTCGCGCGCGCCCGAGGCGGGACAAGAGTGGGTTATCGGATTCGAGGCGGGTCTGCCCGTCTCGCTGAACGGATCGTCCATGGACCCGGTCGCGCTGATCGAAACCCTCAATGCCGAGGGAGCGGCGCACGGCGTGGGAAGAGGGATGCATGTAGGAGACACGATTCTTGGGGTCAAGGGGCGCGTGGCCTTCGAGGCGCCCGCGCCGGCCATTCTGCTCCCGGCGCACCGGGAACTGGAAAAAATCGTGCTGACAAGCCGCCAGCGCTTCCAGAAAGACCATCTGGCGGATTATTATGGGCAGATGTTGCACGAAGGGCAATATTTCGATCCGGTCATGCGGGATATAGAGGCCCTCGTCGATTCGTCGCAAAAGGCGGTCACCGGCGCGGTGCGGGCAAAGGCGCGACAGGGATGCGTCGAAATACAGGGATGCGAAAGTCCCTGGTCCATGTTCGATCCGGACGTAGCGGTCTATGGCGAAACGAACGCCTTGTGGGACGGACGGGACGCCGAAGGATTTACGCAGATTTACGGCGTACAGGCGCTGCTGGCGCACAGAGCGCGGCGCCAGGCGGAAAATGCGCCTGAAAAATCTTCCGACCAGGGCCTGCCGATATGAATAGCCAACACAACCGGACAGCGCTGCTTCACGGCGCAGGATACGCGGGCGGCGAATTGATCCGCCTGCTTCTCGCCCACCCCGCCGCCCGACTGCATGCGGCCACCAGCCGGTCGTACGCCGGGCAACCGCTGTGGCGCGCGCATCCGCATCTGCGCGGCCAGACGGACCTGCTCTTCAGCGATCCGAATGCGTTCGACGCCGCAGATACGGACATTATCTTCATCGCGGCGGAGCATGGACAAAGCGCCCGCCTCGCCGCCGCCTTGCTTGCAGACGGTTTCGACGGCGTACTCATCGACCTGAGCGCGGATTTTCGGCTCGACCGGGCCGACCTGTACGAAACATGGTATGATTTCGAACATCCGGCGCCCGACCTGCTCGCGTCCTTCGCCTACGGCCTCCCGGAGATTTGCGCCCCGTATCCCCCCGAAACCAGGCATATTGCGAATCCGGGATGTTTCGCCACCGGGGTCAGCCTGGCGCTGTGGCCGGCTGCGCAGCATATGGACCGAATGGACGCTTTTGTTACCGCCTGGACCGGCGCTTCGGGTTCGGGCGTACGGCCCAAAACCACCACGCACTTTCCGACCCGGGACGGGAATGCGCGGGCCTACAAAGCGCTGCGCCATCAGCATCTTCCGGAAATACAGCAGATTCTGGGGCCCCGGGCAACGGTTCGCTTCGTGCCTGTTTCCGGCCCCTGGAGCCGGGGAATCTGGGGCGTGGCGGACATTCCGCTGCCGCCGGGCGCCGCGGCCTCCGACGTAGACGAATGGTATGCGGCAGCCTATGCGGACTGCCCGCTCGTCCGGCGTTATCCGAATGCGCTCCCGGAACTTCGGTTCGCCGCGCATTCCCCGTTCTGCGACGTCGGGTGGATGGTCCGGGACGGGCGCCTGCTGGTCGGTTTTGCAGAGGATAATCTGATCAAGGGCGCTGCGGGACAAGCCGTCCAGAACCTCAACCTGCTGCTTGGCTTGCCTGAAACGGCGAGCCTTTTGCCCGCTCCGCGGGCATCCTGACGAACGTACGCGCATAGCCATGACAACGCAAGACGTTATCGCGCTTGAGAATCTCTACCAGATTCCCACGTACTCCCATATGCCCCTCGCGCTTGCGCGGGGCGAAGGAAGCTACGTATGGGACCTCGAAGGGCGCAAATACCTGGACCTGTACGGAGGGCACTGCGTGGCGCTCCTTGGCCATAGCCCGCCCCGCGTGGCGGAAGCCATTCGGAAGCAGGCCGGACGACTCCTTTTTTATTCGAATACCGTCTACAACGATACGCGGGCCCGCGCCCTCGAACGCCTCGGGAAACTTGCTCCCGAAGGACTCCGGCATGCGTTCTTGTGTAATTCGGGCGCGGAGGCCAACGAAACGGCCCTCAAACTGGCGCGCAAACATACCGGACGATCCCGGATTCTCGCCATGGAGGGCGGCTTTCACGGGCGTACGCTCGGCTGTCTGGCGGTCACATGGCAAGAAAAATATCGGGCGCCGTATCGGCGGGCGCTGGCCGAAACCGCCTTCGTTCCGTTCGGCGACGCCGACGCGGCAGAGGCGGCCTTCGCCAGACACGACGATATTGCAGGAGTCATTCTCGAACCGATCCAGAGTATGGCCGGCATGGTCGAGGCGGACTCGTCGTACTACCGGGCGTTGCGGGCGCTCTGCGACCGGCATGGCGCCCTGCTGCTCTTCGACGAGGTGCAGACCGGAGTGGGACGTACGGGGACCTTCTCCATCAGCGAGCAATACGGGATGCGTCCGGATTGCATTTCGCTGGCCAAAAGCCTTGGGGCGGGCGTGCCCGCAGGCGCCGTCCTCCTGTCCGACGAACTGGCCTCCGAGGTGAAGGCCGGAGATCAGGGGACTACGTTCGGCGGCGGCATGATCGCCATGGCCGCCGTAGAGGCGACGCTCCAGACCCTCGTGAAAGAAAACCTCATGCCGCGCGCATCCCGCCTGTTCGAGCATGTGCGCAACGGCCTGGCGCCGCTGGATTGCGCGGTGCGCGGGCGAGGCGGCCTCATCGGCGTCGTCCTTGATCGACCCTCTGCTCCGGTTCGCGCAGCGCTGCTGGCGCAAGGCGTCGTAACGGGCGGCGCAGACGACCCGAACGTAATCCGGCTCATGCCCCCGATCAACACGCCTTTCGACGCGCTGGACAGGTTTTGCGAAGCGCTTTCGTCTGCCTTGCGCGAACAGTAAACGAATACAGGATACGCTGATCATTATGAGACACCTGATCGACTGGCAGTCGCTCAGCCGCGCGGTATGGAACGCGGCGGTGGAGCGGGCCTTGCATTATTACGAAAACGCCGGAACATGGACCGACGCCGCGCGGGGCCGCAGCATCGGGCTCATGTTCTTTAACCCTTCGCTGCGCACCCGAACGTCCATGGAGCTGGCGGCGGCGCAACTCGGGGCCTATTCGACCGTGCTCAGTCCGGGGCAAGACACCTGGCGTTTCGCCTTCAGGGAGGGCGGCGTCATGGATGGCGCCGAAGCAGAACATATCCGGGAGGCTATCGGCGTGCTGTCGAGGTATTACGACGCGCTGGGCGTACGGCTTTTCGCCTCGCTCAAAAGCTACAACAAGGATCGGGACGAACGGCTTATCCGCACCATCGCGGCGGCCTCCTCCGTGCCGGTCGTGAACCTCGAATCCGCTTTCTACCATCCCTGCCAGGCGCTGGCAGACGCCGCAGTCATTCGGCGGCGGCTGGGCGATCCGCGCGGCAAGAAATTCGTGCTGGCGTGGACGTATCATCCCAGGGCCCTCCCCATGGCCGTTCCCAATTCCGCCGTGCTGATGGCGGCCCGCTCCGGCATGCGCGTAACCGTCGCGCGGCCCGACGAGTATGCGCTGGATTACGGAATCATGGAAAAGGCCCGCACCTATGGCGCGCAGGTCGAGGAAACGGATAACCGCGAGCAAGCCTTCGACGGGGCGGACGTCGTTTACGCCAAGGCATGGAGCGGACAGATGGTCTATTCCGATCCGGAACAGGAAGCAGCGCGACGCGAAAACCTGCGGGACTGGTGCGTTACGACGGAATGGATGCAAAAAACGCGCGAAGCGCGCTTCATGCATTGTTTGCCGGTGCGGCGCAACGTAGTCGTGGAAGACGACGTGCTGGACGGGCCGGGGGCCATTCACCTCGAACAGGCCGAATTTCGGTTGCACGCGCAAAAAGCGATTCTTGAATACGCCTGGGGGCTTTAAGGATACTCTGATCAAAACCACTTCGCTCAGTGCTTGACGACATGCAGACAAGGACGACAGTGATCAAGGCGGGCGGCGCATCCGTCGCGCGCGCGGCGTCCCTCGATGCGCTTTGGACCGCCGTGGCCGAGCGCGCGGGCGGCGGGCGCGTCGCGGTCGCGCACGGCGGCGGCGCGCGGGCCACTGAAGTCGCCGAATGGCTCGGCCACGCCCCGCGCATGGTGCATGGGCGCCGGGTGACCACAAACGCCGACCTGCGCATCGTGCAATGGACCCTGCGCGGCGAACTGAACGGACGTCTTGCGGCCCATGCGGCGCGGCGCGGCGTACGGGCCGTGGGGCTGTCCGGCGCCGACGGTCCCACGGTATACGTTACGAAACGCCCGCCCTGGAACATGGACGGGGAAACGATCGACTTCGGCTGGGTGGGCGATATCGCATCGGTCGATACGGACCTGCTTGATCTACTGCTGGACAAGGGGTACGTTCCGGTCGTCGCTCCGATCGGCGTGGACCGCGCAGGACAATTGTACAACGTGAACGCGGACACTTTCTCGTGCGCGCTGGCGCAAGCCTTGCAGGCGGACGAATACCTGCTGGTCACGGAGGTCGGCGGCATTCGCCGCAACGCGGACGACCCGGATTCCCTGTTGTCCTCCTTCGACGCCGAACAGCATGCCCGGGGCATACGGGAAGGGTGGATTACGGACGGCATGCGCGTAAAAATCGACGCAGGATTCGCCGCCCTGCAAGCCGGGATTCCACAGGTGTTCATCGTGTCCCCCGAAGGCGTCCGGACCCCCTCGACAGGTACGCGACTTACGAATTAGGGAACCTCTGATTAATTCTGCAAAGTTCAGAGGCTGCGAGAGACGCGCTGGCAAGGAATGACGAAGCAATGCGGCAGGCCCCGCATAATGAGGAATGACGCGGCCAGCGCGTCCCTCGCGGCCTCCCGAAGGGCGCTTCGCGTCCGCCGCGCCCGAATCCGTAGCGTATGCCGCTGATTGCAACGACGCCGTCATAATGTCACTGTACGCGCGAACGCGAAGCACTGAGCGAAGTAGAATTGATCAGAGGTTCCTAAAGGATATCCTCCCTGGCCTTATGCCGCATGAAGAAGTCATAGCGCTTTTGAAAGCCCTCGTGCGCATCCCCTCCCTGAGTGGCGAGGAACAAGAAATCGCCGGATTCATGGAGCGGTACGCGGCGCAGCATGGCGTCGAGGCGGAACGCCTCGACAACAATGTGTTCTTCGGCCTGGGCGAAGGCGAAGACGTCTTGTTGCTGAACACGCATCTGGACACCGTGCCTCCGTCGGAGCGTCATCCGCACGGCGCATTCGACGCCCGCGAGGCGGACGGCTGCCTGTACGGACGCGGGAGCGTGGACGCGAAAGCTTCCGTCGCCGCGATGACGACCGCATTGCTTTCGCTGGCCGCCGAGGGCTTCCGGCCTTCCGGGCGCATTATCGTGGCCCTGACCGCCTGCGAGGAAACGGGAGGCGAATACAACGGACTCCAGGCGTTGCGCCCGCATTTGCCCCCGATAAAGGCGGCGCTCGTGGGCGAGCCTACGGACCTTGCGCCGTGCATCGCCCAGAAAGGCCTGCTGGCGCTGCGCGTGGAAGCGCGGGGCAAAACGGCCCACGCCGCGCGGGCGCATCTTGGAAAAAACGCTATCGAAATTGCGGCGAGCGACATTCGGCGCGCGGCAGAGATGACTTTCGACCGGGAAGACCCTTTCCTCGGACGGCCTACGATCACCGTAACCACCGTAACGGGAGGATCCGCCCGCAACGTGGTGCCGGACCGCTGCGCGTTCACCCTCGACATCCGCTCGACGCCCGCCTGGACGCACCAGGAACTGATCGACCAGGTGCGCGATACGCTGGAATCGGAGGTGCATGTGCATAGCGAACGGATCGTACCTGTCGCGACGGACCCCAACGAGCGAATCGTGCAGGCGTGCCTCCGCGCCCTCCCCGGCGCCGAACCATTCGGCTCCCCCACTGCGTCGGACTGGATTTTCCTGGCCGACGTTCCCGCAGTCAAGATAGGGCCGGGGTCGAGCCGGCTATCCCATACTCCCGAAGAGCATATCCCGATCGCCGAAGCGAGGCGGGCCGTGGATGCGTATCGTTCCATTATCAAAGCGTACTTCGAATCATGACTCGCCCTTCGCCCCCGCCGCTCTGGAAAAAATCGGACGCCTCCGAAACGCTTGAGGACAAGGCGATGCGCTTCGCCGTGGGCGAAGACTATCGGTGGGATACGCTCCTCTTGCCCTACGACATACGGGCTACGCGGGCGCACGCCTGGGGCCTGGCGGAAATCGGCGTTCTGACCCGGGCGGAGTTCAAGGCGGTCGCGCAGGCGCTGGATGCGCTGGCGGAACAGGAACTTCAGGTTCGCCCCGAAGACGAGGATTCCCATACGGTGATCGAACATCGCCTGACGGAAGCGCTCGGCGACACGGGCAAAAAAATCCACGCGGGCCGCTCGCGCAACGATCAGGTGCTGGCTGCGCTGCGGCTGTATCTGCGGGACGCCTTGCAGAACGTCATGCGGCAAACCGCGGACATGGCGCGCATCCTGTGCCGCCGGGGCAAGGAAGGAGACCGCTATCTGATGCCCGGCTACACGCACATGCAACGGGCCATGCCTTCCACCGCAGGCTTGTGGGCCATGGGCTACGCCGAACTGTTCGCCGTCGATATCGAGCGGTTGGGGGAAACCGTCGGACGGATCAACGTATCGCCCCTTGGATCGGCGGCGGGATACGGCGTACCCCGTCTGAGGCTGCCGCGCAAGGAAGTGGCCCGGCGGCTCGGCTTCGACGGAATTCAGGAACATGTCACCGCCGTGCAGTTGTCGCGCGGCAAGCTGGAACTGGATGCAGCGCATGCGCTTGCGCAAATCACGGCGACCTGCAACCGCCTTGCTTCGGACCTCGTGTTGTATCATACGGCGGAGTTCGGTTTTCTGAAACCCGCAGACACGTACGGCACGGGCAGTTCCATCATGCCGCAGAAACGGAACCCGGACGTGCCGGAACTGGCGCGCGCCTCGCACCACCGGGTCCTCGCCGAAATGCAATTGCTGGCCTCCCTGCCCGCCAACCTGCCTTCGGGCTATCACAGGGACCTGCAACTCACCAAGGAAGCCGTCTTGCGCGCCGTGCATGCAACGTCCAGCGTGGCGGACGCCATGACGATGACGCTGCGGGACATGCGCTTCGACCCGGCGCGCCTCGACGAGGCGGCGTCGCCCGATGTGTTCGCCACTGCAAAGGCCATAGACCTGATGCAGGAGGGGCTGCCGTTTCGGGAGGCGTATCGGCGAGCCGCGGGCGAATTGGAAACGCTCCGGAAACCCTCCGCCGAGGAAGCGCTTGAGGCGTATCAGGTAGACGGATATCCGGGAAGATGCCAGCCGGACAGCATCCTCGAACGCCTTGAGAAGGCTTTGAGCGCGGTTTCCAAACAGAAGGAACAGGCGTAGCCGGCCAGCGCCCTGGACCCCTGAAGGAACGCAGTTAATATTTTTAGGCGGACAATTTTGACGCCTAAAAAATTAAGGTGAAGTGGTTTGCTATTTATCCGACAGTCCGCCCAAAAAGAGGGCGGGCGGGCGGTTTTTTTCCTGAAACTGAAATAAGCCTGCGCGCCCTACCAGCCCCACTCAGACAAGGGTTCCAGAAAATCGTGCGCCGTGAGATCGTAGTGAATGGGCGTAACGGAAACGTACCCGTCCTCCACCGCCGCCACATCCGTATTCTGCTTGTCGCCGCGGTGTACGAACGTGCCGGTCATCCAGTAATACGGCCGGTTGTTCGGGTCAAAGCGCTGATCGAACGATTCCTGCCAGCTGGAATGAGCCTGCCGGGTAACGAGCAAGCCCCGTATGGACGTCAGCGGAATGGGCGGGATATTTACGTTCAGCAACATGCCGGGGGGCAGGCCCTGCGCCAGCGCCTTCTTCGCCACCGTGCAGGCAATTTCCCGGGAGGCGTCGAAGTCGTCCGCTTCCCAATCGCAAAGCGACACGGCCACCGCGTCGATACCCAGAATGGCGGCTTCCATCGCCGCGCTGACGGTGCCTGAATAAATCACGTTCAGCGCCGTATTCGCGCCCCGATTGATTCCGCTAACCACCAGGTCCGGCTTGCGAGGCAGCAACTTCTGAACCGCCAGTTTGACGCAATCGGCCGGCGTCCCCTGTACGCCGTAGACCCGCGCAGCGCCGTGCATAGAGGCGTCCACGGGGAACGCGCGCACCGGATCGCGCAGCGTAATTGCATGCCCCACGGCGCTTTGCTCCAGAAGCGGCGCGACCACATACACTTCCCCCAGCCTGACCATGGCCTCCGCAAGCGCCGAAATCCCCGGAGCGTTCACGCCATCGTCATTGCTGACCAGAATAAGCGGGCGGTTTCCGGACTGAGAATCCATGGCGTGTATCCTTACGCGCGTACGCAGCGAGCGCCACGCCTCAATAACTTTCGTTTTCGGATGGAAAAGCGCGAACGCGGACATCCGCTACGTATTGCTGCACCGCTTCCGTAATCGTTTTTTCGAGCTGCGCGTACCGTCGCACGAACCGGGGAGCAAAATCCGTATTCAGACCCAGCAAGTCGTGCGTAACCAGCACCTGTCCATCGCAATGTACGCCCGCCCCGATGCCGATCACCGGAATCGAAAGGGCCACCGAAACGTCCCGCGCCAGGCCCGCCGGAATTTTCTCGAGCACCAGCCCGAAACAACCCGCTTCTTCGAGCAACCGGGCGTCCTCCCGGATCGCATCCGCCTCCTCCGTGTCCTGCGCGCGAACCCGGTACGTGCCGAACCGGTAAATGCTCTGGGGCGTAAGGCCAAGGTGCCCCATCACGGGAATGCCCGCGTCGGTGATGCGCCGAACCGCGTCAAGCGCCGGTTTGCCCCCCTCCATCTTGACGGCGTGCGCGCCCGCCTCTTTCATCACCCGAATGGCGGAAACCAGCGCCTCCTTCGAATTGCCCTGATACGAGCCGAACGACAGGTCCACCACGACGAGCGCACGCCGCACCGCCCGAATGACGGACTGGGCATGGTAAATCATCTGGTCGAGCGTAATGGGTAGGGTCGTTTCGTAGCCCGCCATCACATTGGACGCCGAATCGCCGACCAGGAGCACATCCACGCCGGCGGCGTCCAGAATGCGCGCCGACGTATAATCGTAGGCCGTCAGCATCGCGATCGGCACGCCGTCGCGCTTCAGATCCTGCAGGGTCTGCGTGGTGATCCGCGGGGCGTCCACCGCGCCGGTAACGACAGATTCACGGCTCATATCGGCGTCTCCTTACCGGGCCCTGCATACCGACTCCTGAGGGGCGCCGGCTAATTCGCGTCCGAGGCCGCCGCTGCGTCCGCGGACCCTTCCTCATCCACGTCCAGGCCCATCGCGCGCGCTACGTGCAGCGTAATGTCCTGCACGGTATCCGGATTGACGAACAACAAAAGCGGCTCCGCGCCGACCCGCGTACGCAATACGATATCCAGGCCGTTCGCAGCGGCGACTTCGTTGATGGCGTCCTGTATCTGCTCCAGAAGCGGCTGCATCAGTTCGGCCTGGCGCGCAGCCAGTTGCTGGTCCTGGCTCTGGGCTTCTGTCTGAATATCCTCCTGCAACTGCACCAGTTCCTGCTCGCGCTCCATTCGCCGATCCTCGGAAAGCAGGGACTGCTGCCGCTGATATCGCTCCAGTTTTTCCTGATAATCGGCGTACAGGCCCTGCAATTCTTCCTGACTGGCCTCGAACTCCGTCTGAAGTTGCTGCTGCACCCCCTGGTACTGCGGCATATTGATCAGGATAATCTCGTGATCGGTGAAACCCACGGAGAGCGACTGGGCATGGACGTCGCTGGCGCGTCCAGCCAGGGCAAACAAAACGACGGCGAAAAAAAGGCTTCCTGCAGAGAGGCGCGTAAACATAATGAATCGTTGACGTTTTCTTGTGATGCGCGGCGTCCGGCAGGCAAGGCGCACAGGTTCCGGAATGCAACGCGGGAGCAATGGGATTATATGCGAAATAACCCCTACGGGCAATCAATTTTGACTATCCACATCGACGCCAAGTTCCTCAAGCACGTCGTCGCTCAGATCGAATTGCTCCCGAACGTACATGAAAATATAATCCCCGCTCTTGTCGAACACATAGTCGTACCCGTCCCGGTCGGCCACCGTTTCAATGGCTTCGAGCACGGTTTCCTGAATGGGACGAACCAGCCGCTCCTGCTCCTGGAAAACGCGCCCTTCCGGGCCGAAGTATTGCGATCGGAGCCGTTCCACATCCTCTTCGGCCTGAATGATTTCGTCGCGCTTCCGCTGCCGCTCCTCGTTCGTGTACAACAATTCCCGGGCCTGATAGTCCCGAAAGAGTTCCTCCACCTCGTCGCGGCTGGTTTCGACCTCCTCCTGCCATTCCTGCGCCATGCGGTCGATCTGCTGCTGCACCGTGGCGTATTCCGGCATGTTGTTCAGGATATACTCCGAATCCACGTATCCCAGTTTTTGCTGGGCGTACGCCGGAGCCGTCCCGAACGCCGGGGCGAGAAGCAGCGCGGCGAACAAATACGCCGTCGGGCGGATTTGCTTTAGAAACCCTGCCCGAGCGTAAACTGGAATTTCCATCTTTTCGAACCGTCCTGCCTGGAAAAAAATTCGTCGAAATTGTACCCGTAGGTCAATTCCACCATCCGCAATATCGGAAGATACATCCGCATCCCAACGCCGGCGGAGCGGAATAGTTCTGCGGCGTTGTACAGATCGAACCGGTCCCAGGCGTTGACGGCGTCGAGGAACGCGTAGGGTTGCGCCGAGAGTTGCTCGGTCTGGATCGCCATCCATTTTATTTCGGACATGTATTTGTTCAGCAAGACGCCGCCCACCGGCTCGTCATTCAGGCGCGGGCCTATCGAGGCGGAAGGATAACCGCGCATGTACACGATATCCCGCCCGAAATAATTATAGTAGCCCTGCGTATCGAACGGCGATCCGCCCACGACGAAGCGCTCGAAATTCACGCGATCCCCCGTAAGCGACCCCACGTATCCGAAGTCGGCGCCGAACCGGACGGACAACTTGCGGGCCAGGGGGACATTCCACTCCGTCCTGAAGCGCGTCTTGTAATACTGCACGAACCCCGGAACCGGCGGCGCGATCTCAAGAGACAGCGAAAAGCTGGACCCGGTGGAGGGGAAGATCGGATGGTCCAGCGAATTTCTGGAAAGGCTCTGCTGGAAGGTAGCGATGCGGCTGACGCCTTGCGGAATCGAACCAAAGAGATCCTGGTTGTCGTAGTGCTGATAGCGCAGCGCGCTCCCGATGCTGAATTTGTCGTCCGGCCATTGCAGGCGGCGCTCGTAGAATATCCGGGCCGTCGCCGTCCGCAAATGTCCCTGCGAACCGAATCCATAATTGTACAAGCGACTGCTTCGGCCCCTGCTCCCGCCGCCGTAACTCGAATAGGAAAGCGACATGCCGACCGGCGTGGGGCGTCCCCGGAACCAGGGCTCCGTATAGGAAAGCGAATAATTCTGATAAAACGATCCGGTCGTCTGTACGCCCAGAGACAACTGCTGCCCGTCGCCCGAAGGCAGCGGATCCCATGCCGATCCCTTGAACAGGTTTTGCGCCGAAAAATTGTTGAAGCCGAACCGAAGCATCAGAATAGGCCCGAAAGATCCCCACGATCCCGAAAGCTCCAGCTGATCGCTGCTCTGCTCCACGACCGAATACGTCAGATCGACAGTCTTTTCGGCCTCGTCGATGTCTATGCCGGGGCCGCCGCCCAGCGATTCCTGCGTAAAATAATTCAGCTGGCTCAGGCGCCGAATCGATTCCTGAATGGCGTCGCGGCTGAATGTCTGCCCCGGAATCGTATACAATTCCCGCCGGACGACATGCTCCTTGGTCTTCGTGTTGCCGGAAATGCCGACATCGCCGAACTGATATACGTCTCCTTCGAGAATATCGAAATGAATGTCGAGCGAATCCCCTTCGACCGCGCGTATCGTGGGCTCGACGCTGAACCGCATGTAGCCGCGGTTCATGTACAGGCTGGAAATATCGCTGTTGTTTCTGTTCTGATACAGATTCTGCTCCAGCTTCGAACGATCGAACGCCTCTCCCCGCGCAATGCCCAGCGAGCCGCCCAGAAAATCGTCGGGGTAGACCGTATTGCCCTCCCATACGACGTCCCGAACAAAATAGCGCGGCCCCTCCTCGACCGACAATTCTATCATGACGCCCGGATCGTCTCCCTCTTGCACGAACACGGAATCGCGGGTAATCCGCGCGTCGTAATAGCCGTTGTCGTTGTAGTGCCGAACGATATTGGTCAGGTCGGTTTCGTATTCGCCCCGGTCGAATTTCGCCCCGCTCCAGAAGCGCCACCATTTGTTTTCGTTCGTCTTCTTCATTTTGCGCTTCAGGCGAAAATCGGAAACGGCCTCGTTGCCCTCGATCCGGATTTCCTCGACCCGCACTTTCTCGCCCCGGTCGATCGCAAAATCAAGCGTCACTTGCCCGTCGGCGGTTTCCTCCCGGCGCACGTCTACCGTGGCGAGCAGATAACCCTTTTCCCTGAAATATTGCTTGATCTGCCGGTCTGTCCGCTCAATATCGGAAGGACGAACAGGCGTACCCCGCAAGAGCGGCGCTTCCTCGCGCAAATCTTTCTGCTGCCCCTTTTTGATCCCGGAAAAGGCATACTCGGCAAGGCGCGGCTCCTCTTTCACCGCGATGGAAAGGTACACGCCGTCTCCCGAACGCCGCTCCTCTACAATCTTGACGTCCGAAAAAAGGCCCAGCCGATATATCGAGCGCACGGCGTCCGCAATCGCTTCGTCGCCGGGCAACGTAACGGTGTCGCCCGACGACAGGCCGCTCGCCTGGGCGATAATGGCGCGCGCGCTTTCGCTATCCGACCCCTCCACCGTAATGTCGAGAATCTCGTAGGGCGCAGGCGGCGACGAATACGGGCCCGACGCATTGAAGGACCCGGCCTCGCCCGACACGCCTTGCGCCCAAACCGGCGAGGCGGACAAGGCGGCGATCAGCAGAAAAAGAGAGATTCTGGCGCTCATAACCGAGGGAATGCGCGTACCCGGCCTCGCGCATCGGATTTTCGGAGAAACCCTGAGGCCGGCGAGGCGGGCATGGTATGGTGTCGAAGCAGATTTAATCAGCGTGTTCCTTGCATTAACGAAGTTAATCGTCCGTTAGTATCCGCCCGAACCGCCGTTCCCGATCCTGATAGTCCCGGATCGCCTCGTACAACGCCTGCTGGCGAAATGCAGGCCAGTAACAATCGGTAATGTACAGTTCGGCGTACGCCAACCGCCATAACAGAAAATTCGATATTCGAAACTCGCCGCCGGTGCGGATAAGCAAATCCGGGTCCGGCAAATACGATGTCATCAGGACCGATTCGAAAAGCGCTTCGTCGATATCGCCAGGTTGCAGGTCGCCTGCGCGTACGCGCTCCGCCAGTTTCCGGGCGGCGCGCACGATTTCGCGCCGCCCGCTATACGATACCGCAATGGTCAAGGTCATACGGTCGTTGTCGCGCGTCTCGTCCATCGCTTCCTGTAATCTGCGCTGCACTTCTTCGGGCATCATGGATAAGTCCCCTACGGCGCAAAGACGAATATTGTTCTTGTCCAGCGTCCTCGTTTCGTGGCGAATGCTGTGCAAAAGCAACCGCATGAGGGCGCGCACCTCTGTGGAAGGCCGGTCCCAGTTTTCGTGGCTGAAGGTATACAGCGTGAGATATTTTACCCCCAACTGCGCGCACGCCTCCGTGATTTCCCGTACGGAATCGACCCCGGCGCGGTGTCCCGCCGCCCGGCGCTTGCCCTGTTCGCGCGCCCAGCGCCCGTTTCCGTCCATAATCACAGCGATATGGAACGGAATCTCCCCGCGCCGCTTCAGCGCATCCTGCAACGCTGCGTCGTCGTCCGCACCCATATCCCTGTTTGCCGTAACCTTCACCGTCGAAAACGCTACAGACGTAAAATGTCGTTGAACACAAGGAATACCATGAAGGCGAGCAACAGAACCATGCCCACCTGTTGCGTAACCATGCGAAACCGCAAGGACGGTTCCCGCCGGACGATCCCTTCGTACATCAGAAAAACGAGATGTCCCCCGTCCAGCGCAGGGACAGGCAGAATATTGATGATGGCCAGCGTAATGGACAGCATCGCCACGATTTCCCAAAAAAGTCCTGCACCGACTTCGGCGGCCTGATTGATTACCTGTGCAATCATGATCGGCCCGCCGAGGTTTTCCCGAAGATTTTCCCGGCCTGTGAAAATGCGCCCGAGGCTCAGCACGATGACCCGCGCGTTGGTCCACGTGTCGCCCATGCCGGCGCCCACGGCTTCGAACAGCCCGAACCGGCGCTGAATCGCGCCGAATTCCAGCGCCAGCCTGTCTGCGCCGGGCCCGTACACGCCGAGTAGATATCCATCTTCCCGCCATACCGGCGCTACCCGCGCTTCGGACACGGAAAAGGCGCCTGCCGCCGAAGTGTCGGGCCGACGCCACCGGATGGTCACCGGACTTCCTTCCGCGGCCTGTATGCGCCCGGTCATTTCCGCCCAGAAGCGGATTTCTTCTCCATCCAGGGCCACGATGCGATCCCCGGGCAGCAAACCGATCGAATCTGCGGGGGAATCCTGCATGACGGCCCCAAGCACCGCCGGCGCGATATACACGCCGAGACGCGCGCCGCGACGATTGATCTGGGTGAAAATATCTTCCGGACCCCGCGCAACGAGGGTATCGCTACCCCGGAGCGCCGTTACCGTAAATGGATCGGCCGCCAGCGATTCGATGCTTTCGAAGTCCTCGTATCGCCTGAGAGGTTCGCCGTTCACCGCCAGCAGGCGATCCCCCGTACGCAAACCCATATCGTAGGCAATGGATGAATCCGCAACGAACACGGCGTCGATATTTTCCGCCGGAATCGTCGTCTCTCCGTACGAAAGCCGCAGCCCTGTGAAAATCGCGAACGCCAGCAATATATTGAACGCCACGCCCGCGGAAATCACAATCATGCGCTGCCAGACCGGCTTTGCGCGAAACTCCCAGGGCTTCGGCGCCTCGTTCAGGCCGTCCACATCCATACTCTCGTCCACCATGCCCACTATTTTCACATACCCCCCGATCGGCGTGGCCCCCAGCACATATTCGGTCTCTCCAATCTGTTTTTTCAGAATTTTGGGCGGGAACCCGATGGAAAAGCGCTCCACGCGCATCCCGAACAGCTTGGCGAAAAGGAAATGACCCATCTCGTGCACGAACACGAGCAAGGCGATGGCGAGAAGAAACGGAACAACGTACGACAGAAGAATCCCGGGAATCGCCCGGAAAATCTCGACAATGATCTCCATCGATCTCGATATGCTGTGAATCGCCCCGCAAAAGGCGCGTTCAAAAAGAACGGGGCCCAGAGCAGTCCTGAAAAGCAGTAATAAGGTGGTACTTTATATGGCGAGCGCCCGAACATGTTCCAGGACAATGCGGCGGGCCTCGGCGTCGCAGGCGACAAGGTCTTCGAGCGACGGGTCCGCTTGCGCAGGTACGCGGCCAAGCGCCGCCCCGATCATTTCGGGAATGTCCGCGAAGCGGATTTTTCCCTCAAGAAAAAGGGCGACCGCCTGCTCGTTCGCCGCGTTCAGAACGGCCGGCGCCGCCCCGCCGGTTTCGAGGGCCTCGTATGCAAGGTCGAGGCACGGGAATTTGGCGCGGTCGGGCGGTTCGAAATGCAAGTGCATGACGTCCGACCAGTCAAGGCGCTCGCGCGGCGCAGCCCATCGCTCCGGATAACTCAGCGCATACTGAATCGGCAGGCGCATATCCGGCAAGCCCAGTTGCGCCTTGACGGAACCGTCCTCGAAAACCACAAGGGAATGCACGATGGACTGCGGATGCGCCAGCACCGATATCCGTTCCGGCGGCATGTCGAAAAGCCAGTGCGCCTCCACCACTTCCAGCCCCTTGTTCATCATGGTCGCCGAATCAATCGTAATCTTGGGCCCCATAGACCAGTTCGGGTGCGTCAGGGCTTCCGCTCTGGTAATGGTCCCGAACGTTTCTGCGGGACGCGTTCGAAACGGCCCGCCCGACGCCGTCAGCACAAGCGATTCGACGCTTCGCTCGGGCTCGCCCGCAAGGCACTGGAAAATAGCCGAATGCTCGCTATCGACAGGCAGCAGCATCCCCCGACCCTCTTGCAGAAGAGACGTGACTAGGCGCCCGGCGACAACGAGGGTTTCCTTGTTCGCCAGGGCCACTTTTTTCCCGCTGCGCAGCGCGGCGACGACGGACTCAAGTCCGGCGAATCCCACAAGCGCCGCCACTACCGTGTCCACTTCGTCCAGGGCCGCCGCCTCGCAAAGCCCTTCCTGTCCCGTCAATACGCGGACGCCGAGGGGGCCGAGCGCCTCCTCGACCTGTTTTCGACGGCGGGCGTCTCCTATGACCACGCATTCGGGCGAAAATTCCCGGGCCTGCGCAATCAGAAGTTCCGCGTTCGAACCGGCGGTCAGCGCGCGCACGTCGAAACGGTTCGGAAAAAGGCGTACGACGTCCAGCGTTTGCGTGCCGATGGACCCGGTCGATCCCAATATGCCCAGCCGCTGTGCGTCCGCCTTCCGACCGGGCGGACGCGCGCGCCGCGTATGCGTCGAATGCATGGAGCGCAAGGAATGTGTCGTTTTGTGCATCTCTGGAAAATACGCAGGCCGTCCCGGACGCGAACTGTCGCATGAAACATACCACGCCCGAAAACAATATCTTTAGGATACTCTGATTAAATCTACTTCGATCAGCGCTTCATGTTCACGCGTACAGGACATTGGGCCGGCGTCCTTGTGCTCGCCGCGCTACTCTGCGCGCCGGTCGTCGACGCGGCGGGGCAATCGCAGGAAGACCCGCAACTGGCCCGTTTTCGCCTGGCCGACGCTTTTCTTCGGTCGGGACAGTTCGATCAGGCCATCGGCTTGCTGGAGGACCTCTATGCGGGCGCGCCGCGCAACGAGGCGTTCTACCAGAAACTGAAAGAAGCCTACGAAAATGTGAAGCGCTACGACGAAGCCGCTGCGCTGGTCGAATCGCGGCTGGCGGATGCGCGCTCCGCGGGACTCCTGTCGGACCTGGCGCGCATTCGCTATCTGCAGGGAAACGAGGAAGAGGCCCGGGCAAACTGGGAAGAAGCCGTGGCCGCTGCGCCCGCCGACCCGAATGTCTGGCGGATCGTATACCAGTCCCTGGTCGAAGTGCGGGAGTTCGACCGAGCCGTCGCCTTGCTTGAAGAAGCGCGGGAAGCCACCGGGAGGCCCGATCTGTTCCGCGTGGACCTGGCCTGGCTATGCAGCATTTCGGGCCGCTACGAGCAGGCTGCGGAAGAATATCTGGCCCTCCTCAAGGAAAACGAGGGACATCTTGACTTCGTGCGTTCGCGCATGACTCCCTTCATGGACGACAAGGAAGCGCTGGCGCCCAGCATCGCGGCGGCGCGGAACGCCGTCCAGAGCGATCCGCTCTACCAGGCATGGCGCGAATTATTGGGATGGTTGTATGCGGAGGCAAAGGATTTTCCGCGCGCGCTGGACGAATACCGGGCCATAGACGGGCTGGAAAACGGTCAGGGAAGCAGGCTCTTTGAATTTGCCCTTTCGGCAGCCGACGCCGGGGCCTGGGAAGAAGCGGCCGAAGCCTGGCGGGAAGTGCTGGCGCAGTATCCGGACGCGCCGGCGGCGCCCCGAACGCTCGCCGCGCTGGGCGCCATGCATACGCAGCAGGCAGAGGAAATCGGCGAACGAGCCTTCGACGAAACCGGCCAGCGAATTCCGGCGCCGCATTACGACGAAGCGCTGACCGCCTATCAGGCCTTCCTGCAACAATATCCGAACCATGCACTGTATCCGGATGTGTTGCACCGCGTCGGGCGCCTGCGACAGGATGTGTTTCTCGATATCGGCGCCGCCGAGTCCGTTTTCCGGCAGACCATTGCTGCTTTCCCGGATACCCGCGCCGCCGACCGGGCCGCGTTCGACCTGGCGCATATCGCCATCGTACAGGGGCAACTGGACGAAGCCCGCCTCCGCTTCAACCGGCTCGTTGAGCGGCTGCGGACAGGCGAACTGGCCGAGCAAGCCCGCTTCGACCTGGCGCGCATTCATCTGTTCGCCGGAGAATTCGACGCCGCGCTGGCCCTCGTCGATATTATCGATGCGCATACCTCGACAAACGTTTCGAACGATGCGATCGAATTGAAAATATTGCTCCTCGAAAATCGCGGGCCGGATTCGCTCGACACGCCGCTCCGACAGTATGCAGGCGCTCTGCTTGCCCAAAAACGACAACGCCCGCTGGTCGCCCTCGACGCGCTGGACGCCCTGCTGACCGCATACCCCGGCCATGCGCTGGCCGACGAAGCCCGCTTCCTGCGTGGAGAAATCCTCCTTGCCGCCGGACGGCGCGAGGAAGCGCACGCAACGTTTGCGGAAATCCCTCTGATGCATCCGGCAAGTTTCCTGGCGGACCGGGCGCTTTTCGAGGCTGCGGGAATTTTGTCGCGCGATCCGGGCGCCCGGGAAGAAGCCGCCGCCGCATATCGGCGCTTGTTGTCCGAATACCCCGGTTCCCTCCTTGCAGACAAAGCCCGAGACCGTCTGCGTCGCCTTCGGGGCGACGAGGGCGCCTGAAGCCGTTCGCCTTCCATAGCCCAATTCTGATCAAAACCATGTCCTTGCTCAATCGATTTCTGTTGCTGGCGGCGCTGCTGCCGCTCGTCGCGATGTCTGCAAGAGCGCAAGACATCCTGATTCCCATGGATATTCGACAGTCCAATCATTTGAAGGCGTACGGCGTCGTATTCTGGCTGCTCGAACAGGGCGAGCCGGTGGACTGGCTGCTCAACTATCGGGGCGGCTCCTTCCTGAGCGCCGGGTTCGACCGGTTCGAAGAAGAATTGCAGGTGCGCGGCGTGTATTTCGAACGCATCGAGCCGGAAGCCTCCGCCCGCATCGTGGCCGAAATAGAAAGCGAAGACCACAACACGGCGACCGTACGCCTGGAAACGGCGCCGAATATCGCCGTGTATGCGCCGGAACAGACCCTTCCCTGGGACGATGCCGTCCTGCTGGCGCTTGAATACGCCGAAGTGCCGTACGACATACTGTACGACGACAAAATTCTGGACGGAGAACTCCGCGAATACGACTGGCTGCACCTGCATCACGAAGATTTTACGGGGCAATACGGCAAATTTCTGCAATACCGGAACATACCCTGGTACATCGAACAACAACGAAAGGCCGAGCAAATGGCCGCGCGGTACGGTTTTCGAAAGACCAGCCGGCTGAAGCTGGAAGTAGCCCGGACCATCAAGGACTATGTGGCGCAGGGCGGCTTCCTGTTCGCCATGTGTTCCGGCACGGACACCTACGATATTGCGTTGTCGGCGCATCAAACCGACATTGTGCCGTCGGAGTACGACGGCGATCCGGTAGACCCCGACGCCCTGTCGCGCCTTGATTACGACGCAACGCTCGCATTCGAAAATTTTACGCCCGTATTCCATCCCGGAGAATACGAACACGCAAACATTGACGTCGGCCCGCCGCCGCCCGCCTTGCGCAATCAGGCCGTCGACTATTTCACGCTATTCGAATTCAGCGCAAAATGGGACCCGGTGCCCACCATGCTCACGCAGAATCATGTAGCCGCCGTCAAGGGATTCGTTGGACAAACCACAAGCTTCCGCAAGAGCCTCGTGAAACCGTCGGCGATCGTGCTGGCGGAAGCGCCCAACCGGGACGAAGTCAAATACTTGCACGGTAATTTCGGAGAAGGAACCTTCACGTTCTACGCGGGCCACGACCCGGAGGATTATCAGCATTTCGTAGGGGACCCGCCCACGGACCTCGACCTGCACAAGAATTCGCCGGGCTACCGACTCATCCTGAATAATATCCTCTTCCCCGCAGCAAAGAAGAAAAAGCAAAAAACCTGACCGCGCGCCGGCCCGGCGAACGCTTGCCGCATGCGCCGCCATGCCTGTTGCACAGGATGCCCTGATCAAAATAACGCTGTTATGAATGTCCCCAAAGCATGCGCACGGCGATCCGTCGCAGTCCTGGCGCTCTGCATGCTGGCGACGACCGGGATCGAACCTGTCCATGCGCAACAACGAGCGGGCAGCGCGGCGGCAGGCGTACAGTTCGGAACGCCCGGCGGCGTCTCCGTCAAGTGGCGCGGGAAGCGGGGATTCGCTTACGAGGGACTGGCCGCATGGAACCTCAGCGATTTTTTCTTTCTTTCGGGGCATATATTGCGGGAACGGGCTATTCCTGCTTCTCCGCTCGGTTATTATTTCGGGACGGGCGTCGCGACAAGCATCCGTAAACAGGAATCGCAAGGAGATTTCGTTTTGGGCGTCAGCGGAACGTTCGGGGTCCATTTTTTTGCGAATCGCTACGAAGTCTTTTTGCAGGCGAATCCCCGATTCGACCTGCTGCCCGGAACCGCCGGCCATCTTGGCGGCGGAATCGGGGTGCGCTACTATTTCAGGAAATAACAACGGCGCCGCATCCTTTGCGATAAATCCATGTTGTACGAGCGCATATTCGTAACGGGAGCAAACGGCCTGCTCGGCGCGGAACTGGTCGGTCTGCTTGGCCAGTATTCCGAATACGACGTACTGGCCACGGGCCGAAGCGAAACGACCCGGGCCGCAGGATCGCACGGATACATGCCGCTGGATATTGCAGCAAGACGCGACGTGCAACATGCAATCCGGGATTTTCAGCCCACCGTCGTAATAAACTGCGCAGCCATGACCGACGTCGATCGCTGCGAGACAGACCGGGACGCCTGCTGGAAAGTCAATGTGGACGCGGTGGAAACGCTGGCGCAGCAATGCAAGGATATCGGCGCCCGTCTCATTCAGCTTTCCACGGATTTCGTGTTCGACGGGCTGGACGGCCCTTACCACGAAAACGCACGCCCGAATCCTGTCAATTTCTACGGGAAATCCAAGCAGGCCGCCGAGAATGCAGTGCGGAAAGCCGGCTTCGACAAATGGGCCATTGTCCGCACGGTGCTGGTCTACGGCGCCGCATCGCGTGCGAACCGATCCGATTTCGTACTTTGGTTGCTGGAGCGGCTATCTTCGGGGCAGTCCGTCCGAATCGTTACGGACCAGTGGCGGAACCCTACCTGCTCGGCAGACCTTGCCGCGGGCATCGAACGCCTCGTACGGCGGCAGCGCAACGGCGTTTTTCATCTTTCCGGAGCGGAATGGATGTCCATGTACGATTTTGCCCGAACGATCGCCGAGACGTTCGACCTGGACGAGGCGCTGATCCAGCCGGTCGATAGCGCAACGTTTCGGCAAACCGCCGAGCGACCGGCCAAAACCGGATTGATTATTCTGAAAGCCCGGACGGAACTTGATTACCGCCCCAGGCCCCTCCGGGAGCGCCTGCGCAAGATTGGTCGTCCGTAAGCGCAACATCCGACCCTGTCCTTTGCATTTTCCGCCCGCTCAACCGCATCGTTTGCTACGTGATCGACATTCAGATACTTCGCGAAGACCCCGAACGCATGCGCAAAGCCATCCGGGACAAGGGGACCGGGGACCCGGCGCGGGTCGACGAACTGGCGGAACTGGATCGTGAGCGCCGGAAGCACCTCGCGGCGCTCCAGACGGCGCAAGCGCGATCCAATGCCGTCTCGAAAGAGATCGGGCAATATATGCGAAGCGGTCGCGCCGGGGAAGCCCAGGCGCTTATCGCCGAATCGAACGAACTGAAAACATCTATCCGGGAAAGCGAGGAGGCTGCTGCGCAGGCAAGCGAACGACTTGAACGGGGCCTCCTCGAAATTCCGAATATCCCCCATCCCGACGTACCCGCGGGGCATACGCCGGCGGAAAACCGGATCGTCGCCCGGCGGGGCGAGCCGCGCGCGTTCGATTTCGACCCGCTTCCGCACTGGGAACTGGCCGAGCGGCATGGCCTGATCGATTTCGCGCGCGGCGCCAGGGTTTCCGGGGCCGGATTTCCTTTCTACCGGGGCAAGGGGGCGCGGCTCCAGCGAGCGCTCGTCAATTACTTCCTTGATCTCGCCACAGAGCGCGGAGGCTACGAGGAAATACAGGCGCCGCTGCTGGTCAATGCGGACAGCGCGCGCGGCACGGGACAACTCCCGGACAAGGAGGACCTGATGTACGAAGTCTCCCGGGACGGACTGTACCTGATCCCCACAGCCGAAACGCCGGTAACCAACCTGCACCGCGGAGAAATTCTGGACGGGAATCGCTTGCCGATCCGGTACGCGGCCTGGACGCCCTGTTTTCGGCGCGAGGCGGGCTCGTACGGCAAAGGCGTGCGCGGCCTGAACCGCCTTCATCAGTTCGACAAGGTGGAACTGGTCTGGTTCGCCCATCCGGAGCAAAGTTACGAAGCTCTTGAGACCCTGCGCAGCGATGCGGAGCGTCCGCTGAAAGGATTGGGCCTCGTCTGGCGCGTCCTGCTGATGTGCACGGGAGACATGGGTTTTACGCAAGCCAAAAAATACGACCTGGAGGTCTGGAGTCCGGGGCAGGACCGGTGGCTTGAAGTATCCTCGATATCGAACTTCGAAGATTTTCAGGCCCGACGGATGCAGATTCGGTGCCGCCTTGAAGACCGCAAAAAACCGACGTTCGCGCACACCCTCAACGGATCGGGGCTGGCGCTTCCGCGCGTCGTGGCAGCGCTGCTCGAACAGCATCAACAGCGCGACGGAAGCATCGCCATCCCGGAAGCGTTGCAACCCTGGACCGGTTTCGACCGCATTGGGTAAAGGATGCAATGATTAAAAAGCCGTCATGACCGTACGCTCGTTCGCAGACCGCCTTTCAGACCGTCAGGCCCAAACCGCCTCGCTCGTTTGCGTGGGCCTGGACCCCGATCCCGCACGGCTTCCCGCTTCGCTCGCCGGAGGGAAAGACGCCGCCGAGGCGGTCCTTGCCTTCAATCGGGCCATCGTGGAGGCCACGTCGGACCTGGCGGCGGCCTACAAACTGAATCTTGCGTTCTTCGAGGCCCTCGGCGCCGACAGCTGGCGCGTGCTGGAAGCCACGCTGCGCGCGATCCCGCCGGGCGCGCTGGTTATCGCCGACGGAAAACGCGGCGATATCGGCAATTCGGCGCGCTTTTATGCGCAGGCCTGCTTCGACCTGCTCGGCTTCGACGCCTGCACCGTATCGGGATACATGGGTCGGGACAGCGTAACGCCGTTCCTCTCATGGCCAGGCCGGGGCGCTTTTCTGCTTGCCCGTACGTCCAATCCCGGCGGGACGGACTTTCAACGCATGGAATGCGAAGGCAGGCCGCTCTACGAACATGTGGCGCTGGCGGCGCGGACCTGGGAGGCCTCGACGCGCGACGCGAAGGGCGCGCTCGGCTTCGTGGCGGGCGCTTCGGATACGGAAGCGCTGCGGCGCATCCGCGCCCTGGCTCCCGACGCGCCGTTGCTCATCCCCGGCGTGGGCGCGCAGGGAGGCCATATCGGAAACGTGCTGGAGGCGCTTCGCGAAGGTTCGGGACCTGTTCTGGTCAATAGCAGCCGGGCGATCCTGTACGCCTCGGCGGGACAGGACTTTGCCCCGGCGGCCCGCAGCGCGGCGGAAAACTTGCGTACGTCGCTGGCGCCGGCCCTGTCGCAAGGGACCGTCAGATGACGGTATCGTCGGGAATGCGCGCATTCTTGGGAATGACGATAACGCCGTCGCGCACGAAATAATTCTCGCCGTCCGCGTTGCGCGCGCCCTCCCGCCTTTTGATTACGCACCGCCTGCCTATCTGTACGTTCCGATCGACGATGGCCCCCTCGACGTAACTTCCGTCGCCGATGCCCGGGCTCGGCGGCCCCTCTGGCGGATTCCGCAAACGGGGATCGTGCCATGCGTAATAGTCGGCCCCCATGAACACCGTGTTCTCGACGGTAGTGTCCGCGCCGATATAAGAGCGGATCCCTATCACCGAATTCGATATGCGGCTGTCGACCACGACGGCCGCCTCCCCGATCAGGGAGTTTTCGACACGGGAACTCAAAATTTTGGCGGGCGGAAGCATGCGGGTATTGGTGTACAATGGCGCCGTGGCGTTATAAATGTCGTATTCGGGGGACCGTTTCGCCAACATCAGATTGGCCTCGAAAAACGATTGCACCGTCCCTACGTCGCTCCAGTAGCCTTCGAACGCATAACTCGCCACCGGGTATTTGCCGATCGCTTCCGGAATGATCTCCTGTCCGAAATCGTGCGCATCCGGCCTGGCGGCGAGCAACTGCTGCAGAACATTCTTCTCGAACACGTAAATGCCCATGGAGGCAAGAAATACGCGTCCCGCATCGCGCATCTCCTTGCTCACCGGGCTGGCCTTGTCTGCAAGGTCGTCCGACGCGGGTTTTTCGTAAAATTCGGAAACAAACCCGTTCTCCGTCTTTACGACGCCGAACGAAGGCGCTTCCTCTGCGCGCACCGGAATGGTGGCGAGGGTAACGCCCGCGCCGCTGTCGATGTGGCGTTGCATCAGCTTCCGGTAATCCATGGTGTAGAGCTGATCGCCCGACAAAATGAGCACATGGGAATGCCGATATGATCGCATATTGAACAGGGACTGGCGCACGGCGTCCGCCGTGCCCTGAAACCAGTCTTTGGATTCCTGGGTTTGCTGGGCGGCCAGCACGGTAACGAACCCGCCGCGGAACCGGTCAAACTGGTAGGTGCGCGCAATGTGGCGATTCAGGCTCGCCGAATTGAACTGGGTAAGAACGAATATCCGGTTGATGTCCGAATTGATGCAGTTCGACACCGGAATATCGATCAGGCGATATTTTCCTCCCAGCGGAACCGCCGGTTTGGAGCGATGCATCGTAAGCGGGAAGAGTCGTTTTCCGGCGCCTCCCCCGAGAATGACGGCAAGCAAGTCGTTCATATGCTAAAATGCGCTGTAAAAATATCGCATGGCTTCGCTGTCAAGATACGAATGCCGGAGCTATAATGCCGTGCGGCGAACCATTCCGGGAAACTCCCTCCATGCGCTGCGGTACACAAAAAATTGTTCCTTGCGGTTTCTGCGGCATGCACGACGACTCCTCTGAACTTCTAAAGCGCATCCGGGGGCGCCTGCGCGCCACGGCCCGGCGCATGACCCTTGCTGAATTTCTTTTCGGGTGCGTTCTGACCGCGGGCGCCGTTGCGGGACTGTGGCTTGCGGCAACGCTTATCGAGGCAGGATGGCGACTGGACGTAACTCCCCGGGCCGTCCTGCTCCAGATAGTCGGGTGGGTTTCCCTGGGCCTGCTGATCTGGTTCCCGATACGTCCCCTGTTGATGCTGTCGGGACTTTTGCGCGACCGACCGCTCTGCGTCGTCGCCCGCGAGATCGGGCAACGCATACCGCGCATAGGGGATCGCCTCGTAAACCTGCTGGACCTTTCGGAAGGTCGGCACAGCGATACCCCGCCGCCCCTGCTGGACCAGGCCGTACGCATGCTGGGCGCCGAAGTCGACGCCGTCTCGTTCGAAACGGTAGCCGATTTCTCCAAAGCGAAACGGAGCCTGCGCTTTGCGGCCATCCCGCTCGTCTTGCTGCTGGCCTTTCTCGCCGCCGCCCCCGGAACCTTCACGGGCGCCTCGGCCCGCCTCCTGTCGCCCGGGGTCCGGTTCAACCGGCCGGTTCCGTTCCATCTCGACGTAACGCCCGGCGACATTGAGATAGCGAAGGGCTCCGCATTGACCATCGAAGCCCGTACGACAGGAAAAGAGCGGCCCGACGTCCTCGAAATAGCCATCCGGCGCGAAAACGAAGACCATATCGAGACGCTGCGCCTGCGGGAAGATTCGAGCGAGGTCTTCCGGCATGAAATAGAAAATGTCCGGCGGTCTCTGCGCTATCGCGTGACGGCGGCGCCTGTCGCCAGCGCATGGCATCGCGTATCCGTCATCGACTATCCTCTGGTTCGTAGCCTGCGGATCGTGCTGCGCCCTCCGGCCTACGCCGGCCTGCCCGAGCAGCGGCTGGATCCGGACATGGGCGACGTGGCGGGATTGCCCGGTACGCGGGTAGCGCTCGACCTTGTCCTGAGCGGCTCCGAAACCGTACGCGCCAGCCTCGCCTTCGACGACGGCGCCTCCGCTCCGCTCGAAATAAACGACGGACGCGCGAAGGGGGCGTTCACGATCACCCGGAACGGGTCCTACCGGATCGTGCTGGAAAACGCCCGGGGCGTACGAAACCACGCCCCTATCGAGTATGCCGTTTCCGCAGAAGAAGACCGCGCGCCGTCCATCCTGCTGGCGCGCCCGGAACCGGACGCCTTGCTGGACGAAACGCTGCAACGTACGCTCGAAGGCAGCATCCGGGACGATTACGGATTCCACGACCTCGCGCTTTTCTACCGGCTTTCGGAGAGCCGTTTCGGCGAGCCTTCCGATACGTTCGGAGAAATTCCGTTGCCCCTGCCGGATCCGCGCTTGCCGGATCAGCGCCTGACGTACGACTGGCTTATCGGGGAAACCACCTCCCTTGATCCCGTCCCGGGAGACGTGATCGAATACTTTGTGCGCGTACGCGACAACGACGCCTGGGCAGGCTACAAGGCCGCGCAAACGCCGCCGCGGTTCCTTCGGACGCCGTCCCTCGCCGAACGGTACGAATCCTTGCGCGAGGAACAGGAAGGGGTCGAATCCCGGCTCCTGGATATCATGGACCAGGCGGAGCAACTGGACGAACAATTCGACGAACTGCGCGACGAGGTGCGCAATAAACAGCGCGCAGACTGGGAAGACCAGCGACAGCTTGAGCAGATCGAACAGCAGCAGCAACGCATGGAAGAGCAGGTGAACGATCTCGCCGAGCAGGTCGAATCCATGAATCGCACGGCGGAGCGCAACAATCTGCTAAGCGAGGAAACGCTTTCGCTGTACCGGGAAATGCAGCAGGTCGTGGAGGAAATCGATTCGCCTGAACTCCGGGAAGCCATGGCGCAATTGCAGGAGGCCATCGCCAACATGGACCTGACGCAGATTCAAGAGGCCGTCGAGCAGTTCGAATTCAGCGAAACGCAGTACCGGCAGCGCCTGGAGCGAACGCTCGAATTGTTCAAAAATCTGCGCGCGCAACAAAGCCTTGAAGAAGCGGCGCGCAGGGCCGAAGACCTGGCTCGTCAGCAAGAACGAATGGAGGAAGAAACCGCCGGATTGCAGCAGCAACAGGAAACGGAGAACCCGACTGACGGGGCCGAGGCGCCTTCCGAACAGGCCCCGGAAACGTCTGCGGGCGACGACGAAACCGGAGCAACGGAAGAACCCTCCGAACAGGAACGGCTTGCGCGTCGGCAGGAAAGCGCCGTAGAGGAGATGCAACAGCTGGAAGAAGTCATGAACGAGGCGCAAAGGCGGATCGGGGAAATGCAGCATGGCCCGGCCCGCGACATGCAACAACTGAACCGCTCGATGCGGGAGCAAAACATGCCGCAGCAATTGATGGAAAATGCCGATCGCTTGCGCTCCGGGCAGTTGGACGAGGCGCAATCCGGGCAACAACGCATGCAGCAATGGTTGCGGCGCCTCGGAAATGATCTGACCGACATGCAGGCGAACATGCAGGGCGCGCAACGGCAAATCAACCTTGCGGGGCTGCGTCGAGCGCTCGGCGATGTCCTCATGCTCTCGCAGGAACAGGAAGCGCTCCGCAAAAATATCCTGAAGCATGTTTCAGACCAGCCCTCGCTACGGGAGGACGCCCGCCTTCAGGATGCGTTGTCGGCAGGGTTCGCCACCGTCATCGACTCGCTACGGAATCTTGAAAAAAACATTCCCCAGCTCAGTCGGGAAGTGCAACGCTTGTCGGGACAGGCGCTCATGGAAATGGAGCAAGCCACAAGCGCCATGACGGAGCGAGCCGTCGGCGAGGCGGGCGGCCATCAGACCGCCTCCATGATGCACCTGAACGAACTGGCCTTGCTGCTGGCCGGCGTGCTCGACCAGATCATGAATCAGCAGGGGTCCGGCGGAGGCAGCAGCATGCAGCAGGTTCTCCGGCAAATGCAGCAAATGTCGCAGCAGCAACAACAACTGAATCAGCAAATCCAGCAATTTCTGAACGACATGCAAGGAAATCGGCTTGGAAACGATATGGAGCAGCGCCTGCAACAAATGCGCGCGCAACAACAAGCCATACGGGATCAACTGGGACAGGTGCGGCGCAACCCGGAAGCCCGCGGCAAATTGCTGGGCGACCTGGACAAAATCGCCGACGACATGGAAAAAACGCTGCGCGAACTGGAAACGCGCCGCGTAGCCCCGCAAATGATCGAGCGGCAACGCCAGATTCTGCAACGTCTGCTGGACGCCCAGCGCTCCATGCACGAACGGGGCCGCGAACGTCGAAGGGAATCGCGCGAAGGGCAAGACATGCCCCGCGCCGCGCCGCCCGAAGCCCTCCCCGAAGACCCGGCGGACAAGCTGCATCGCGACCTCATCCGGGCGCTTGAAAGCGGCTACGCACCCGATTTCGAAGAGCGAATCCGGCGCTATTTCGAGATACTCCAGCGCGAGCGACAGGAACCGTGACCCGGCGGCGAAAGGCCCTCCTTCTCCCGAACTTGGAAAACCGGTTCGTTTTTAGTATCTTTTTCAGCTACGTGCAGCCTCTTTCGATCGTTACACATTCTGGCATACCAATCCCATGAAGATTCTCTTCGTATCCGATGAGGTTACTCCTTTTTCAAAATCTTCAGGCGCCGCAACGATAGTTCGAAGCCTCCCCGAGGAACTCCAAAACGAGGGAGGATACGAAATGCGCATTATGATGCCCCGATACGGCGTCGTCAGCGAGCGCAAAAATCGCTTGCACGAAGTGATCCGCCTTTCGGGAACGCGCATCGAAATGGGCGCCCGCACGGAAACGCTCAAGGTGAAAGTGGCCTCTATTCCGGGAGCGCGCCTGCAAGTCTATTTCATGGACAACGATTATTATTTCAAGCGAAAAGGCGTGTATCGCACGGCGCAAAACCCGCAGTTTTTCGAAGACAATATGGAGCGGGCGTTGTTTTTCGGGCGGGCTTCGCTCGAAACGATCCGAAAACTGGGCTGGGCCCCGGATGTTATTCATGCGTTCGGGTGGTTGAGCGGTTTTATCCCCATGCTATTGCAAACCGAATACGCCGGCGACGACATTTTCGCGAACACGCAAAGCGTATTCACGGCGCACCCGGTGCCTTTCGACGACAGGATCGACGAAGCATTTGCGGAAGCCGAACGACTGGACCACGGCGCGTCTCTTGTCGGCAAAAACCCGAACCACATCGGCAATCTGTTTGCAGACGCCGCCATCTCCCTCCCGCAGGCCGAAGATACGCCGGGCGGCGCATTGTCCTTTGGAGATACGCCCGCGGAGCAATCCGAAACGGCCCGATCTACGTACGAACAGTTGCTGCGCAAGGCTGCCGCCTGAATACGCACCGGTTTGCTTGCGCCATGCGCCTGCGGGGAACCCTCGCGCGCTTTACGCATACGCGACTTTTCGCCTTTCGCAATAAAATCCGGTCGCTGTCGTTCCTCATGCTACCGGACGCCTTGGGAATACTCTGGATACTCTGATCAAAATCACTTCGCTCGCGTGAAGACTGCACTTTCCACCCTGTTCGCATGCGTCTGCATGGGCGCCCTGCTGGTCGCCTGCGACGATCCCGCAAACGTGGGCGGAGACCTGCTTGGCGCCGCCGGAGGCGAACCGGTCAACACCGTCGAATCCCTTTCTCCCTTGCGCGCTGCGGAATGGACCCCGTCCGACAGGCCTGCGCGCGTACTGGCGGGCATGGTGGACGATCCCATGCTCGGCCGATACGAAGTGCAGGGATATTTCGACATCACCGCCCTTACCTCGGAGGAATTTCGGGCAGGCGTCGTCGAATCCGCCGAATTGCGCCTGCGCCGCACATACGTATACGGCGATTCGACGAGTAAGATTCAAGCCGCACTGAGGCAGATCGACGAAGCCTGGGATTCAGACGACATATCCGTCGGCGCCTCGTTCGCCACCGGACCGGTTATTACAGAATTCAACTTCCTGGCCACGGATACGCTGGTCGTCGTTCCCTTGCCCGATTCCTGGGTTTCGAAACACGACGCCGCACTCAGGAACGAGGACATCGGCAATCTTTTGCATGGTTTCCGGATCGACCCCGTTGCAGGCAACGCGGTGGTCGGATTCGGCCCGCAGGGTTCTTCCCTGTTCGCTTCCACCGGTTCGGACTCGCTTTCCCATCCGCTTGGGAGAGCCTATCCTTTCGTGTCGCATACCGCCCCGGCGGCGACGCCCGAAGGCCGGTTCCTCATGCAGGCGGGAATTGGGCCCACGCCCGAATTTTCGCTCTCCGTCTCCAGCGAAATCCATGCATCGGGAGATCCCCTTTCCGTGAACCGGGCAACGCTCACGCTGTGGGCGGATACCCTGACGCTCCTGCAAAACGCGCCGACGAATTTCGAACGCCCCCTGCTCCGTACGCTGGACCTGTATACGCGCGCGCCAGGAGACACTGCCTATGTCGTGCTGGGCCGCAGCACAATGGACGAGGAGGGCCGCTTCGTGTTCGAAGGCCCGGGGCTGGCTCGCAGGATCGAGGACCGCATCGCGGAAGACATGGTCTTCGAACTCCGAATGCCCAACCCGGCCAATTTGCCCACTTCCCTGGTCTCGGATCACACAAGTTATTACTATTATTACAGTTCGCTGAATCCTGTGCTGTTGTACGACGCCGACGCCGACCGGCAAACGCCCGCCGGATTCATCACGCTTACCCCGATCTATTGACCGCACCCCATCGAGCCGCAATGCCCTTGTCCCCGTACTTTCGCGCAGGATCCGGCCCCGCCCGCTTCGTCCGACTGCCCGCAGCGTACGCAGTCCTGTGCCTGGTCGCCGGCCTGCTCGCCGCAGCGCCTGTCGGCGCGCAAGACGCCCGCGACGGCTCTTTGTATTCTCGCTTCGGCATTGGCGCCTTGCAGGCTCATACAGGCGGGCAGGGCGCAGGCGTCGGACACGCCGGATATGCGCTGCATTCGTTGCAGTACGTCAATCCGAATAATCCGGGAACCTGGGCCGATCAGGCGCTCACCCGGATTTCGGCGGGCTTCGCCTACCAGAGCCTGGTGATTTCTGACGAAGCCGACGAGACCAGCCGTCTGGCTTCGGGCCAGTTGAGCGGCATACAGATCGGTTTTCCGATCCTCGAACGGAAACTGGGCGTGGCGTTGGGATTCGCTCCGTTTTCGCGCGTGAGTTACCATGTGGGAAGCGACGGCACGTTTTTTTCCGGCGATCCGGCCCGGCCCGATACGGTGGGATACCGCGTCAATTTTTTCGGATCGGGGGGAATACAACAAATTACCGGCGGCGTCGGATACAAAATACACCGCAATATCCGCATCGGAGCCTCGCTCAACGCCCTCTTCGGCATCATCGACGACGGACGGGAAACCATCTTTCTGGAGGGGGCTTCCGACCCTTCGTTTCTGGACACCCATCTTGAGACCTCGACGCGGTTGCACGGTTTTTCGGCTACGTTCGGTACATTGCTAAGCGTCCAGAACGTATTCGGGGACGAAGATTATATTAGCGTGGGCGCCGCCTTTACGCTCCCCGCGACCCTTTCGGGCGAACGGGTTACTTCGCTGGGACTAAACCTCGACAGGGATACGCTGGGCACAACCGTCTCCGGATCCATCGACATTCCCTGGCAACTGGGCGTGGGCGTGGCGTATTATCCCGATACGCGATGGACCTTGTCGGCAGGAGGCAAATTCGCCCCGTGGACCAATATGCAAAGCACGATTCCCTGGCCCGGCTATCGACCCGGAGCCGAACAAGGATTGTCCAACGCCATACAGATTGGAACCGGCTTTGAATTTATCCCTGCGGGCAACGACCTGCTTGCGGCATGGCCTGCGCGCATCGCCTATCGCTTCGGAATTTCCTGGGACCGGACGTATATTTCACCGGACCGGAGCACGAACATCGAAACCGCCATGTTGTCGGCGGGCTTTGGCTTGCCCACGCTCGTGCCCGGGGCGCGCCTCGACCTGAACATGCAAGCAGGCATGCGCGGCGCAGCCAGCGACAATCTCGTCCGCGACGTATTCTACCGGTTATCCATATCGGTGAATATTGGCGAACGCTGGTTCCAGACCCCGAAATTACGTTAAGGATACGCTGAACTTTGTGGACTTAATCAGAGTATCTTTAATTACATTACATACATTACAAGGGCGCAATATCGGCAGACCTTCCCTTTTCACGAGACGAGCTTTAATTATGCGACGCATTGTAAAGCATCCCCCTCCTTGCAACGAGGGCCTCATCGCATTTTTATTGATTGCGGCCGCATGGGCCGTCGGGCCGACGCAGCCTGTCCTTGCCCAGTCCGACGAGGCAAACGCCGTGAGCACCCAGGACAAAGGCATGCACTACAGCCTCTATTACGAGGATTTCAAGAACAGAAATTATCTGAGCGCGCTGCCCAATCTCCAGTGGGTCCTGGAGAACGCCGCCGACTATCCCCGGAATGACGACCGGAATTTCGAACGCACCGTGGAGCTCTACGCCGCGCTGGCCGAGGAAGCGCCGACTGAAGAGGGCAAGCAGGCCTACCTCGATTCGGCCTATGCCTGGTTTGATCGATCCGTTTCCCGCATGAAGGACAGCGCCATCGAGTTCGACGAATCCCAATGGATGCTCCGCAAGGGCCGCTTCCTCCAGGAACACCATCAGGCGCTAAGCGGCGACCCGCCCACCTTTGCGGATGTCTACAACGAAGTCTACGCCATGATCGGGTGCAACATCGATGCATACTATGTGCGCATCATCATCGACGACGCCGCCCGCAACGGCGACAAGCAGCGCGCAGTGAACCTGACCGACGAGGCGGAAGCATGTTATCCCGACAATGGGGACGTCGCCGCATACCTCACGGAAATACGCAACACGCTGTTCAGCACCCCGGAAGAACGCCTTGAATTCCTCCGAACGCGCCTGGAAACGGACCCGGACAACATCGAGGTAACTGCTGAGCTCTTCGACATCTACCTCGAGCTGGGCTACCGCGACGAGGGCGCAGAACTTGGCGACCGCCTGCTGGAAATGGACCCCTCGCCCCTGACGTACCGCCGCCTTGGCGAACTGCACCTCCAGGACGGAAACGCCACGCAGGCCATATCCTATTACGAAGAAGCGCTGGCCCTGCTCAGCGACGATGCGGACGCTTCGATCCGGCGAGACATTTTGTTCAACCTGGGAATCGCCCGGCAACAGGAAGGCGCCGTTTCCCAGGCGCGGTCCCTTTTCCGACAGGCCATTCAACTCGATGCGAACTTCGGGCAGGCCTACATCGCCATCGGAGACCTGTACGCCACTGCCGTATCGAATTGCGGAAGCTTCGAGCGGGAAGATCGGGCCGTATACTGGCTCGCCGTGGATTATTACGAATTGGCCCGGGCCCGGGATTCGAGCGTAGCGGCGCAGTCAAACCAGAAAATCGCCACGTACCGACGCAGTTTCCCGGACCAGGAGGCCCTTTTCTTCAAAGGCTGGGAGCCCGGGCAATCCTACCAGGTGAATTACGGCTGCTATGCCTGGATCGCCGAAACGACCACTGTGCGGTCGCCGTAGCGGACTTGATCAGCGTATCCTTAACGTAATTTCGGGGTCTGTAACGACTCGTTCGCAGTATCCTCCAGGCATTATGCACATAGAACATATTACCGCCCGGCAAATTCTGGACAGCCGCGGCAATCCCACCGTTGAAGTCGATGTCGTCACATCGGATGGATTTCGTGGCCGCGCCGCCGTCCCGAGCGGAGCCTCCACGGGAGAACACGAAGCCGTGGAGCTGCGGGATGGCGACCAGAACGTCTATATGGGCAAAGGCGTCCTTGAGGCCGTCCGGAACGTGAACGAATCTATTGCACCGGAACTGATCGGGGCGGATGTGCTGGACCAGGTAGCCATCGACCAGGTCCTGATTGACCTCGACGGCACCGAAAACAAGGGCCGACTTGGGGCCAACGCCCTGCTTGGCGTATCGCTCGCCGCCGCCAAGGCCGCCGCCGAAAATCTCGGTTTGCCGCTCTACCGCTACATTGGCGGGACAAATGCCTCCACCTTGCCCGTACCGATGATGAACATCGTCAACGGAGGACACCATGCGGACAACAGCGTGGACATGCAAGAATTCATGATCATGCCGAGCGGCGCCGGCTCCTTCAGCGAAGCGCTCCGCATCGGGGCTGAAATTTTCCATACGCTGCGCAAGGTGCTCAAGGCCAGGGGATACAACACGGCGGTCGGCGACGAAGGCGGCTTTGCGCCCGACCTGCGCTCCAACGACGAAGCCGTGGAAGTCATTCTCGAGGCCATCGGGAAAGCCGGATACGAGGCGGGGCGGGACGTCTTCCTGGCGCTGGACCCGGCCACATCTGAAATGCACCGGGACGGCGCCTATGTTTTCTGGAAAAGCGACCCGAATACGAAGCGGTCCGCTTCCGACATGATCGACTTCTGGGAAAACTGGGTGAATCAGTATCCCATCCTGTCCATCGAGGACGGCCTAGCCGAGGACGACTGGGATGGCTGGCGACAACTCACGGAACGGCTTGGCGAGCGGGTTCAACTAGTCGGAGACGACCTGTTCGTAACGAACACCTACCGGCTGCAACAAGGCGTCGACAGCGGCGCGGCCAACTCCATCCTGATCAAGCTGAACCAGATTGGTACGCTGACGGAAACGCTCCGGGCCATCGAACTTGCGCATACCCATGGATACACCGCCGTCATCAGCCACCGCTCCGGGGAAACCGAAGACGCCACCATTGCGGACCTGGCCGTAGCCACCAACGCCGGTCAGATCAAAACCGGCTCCGCAAGCCGTAGCGATCGCATTGCAAAATATAATCAACTGCTGCGCATCGAAGAGTTGCTTGAATCCTCGGCTTCGTTCCCCGGCATGGCCGCGCTGCGCCTATAGCATCATAGCGCCATGAGGAAAAAATCCGTCAGGCAGGGACTAAACCAGGCTGAGCCGGGAGGCGGGCCCATCTCCCGGCCGTCCTTGTCCGCGGGCGCGAAACGGCGGCTGCGCAAGATCCTGCTCTGGGCCCTTGCGGGAGCGGCGCTGGGCTCGTTCGTATTTTTCGACAGCCACAGTCTTCTCAAGCGCATGACGTGGCGCAACGAATACGTGAACGTGCGCGAGGAAAACGAACAACTGCGGACAGACATTGCAGAACTCGAAAAAGAAGTAAGCGAAGGACTCTCCGACGAAGCCGTAGAAAAAATCGCGCGCGAAGAATACGGAATGCGACGCCCCGGCGAAACGGTGTATCCTGTCGCAACGCCCGACGACGCCCAAAAAGACGATCCGGAAAACCCGACGGTATCTCTGGACCGCGCGGCGGACGAGCAGCCCGGCGAAGACAGGTAAGGGATACGCCAGGGCCTGTTAACACTATGCACCGGCGCTGCTCGCCTGCGTACGCGCTGCCCCCACAAATCCGGCGCTTCGCCGAAAACCTGGCATGAATCCACTCGCAATAGGGATCGACCTCGGAGGAACCCGGATCAAGGCGGCCCTGGTCCGGCGCAACGAGGGATTCGTTGTCGAGCAAGCATGCGATACGGAGGGAATCCACGGTCCCGATCATGTGCTGGACCGCATTGCAGGCCTGATCCGTTCGGTGGCGGCGGAAACCCCGGACGAAACCGTCCACGGGGTCGGCATCGGAGCGCCGGGAGCAATCAACTGGGAACGTACGTCGGTCGTGCAACCGCCCAACCTGCCCGGATGGGGCGTCGTCAATCTCCGGGAAGCCCTGCAACGGCGCCTGAGGGAACGCCTTCCCGTATTCGTGGAAAACGACGCCAACCTCGCCGGGCTGGGTTCGGCGCACTATGGCAGAGGCCGCCCGTATCCTTCTTTTATCATGATCACGCTGGGCACAGGCGTGGGCGGCGCTATTATCCACGACCGGACGATATTTCGCGGAACCACGGGCGCGGCAGGCGAAATCGGCCACATGACGATTAACTTCGCAGGGGACATCGACCGATATGGCATTGCGGGTTCCATTGAAGCGTACCTGGGCCAGAAATACCTGTCCCGCTACGGACGCCACAAATTGCTCACGCGGCCCGAAAGCGCCATACACGGCATGGCGGGGCCGGACCTGCAAGACTTGACGCCGCTCATGCTCTACGAGGCAGCTTGCCATGGCGACCATCCGGCCCGGGAAATTCTGGGATGGGCGGGGCATAAACTGGGCGTGATGCTTGGCGCATGCATCAACCTGCTGGACATACGCAAAGTGGTGGTAGGCGGCGGCCTTTCGGCGGCGGGCGATTTCATCATCGACGCGGCCCGAAAAAGCGTCCGCGAATACGTGATTCCGGATCATCGGGACGCAATAGAAATCGTCCGGGAAACCCTCGGCAACGAAGCCGGTATGCTTGGAGCCGCCCATCTGGTCTTTCAGTTTCTCGACGAAAAGGCGAGCAAATCACCTGCATAGCCGTGACGTCCGGCGGCCTCGCATGCTCGCATCCGCCCTCGCGACCGTTTATGTTCAGGATACGTCGCCGACCGTTTCTTGCCTTGCTGCTTTGCCTCGCAGGCGCTGCATGTTCCCTTCCCTGTCTGGCCCAGCAGGCGAGCGCGCCCATCCGGTTTTCGGCCAAAGATTCGCTGATCATTTCCTTCCGGGAAGGCAACGATGTCGGCAATTTGTACAACCATGCAAAAATTGCATACAAAGAGGCCGAACTACGCGCATTTCGCATAGATATGCTTTTTGATCAGGACGAATTGCGCGCGTCCGGCCTCCAAAGCGATACCGGCGCGGTCGGCAGGCCCTTTTTCGCGCAGGGAGAAGAAACCTTCGAAGGAACCGAAATCGCCTTCAACGCCGCCACGGAACGAGGACGGGTGACCGGCGCGCGCACCACGCTGGACGAGGGATTCATTCGAGCCAACGTGGTGAAAGTCGGGGAAGACAGCACGTTGTACATCGCGGAAGGAGCCTATACGACCTGTGAATGCCTGGACGATCCGTCGTACTCGCTCCGGTCGGACAAAATGAAAGTCGTGGATCAGGAATGGATATACACCGGGCCGGTTCGCCTGTATCTGTTCAATATTCCAACGCCGTTGTGGCTGCCGTTCGGCTTCGTGCCGGCCCGCGAAGGACGGCGCAGCGGCCCCCTGCCTCCACGCTACGGAGAAGACGAGCGCGGCTTCTATCTGCGCAACTGGGGGTGGTATCAGGCCATCAACGACTATATGGACGCCCAACTGGAATTCGGTCTGTGGACGCGGGGAAGTTTTCAGGTCACGCCACAGTTCCGGTATGCGAAACGATACCGCTATTCCGGGCAGATTCTCGTGGACTATCTTCAAAACCGCAATGGCGAAAAGGGCGACCCCGACTTTTCGGAATTCGGCACGGGGCGATTGCGCTGGACGCACAATCAGGAACTGAGTCCCACGGCCCGCCTCCGCGCAAACATCGACCTGTCCTCGTCGAGCTACCTGCGCACCTCGTCGGAACGATACGACGACCGCGTCCGGCAAACCGTGCAGTCGAGCGCGGGGTTCAGCAAAACCTGGCGCAATGCGGGACGCAACTTGTCCCTGAACCTGAGCCACCAGCAAAACCTCGACAACGGCACGGTGCGCGTGGTGTTGCCCAGCCTCACTTTCCGGCAAAACACCCGCAAACCGTTTGCGCGCGCGCAAGGCGGCGGCCAGGATCGCTGGTACGAACGCATCACATACGACTACAGCCTGAATGCCGACAACCGGTATAATTTCGTTCCGAACGATTCGACGGATATCGCCTGGTACGAGGCGCTCGTCTCGCCCGCGAAATACCGGGAAGCCACGGGCGGGTCGGAGCCCTTCGCTTTCAAGGCGGCGCATCGCGTCAACGTAGGCGCCGGGCTGCCGGCCCTTTCCAGGAGCCTGCCCATCCACGTCGTCCCGAACATCCGATACGCGGAAGACTGGTTTATCCAGACCGAACGGCGGCAACTGGACGACGAGGGCCGCGTCGCCGTCGAGAAAACGCCGGATTTTCTGGCGCTGCGGCAATTTTCCACCGGGGTTTCCATGAATACCACGTTCTACGGCATTTTTCCCTTGCGAATCGGGCCCCTCGACGGCCTGCGCCATACCGTCCGCCCGAGCGCGAGTTTCAATTACCAACCCGACTTTTATGCGGACGCCTGGGGCTATACGGCCTCGTATACGGATGCGAACGGCGAAAGCCAACGCTATGCGCTCGTCCCCGGCGTACAGCGATTCGGTCAACAAAGCATGCGTTTTTCGGTCGATAACGTATTCGAAACCCGATATGTCTCCACCGATTCCACCGGAACCGAACAAAGAAAGGTCGTGCAACTCCTGAACATGGGACTGGCCACGGGCTACAACTTCGCCGCCGATTCCATGAAACTGGGCGATCTGCGCATGAACGCGCGGACGCGCATCGCACGAAATCTCAGTCTGAATGCGGGAGCGACGTTTTCCCCCTACGCCCTGAACGCAGAACGCACCCGGGTCGTTAGCCAATCCCTCTTTTCCGAGCGGCCATGGTTCCCCCTGCGCGCGACCTCGTTCAGAGCAAGCCTGAACACTTCGTTCCAGAGTGAGCGAACCGGACCGGAACGCCCCTTCAACCAGCTTCGCTCTCGCAATCTGCCCGCCGGCGCAAACATCCCCGGCGGGGGCCTGCCCATCGGAAACGGTGCGTTCGGCTCCCCGTATTCGGGCGCGGCGGATAGCTACGCCGACTTCGCCATTCCATGGTCCCTGCGCCTGGACTTCAGCTACAACTATTCCAGGCCGCTCGGCGAATCCCGGCGCACGGCCGCGCTGAACGCCCATGTCGATTTCAACCTGACGCCAAACTGGAAAGTACAGGGACGCTCCGGGTACGATTTCGAGGCGAAAAAGCTGATTTACACGAGTTTGTCCGTTTTCCGCGATTTCGATTGCTGGGAAATGGCCATCAATTGGGTGCCGTTCGGACCCTACCAGTCCTACAGTTTCGACCTGCACGTAAAAAGCGGGCAGCTGCGCGACCTGTTGCGCCTGCGGCAACCGCGTTCCGACGTCAGGGGGCGGTTCGGACGTTTGCGGAACTAGGGCCTGTTAACACTATGCAGCGGCGCTCTGATCAAATCCACTTCGTTCAACGCGTCGCGTCCGCCGGGCGGGCGTCTTGCGCATCGTCGAGAACCCATCGCACCGACGCGGGCCGCAAGGTTACGATATCCGAAGGGGGCTCCTGCGGATCCACCCACGCGCGCAGGCGATGTCCGTCCATCTCCACCCACCATTCGGTGAGCGTTCCGAGAAACTGCCTGCTTACGAGGCGAGCCTCGACGCCCTTCTCAGACGCCTCGAAATGCTCCGGGCGAATAGCCAACGCGCATCCCGGCGGCGGCGTTTCCTGCGGGGCCAGCCGCGCCGCCAGCCGCGCATCCCGCACGATATTGCTTCCCCCCAGAAATTCGGCCACATAGGCGGTCTGCGGTTCCCGGTACAGGCGTTCGGGCTCGCCCGATTGCACCAGCCGCCCGGCCCGCATGACGCCAATCCGATCCGACAACGCAAGCGCCTCCTGCTGATCGTGGGTCACATAGATACTGGTGATGCCGAGACGGTCCTGAAGCACTTTGAGTTCCCGGCGCGTCTGCTCGCGCAGCGCAATGTCGAGATTGGAAAGCGGTTCGTCGAAAAGCAGTACGTCCGGCTCCACGGCGACCGCCCGGGCCAACGCGACCCGTTGCTGCTGCCCCCCGGAAAGCGCCGTTACGGGACGGTCTTCCAGCGCCTGCATCTCCACCCGCCGGAGCGCTTCGCGGACGCGCTCCCGCCGCTGCGCCAGCGGCGTCTTGCGTACGCGCAATCCGTAGGCCACATTCTCCCCCACGGTCATGTTGGGAAAAAGCGCATAGTTCTGAAACACCATGGCGGTGGGCCTGCGGCGCGGAGGGACCGTCGTCATATCCCGACCGGCAATGCGCACTACGCCGGCGTCAGGCCGTTCGAATCCCCCGACGATGCGCAACAGCGTCGTTTTTCCGCACCCGGACGGCCCCAGCAACGAAAAGAATTCGCCCGCCTTCACCTCCAGCGATACATTGTCCACCGCCAGGGTGGCGCCATATCGCTTCGTAACGCCCTCCAGCGTCACGATCGATTCAACAAGCCGAGCTGTCGTATTCACCGCACTGTCGTATTCGTCGCATGCGAAAAGCGATCAGGCAGGCGCGAAATCGAAAAAACAGAACGCCTACGCCGTTCCGCGGAGCGCCTGCGTAACCTTGGCGGCGGCTTCCTTCAGCAACACAGCCGTTTCCAGATCCAAGCCGCTTTCCTCCAGTATCTTTTGCCCTTCTTCGGCATTGGTCCCCTGAAGGCGCACGATAAGCGGCACGGTAATGTCCACTTTGGACGCCGCCTCCGCAATGCCTGCCGCCACCCTGTCGCACCGAACGATCCCGCCAAAGATATTGACAAGCACCGCTTTGACATGAGGGTCTTTCAGGATAATCCGGAACCCCTGTTCCACGGTATGCACATCCGCCGAACCGCCTACATCCAGAAAATTGGCGGGTTCTCCCCCGGCCAGTTTAATCATGTCCATGGTCGCCATGGCCAGGCCCGCGCCGTTCACCATACACCCTACGTCGCCGTCGAGGCGAATGTAATTCAGCCGATGCTCCCCGGCCTCAACCTCCAGCGGGTCTTCTTCGCGCAGGTCGCGGAGCGCAGCCAGGTCCTTTTGGCGATAGAGGGCATTGTCGTCCAGGTTGATTTTGGCGTCCAGGGCCAGCAACTCCCCGCTCGCCGTACGCACGAGCGGATTGATTTCCGCCAGCGAGGCGTCTATGCCCACATACGCCCGGTACAAGGCCGTAACGAACCGAACCCCCTGCTTGAACGCCGCGCCCTCAAGTTGCAGGGCAAACGCAGCCGCCCGAGCCTGAAACGGCTGCAAGCCGGTCATCGGATCCACCCACGCGCGCAGTATTTTGTCCGGGGTTTCCTCCGCTACTTTTTCAATCTCGACGCCCCCCTCCGTCGAAACCATGATCACATGCATCCCGCGCGTCCGGTCCAGCGTTACGCCCACATAATATTCCTGTGCGATGTCGGCGGCGGAGGCGACCAGCACGGCCCGCACCTTCTGCCCGGCGGGGCCGGTTTGCGGCGTAACCAGTTGCATGCCCAGCATGGCCTCCGCCTTCTCGCGCGCGTCGGCCAGCCCGTTCGCCAGCTTGACGCCCCCGCCCTTGCCGCGTCCGCCCGCATGAATCTGCGCCTTCACAACGAAGCGGGAAATCCCCTGCTCCTGCAACGCTTCCGCGGCGGCTGCCGCTTCATCCGCCGTGCGGGCCACGCGGCCCGGTTGCACGGCCACGCCGTACCCTTCGAGAATGTCCCGTGCCTGATATTCGTGCAGTTTCATTGTGCGTATACCCTAAATTCCAGTACCTGACGCAAAAAGTAGCCCCAGGGGGATGCTCTGATCAAGGATACTTCGGTCAGCCTATCCTAAAGTAAGGCATGCGCTCGAAGAATACATCCCGACATCTGCAAAGTACCTGTGAACCGATTCGACTTTCATATTATTTTCCGACTTTTGCGCAGTTTCGCCGCGCTGGTCGCCGTGCTTATCGTGTTTTTCATTGTGCTGCATTACGTCGAATTCATTGACGATTTTCTGGACCGCGGCGCAACGATGCGCGAGGTTTTCGGCGTCTATTACCCCAATTATATCCCGGAAATCGCCCGCCTTACGGCGCCGCTTGCACTTTTCCTCTCCTGCGTATACCTGACCGGGCATTTGTCCCAGAGCCTGCAACTCTCCGCGTTGCAAACCAGCGGAGTTTCCCTCTATCGGCTGCTTGTCCCGTATCTCGCCACCGGCCTGGCCGTAACCGCGTGCATGTTCTGGTTCAATGGATGGATCGTTCCGGAAACGAACCGGACCGTGCTGGAATTCGAGGTGCGGTTTCTGAAAGATGCGCCCCGGGCCGTCGAAACGAACAACATCCACCGGCAATATCGTCCGGGATCCTACATCTCGATCGGGTATTACGACCGGCGCAACGAAACGGCCCACCGTGTTTCCCTGCAGCATTTCAACGACGAAAACCAGCTCGTGCAGCGCATCGACGGGGTGCGCATGGGCTGGGTCGATTCCCTGACGGTCTGGCGCATCCATCGGCCCGTCGTACGCACGTTCGCCGACGGGATCGAAACGCGCGCCTTGCTGCCCCGAATCGATACGACGCTGACCATTCTGCCCCGCGATCTTGCCCGCACCGAACGCGACGTGGAGTCCATGACGATCCCCGCCGCGGCAAGATACGTCAGGGACGTCAAGCGGTCCGGGGCCAGCGGCCTCGAACGCGCGGAAGTCGGATATTACGCCAAGTTCGCATGGCCCTGCGCGAACCTGATTCTCGTCCTGATCGGGATGCCGCTCGCGGCCGTGCGGCGGCGAGGCGGACAAGCCATGCAAATCGGTCTGGGCCTCTTTGTGGCCTTCCTGTACCTTGCCGTACAACAGATATCGGAGCCGCTCGGATACACCGGCGTCTTGCCCCCGGCGGCGGCGGTATGGCTGCCTCACATCCTGTTCCTCGCGGGCGGCGCGGTCCTGTTGGCGCGAGCGCGGCAATAAAGGATCCCCTGACCAAAATCGCTTCGCTCAGCGCGTCGCGTTCGCGCGTACGCAAAGCCCGCCTACGCTTGTCCGGCGACGCCGCCGAACCGAACGGACTGTCCCGGCTGCTCCCGCTCCTCGATCTCGCCGTGGATCGCCTCGTACTTTTCGATGTTGTCCCCGAGCGCCCGCAACAATCTGCGCGCATGGTGCGGCGTCACGATGACCCGGTTTTTTACCCGGGCCGTCGGAACGCCGGGCATCACCCGGATAAAATCCAGAATGAATTCCTCGGGAGAATGAGAAATCATCACGAGGTTGGCGTAGACGCCTTCCGCAGTTTTCTCATCCAGTTCTATGTTCAGCTGATTGTCTGCCTGCTGGTTATCCGTATCGTTCATTGCAAACCTCTAATGTATGCCGATTGCGTTTTGGCGCCTGATCCCGATGGCGCAAAAACGCCGACGGGGCTTTTTGTTCGCGACGATCCGGCAACATGGTTCCCGGCGTCGCGCCTGTTCGTTATAGGATACTCTGATTAAATTTGGAAAGTTCAGAGGCTGCGAGAGGCACTCTGGCAAGGAATGACGAAGCAATGTGGCAGGCCCCACATAATGAGGAATGACACAGCCAGAGCGCCTCTCGAAGGGCGCTTCGCGTCCGCCATGTCACAAATTCGCAGTGTTTACCGCTGATTTCAACGACGCGATCATGACATTCTTTAACGTGCAAACGTGAAGCGCTGACCGAAGCAGATTTAATCAGAGTATCCTATATCCTTGCGCTGCGACGGCGTCTGGCGGGCAGGAAGGGATCAAACCGCGCCTCCGACAATCCACGCATGGTCCGGGTCGTCCGCGAACTTCCATACCCGCCTGGGGCCAGCCATCACGTTAAGATAGTACAAATCGTATCCGTGCGGCGCGCCTACGGGATGGTAGCCGCGAGGCACCAGTACGCAGTCGCCGTCGTACACCGACATGGTTTCGTCCAGCGACCGGTCGTCGGTATACACCCGCTGAAACGCGAACCCCTGCGGCGGATTGAAACGATGATAATACGTCTCTTCCAGCGCAGATTCCATGGGCGGATTGTCCCGGTCGTGCTTGTGCGGCGGATAACTGGACCAGTTCCCGCCGGGCGTAATGACTTCCACCACCAGCAAACTGTGCGCAGGCTCGGTTTCCGGAAGAATATTCTGCACGCGCCGCATATTCGTTCCCGTCCCGCGCACCTCAAGGGGCAGTTCGCCCGGGGCAATGAGGCGCGGTTCGTAATCGCCGCCCCCGGGCGCCGTGCATAACGCCACCTCAAGATCGGTATGGGGACTGATCGAAAAGGCCGTCTCGTACGGAACGTACACCGCGGTCGGAGGACCGTCGAATACATCTTTGCGCCCGCCCAGTTCCGCAAACGATTCGTCGCCCGCCGCCACCGCGGCCTCGCCCGACAGCAGCACAATGCACGTTTCCCGATCGCTCGGCGCCGCTTCGAGCTTTTGCCCGGGCCGCAGGCGATGTACGGCAAAGCCCACGTATTCCCAACCGGCGGATTCGGGCGTAACGCACAGCACCTGCCCTTCCTCGTTGCACGCTCCCGCGGATACGATCAATTTGCTCATGGTTATTTCAGAATATCCTGCATAGTTCGCTTATTGCAACGCCTTGCGGGCCGAGGCGCGCAAGACAGACAATCCGAGTTCGGCGTACTGCGCCGGGTCGGCGACGGCCGGGTCTTGCTCGGCCTCCACGACCGCCCAGCCCGCATAGCCCATGTTTTCCAGCGCAGCGAATACGGGGTCGAAGGCTATGGCGCCGTCGCCGGGAACGGTAAACATCCCCTCGATCACCCCGGTCAGGAAACTGGCGTTCCTGGAGCGGACCTCCGCCAGCACGGCGGGGCGCACATCCTTGCAATGTACGTGCGAAATCCGCTGGGGGAACGCGCGAACGATTTCCACCGGATCTATGCCGCCCACCGAGGCGTGTCCCGTATCCAGCACGACGCCGACATCGTCCGAAGTTTCGGCGAAAAAACGATCCAGCTCGGCCGCCGTTTCCACTACCGTGCCCGCATGGTGATGATAAGCGAACCGGAATCCCTCCTGCCGAATCCAGGCCGCCAATCTGCTTAAACGCTCTCCGAACAGCGGCCAGATTTCCTCGTCCAGGACCGGCTTGTCCCGCATGCCCCGGTCGATGTCCGGATGAATCGCGTTGCTGCATTCGGCGTAGATGAACACCTCGCTGTCCATCGCTTGCAACAACGCAAGATGCTCCCGGAGGCCGTCGATTTCCGTATCGACGTCGTCGCGCAGCAGGTTCCCCGAATACCAGCCGCCGATCAGGGCCAGGCCATACCGGTCGAGAATCGGCCGAAGCGCATCCGCGTTGCGCGGAAACTTGTTGCCCATCTCGATTCCCTCGAATCCGATGCGCGCCGCATCCGCAAGGCACGTCTCCAGCGGCGTGTCGCCGCCCAGCCGCCGCAGGTCGTCATTCGACCAGGCAATAGGATTTACGCCGAATCGCAGGTCCATGCCGCTACCCGTCCACGCGCTGATTGCCGATGGCGTCCTCGTAGGCCGCGCGCGCCTCGTTCACGGAATCCAGGTCGGAAACGGCGGGCACCGCCACATCCCACCAGGCGCCGCCCAGATCGCCGCGGCCGCTCCGCCCGACGGCTACCGCAATGACCGTCGATCTCCTCGACGCCCGGGCGTTGCGCAAGGCCGACTCCAGCGCATCCATGGAATCGACGTGCACGGCGTCCGCGCCCATGCTCTTCGCATGCGCCGCGAAGTCGATCGCCGGAAGCGCCTCGTGCACCGTATCCTCGAACATGTTATTGAAGCCGGGCGAACCGGCGCTTCGCTGCAAATTGTCGATGCAGCCGTATCCCTGATTGTCGCATACGACCACAATGACCTTGTGTCCCATCATGACCGCAGTGGCCAACTCGGAATTCATCATCATGTAACTCCCGTCGCCCACCACGACGAAGACTTCGCGGTCAGGCAGGGCCATCTTTACCCCAAGGCCGCCGGCGATCTCGTACCCCATGCAGGAATAGGCGTACTCCACATGGTATCCGGCGGGTTTCGACGCGCGCCAGAACTTGTGCAGTTCGCCGGGCAAGGTGCCCGCCGCGCAAACCACCACCGAGTTTTCGTCCGCCGCCCGGTCGATGGCGCCAAGAACTTGCGCATAAGAGAACGGCGGACGGCCGGGTTCGGTCAGCGCATCGCCCACCGCGGCCCGCCACTCGTCGGCCCTTCGGATGGACAGCGACCGCCAGGCGTCGTCCGCGGCGTATCCGTCCAGGGCAGATCGCAAGCGGGTCAATAGCCGCTTCGCATCCGCAAAAATCGGCGTGGCGGCGTGCTTGCTGGCGTCCAGCGTATTCACATTCACTTGCGCCAGTTTGCGATCCGGATTACTGAACAGCGACCGCGACGCGGTGGTAAAATCCTGTAGCCTCGTACCCACGCCGATCACCAGGTCGGCTTCCGCCGCCGCCGCATTGGCCGCAGTCGAGCCGGTCACCCCGATCGCGCCGAGGTTCAGCGGATTTTTCCAGTGCAATGCGCCTTTGCCGGCCTGCGTTTCGGCGCAAGGAACGCCGACGTCCTCCACAAACGACGCCAGGGCGTCGCTGGCCTTGGCGTAGAGTACGCCGCCGCCGGAAACAAGCAAGGGACGCTTCGCTGCGCGCACCTGCTGCGCAAGATCGCGCACGTCCGACGAAGCCGCTTCCGGCGCCTGCACTTTCCATACCCGTTTTTCAAAAAACGATTCCGGGTAATCGTACGCCTCTGCCTGCGCGTCCTGGCACAGCGCAAGCGTAACGGGGCCGCAGCGCGAGGCGTCCATAAAGGTGGCCATGGCACGCGGCAGCGCCGTAATAATCTGTTCGGGCCGCGCGATACGGTCGAAATATCTGGATACCGGACGGAAGCAGTCGTTTGCGCTCACCGTACCGTCGCCGAAATCTTCGATCTGCTGCAGCACGGGGTCCGGGCGGCGATTGGCGAACACGTCCCCGGGCAAAAACAGGACGGGCAGGCGGTTGGCGTGCGCCAGGGCCGCCGCCGTAACCAGATTCGTGGCGCCGGGTCCGATAGAGGTCGTGCAAACCATAGCCCGCCGCCGCATATTGGCCTTCGCGTAGGCGATCGCAGCCAGCGCCATGGCTTGCTCGTTGTGCGCGCGCCAGGTCGGCAGAATGTCCCTGTTCGCAAAGAGCGCCTCGCCCATGGCCGCGACGTTGCCGTGGCCGAAAATAGCCCACGCGCCCGCGAAATATGGATGAATATCGCCGTCGTCATCGATATGCTGGCGTGCAAGATACCGCACCAGCGCTTGTGACATCGTCAACCGCATGGATGAATCTCCTGATGGTTTCTGGCCCAGGTTCAAAGGCGCCGCCGCGCCGTAAAGTGATCGCACCGGATTATTACAGATTGAAGGAAACGCTGATTAATTCTACTCTGATCGCCGCTTCATGTTCGCGCGCGCCGTTCGCCCTGGCGATGCCGTCGAAATCAGCGGGAAACGCTGCGATATTAGCGATCCGCGAGACGCTTAAAAAATTAAGGTTCCTGTTTTTATTGCCTTATTATTTTAAGTAGCCTTCGAGTGGCGTACGTTTGTTTGAACAAATCCATGATCTTTGCGGCGGTCCGCGCTTCGGTCCCCGGGACACAGGATACGTCATCCGGCGCTCGATTGTCAAGGGATGGCTGCGGCGGAATTCACGGCGACGGCGAGAACGGCTGCGGCGTCGGACCTGACGGCGAACCTCGTCGCGTCGGACGCTCCGGGTTCGGATTTTCTGGCGCCGACGAACCTCAGCGGGCGCGCGACGGGGGGTTCGCGGGAAGGCGCGCCTGACTGCGGGAATATCCAGCTACTTGACGAGCGCCATGGTCTTGACGGCGATCCGCTCCTCCGTACGCAGGACGTAGAAATACGTGCCGCTGGCGAGGTCGGAGGCGTCGAACGGAACGTCGTAGCGCCCCGCTGGCCGCGCGCCCTGCGTCAACACGCGCACCTCGTGGCCGAGCACGTCGTAGACGGCGAGCCGCGCGCGCTGCGCCTTCGCGAGAGAAAACCTGATCGTGGTCTTCGGATTGAACGGGTTGGGATAGTTCTGCTCGAGCGCGAAAGCGGCGGGTATCTCTTCTTCCGCGCCGTCGCGTTCGGCGGACGTTGACTCCTCCGTCAGGGTCAGCTCCGCAATGGTCAGCTCGACGGACGAGGGAACGCCCGCCTGCACGCCTGCCGGCAGGTCGCCAAGCGCGACGGTGAACGTTTCGTCGTCTGCGTCGTCGTCCGCGTTCGTGGCGACGGCGCCCGCGTTGCTTGTCTGATTCGCCTCTATCACGATGGAGGCGAGCGCGGCGTAGTCGCCCGCTTCCGCCGTGCCGCCCGTGAACGCAAGAGGTATGGTTACGTCGTTGCCGAGCGGCTGCGTGAGGATCGCCGCGACGGTGATCGTTTCGCCTTCGGTCGCCGGGTTCGGCGACGCGGACAGGCTCACGGCGGGCGTCGAGGACGGCGGCGCAACAGGGGGCGTCCCGGGAGGGGTAACAGGCGGCATCCCGGGAGGCGTAACAGGGGGCGTCACGGGGGGCGTAACAGGCGGCGTCACGGGGGGCGTAACAGGCGGCGACGGAAACGTCGTGTCGCCCTCGTCGT
>CAZSNF010000010.1:0-122674 GCA_964608315.1 uncultured Rhodothermales bacterium | reverse complement strand
CATTCCTTGCCAGCGCGTCTCTCGCAGCCTCTGAACTTTGCAGAATTAATCAGAGCTTCCTTAACAGGCCCTATGTCCTTCTCCGACGTTCCTGTCCTGACCATCGAATGTCCTCCCGCGTTTCGTTTCCGGTCGACGTTGCGGAGTCACGGCTGGATTGAGTTGGCGCCTTTCCGCCACGCCGAGGACTATGCGCGGTTGTGGCGGACGGAATTGCTGCCCGACGGGCGCGTGGTCCGGCTCGCCTTCGCCGCGGAACCAGCCGGCGACGCCATATCCTGTGGAGAGAAGGTGCATGTGTATATCGACGAGGTTTTGAACGATGCGCCCGGCGGCGCGGATGCTGCGCTGTCTCCTCCGTTGCGTGCGCATCTGCGGCGGATGGTTCGCCGCATGTTGAATATAGACCTGGACCTGGAGCCTTTTTATGCGCTGCTTGCGGACGAGCCGCGCTATCGCTGGGTGTTTGCGCATCGGGCCGGACGATTGTTGCGCGCGCCCACAGTGTGGGAAGATTTGGCGAAAACGCTGCTTACGACCAACACCACTTGGGCCATGACCCGGAAGATGGCGCAGCGGTTGAATGAATTAGGCGCGTCCGGCGCGTTTCCTTCTCCGGAAACCGTTGCGAACTTGTCTTTCTCCACGTTGTCCGGGCATCTGCGGGCAGGCTATCGGAATGCATACCTTCACGAATTGGCCTGCCGTATTGCAGAGGAGAAGATCGACGCAGAGGGATGGGCCTGTACGGAAATGTCTTCCGCCGACCTGTTCGCCGAGATACGTTCCCTGAGCGGATTCGGCCCGTACGCTGCGGGTTCGGTCATGAAACTGCTGGGGCGGTTCGATTACCTTGCGCTTGATTCGTCGGCCCGGTCGATGTTTTCCCGAAAATTCGGTGGCGGCGCGGACGCCGACATTCGTCGCCACTATGCGTCCTATGGCTCATGGAAGGGACTGGCGATATGGATGGACATTATGCAAGGGTACTTTGATTAGCGTATCCTTAAGGATACGCTGATTAAATGTGTAAAGTTAAGAGGCTGCGAGAGGCGCTCTGGCAAGGAATGACGAAGCAAGTAGTGTGGCGGCCCCGCATAATGAGGAATGACACAGCCAGCGCGCCTCTCGCAGCCTCCCGAAGGGCGCTACGTCCGCCATGCACCGAACCTGCAGCGTTTACCGTTGATTTCAACGACGCCGGCACAATGTCCTGTACGCACGAACGTGAAGCGCTGATCGAAGTAGATTTAATCAGAGTGTCCTTAAATATGGCTTCGCAGGAAACCCCTGTTCTGTAACGGGGTACACAGCCCATCGTTTTACTTTGCCGCGATACTGCAGATATCGTATTTGCGCGTAGCGCGCAGGGATATGCAGGTTGCGGCGCCATCAGAACACGGAAAAAACATGCCCCGGGGAAAAGTAAAGTGGTTTAGCGCCGATAAAGGTTTTGGTTTTATCGCGCCGGACGACGGTAGTAAAGACGTATTTGTTCATCGCAATAATGTATCCGGACTCGGGTACGACGAAGGACTTCGAGACGGCGAAGAAGTGGAGTACGATGTGGAGCAGACGCCCAAAGGACTCAGCGCCATGAGCGTAAAGCGTACGGACGGCTGATCTGCTTCCGGGCATTTCGGTAACGGTTGACCGCACTTGGCCTGCCGGCTGGATTTTTCCTGTTTCTTGTGGATATGCGGCGCAAGCCGCCTGTTTTCGGGAAAGATTCGGGCGTTCATGCGGGTCGAATTCCGTTCGACTGCGGTCAGTCTGGCTGCATACGCTCTTCTGTACTCCATACGATGTGCGTTATGTCGCTCGTTCGACGCGGTTTGGCGACGGTTTTCTTACTGGTTCCTGGGTGGGTTTCCGCCCAGGATACGTTGTCGGTTTTTCCCGGACGGTCCTTGCCGGAATGGACGGTGGAAGCCGTGCGGGGTACGGCGAACGCAGCGTCGGCGCCCTATGCCCTTGCGGTGGAGGCGCATGCTCCGGACGCCTTGCCGCGCGCTGCGCTTTCCATGGAGCGCGTGTTGCGTTCGCTCCCCGGCGCGTGGGTTAACGACCAGGGGCATTTTGCGCTTGGAGAGCGTATTTCGGTGCGTGGCATGGGCGCGCGCGCCCAGTTCGGAGTGCGGGGCATGCAGGTCGTGCTCGACGGCATTCCGCTCACCATGCCGGATGGCCAAACCGTGCTGGACGTAGTGGAGTCCGCGGTGTTGCGACGGACGGAACTCCTTCGCAGCCCGGCGGCCCTGTTTTGGGGAAACGGGTCGGGGGCCGTGCTTTTTCTCGCCAGCGACGACGAACCCGAAGCGCTTCGGTTCCGTGCGCAGGCGCTTGCCGGTTCGTTCGGGCAGCGGCGGATACTGGTTGAAGGGCAGGCGCCGTTCGGGGCGCATTCCATGCAATTTTACGCCTCGAATCATAGTCAGGAAGGGTACAGGGCCTGGTCTGCGGGCGTTCGTCGCCGCGCCGGCGCCTCTGTCCGGTTTCGCGCCGGAGTCTTTTCGCATCTTCGCCTGCTGGGCGCGTTGGCCTTGCAGGACACCGAGCATCCCGGTTCCCTTACGCGCGAACAATTCGAGGCGGACCCCACTATGGCGCGTCCGGCCTTTGTGGACGCGCGCGCGGGCAAAGAGAGCCTTCATGCCCAGACGGGCATTGCTTTCGAGCGAGCGGTCGATTCCGGAACGCTCCGCATAACCGGTTATGGCGTCCGGCGGAAGCTCGACAATCCGTTGTCCTTTGCGTATATCGATCTGGGCCGGACGGCAGGCGGCGCCCGCGTTGCGCTGCGGCAAGATCGGGGACGGATTCAGTGGGGAATCGGGGGCGATGGAGCGATCCAGCATGATATTCGCAAAAATTTCAATAATTCGGATGGCGCGCCTGGCGACAATATCTTCCTGGACCAGGTGGAGGACGTAACATCCGCAGGGGCTTTTGCGTATGGTGGTTTCCAGCTTGTCCGGCAGATGCAGATTATGGGCGGGTTGCGCTACGGGACGGTGCGGTTCGCCATGGATGATCGTTTGCTTGCCAATGGCGACCAGTCCGGCAGCCGCCTGTTCAGCGCCTGGAGCCCCATGCTGGGCGTATCCTGGCGAGGCGACGGATGGTTGCTGTTTGCGAACTATGGCACGGCGTTCGAAACGCCCACGACCACGGAGCTGGTCAATCGACCGGACCTGACCGGCGGATTCAATCCCTCCCTCGATCCGCAGGTTACAAGAGGCGCGGAAGCGGGTTTGCGCGGTGCGCTGGGGCCGCGCCTGTTCGTGGACGCCGCCCTTTTTTCCATGAATGTGGACGGGCGCCTGATTTCCTTCGAGAACGAACCGGGACGGGACTTTTTCCGCAATGCGGGCGAAAATACGCACCGGGGCCTGGAGGTCGCCTTGCAATGGATTCCGTCTTCTCACTGGGAGGCGGCTTTGGCGGCAACCGCAAGCCGTCTGGTTTTCCAGGAAGCAGAATTGAAAGGCAACCTGTTGCCGGGCGTTCCCGAGCGGCGTTTTTTCGGGCGCGTACAGACCCGGCAGCAGGATTTTCGGGTTACAGTGGAAGCGGAAGCCGTAAGCGAGTATTTTACGAACGATGCCAATACGGCTGTGAACGACGGATACGTTGTTTTCGACGCGTCGCTTGGGCACGAGGGAGTTACCGCCGGTTCGGTGCGCATCATGCCGTTCGTCGAGGTGCGCAATGTGCTGGACGCCCGATATAGCGGCTCCGTTTCGATCAACGCATTCGGAGGCCGTTACTACGAACCTGCGCCCGGCCGGGCCTTCCTGGTCGGATTACAACTTCACATACTTCCTTGATCATGAAACGCATCATGCCTTTTATCGCTGCCGTTCTTTTCGCTGCGTCGCCTGCGCTTGCCCAGGATTCCGAGGGCCAGGGGAGCCGCACTCCGGCGGATTGGGACGTACACGACCGGGAACGCCCCCGCCCCATGGTCGTCTCTCCGGCAACGGCGAGCACAGAGAACATGGTCGGACAGCCCCCGTCCGACGCGATTGTTCTTTTCGGGGACGCTTCGGACGGATTGTCCGGCTGGGAGCATTTCAATGGCGACCCGGCGGGCTGGAAGGTGACCGACGGGTATTTTGAAGTCGTACCCCGGACCGGGGGCGTTCGCACCAAACAGGGATTCGGCGACGTGCAACTCCATGTCGAGTGGTCTGCGCCTTCGCCGCCCGACGGCGAGGATCAGGATCGCGGCAACAGCGGCGTGTTCCTGATGAATGCGTATGAAGTGCAGGTGCTGGATTCCTATGAGAATGATACGTACCCCGATGGGCAGGCCGCTGCGCTCTATGGCCAGTATCCGCCGCTCGTCAACGCGATGAGCGCGCCGGGCGAATGGAATGTCTATGACATTGTGTTTCGCAGGCCCCGTTTCGACGAAGGCGGTGCGCTGGTTTCTCCGGCGTACGTAACCGTGTTCCATAACGGCGTACTCGTGCAGAATCATGAGGAAATGACAGGGCCTTCGGGACATCGGTCGCGTCCGCCGTACGAGGCGCATCCTGATCGGCTGCCGATTTCCTTGCAGGATCACGACCATCCAGTGCGTTTCCGGAATATCTGGGTTCGGGAACTGGAATAAGCGAGCAATGCGTCCGGGCGGGCGCGTATCCTTTGCCATGAAAGTCGTTACGTTCGGCGAAATCATGCTCCGGCTATCGCCGCCGGGGCACAGGCGCCTGGCGCAAACGCCATCTCTAAACGTATCCTTTGGGGGCGGGGAGGCCAATGTGGCCGTTGCGCTGGCAGGCTTCGGATTCGACAGTTTTTTCTTGTCCAAAATTCCCCGGCACGAGATTGGGCAAGCGTGTGTCAACGAATTGCGGCGCTACGGCGTATCCGATCGGTTCGTCGTGCGCGGGGGCGATCGCCTTGGCGTCTATTTCCTCGAAACGGGAGCGAGCCAGCGAGGGTCCAAGGTCATCTACGACCGTGCAGGGAGCGCCGTAACGACGCTGGCGCCCGAAGAGGTTGATCTGGACGCCGTATTCGACGGCGCTGCGTGGTTCCACTGGACCGGCATTACCCCGGCGCTTGGCGAGACCCCGCGCCGCATGCTCGAGGAAGTTTGCCTTGCCGCCCGCCGCGCGGGCGTCTCCGTCAGTTGCGATCTGAATTTTCGGGCCAGGTTGTGGACGGAAAAAGAAGCGCAGTCCGTAATGGGGCCCCTTATGCAGTATGTAGACGTATGCATTGCGAACGAGGAAGACGCCGAACGCAGCCTCGGTTTCCGGGCGGGCGCGTCCGACGTGGAAGCGGCGGAACTGGATGAAGAGGCGTATTTCAGTCTTGCCCGGCAGCTCAAAAAAGAGTACGGGTTTCGCGCCGTGGCCATTACGTTGCGCGAGAGCTTTTCGGCGTCCATGAACGGATGGAGCGCGTTGTTGCACGACGACGGGGCCTGCCGCGTCCCGCAACGCTCCACCCGGTACGAAATCCATCTGGTGGATCGCGTGGGCGGCGGGGATGCGTTTGCAGCGGGTCTGATCGCCGGTTTGCTCACGAAGGACAATTCCCGGGAGGCCCTGGAGTTTGCCGTAGCGGCCTCCTGCCTCAAGCAAACGATTCCTGGCGATTTCAACCTTGTTTCGGCGCAGGAAGTCGAAAAGCTGGCGAAGGGGTCCGGTTCCGGTCGCGTGGAGCGATAGAGAATCGCGTACGTTTCGGCGCGTCGGCGATGCGGAGCGCTTGCCTGCCCTGTCGTCAATGCCGGGTATGGGCGGTTTTGCCCGTTGGCTATGCCTGTCCAGCAGGTCGCCTGCGCCGATACGCTTCGGCGATTTCTGAGAGCGCTTCGAATTCCGGGCCTTGTTCCGGGATGGAAATTCCGAACACTTCGGCGACGATGCTGGTCCACCCGTACAAAAAATACGCCCAGCCATCCACAATCTTGACGCCCCGGCGGCAGGCTTCCGCCTGTTTCAGGAAGGTAAAGTCGCCCCGGTAATTGTAATCCCAGGCATAGCCGTTCTCTGGAAAGACAGCCTGGTCGGACACGGGCGAGCCGGGGCGATCCTTGCCCATGCCCGTACCGTTTATAACCACTGAACGATCAGGGAGGCTGCGCAAGGCCGCATCGCTGTCGGCAGCGTTGCGGACTTGCAGATAGCGCACATTGTCGTACCGCTCCACCTGTTCGTGCACGGCCCGGATGCTGCGTATCCGTTCCTTGTCGATGTCCGTTATTGTAATGCGCACCGGCTGTTCGTTGCGCGGCGCGGTCAGCAATAAACTGGTGGTGGCTACCGTTGCGCCGCCTGCCCCAAGGAAAAGCGCCTCGGCTCCGGTTTCCTTCCAGTATCCATCCGGGAGAAACGCATGGAGCGCCCGCTGGCCCGTTTCTGCGTCTTTGGCGTGGCCGAGGAGTTTATCGCCCTGCTTGGAAATGCAGGAAATTTCCCCGAGCAAGCGCGCATACGGGTCCAGTCCGTCGAACAAGTCCCGGCTTGCCGCAAGCAGGTCGATCTTGTGGGTGGTGATCAGAGCGCCCATAGAGAGCGGGTCGTGTTTGATGAAGCGCACGATGTCCCGATAGGTATCCGGGCCTGCGCCGATCGGAATGTCCACGCCCGCAAGGCGCGTATTTTTCAGGCCAAGGCGTTTGGCCCATTTCGGGAAAATGGGCACGATGGAAGACTGTCCGGTGGTTACCCCGATGAAATACAGGGTGGGGGCCGTTGCAGGTCGAAAGCGCGTTGGGGACATGGGTTTTTTCAAGAGGAAAAGCCGCGCGGAGCGCTAATATACCGCAGCCTTTCTGCACTTTCCAGCGCGGATAGCCATCCAATACGAGAATTTATGGCACAGTGTTTGCACTGATTTACGCATAGCATCCCGCACAACAAAATCCCTTGGAGGATCGCCATGTTATCTCGTTATGGAATACTTGCTTGTACGCTGGTTCTGTTTTTGGCGCTGTCCGCTTGCGACAGCACCGATTCCGGAGACGCCGGCGACGTACTGACCGAGCAGGAGGCCGATGCGCTTCTGTCTATTCTCGTTTCCAATTTTCGGGGCGCCCTCTCGATTAACGAGACGGAAGAGGCCGGCCCGGACGTCGACCCGACCGGTTCAGGGGGCGCGCCGATGGGAGACGGGAGCGACGCAATACGGATAGATACGACCTATGCGTGTTCCGGGGGCGGCACGGCCGCTATCGGAGGCAAGGCCCGGCCCGTTCTTTCTGAAGGAGACAGCAATAGCCTTACGCTGGATTACGACATTTCGCAGTTTGCTACGGACTGCATAGCGACCGTCGATAACGCGACCTTCGAGATGGATATTTATTATGGCGTTCGCGAGTTCGGCTCGTTTTCGCTCGAAACGCTGGAAACCGATACGTCGATAGCCTTCGTCTTTACGCGGAAGAGCGCGATGACAGGCGAGTTGGTCTGGGAAACGGCTGGTCGCTCCGGCGCATGCGACGTCGCTTTATCTACGGATGAATCTATCAAGATCCCGCTTCTTGGTCTCTCTCCTTTCCCTGAATCAACGGAAGAGTCTCCTTTTGTCGTAGAGGGCGGCACTTCCGGTACGATATGTTCTGTTCCAGTAGAGATTGCTCCGGAAGCGGGAGAGTTGGTTGATCTGGAAGAGGATCCGGAAGGACAAGATATGTCCACTTCCGGCTCTTCCCTCGGCAAGTATCTGCGGCGTCGTTGACAGGCGGTCGCCGGGGTTGTTGACGGCGGTCCCGGCTCGAGTCTGATCGCCTGCGGGATTCTGGCGAGGCGCGCAAGTGCGCGTCTCGCCAGTTTTTTATTCCGGCAAGTGCGTTCGGGCAACAAACTTTCCCCTGGATCGTAAAAGTGTATTCTGGATGCGCCGTGGAATGATCATGGAATGAAACGCCCGTTCCGCAGGTCTTATACGCATGTCGCCGGGCAAGGCCCTGTCTCGCTCGTTCCTCTCGTTCCCGAAAGTATTGTCGCCGTTATGCTACGATCCACATTGCTCATCGCCGCCGCCCTGTTGTTTGGCGTCGCGCCTGTCCATTCTGCGTTCGCCCAGCAATTCGGCAACCGGGGACAAGGCGGAAGGCCTGCGGGACAAATGCCCTCGACGAAAATTTCCGGAAGCGTCGCGGACGCGGAGACGGGCGAAAGCATTCCGTCCGCCTCCGTGGCCCTGTGGAGCGTACGGGATTCGTCGCTGGCCACCGGAACGATTACCGACGCCGACGGAGCGTTTTTGATCGAGGGGCTACGGCCGGGAAGATATTATGCGCGGATTCACTTCGTGGGTTATCTCACGGAGGAGATTTCGGGCATTGCGCTTCGGCCGGGGGCATGGACCGCCGATCTGGGCGTTATCGCATTGAAAACCGATGTGCAGATGCTCGACGAAGTAGTGGTCGAGGGGCGCCGGGAGTTCATGGAAGTCGGCATTGACCGGACGGTGTACAACACGAAGGATCAACTGGTGTCCGCCGGGGGCGACGCCAGTCAGGTGCTGGAGGAAATTCCCTCGGTGGAGGTAGACATTGACGGCAACATCAGCCTGCGCGGGAACCAGAATGTGGCGATTCTCCTGAATGGTCGTCCTACGTCCATGACGGGGGAAGCGCTCATCACCTTCCTGCAAGGGCTGCCCGCGAGCACAGTGGATCGGGTGGAAGTCATACCCAATCCGTCCGCCAAATACGAACCCGACGGCATGTCCGGCATCCTGAACATCGTGTTGCGCAAGGACCAGAATCTCGGTTTCGGCGGAAGCCTTACGGCCGGGGGCGGTACGCAGGAGAGTTACAATGCCGGGGGGTCGCTGAATTTCATCCGGGGCAAGTTTTCCTCGTTCGTGAATTACGGGTTCCGACATGGTCAGCGCAATTCGGAAGGGGATCGTCTCCAGGAAAATCGCGTGGCCGATCCGCTCTTTACGATCGACGAAGACGACCGGGGCGATCGCGTCGGCGAGTCGCATAACGTCAGCGCCAGCGTCGATTACAGCATGAGCGACAAAAACACGTTGTCGCTGGCTACGAGGCTGAGCGGGCGAGGCGGGGATCAGGATGGCCTGAACGTTTATCGCCTGCTCGACGCGAACGAGACGCTGATGGGTAGCTACGACCGTACGCGCATTGGAGAGCGGACGGACCTGAACCAGGATTACCGCTTGACGTTTTCGCGAATTGTTTCCCCGGGAACCCACGAATTGCAGATCGAGGCGCGATACGAAAGAGAGAACGAGGAAGACAAGAACAGTTATGCGGAAGATGGATTGCGCTTCGAGGCGCTTGGCGCTGCGACAGATCCGTTCATGCAGCGTTCAATGCAGGCGGAAAACACGGGCGAGGGTTCCTTGCAGCTGGATTATTCCCGTCCGCTGGGCAGCGGCAAAATGGAGGCGGGATACAGGGGCTCCATTGATTTGCTGGACAGCCGATTCGAGGTCTCTGCGTTTGATCGTGACATGAATGCGTATCTCGTGGATGCGCGCAGGACGAACACCTTTGATTACCGGCAGAATATTCAGGCGGCGTACGGCATTGTGCAACAGGAATTGGGGCCTTTCGCCGCGCAGGTTGGTTTGCGTTACGAGCAGGCCCGGACCACGTTCGATCTGACCACGGTGGACGAGCGTTACGAGAACGATTACAACAGTTTCTTTCCGAGCGCTTTCCTGACCTGGGAGCTGGTTCGGTCCGAAACGGGCTGGAAGCAAATCAAGTTCAGTTACAGCAAGCGCATCAGTCGTCCGAACACCTGGCGATTGAATCCCTTCAACGATGATCTGGATCCGTTTTCCCGCCGCGAGGGAAATCCGTATCTCGAACCGGAATACACGCATTCGATGGAGGGGAGCTACATTCATTTCGCAGGCCCCGTTTCTCTCACGCTTACCCCGTATTATCGCCGGACGAACAACCGGATTCAGTGGTACGAATTCATCAACGACCGGGGCGTGTCGATCACGACGTTCCGCAACTTCGATTCGAGCAGTTCATGGGGATTCGAATCTATCGGCACGTTGCGGCTGTCGAATCGGCTGAATGCGTTCGGCAGCTTTAATGCCTTTCGGATGCAGACGGATGGGTCCAACGTGGAGAGCGGCCTTGGCAACGACGCCTGGGGCTGGTCTACGCGCGCCAACGCCACGCTCAGCGTTCGGGAGGGGCTGTCGGTTCAACTTTCCTGGTTTTACCGGGCGCCCATGGATATCGAAAATGGCCGCATCGGCGCGTTCTCGCGAGTGAGCGTCGGGGCGCGTCAGCAGTTGCTGAACGAACGGGCCAGCCTCAGTCTTCAGATACGCGATCCGTTCGACATGATGCAGTTCAACATCACGCGCGATACGCCCCGGTTCTATCAGGAGTCGGTGCGCAGTTTCAATGCTCGCCAGGTGAATCTTTCCCTGACGTACAATTTCGGGCGGCAGCAGCAGCGGCGTCGCGGAGAGTACGAGCGGGGCGGGGACGGCATGGATCAGGACATGCAGCAGGAAGTGCAGATGTAGGTCCGGGTCTCGCGGGGTTTATGGAGAGGCGCAAGCGTAGCGCAACCGCGCCTTGCGCCGACAAGTGTACGCAGTTGATCGTCAATACGGACGATATCAAGCCGTCGTACGCTGTCGCTCGCCGCACTGGGCGGTTATATCCCGCTGAACGCGCCGAATCCTCCGTCCACGGGCACGACCACGCCGGTTACGAACCGCGCTGCGTCGCTGCATAGCCAGACGAGCGTTCCCGCGAGTTCGTCCACCTCGCCGAAGCGGCCCATGGGCGTATGGTCGATGATTTGCCGACCCCGTTTGGTCAGGGAGCCGTCTTCGTTCAGGAGCAGATTCCGGTTCTGTTCTCCAATGAAGAATCCGGGCGCAATGGCGTTCACGCGGAGTCCGTCTCCGAATAGCCGGGCCAGTTCCACGGCCATCCAGCGGGTGAAATTTTCTACGGAGGCCTTGGCGGCGGAATACCCCACGACCCGGGTGAGCGTACGCGCGGCGGCCATGGAAGAAATATTGACGATGGAACCGGCGCATGGAGCGCTTTCGCCTTCTTTTTCGGCATTCTTTCGCATTGCCCCCATGACCTCGCCGAAAACCTGCGTAGGGAGCACGGTGCCGATCAGGTTCAGGTCGAATACTTGCCGGAATGCGGTTTCCGGCAAGTCGAAAATGCTGTCTCCGGGCTTGAGCGTAGCGGACTTGATGTTGCCTCCGGCGGCGTTGACGAGGATATCCACCCGTCCAAAGCGCTCCAGGATCAGGTCGCGGGCCGCTGCGAGCTGATCTTTTTCGAGTACGTCCGCCGGAATGCCCGCGGCGGTTGCGGCGCCAGCTTCTTCAAGGGCCCGCGCCGCATCCTCTACCCGTTGCTTGTTGCGGGCCAGAACCACCACGGAGGCGCCTGCCTCAACGAGGCTCCGGCAGCAGGCGGAGCCCAGCGCGCCCGATCCGCCGGTGACGACAGCCACCCGTCCTGTAAGGTCATAGATGGAATGTTGCATAATCGTTACGAAAGCAAAGTGTTGAGCGAAGTGGTTTTGATCAGAGTTTCCTTTATTCTATGCGGGCGTAGCGGGATCGCGGGAATGATTCTGCCTCGGAGACAGGCGCAGGACATGTGCGCATAAGACATCGCATCGAAAATACGAACAGGAGAGCATATGACGAACGATAATCCGGTGACGCTTGGCGTCATCGTCGGAAACAGGGGCTTTTTCCCGGATCATCTGTGCAGCGCCGGGCGTCGACAGATTACAGATTTGCTGGACAAGGAAGGCATTCGCGTCGTGATCACGCCCGAGGAGGCCACGAACAATGGCGCGGTGGAAACGCTTGCGGAAGCGCGCCTGTGCGCCGATCTGTTTCGCGCGCATCGCGACGACATCGACGGGGTACTGGTTACGTTGCCCAATTTCGGGGACGAACGGGCCGTGGCGAACGTGCTGCGCTGGGCCGATCTCGGCGTGCCGGTTCTTGTGCACGCCTTTGCGGATTCCCCGTCCGACATGTCGCTGGCGAGCCGTCGGGACAGTTTTTGCGGCAAGATATCCGTCTGCAACAACCTGCGGCAGTACGGCATTCCGTTTTCGCTCACCAGCAGGCACACAATGGATCCCGAGAGCGAGGCGTTTGCAGAGGATCTGCGCCGCTTTGCAGCCACCTGCCGCGTCGTGCGCTCGCTCAAAAACCTGCGCCTTGGCCAGATCGGCGCCCGCCCCGCCGCCTTCAACACGGTGCGCTACAGCGAAAAATTGCTGGAGCAGTCGGGTATTTCCGTAGAAACGCTGGATTTGTCCGAATTGCTCGGATGGATCCGCCGCCTGGATGACGATGATCCTTCCGTCGCTGACAAGATCGAGGCGATGCGCGCCTACACGCGGATAGAAGGCATTCCCCGGGAAAGCCTGCTGAAGATGGCCAAACTGGGCGTGTGCATCGACCGGTTCATGGAAGAGCAGGGTCTTGCGGCGACGGCTATTCAATGCTGGACTTCCCTCGAAGAATTCTACGGGGTGGTTCCCTGTACGGCGATGAGCATGATGAGCGACCGGCTCATGGCCAGCGCTTGCGAGGCGGATATCGTAGGGGCGCTGAGCATGTACGCGTTGCAGGAAGCGGCCCGCGTTCCTGCGGCGCTCCTTGACTGGAACAACGATTACGGAGACGATCCCGACAAAGGGGTCGTATTTCATTGCTCGAATCTTCCCAAATCCTTTTTCGTGGACGAGGGGGCGGATGCGCATCGCATGGATTTTCAGGAAATTATCGCCGGGACGGTCGGCAAGGAGAATACGTACGGAACCATTACGGGGCGCATTGCTCCCGGCTCTTTCACGTTCGCCCGGATTAGCACGGACGATCTGGAAGGGCGTATGCGGGCCTATGCGGGCGAGGGCGTATTCACGGCGGATACGCTCCGAACCTTCGGAGGGTATGGGGTGTTCGAAGTGGCGAACATGCAGCGCTTGCTTCGGTACGCATGCGAGTCCGGGTTTGAGCATCATGTGGCGGCCGTGCGGGCGCGCGTAGCCGACGCCGTTTGCGAAGCGCTCGGCAAGTACATGGGCTGGGACGCGCATCGTCACGCCTGAGAGCCATGCCGGTTATGCCACGAAACGATTTGCCGCCTCCGGTGCGGACCGACGCGAGCAATGCGTTTGCGCATCGTTCCATGGGGGTGCGGGTTCCCTCTATTATTGATGATACGATTGCCCGGAATGCCTACCCGGACGTTGTGGCGGATGCGTTGAAACGGCTTCGGGACGAAGTGGCGGGCAATGCGTCGTTGCGTCTTTTCGAGGCGCCTGCGCCGGACCATGCGTTGTGGCTGCCGAGATACGCAAGGCGCGAAGGAGAGACCTGGCTGGGCACGGAGTGGTTTTTTGCGGAAATGCTCGTGTATCGCCTGATGGTCGAGGCGTGCGGCTTTCTCGAATCGGGCAAGGATCCTTTTGCACCCTTCAAGCGGGAGGAAATGGCTTCCGGGACGTTGTGGAGTACGCTGGAGGAGGCGCTGGCTTTCGAGGGGTCGCTGCCGGAGCGTCTTGCGCGGACGCTGAAAGCGATGTTGTGGGGTAACCGGATCGACCTGAGCATCGCTGCCGTGGCGGCGCAGGGCGTACATGCGACCGAAGAACAATTGCTGACGGATCGCTCGGAAGCGGTTGTGGCGGGATTGCTGGGGCGCGCTCCGGGTTCCGTGCATATCGTGATGGACAATGCGGGCACCGAGCAAGCGATGGACCTGGCCTGGAGCGATGTGCTGCTTGCGGAGGGATTGGCTACGGACGTCGCGCTGCATGTGAAAAGGTTGCCCGTCCTCGTGAGCGATGTGATCCTCGCGGATATGCATGATTTGTTGCGAGCGATGCGGGCTCGGGGGGGAGACGCCGCCCGTCTTGCGGAGCGCCTCTCCGCGCACATGCAGGCCGGTCGTTTGCGTATGCAAGCGGATTATTTCTGGAACACGGATGGACGGTATTGGGAGTTGCCGCCGCATATCGAGCAGGCCCTGAGCGCGGCGACCCTGACGGTCAGCAAGGGGGACGCCAATTACCGCCGCGCAACGAACGATGCCCTCTGGCCGCTCGAAACGAGCATGGGCGAAGCGCTGGGGCCGTTTCCCGCGCCGCTGGCCTTGCTTCGTACGCTAAAAAGCGATACGCTGGTGGACGTTTCGCCGGAGCGCGCCGCCGAACTGGACGTGGAACATCCGGCGTGGCGGTCGGGCGGAACCTACGGCGTACTGCAATACGCCCCCGGTCAAGAGCATCCCGTTCTCAATGAAGAAAGTTCTGCATATGCGTAGCCGGCGCCCGTTGCTTCTTGTCGCCTTGATTGTGCTATTCGGCCTGTCCTCCTGTGCGCAGCAAGGAGAAGACGCGCCCGTTCCCGTTGAGGAATCCGCCGTCCTGCGCGGATTTACGATCCCGCTGATCGACCTGGCCGACGAGACGCATCGACAGGTGGTGGTGGACAAGGAAGAAGGGCAATATCTTGGCCATCCGACCACGGTTCTTCTTGAAGATGGCAGGACCATCATTGCGGTCTACCCGAAAGGGCATGGCGGCGGCGCCATTGTAATGAAACGGAGCCCCGACGGCGGCCTCGCCTGGAGCGATCGCTTGCCTACGCCGGAGAGCTGGGCCACTTCCCGCGAGGTTCCTGTGATCCATCGCGTCGTCGATCCGGCCGGCGTCAGGCGGCTGATCATGTTTTCCGGCCTCCATCCGATCCGCATGGCTGTTTCCGAAGACGACGGCCTTTCCTGGAGCGAACTCGAACCCATTGGCGATTTTGGCGGCATCGTCGCCATGGGGTCGGTCGAGCGGCTGAAGAACGGGGATTACATGGCGCTTTTTCACGACGACGGGCGTTTTATCGGCCCGGAGGATCAGGAGCAGGACCCTCCTGTTTTTCGTGTCTACAAAACGCGCTCTCAGGACGGGGGCCTGACGTGGTCCGCGCCGGAAGTCATCGCCGCGCATCCTGCGGCGCATTTGTGCGAGCCCGGCCTCGTTCGTTCGCCTGACGGAAATCAGATGGCGGCGTTGCTGCGCGAGAACAGCCGGACCCTGAATTCCTTCGTCATTTTTTCCGACGACGAGGGCGAGACCTGGAGCGCGCCCCGCGAATTGCCCGGCGCCCTCACGGGAGATCGGCACACAGCGAAGTATGCGCCCGACGGTCGCCTATTCATATCCTTTCGCGACACGGCGCGCGAGACGCCGACGCAGGGCGACTGGGTCGGATGGGTGGGCGCCTACGAGGATATTGTCGAGGGGCGCGAAGGCCAGTACCGCGTTCGCCTGATGGACAACAAACACCAATGGGATACCGCCTATCCTGGCGTCGAAGTCCTCCCCGACGGCGTTTTCGTCGTAACGACCTATGGCCACTGGGACGAAGGCCAGGAACCTTACATCGTCAGCGTTCGGTTTACGCTTGACGAGCTGGACGATAAAGCGGAGGCGATGCAGGGTGGTTGACTCGCTGTCGATGCGGGCAACGGCTGCGCCCCGCCTGTCGTTTGCAGGATTACGGAGGGCGGAATCCGTTGCGTTGCGATTGCGGTTAAAGGCGGGGAAAGCCCGACGCCGATGCAGGCGACAGTCTCTGGCGTTCTTTCTTTCCGAATAGCCCTCACATGCTGACCAAAAAGGAGTTACTTGCCATGATCGTTCCTTTCGCGCTGGCGTTTTCCGCCGCGACTTCTTCTGCGCAAAATCAGGAGTACAATCCCGAGGCGCGCCTCGCCGAGTTGGGCGTCACGCTGCGCAAGGCGTCCTCGCCCGTCGCCAATTACGTCAACGCCGTGCAAACGGGGAATCTGCTGTACCTTTCCGGCAAAGCGCCTTTGCGTCCTGACGGCACGATGGTTACGGGCAAGGTGGGCGCGGACATTTCCGTCGAGGAAGGGTACGAGGCGGCCCGGCTCACGGGAATCCAGTTAATTTCCACGATGAAGGACGAACTTGGCGATCTGAGCCGCGTCCGGCGCATCGTCAAGGCGCTGGGGATGGTGAACGCCGCCCCGGACTTCGGGGAGCATCCAGCGGTGATCAACGGGTTCTCCGACCTGATGGTGGAAGTTTTCGGCGACAGGGGCCGTCATGCGCGCTCCGCCATCGGCATGGGCTCGCTGCCAGGCAACATCGCCGTCGAGATCGAGGTGATCGTGGAGGTGGAGTAGGGCCGCCTGAGCGGGAGGGCTGCGCTTTTTCTTCATGAGGTATTCACGAATCCGGGGGGGGGGGGGGGTACATTAATGGGCAGTTGATCGGGAATGTGTTCGCATCGAACTCCGATTCGGAACATTGCCGGCATCTGTATATCGTCGTAGCTCCCTTTTATCTCGACGAAGCATGCCTGCACCTAAAACGGCTCCTGAAAACTGTACAGTTTTTCGGACCACTTCTCTAACACCTTGGTCATAGTCCACATACCTCCACAATGAACATGTCAGACCTCAGCCATATCAGAATGAGTAAGCGGGATCGAGAACTCGCTGAAGAACTCTTATCCAAGATGCCGTCTAAGGGCACAATCGGCAATAGCAATCTGCGTAACCGATTAAGTTGGAAAGATCAGCGCTACTGGAGAATTCGAGCCGCCCTGATCGCCTATGGCTTTATAACCACCGGAAAAGGACATGGCGGATCGGTGATGCTCGTCACCAAATCGTCCGAAAAAGATACACAGGATCACGACGCCAGCCTCGTAGAACATAGCTTCGCCGATCTGGACGAGCAGGATCAAAAATTGGCTAAGGAGCTCTTGAAAAAGGTCCCGCAGGATGGCGCAAAAATAGGTAATAGCAGCCTCCGCGCGGAATTGGATTGGAAGGATGATCGCTATTGGAGAATCCGAAATACGCTGATTGACTACGGTCTTCTGGAAACAGGAAAAGGCAAAGGTGGCTCAGTAGGACGCATTTCGTCCACCGCGCAAGGCAGAAAAGATGATGGCAAAGAGAAGCATATTTACTCCGCGATCGAAAAAATGTTGTACGAATGGGCAAGGGATCAGGGATATACAGAAAAGAAAGACATCCTGATAACCAAGACTGCCTATCAAAAAAAGGGTGGGCGATGGACGAACCCGGATTTCGTTGCCGCAGGCTTTAGATCACTGCCTTATATCCATGGAAACCAGATTGACCTGTTCAGCTTCGAAATCAAAAGAGGGTGGGCTGATGCAACGAGTGTATATGAGGCTGTAGCTCACCAACGTTTCGTCAATTATGCATATCTACTGGTCGCGGAGCCAAACGAGTCTGTTGATCTTTCCACCCTCGAGGACATTGCATATGGGCAAGGCATTGGCCTAATCACCGCAAAGGACACCAAATATTATGATACATGGGAAGAACTCGTATCTCCGAAACGCAATGTTCCTGATCCCTTCGACATGAACCACTTTATCGAGCAATGCCCTTGGGATTTCCAGCAAAAATGGCGTTGCTGGATTGAGATACCCTCCGATGAAGATGGAAGTGGTTTACGATAAAAGCCCACATACAACTGGAACGTTCACGCACATACGGTAGGAAATACCATGACAGAAAACAACTCTTCAAAATGGGATCAGATAATCGAATTTGCATTAGCGATTCCATGGCGACTTCACGGGTTGGTGAGCAAGTCAAACGAAATTGCACCGCCACAAACGACGACCGGAACCCGATATATGTTCGCTAATTAGTGTACAAGTGTGTCCCACCTTTTATCGGCACATATCACCTTTGTACACTGCATGACCGTCCCGTCGAGTTTGTCAACTTTTCCGTATAAGTCCCTTTTGTTTTCCATGATCGATCACCAGCGGCGGGCTGGGTATCGTAAACGCTGTTGTCTTTCTCCCCGATGTTTTCAGACATGGCTCCCACATTGGTAATTGCCTACCCCCCAAACACCTCCTCCACCTCCACAACAAACCCCGGCAACACGTCCGGGTCTTCAAGGCGGTCTCCTTCCCGGAAGATGGTTTTCGAGCCGTCCGCCCGGTGAATGGTTACCGTGCAGGTTTGCGGGTCCACGATCCAGACGCGGAGGGCGCCCGCATCAAAGTAATCGCGCATCTTCTCCCGCATTTCGCGGGGCCTGTTCGACGGGGAGAGAATTTCGACGGCGATGTCCGGGGCGCCGCGTATCCAGTTTCCGGGTTCGCCTTCCCAGGATCGCGATTTCAGCAAAACAGCGGTATCCGGTTCCCGAACCGTCGCCGGATGGTCGCTGACAATAAAGCCGATTTGCACGAAAACCTCGCCCTGCCCGAACGCTTCCATCCAATTGCCCAGGCGTCGCGCCAGTCTGCTTTGGCTGCGTCCGTGCGGACCGCCAGGGACAGGCTCTTGCACGACCATTCGGCCCTTAACCAGTTCGTATCGATACCCGTCGTCCGGTTCTTCCAGCTGCGCATATTCTTCCACCGTCATCCGACGAGACGGGAGGGCGGCGTGCCGGGCATTCCGCAGGCGGGTCTGGATGGGCGCGTCTTTCATGAGATGCCTCTCCGAAAAGATCAGAATTTAAAAAATAAGGCGCCGAATACGCCGAGTTAAAAAATTTAGGATACTCTGATTAAATGTACAAAGTTCAGAGACTGCGAGAGGCGCGCTGGCAAGGAATGACGAAGCAATGTGGCAGGTCCCACATAATGAGGAATGACACAGCCAGAGTGCCTCTCGCAGCCTCCCGGAGGGCGCTTCACGTCCGCCATGCCCCGAATTCGTAGCGTTTCCCGCTGATTTCAACGAGGCCATCACAATGTCCTGTACCTACGAACGTGAAGCGCTGATCGAAGTAGATTTAATCAGAGTGTCCTTTAACCGCCCGCTTTGTTCCGCTCTGCGCTCCGGTTTTTTCACCGCCGTAAGATGCAGGGGTCGGATAAATTTTTCCTCGCGGACTGGAACCTTGCCCCCCTGTTTGGGCGTTTCTGACCTTGTCAGCAGGCAGCAAAAAGTTGAGGCGCAAAATGAGTACATGGACCTGGAAGGACATAACTGCCTTCGCCGTTTTCCTGATAACGTTCGCAGGATTGCTATTCGGCTTTTACAACGGAATCCGGGCGGATATGCGAGAAATGCGGACGGAAATGCGGGCGATGAACGGTACCTTGGCCGAAGTACGGGAGCGGTTGGCCGTAATCGAAACTCGTATCGGGATTGAAGCGCCGGGGCCGGCTGAGAAAGGCCAGGTCGAGCAGAACGGAGCCACGGAAGGCGCAATAGAACAGAGCTCGGTCGAGCAGGGCGTAACGGCAAGGATTGTCAGAGCCTTTGTTCCTGCTTCCTGGGCGTGGTTCGTGGATGTATACTTTGTGCGCTCGGCCGGGAACGCATCCGCTCGTTTCGCCCAGCTGCGTAAATAACGTTTTTCGAGAGGTTGCAATTCCTCGTTGCCTCGTTGTGGGGAATCATTTGCCGAAAAACGAATTTTATTCCCCACTTTTTGTTTCAAAACCCACCAAACCGCCCCGATTTCGTCTACTTATTGGGTGCATAAGGCAACAAATGTGGGATATTGAGGAAATGGGGTAACCGTTTTGCCTTAACGGGCGCTTCTCCGTGGCGGCTTGGAGCCCTGAGTGCTTGTCCCTTAAAATAACTCTCCCGTTTCCACAGAGAACCCCGGCAACACGTCCGGGTCTTCAAGGCGGTCTCCTTCCTGGAAGATGGTTTCCGAGCCGTCCGTCCGGTGAGTGGTTACCGTGCAGGTTTGCGGGTCCACGATCCAGACGCGGAGGGCGCCCGCATTGAAGTAATCGCGCATCTTTTCGCGCATTTCGCCGGGCCTGTTCGACGGGGAGAGAATTTCGACGGCGATGTCCGGGGCGCCGCGTATCCAGTTTCCGGGTTCGCCTTCCCAGGATCGCGATTTCAGCAAAACAGCGGTATCCGGTTCCCGAACCGTCGCCGGATGGTCGCTGACAATAAAGCCGATTTGCACGAAAACCTCGCCCTGCCCGAACGCTTCCATCCAATTGCCCAGGCGTCGCGCCAGTCTGCTTTGGCTGCGTCCGTGCGGACCGCCAGGGACAGGCTCTTGCACGACCATTCGGCCCTTAACCAGTTCGTATCGATACCCGTCGTCCGGTTCTTCCAGCTGCGCATATTCTTCCACCGTCATCCGACGAGACGGGAGGGCGGCGTGCCGGGCATTCCGCAGGCGGGTCTGGATGGGCGCGTCTTTCATGAGATGCCTCTCCGAAAAGATCAGAATTTAAAAAATAAGGCGCCGAATACGCCGAGTTAAAAAATTTAGGATACTCTGATTAAATGTACAAAGTTCAGAGACTGCGAGAGGCGCGCTGGCAAGGAATGACGAAGCAATGTGGCAGGTTCCACATAATGAGGAATGACACAGCCAGAGTGCCTCTCGCAGCCTCCCGGAGGGCGCTTCACGTCCGCCATGCCCCGAATTCGTAGCGTTTCCCGCTGATTTCAACGAGGCCATCACAATGTCCTGTACCTACGAACGTGAAGCGCTGATCGAAGTAGATTTAATCAGAGTGTCCTTTAACCGCCCGCTTTGTTCCGCTCTGCGCTCCGGTTTTTTCTCCGCCGTAAGATGCAGGGGGCGGATAAATTTTTCCTCGCGGACTGGAACCTTGCTCCCCTGTCCGGGCGTTTCTGACCTTGTCAGCAGGCAGCAAAAAGTTGAGGCGCAAAATGACAAATCGGGAATGGAGGGACATGATCGCCGCCGGCGTCCTCGTTGTAACGTTCGCCGGGTTGCTATTCGGCTTTTACAACGGAATCCGGGCGGATATGCGAGAAATGCGCACGGAATTAAGGGCGGATATGCGAGAAATGCGCACGGAAATGCGGGAGGAGCTGCGAGCCGTTCATGGGGCGCTGTCCGACGTACGGGAGCGGCTGGCCGTGATCGAAACTGAAATAGGAATCCCGCCGCGCCCAGTCGAGACAGGCGCAGTAGAGCAAGGCGGAGCCACGGAAGGCGCAATAGAGCAGAGTTCGGTCGAGCAGGGCGTAACGGCAAGGATTGTCAGAGCCTTTGTCCCTGCTTCCTGGGCGTGGTTCGTGGATGCATACTTTGCGCGCTCGGCCGGGAACGCATCCGCTCGTTTCGTCCAGCTGCGTAAATAACGTTTTTCGAGAGGTTGCAATTCCTTGTTGCCCCGTTGTGGGGAATGATTTGCCCCAAAACGAGTTTTGTTCCCCACTTTGTATTCAGCAATCCACCCAACCGCCCAATTCTGTCTACTTATTGGTCTGTCTACTTATTGGGTGCGTAAGGCAACAAATGCGGGATATTTCCGTTCCGGACGGCTGTAAAAGGGTTGGGAGGACTCGCTGCCGTATTGCGGGTTAAAACCAGAACCAACGCCCCTTCTCTATTAATTGTTCTAAATGCGCAAGTTCTTTTCTGCATCCCTCTTCTGTCCCGCCAAAAATCTTACAACACGGGACAAGTTAAAATTCAATTTTGAATAAAGGGTATGTATTGCCGACGAATTTCCGATTTGTCTGTGGTTGCGGCTCTCTGCTTTTCGTTCGAATTGCCCCGCCTTCGCCCGCTACGCAAACCAGTGCGGCGTTTTTTGATCTTGCTCGCGGGTGGCGTCTCGCCGCAGCCGCTCGCGCGCTTCCAGCACTTTCTCCACGATGATCTCCACGCTTTCCTCGTCCACGAACGGGGACATGATGTAGGATTTCATGGCCACGACGGGTTCTCCATAGGTGGTGTGTCGATAGCAGTCCGTCAGGGACAGCAACACGCCTCGTCCCGCCATGGCTTCCTTGTGCACGTACTCGGATACCTTGCGATTGTAGTCGTTGTAGGCGAGCAGGGCGTCCCGGCAGGCAGGGTCCGTGAATTCTTTCCGCCTGTTCGAGAACGTCGTGAGGACTTCCTTGCCGGGGGGATACACCCGGAACAGCGTGACCGGCCCGAAATTATCCCGATTCAGCACAATGGCCCCCTCATGCCCCTCCAGATGCTCCCGCAGCAACTGCGCCATCTCCACGAGATGCCCTATCAGGGCGCGTATGCCCTGTACGCCCAGCAATTGGTAATTGGCGAGCGCCGCCATGGGTCCCGCCGCGGATCGGGATGTTTCCAGCGTGTACATGCCCGGCTTGTATTCCCCGAATTGATAGAGGTAGGGCATCAGTTCCCGGTCGCGCTTCAGGAGCCGGAGGTCCCGGTAGTTCTTGACCAGAATGAGGCTGGATATGTACGGCGTAAAACCGGTCTTGTGAAAATCCACGCCCACGGAATCGGCGAGCGGGAGATGGCGTATTTGCCGGCAGGCGCCTGCGAGCGCCCGCAGCGTCCGGGGCCGAAAGCCCAGTTCGTTTTTCTCGAAATCGTAGTCGTTGAAGACGGACCAGGCCCACCCGATGACCGCGTCGGCGTGCACATGCGGGCGGTAGGGGAGATCGAATTCCTCGACCAGCGTATCCCGGAGCGCCACGATGGCCCGCAAGTCGTCCACGCCGAACGCATCGGTGCTGCCCATGGTGGCGATGAAGGCCGCGATTTTTTTGCCGTCTTTCAGCGCTTTGCGAGCCGCTTCTTCCAGCAGGCGCAGGTCGATTTCGTTTTCGGGCGTGGTGGGGATGGAGACTACCTGGTCCGATCCCATCCCGATCCATCCGGCAATGCTGTACGCGCAGTAATGCCCTGTGTCCGCCACGAACAGCACGGCCTCTTCGGACAATCCTTGCCGCAGGCTGCCCGGGCAGGCTTTTTCCAGGCCGATCCGGACTCCGTACAGCGAAGTACCCGTGCCGCCGAAGGTGAACAGGCCCGCCGCCTGTTCCTGATCGTAGCCGACGAGGCCCCCCGTAACGCCGGCGGCTTTGACCTCGGCCAGCGCAAAAAGACGGCTGTGTTCGTCCCATCCCAGATTCGGATTGTGCAGGGCGGCGAGCAATACCCCGATCACGCTGGGGATGGTGGGCGGGGCGATCACATTCTGCTGCGTCCGCGGATGCCCGACGACGGTCATGCCCCGCAGGTAGCTTACGAGTTCGGACGTTACCTCTTCCACCGAGGACATATCATTGGGCAATTCGGCGCGCCGCGCTTGCTCGTAGTTCGATTCGACCACGGGGCCGAGCATGGGCAAGTGCATTTTCAGGGCGTCTACCTGGTTCAGCGCATTCATGAACGAATGCACCAGGTACGAATCGTGAATCCGGTCGGAAGTCGGCTGGGGAAATGCGAGTCGTATATTCTGAATGAGTTCTCTGTACGGCGCGGCCATAGTCTGCCTCTTTTGCGTATGGTGCAAATATTATTCCGCCGGGAAGCATTCGACCGGCGCGCGAACGTTCATAATTTTATACTCATATTTATACGAAATCGGGTTCCCGCCGAAGTGGGGAGAGCGGGGACAACAAGGGGGTTCAGTGCATACGCCGCATTATCCGGCAAATAGCCTCGTTCATCTTCGTCAATAGCCGTTATTGCACAAGGCAGGCGATATTGTGTATGAACATGGCTCCTCAGCAAGAAAAGCCTGCTTGCCCCGGCATATGCAATGACTTCGGGGCCACGCCGTATCCAGGCCCGGCGTTCTGGACGCTTCAATGCTTTCGTCCGCATACGCAACTATCTGCGCCTGCGCCGTTCTACTCCACCGTCACGGTAATCTTCTCCGACATGATCGGCGCCTCGTGGGGAATGTGGTTCTTGTCCCCGAGCAACAGTTGCAGGGTGTAGACGCCGGGCTCCAGTTCCAGCATGGTTTCCGTCTGGCCTTTCCCGAAATGGATATGGTTTTCGTCGGTGGGGATAGGCATGTTCGCAGGCGGCAATTCCTTCGCATTGACCAGCAGGTGATGATGCCCGGTGTCGGGATAGTCGATGCCGGCGGGCGCTATGCCCATGCCTTTCAGTCCAAACACGACATGCACCTTGCCGCCCTTGATGGTGGCGCCGTCTTCGGGGCTAACGATATACGTCGCCGCGCCTTCGGGCGCTGCGGTTCGGGGCATCTCCTGCGCGAAAGTCGTTTGGGCAAGAAATCCGGCTGCGACGAGCAGGCTGATCGCGATGCGGGCGATAGAGCGAAGGAACGTCATGGTATGCAAGGGTTACGGTCAGGTATGCCGAAAGAGAGACATCATGCAAATAGCGGCAAGCGTTTTTGGTTCCCTTATCTGTTTTCCGATCAGCAGGACCCGCAGGATCGTTACGCTCAAGTCTGATCCGGCGTAATCCCGACTTTTCGAACGAAATCCTCAAGTCCATCCATAAATATGCGAAAACTGGTTGATCGGTTACGTTCTCGCGTCAGGTGTCTTGCGATGCGACGTGCTCCAGACAACTTGGAAAATTCCGGGATCAGCCGTTCGATTTCTACAGAAGGACGTTGTATCAGGTCTGAATTTCTATACTTGCGTTTTTTTCCAATACCTCGCAGCGACTCCCTTTCAAAAGCATCGGCAAGCGCATCCGGTTCGCCGATGTACCAAGCCTCCAGTTCCTGACAAGCGATACGCACCAGCGTATCGGGATGTCCGTTCGATTTGCAGAGTGCGACGATCTTTCGCTTTAATTTCCGGCAGTCCGCACCATCGTTATCCCGAATCACGCAGAAATGAACGCCCGGCGTACGCCAAGCCTTCAACTTGCGCGGAATACTTTTCTCAAGATCGTTTTTACCTTCATCGGGATGCACTGAAATGGCAAATCGGGGAGCAGCCTCGGCAGCAATACTTCCAGCAGGACTTGCATGGAGGGTTCCTCAACGAGGAATACAACGTATTTCATTGCAGGTCAGCCCCCTTGAAAAGTTTTTGTTTCCAGAGAGCGCCCGGCAAGTCTCCTTCTGCGACAAGATTGCGGAGCAGTTCATTGCCGGATGCCCGACATGAGGTCGTAAAACCGTCGTTTTTACTCAACCAGAAGATTTCTTCAAGTTTCAGTCCATTCAAGAAATCGGGCGAGTGCGTTGATACGAATACCTGTCCGCCTCGCCCCGCATAGCCCCGAAATTCTTCCGCCAATTCAATTAGCAATTCGGGATACAGTTGATTTTCAGGTTCTTCGACGGCCAGCAAGGGGTGTGGACTTGGATCGTATAACAACACGAGATAAGCAAACATTTTGATTGTTCCGTCAGAGACATAGCGTGCAATAAACGGATCTTTGAAGCTGCCGTCCCTGAAACGCAATACCAGCCGTCCGTCTTCAGTAGGTTTAGCCTCGACACTATTTACTCCTGGGATACGCTGACTCATGGCCTCCAGTATTCGCCTGAAATCATCGCGGCGATTTTCGTAAAGATAATGGGCGACTTGCGCGATATTATCGCCTCGGCTGGATAGATGCTCGGCATAACCGGCTTCGCTGCTCGGGCGGGCATCCGTGATGTGAAAGTCCGAGACATGCCAGTTCTCGATCAGCGCCCGGAACTCCGAAACGACGCGAAATTCCCTGAATTGTCCCAATCCCTTGATCGCCAATATGCCCGGATCGTCAAGCTCGTATTCCTCTCGCTTTTCCACCGCGCCTTTCTGGCCGTAAACGGATTCATTGGTGATCGCTGTTCCCTTGCCATGCGAAAAGTCAACGAAATGCCACGGTTTTCCTTTTTGTCCTCTCCGATAACGTAGAATCTCACGGTGCACCGCTACTCGTCCATGTTTTTCATTTACTTGCAGGATATAGGTAGCCAGCCGCCCTCCTTGTTCGCGGAACTTCACAGTAATCGCGATTGGCCCTCTCTCGCCTCGACTAACAAGTTCTCGAAATCCGCCTCGTCGCGCTACTGCCGCGCCAACGTTTCGAGCCAGCGCCTCTTTAAGGAAAGAGAATACATCGAACAGGGTTGATTTTCCCGATCCGTTGGCCCCAACGACCACCGTCATCTGCGGGAGATCTGCGAACACAGCATGACGGAAGCAACGGTAGTTCCGAATTTCAATGTGTTCAATGTGCATGGATTGCCCCGATTTTTTGAATCGTTATTTGCAGGATACTCCGATTAAGGCCACAAATCGCAGAGGCTGCGCTGGCAAGGAACGACGAAGCAAGTAGTGTGGCGGCCCCGCATAATCAGGAATCCTTAATATACGAAGTCCAGCCATAGTCTCTACAATCTGCCTCATGCCACCACCGCGACCCCGCTGCGCGCAGTCTCCTCCCGATACAATCCGGCAAGGCGCTGCGTCATCGGCCCGATGCGCCCGTCCCCGATCGTCCGCCCGTCCAGCCGGGCGACGCCCGCCAGTTCGCCCATCGTTCCGGTGCAGAACATTTCGTCCGCGCTATATGCTTCCGTCAGGGACAGATTCCGCACATTGGATTCGATGCCGTGCGCTGCGCACAATTCCAGTACAACCTGCCGGGTAATGCCTTCCGGGCAGGCATGGGTATGCCCCGTCAGCACGGCTCCGTTCTTCACCAGAAAGATATGCGTGGCGTTCGTTTCGGCGATGAATCCGCTGCGGTCCAGCATCAGCGCATCGTCTGCTCCCGCCGCATTCGCTTCCGCCTTCGCCAGAATGGACTGGAGCAGATTGCCGTGGTGAATCTTCGGGTCGAGGCAATCGGGCGGGAAGCGCCGGATGGAACTCGTTATCAGCGTCAATCCGTCCGTCTGGTACACGGGGGCCTTGTATTCGGCCAGCACGATCAGGGTCGGGCCGCTCTGGTTCAGGCGCGGGTCCATGCCCGATGTGATTTTCACCCCCCGCGTCAGCGACAGGCGGATGTGTACCCCGTCCCGCATGCCGTTGGCCTCCAGCGTCCGCCGCACTTCCTCGATCATTTCTTCGTGCGAAGGGATGACGTCAAAGGCCAGCGCCTGCGCCGACGCTTTCAGCCGGTCGAGATGTTCGACGAGCCGAAAAATGCGTCCCTCGTACAGCCGCAGTCCTTCCCATACGAAATCTCCGCCCTGCACTGCGCTGTCGAACGGACTTATGCCCGCCTTGTCCCGGGGAATCAGTTCGCCGTTGATATTGATCAGTATGTTTCGGTTGCGCTCGTCGAAAGTCTGGAGCATGTCAGGCGGTGATCCGGTTGCGGTGCAATTCTTCGTACAGGGGGCGACAGGTCTCGACCAGTTCGTGCAGCGCTTCCGGGACCTCCCGGTTTCCCGGGGGGCGGGATCGGAATCCCGTCGAAGTGGCGACCTGGTCGTACCAGTGGCGAGCCCAGACGCCGTCTTCGGGCCGCAGGCCCGGCTTCCAGGAGAGCATGGAGGAAGTCCAGGGTACGCCGAGCGCCGCACAGAGTTTTTCGAGCACGCCGGCCGGGTTCTCCAGCACGTCGCGCGCGTCGATAACAGGAGGCGGATGTCCCATTCTCTGCGTCACGCGCCGGTACAGGGCGCATTGGTTCGGCAGCCCGGTATCGTGCGGGCCGGGATTTCCCGTGATGCGCGCCAGCGATACCGCCATTTCCGCCGGATCGCGAATCAGGAAGGCGTGTCGCAGTCGATCCAGCCAGGGACCCTCCATTTCCGGGAGGAGATGGTGCGCCATATGTTTCTGGTAGCTGATGTACTTCCGAATGGGCGCATCCCGACGCTCCGTCCCGTCGCGGGCCCAGGCTTCGCGGCGATTCGCCTCTTTGGGAAGGCATTCTTCGCTGTCCGTTTCGCCGGTCAACCGCGCCACTGCCTTGCGCCAGTCCGTTTCGCCCTGCGCAATGATTTCGTCGCGTCCGGGGTGCGGGGCGCCGGTCTTCAGCAAATAATGCGCATACAGCGGCTCGTCCGTTACGAGCGTATCTCCACGGGCTTGCCATGACCGCATCAGGGCCGTGGAAATGTTGCGCGGTCCCGACCACATGGCGATGCGGACGACAGGATTTTCCGACGAACCGTTCAAGGCGTTAGTCGAGCATAACTTGAGTAACTTCTCCCGTTTGCCTGTTTTTCAGGATGCGGCGCTTCGAGCCGTCGGGCAACACCTCTTCCTTGATGATGACCTGTCCGTCCGCCTCGCGCACGACGGGGGCCACTTTCGGATGCGGTTTTTCGGCCCGCCAGTCGTCCAGTTCGACGGGTTCCCATCTCCTTGATTTCGCAGATTTATAGCAGGCGTCAAGGACCGCGTTGACGACATATCCGTCGTAGAACGTTTCCATGGGCTCCCGGTCCGCCTCCGCCGCCTCGAACATGTCCTGAAACATGTCCGCGTAGCCGAGCGCCTTCGGCTCGTCGCCCACCGGGAACAGCCATCCGCTGGGCGTTTCCACTTTTTCGGCCACATAGCTCCCCGTTTCTCCCGAAGTGAACATTTCGAATCCGGTGCGCAGCCAGTGGTTGAGCCAGATCGTGCCCTCTGTTCCGGCTACCTCGTCGCGCAGGTCCATGCCGCCCCGGAACGCCCAGCTCACCTCGATCTGCCCGACCGCCCCGCTTTCGAAACGGATGAGCGCCACGCCGTGATCTTCTGCATCGACGGGATGGACCAGCGTGTCGGCCCAGCACATGACTTCTGTCGGACGATTGTTTTTGCCCACGAAATTCCGGGCGATTTCGATGGTGTGGCATCCCATGTCGATCAGCGCGCCCCCTCCGGCCTGCTCGATATCCCAAAACCAGGCGCTGTGCGGCCCCGGATGCGTTTCGCGGGAGCGCACCCATAAAATATCTCCGAGGGCGCCTTCCCGGACGCTTCGGATGGCCTTGAGCGTCTTGGGCGTGTACACGAGGTCTTCGAGATAGCCGTTAAAAACTCCGGCTTTTTCCACCATGTCCAGCATGCGTTTCGCCTCGGCGGCGGTCCGCCCCAGCGGCTTGGTGCACAGGACGCCTTTGCCTGCTTCCGCCGCGAGGCGTACGCATTCTTCGTGGAGATGGTTAGGCAAGCCAACGATTACCATGTCCGTTTCGGGATGCCGGACGGCGGTTTCCATATCGTCGGTATGGTGGGCGATATCCCATTCTCCGGCGAAGGTTTTCGCCCGCTCCGCGCTGCGCGAAAATACGCTGCGGATGCGGTCGCGTCCCCGGGAACCGTTGACGGCCAGCGCATAGAACATGCCGATCAGGCCGGTTCCGAGCAAGGTGATGGAGGAGCCTTTTTGCGTGGTGCGGGTCATGAAGAATCAAAAAATTTCGTGAATGGGTCGGACAGCGTTGTTATGGCGTTTTTTCGAAGGCCGGCGCCCCGCTCCCGTTGCTTTTCAGATGTTCGTACAGGGCTTGCCGGGACGCAAGCAGTTGTTTTCCAATCCTGATTTGCTCGTCCAGCCGCTTCTTGACGCCGAAAATCGCAAACGGGAGCAGGAACCATAATATGGCCAGCAAAGAAAGGAAGAAGAAAACAACCTGAATAAGCTCGTCCAGATTGGAAAGATAGTCCATGGTCGGAGCCGTCTTGTTGCGGGTGCGGTGGATTGCTCCAATCTACCGACGCCGCTGCTTGCGCGCAACGCGCCGTCGCGCGAGTTATTCACGTCCGCATTCGTTTGACGCGCCCTTTTTTTGGAGGGTGGATGGGCTGCGAGGGGCGCTCTGGCAAGGAATGGCGAAGCAAGTAGTGTGGCGGCTCCGCCGCATGGCGGGAAAAGAGGCTCCGCCCTTCGGGTTCCGCCGGTCACGGCGTTACTCTTCGTTGCTCGTCGCTCATCTGGAACCACCAAACTTCACTCCTCGCGCCTTGATTGACGCCGTGCCTGACGGAACAGGCCTTGCTGCATAGTGTTAAGGAACCTCTGATTAATTCTACTTCGATCAGCGCTTCGCGTTCGCGCATACAGTGACATTATGACGGCGTCGTTGAAATCAGCGGCATACGCTACGGATTCGGGCGCAGCGGACGCGAAGCGCCCTTCGGGAGGCCGCGAGGAACGCGCTGGCCGCGTCATTCCTCATTATGCGGGGCCTGCCGCATTGCTTCGTCATTCCTTGCCGGCGCGTCCCTCGCAGCCTCTGAACTTTGCAGAATTAATCAGAGGTTCCTTAACAGGCCCTGATCAGAGTGTCCTTAACCACGTCTTTTCCAGGTTGCCCCGTGTATGTGCACAGCAAGCAAATCGTAGCCGAACAACGCGCCGAGGTACTGGTGGTGGGCAGTGGCTCTGCCGGGGCTTCCGCCGCCATTGCCGCCGCAAAGACGGGCGCCGACACGTTACTCGTGGAGCGATACGGTTTCATGGGCGGCGTCAGCACCCAGGTGCTGGATACGTTCTACGGATTCTATACGCCGGGCAGCTCTCCAAGAAAGGTCGTAGGCGGCGTACCGGACCTCGTCGTGGATGCTCTGAAAGAACGCGGGGCCATGCTTATCCGCCCGAACACTTACGGGGCGGGCGACGGCGTGACCTACGATCCCGAAACGCTCAAGATGGTCTGGGAGTCGCTTGCGCTCGAAGCCGGGGTACGACTCCTTTTTCACGCCTTCGTCATGGATGTGTTGATGGACGGCGACCGCGTGGCGGGCGTGGTGGCGGCTACCAAACGCGGCTGGTTCAGAATCCATGCGGATTGCATCGTGGACGCAACCGGAGATGCGGATGTAGCTGCCTGGTCCGGCGCGCCGTACGAAGGCCCCGACGAAAGCCCTGTGCAATCGCTCACGACCACTTTTCGCATGACCGGGGTGGACGACGCTCGCGCCCGGGCCGTGCGCAAGGAGGATTTGCATGCCCTGCTGGCGCAAGCCGCCGAAACCGGCAAGTATAACCTGCCGCGCCGCGAAGGAAGCATCCACATCACCCCGTACCCCGGCGTGATGGCCACCAACATGACTCGCGTGGGCGAGGTAGACGCCACCGATCCCGAACAACTGACCCGCGCCGAAATCGAAGGCCGCCGCCAGGCCATGGAGTACGCCCGGTTTCTGCGGGATTTCGTGCCGGGGTACGAACGCGCTTTCCTGACCGACCTGAGCAACCAGATCGGCGTTCGGGAAAGCCGCCGTATCCGGGGCGTCTACCGGCTGACGAAAGAAGATGTGCTGTCGGCCCGCAAGTTCGACGACGCGATCACGCAATGCGGAGCGCCCATCGAGGATCATCATGCCGGGCGCGACACGCACTGGGAATATCTTCCGGACGGCGCCACGTACGACATACCGTACCGCTGCCTGTTGCCGCAACGGGTGGAGGGGTTGCTTGTGGCGGGGAGGTGCCTGTCCGCAGAACACGACGCCCATGCTTCCGTACGCGGCATGGCGCAGTGCATGGCGATGGGGCAGGCCGCGGGCGCGGCGGCGGCGCTGTCCTGTCAGGGCAAGACCCTGCCTCATGCGTTGCCGGTCGAGACCCTGCGGGAGCAACTCGCCGGAATGGGCGCCGTATTGTAAACCTGTACAGGAATTCCTGCAGATGTCCGATTCTATATTTCCTGCGCCGCCATGCCGATGATCCAGACGGTTCGGGGAGTGATCGAGGCCGCTGACCTGGGCGTTTGCTACGGACACGAGCATTTGCTATGCGCCCCGCCCGATCCATCTCTTGATAAAATGGATTTCGTGCTCGACGACGAGGACGCCGCCGCGCTCGAAATGCGAAGTTTTCGCAGGGCCGGGGGATCTGCTGTCGTGGAGATGACCACTCCGGATTATGGCCGGGACGCGGCCGGTCTGTATCGGATCTCCGAGCGGACGGGCGTACATATCGTGTGCGCTACGGGATACAACAAGGACCCGTTTTCGGCCCCTTTTGTCGAGGGCGCGTCCGTGGAAGAACTTGCGGAGCGTTTCACGCGGGAGATTGTCGAGGGCGTCGCCGGGACCGACATCCGCGCGGGCCTGGTCAAGGCCGCCTCCACGCTCGACGAAATCAGTCCGTCGGCGGAAAAAGTGTTCCGCGCCGCAGCGGCCACGCACCTCAGGACCGGCGCGCCCATTTCCACGCATACCGAGGCCGGAACCATGGCGCTCGAACAGGTTTGCTTGCTGGAATCCCTCGGGGTCGATCCGGGGCGGGTCGTCATCGGGCATATGGATCGCAAACTGGATATCCCGTATCATCTGGAGGTGGCTTCCACCGGCGTTTTTCTGGGATACGATCAGATCGGGAAGGCGAAGTACCACCCGGATCGGCTCCAGGCCGAGGCCATTGTCCGCCTCGCGGACGCCGGATACGGCAAGCAAATACTCCTTGGGAGCGATTTGGCGCGGCGTTCCTACTGGCCCGCTTGGGGACACGCCGAAGGCCCCGGTTTTTCCTGCATTCTGAACGGGTTCGTCCCTCGCTTGCGGCAGATCGGCGCAAGCGATGCGGCGATCAGCGACCTGCTGATAACCAATCCGGCCCGGGCGTTCGCGTTTTCGGCGCCGGAAACAACCTCCATTCCAACATCCCGCTCATTACCATGAAACCGCCTGCGTTTACCCGCGCATCCATGCTGCCCCTGTATTCATGCGTCCGGATTGCCCTTCCGATCCGGTTCTTATGCCTGTGGATGCTGGTTGGCGCGGTTGCCGCCGTTTCGCCCGTCTCGGCCCAGCCCGCCGAACGCCCCAATATCGTTTTCATCTTTTCGGACGATCATGCGACGCAGGCGCTCGGCGCGTACGGGGGTCGCCTCGCCGCCCTGGACCCCACCCCCAATCTCGATCGCCTCGCGGACGAGGGCATGCTGTTTCGGAACGCCTTCGTGACCAATTCCATTTGCGCGCCCAGCCGAGCCGTCATTCTGTCCGGTCTGCACAGCCACCTGAACGGCGTCGAAACGAATGCGCGGCATGACAGCCTCGAAGCCTCCATTCCCGTTTTTCCGGAAATGCTCCGGCAGGGAGGCTACCGGACGGCCATTATCGGCAAATGGCATCTCAAGAGCGATCCTCGGGGATTCGACTACTGGGAAGTGCTCCCGGGCCAGGGAGATTATTACAACCCGGCGTTTCGAACGCAGGAAGGGGACACGCAGTACGAGGGCTACGTCAGCGACATCGTGACGGACCGGGCGCTCGAGTGGCTCGAAAACGGGCGGGATACCGACGAACCTTTCCTGCTGATGTACCAGCACAAGGCCCCGCACCGCAACTGGCTTCCCGGCCCGACGCACCTGAACCGCTACGACGACGTGGAAATTCCCGCGCCGCGCTCCCTGTTCTACGATTATTCCGGCCTTTCGACGCCCGCCGTACTGCAGGAGATGGAAATCTCCACGGACTTGCGCTGGGGATGGGACCTGAAACTCCCCCTGAATCCCGAACATCTCGACGAGGTCGCGGAAGGATACCAGTGGATCGACCGCTTTACGCCGGCTCAGCGAGCCAACTGGGAGGCGGCCTACGGCCCGAAGAACGATACGTTCTACGAGCGGTATCGCGTGGGGGGCATGCAGGAACGCGATCTGATCCGCTGGAAATACCAGCGATACCTGAAGGACTACCTGCGCACCATTTATTCAATGGACGAAAACATCGGACGCCTGCTGGATTACCTCGAAGAGACCGGCCTGGCCGAGAACACCATCGTCGTCTACAACTCGGATCAGGGGTTCTTCCTCGGCGAAAAGGGGTGGTACGACAAACGGTGGATGTATGAGGAATCGTTCAAGACGCCGCTCATCGTGCGCTGGCCCGGCGTCGTGCAGCCCGGGTCCGAAAGCAAGGCCCTGGTGCAGAATCTCGATCTTGCGCAGACCCTGCTGGATATGGCCGGCGTGGAGCCGTCCTCGCCGATGCAGGGCCGCAGCCTCGCGCCGCTGCTAAAAGGCGAAACGCCTGAAGATTGGCGTACGTCGGTGTACTACCACTACTACGAATTTCCGTGGCCCCATCATGTCCACCCGCACGAAGGGGTGCGCACCGCCGGGTACAAGTTGATCCATTACTATACGCTGGATCAGTGGGAGTTCTTCGATCTCGAAGCCGATCCGGACGAACTCCGCAACGTGTACGGCGACCGCGCGTACACCGAAACGATCAAGGCCCTGCGGGAAGAACTGGCGCGCCTGAAGGAGCGCTACGAGGTACCGGCTCGGTGAGGGGAGTATTCTATGACCCGACTCTCCCAGGAAACCCAGGGCGTTTTTCGGGGGTTTTTGCATCCCCTCTGATCAACATTTCTCCAATCATGACGCTTCACGGCAAACATCTCATTGCAGGCTGGATGAACGGCGAGGCCACGGAAGGCTTCCGGGCCTGGGATCCGGTGCAGGACGCCGGCCTGGAACCCATGTTTTTCGAGGCGACTCCTGCGGACATCGCTGCGGCCGCCGAGGCCGCCGAGGCCGCTTTCGACGCCTATGCGGCCACCGAACCCGCCCATCGGGCGGATTTTCTGGAGCGCATCGCCTCGGAGATCGAGGATCTTGGCGAGGCGCTGGTCGAACGGGCCAGCCGGGAAACAGGGCTTCCGGAGGGCCGGATCCGGGGAGAACGGGGCCGCACCGTATACCAGCTCCGGCTTTTTGCGGCGGTGGTTCGGGAAGGGTCGTGGGTGGACGCTCGCATCGAACGGCCCCTCCCTGACCGTACGCCCGTCCCGAAACCTGATTTGCGCCGCATGAATGTGCCCCTTGGGCCTGTGGCGGTGTTCGGAGCCAGCAATTTTCCGCTGGCCTATTCTGTGGCGGGAGGCGACACGGCTTCGGCCCTGGGCGCCGGTTGCCCGGTGATATGCAAGGCGCATCCGGCGCATCCCGGCACGTCCGAGATGGTGGCTCGCGCCATTTTGCGGGCTGCCGAGGCGGAAAAGATGCCCGACGGCGTGTTCTCGCTGGTGCATGGCCAGGGGTACGAGGCGGGCCTGGGGCTGGTCCGGCATCCGCTGGTGCAGGCGGTGGGCTTCACCGGATCGTTGCAGGGGGGACGCGCCCTGTTCGATGCCGCTGCCGCGCGCCCTGTCCCGATTCCGGTGTACGCCGAGATGGGGAGCGTCAATCCAGTGTTCATTCTGCCTTCCGCCCTGGAGAAAGGGCCGGAGGCGCTGGCTGAAAAACTGGCCGGGTCGATTTTGCTGGGCGTCGGGCAGTTCTGCACGAATCCGGGGCTGGCGTTCGGGGTGGCGGGCGAGGCCATGGAGACCTTCGCGCAGGCGCTGGGCAAACATATTCGTCGGGGCGAACCGGCTACGATGCTGCATCGCGGCATACGCGATCGCTTTTGCGTCGGGACCGACCGGCTGGCCGCTGCGCAGGGGGTCGAGCGCGTGGCGGTTTCGGAGCAGGCGGCGGATCCGAGGCGGACAGAGGCCGGGGGCATGCTGTTTCGGACGGACGCACAGACGTTTCTTGCGAACGATATGCTTTCCGAAGAGGTTTTCGGGCCCTCCAGCCTGATCGTGGTTGCGCGGGATATGGCGGAACTCGAACAGGTCGCGCACAGCCTGAAGGGGCAACTTACGGCCTCGATCCATGGCGATGCGGAAGAAATTGCCCGCTATGACGGCCTGGTTCGCGCGTTGCGGCGCGTGGCGGGCCGGTTCATTTTCAATGGATTTCCCACAGGGGTCGAGGTATGCCCGGCCATGCACCACGGCGGTCCCTATCCCGCCACGACCGATGTGCGCACGGGCGCCGTGGGGGATACCGCGATGCTGCGATTCGTTCGCCCCGCCGCCTGGCAGGATTTTCCGTCTTCCCTGTTGCCTGCGGAATTGCGCGACCGCAACGAGCGAGGCATCCGGCGCCTTCTGGACGGGGAGTATTCGACAGGGGACGTAGCGTGAGGACAAGGCGGCAGGGGAGCGATGGCCGTTCCGCCCGCCTCCGCATTTATCCAGGCGAATCTTGCTGGCGCATCGGCGCGATCAGAGCACGTTCAGCCCGCCGTCGTCCAGTTGATCCGGGCGACGCCAGTAAGCGTATTGAGGCGTCCATTCCTGTTCGCCAAGTCCCGCGAGGCCGAGCAGGCTCCACATCGCGCAATAGATGTCGCCGGGACCGAACGCGCACGCATTCTTGCGCAGAATGACGTCGCCGTCGCGTTCGTAGACCACCGCGCCCGGATAGTTATTTTGGCCTGTTGCGACGGATTGCTCGCGAATGTAGTCTCCGCCGCCGTGCGAGGCCAGTCTGAATCGCCAGCCGCGGCTATTGGCGAATCGGCGCTGGGTTTCCGGAGGGTCCTTCGAGAGGAGCGCTACGGACAAGGCGGACTCCAGATGGGAAAGCAATCCGTTGAAGCCGTCCGCCCACAGCGTACAATAGCGGCAACCCTGCCCCATATTGTGGATCGCAAGCAGTTTGTCCTTGTCGCCGAACAGGTCGAGCAGCGTGATCTCGCCGGTGAGCGTCGTAAAGGCGTAATTGCGGACAGGCGTTCCCGGGTTGGCTTTTCGAAGGGCGTTAAGTTCTGCAATCAACTCGCCGACTTGTCGTTCGAGTTCGGTAATTCTTTCGTTTGCCATCCGTTGCCTTGAGATTTGGTTATAGAGAAGCGGTACGGAAAATCGGACCATTATCGGGAATCGTTTTACGTGCAAGGTTGCGATGGGTTACGCCGCCTTCGTTTGTAGCTTTCATCTGTAGAATACATGGGCAGGCATCAGGTTGTCAAGGCCTTGGCGCTGGCGTTCTTGTTCATGTTCATTCGGCTCTCTCCCTGGTTAGGATGCCCTTATTCGCTGTTTCCATCGATTCAGCTCCCACCGGACGCCGCCAAGCGCGTAACCGGCCACTTTGGAAAGTTTTCGTTCCGCTTGTCCATATTCACGATATGACAGCTTGTAGCCAGAACGCGAGTCCACCGGCGCGAGGCTCGGCCAACCGGCAACTCGTGTTTCAGCGATTTTTGCATCCGGCTGTTCAAGCAGACGTAGCGAATGGGCTTGTCTACCTTGCCTTCGGCATGCCTATAAAGATAGGAGTCCCTGAATTTATATTTCAGGTGGTTTTTAAGATTATTGAAATGCTTTTGCCGCCTATATTTTTCTTCTTCGTCCGCTACGCTCTGGGTGTCATACCCCGACGGGTTCTTATAGTCCTTCAGTTCTACATAGACATAGCACTCCTTGAACTCTGCCACGATATCGACCGCTTTCATAGGTGCTCCGTGGTATGTGCGTTTGGCTTTGTCCGTCTCGTCGAAGACGAACGCATCCATGGCGTCCTCAAAGCGAAATGCGAAGCCGTCGGTTGTTACGACTTTCATTTTCCGAGGCCTCCCATGTCGTTTTCAATTTCCTGGTCGATGAGCCAGCCAAAGGCTTCGTCAATGGGGTTCGGCGCAATGTTCAGATAGTCGTCGGTAGAAGCGACACGGATTTTGGACGTGTCCGGGTCCAGGTGCAGGCTATGAAAGCGCACATGATCATTCCTGCCCGGGTCCATGAGCAGATCGAACCATTTTAGCAAGACATAGTCGTGGGTCGCCATAATGATTTGCTGGCCGTTTCGGGCGAGTTCCAGCAAAATTCGGACCAGCAACTTCATCAACTTGGGATTCAGGTTGGACTCCGGCTCGTCCCAGAACAACGGACCGCTGACGCCCGGCTGGAGCGCGCCGGTTTCAAGCAAGCGCGAAAGCATGCCGGCTTTGCGAAATCCTTCTGCCATGGCGTTGGCGGAGTATCTGTCGGTTCCTGCCTGGAAGGCGACCTTCCCGCTCCCGGAAAAAACGAAACGCCCGCCGCAAATACGCTCGATTTCCTCCATGGCCCACCTGGATTTTTCGTGCAGGGCTTCCGGGCGCATTTCGGGCAAGTCCAGCAACAGGCATATATCCTGATAGGTCTGGTCAAAAGAGAGTCCGTATTTCTCGTACAGGCTGTTGAATCCCCGCATGAACGAGAGGACCTCCTTGGTCGGGATGAAAACAGCCTCGCCCCGGTGTTGCTCGTAGCCTGCGCGATCTCGTATGTTTAGCGTTTTGGAATTGTTCGAAAACGTCGCGGCGATCTTTTGTCCTCCGGCGAATTGCGCCGATATCCAGGCCTGATCCGTAGCGCCTTGCCGGTGCAATTTGCCGAGATGATGGCCGAGCGGCATAAAGAGGCGGAGCAGGCGGGCCGTCAGGGCTGTTTTGAGATCGTCCGCGCCGATATCCGGCCCGTTTTTGAAGAGCGGGGCGCCGCCGCAAAGCCCGTAGGCCGCCTTAAGCAAGTGCGTTTTGCCCGTGCCGTTTTCCCCAATGATCACATTGATCCCGGGCGAAAAATCCAACGCAATCTCCCCGAAAGCCGTGAAGTTTCTGAGTTCAAGACGTTCCATCATATCTGAAATTTTTCCTTTACGAATTTCCTCCAGCAGCGCGGCGCGCATGGATTTCAGGTAGCGATCCACATCGTCCTCGTCGGTCCGTCGGTTTTTGGGGGACGGGACCTTTACGGCGTGGATCGGCGCATACTTGTGAAGTACAGGTTTTTAGATGTCGTCAATGGCCGTATTGCCGATTTATCCGTTGGGCTTGCGTACGCAAGGTTGTCAAGATACGCTATCCCCCTGTGCACGGGGGCAGCGCCCGCCCTACACAAAGTACCCGCCGATAATAGCGGCCGTTATTGCGACTCCGCTTCCGATGATCCAGCGAAGCAACCGGGTTTCCAGCGCGGCTATCTCAGCCCGCAGAAAATCCCTGACGGAGTCCAGTTTTTCGTTGGTCGCCAGAGTGTCCCGGGAATTACGGAGGCCGGCTACGATGGCTTCGGATTGCCGATCCGTGAAGCCTGCCTGGACAAGGTTCCTGAAAGTCGCGTGCGTGTCCATAGTCGAAGGAGGGCAAAAACGAAGGTGCGGTTTCCTGTTGTCCTTATAAGACACGCACGCCGCCGCAATATAACCTTGTCCCTTTCGAAAAATCGAAGAAGCAAGCCGGGGAAACCGCGCCGCGATCCGTCTTTCCCGGTGCGCGCAAGGTCCCCGGCGCCCTGCAAGGTAGTGGAGATGGCGGGAGTCGAACCCGCGTCCGAATGGCCGTACTAACAAGCGTCTACGTGCGTAGTCGGTCTTTTTGCGCTCGCCTGCGTCGAGAGCCGCCCGACAAAAGCCTGACGCAGGCAAAGGCTGATTATTCTGACTGCAACCTGTTCAGCCGGTACGGGCCGCAGCGGGTTCATCCAGGTCGATGCCCAATGCGCGCCGATGAACAAGCAGTGCATTGGACAGATGGGGCTTACGCCGCCATCGCGTACGAGTAATCGTTCGCAGTTACCAGTTCCCAGTCATATTAACGAGCTGGACTGAGGAGCTCGACACGCAACTTGCAGCGCGAATACCACCCGTCGAAACCATGTCATCCCCATAATGTGCAAAGAACAGCGCAACCCCGCAGGCAAGCGCAAGGCCGCCGGGGTTCCGGTCCGCATCCGCCGTTGTTTGCAGCGCCCGCCGCCCGGGGTTCAGGCGAATCCGGAGCCGTACGAAGCAGACGAGACAAAAACCCCCGTTACCCGTTTTACAGCGGGAAGGCGGCAAAGTTTCCCAAGGATATTCTGGTTAAGGAACCTCTGATCAATTCTGTCCCGAAAAACTCATTCCACCAGCACCGGCGTACCCACATGCACCATCTCCCACAGCCGGTCGATGGCCTGGTCCGTTATGGCGATGCATCCCTCCGTCCAGTTCACGCCGGCTCCGGTGCCATTGCCGTGAATTTCGATATATCCGCCCAGCAGCGTGTGCATCGGAGGCATTCTGAGCGCCTCTTCCGCCCGGAGGATGGCGCGGTACTCTCGCTCGTCGATAAGCCCCGAGCGGAGCCCTCTTTCGGCGTCCTCCGCCGAAGGATAGTTCAAGACCAGCGCCTTATGGAATTTGCTGTTCGGATTTTTGGCGACGATGCGGAAATTGCCTTCGGGCGTACGCCAGTGGTCGGGTTCCAGCGTACCGCCTCGTCGTACCTTGTCCATAATCGCATTAAGCCCCAGGTCGATCGGAATGCGGGCCTCCAGATGCGCTCCTCGATATACAAAAAGCATTTGCCGCTTTTTCGATACGCGGAGCCACACGTTGGATACGGATCGCGCGGGCACGAACCCTGTTGCGTCGTCCGCCGTTCGGACATGGAGCCATTCGTTCAGGGTTTCCAGCAGAAAGAGCGGTTCCTGCAAGGCAAGCGGACGAAAACCGGGCAGCGGCGCGGTCAGGTCCGGGCGGGCGTACAACTTGCCGTTTCGTTCGATGGAGTAGTAGAGCGCGGGCGCATCGTCTTCGTCCGGGGGGGCGGGCGCGCCTCCGGATCCCCAAAAAACCAACGCGAAAAAGATCGAAACGGGCGCAGGCGTCATGCGTGTTGCTCCGGCGGAAATGTTTTTGCAAGTCCCTCGACGACTTCGTCCGAAATGCCCATGGCGCTGAAGCCGCCGTCATGGTACAGCGTCTGCATGGTTACCATGCGGGCATAGTCGCTCAAAAGCATGACCGTGTAATCCGCGCAACTCGCTGCGTCCGCATTGCCCAGCGGAGAAATCCGCTCCGCGAATTCGAACATGGCGTCGAATCCGTCGATTCCCGACCCCGCCACGGTTCGGGTCGGGCTCTGCGAAATGGTGTTGATGCGAATGCCCCGCTTGCCCAGCCGATATCCGAACGAACGCGCAATGCTTTCCAGCAGGGCCTTGGCGTCGCCCATTTCGGAATATTTCGAGAACACGCGCTGCGCGCCGATGTATGTAAGGGCGACGATAGACGCGCCGTCCGAGAGCATGTCGGCTTCGAGCGCATGATGCACGATCCGGTGCAAGCTGACGGCGGAAATATCCAGCGTTTTCTGGTACCACGCGTAGTTCAGGTCCGGATAGGGCACATTTTTTCGCAGATTGACCCCCATCCCGATGGAATGCACGATAAAATCCAGCGGGCCGTCTTCTTTTACGGTGGCGTACAGCGCCTTCAGATCGTCGTCGCTCGTGGCGTCCGCCCAGAGGATCTGGCTCCCCGTGCGTTCGGCCAAACTGTTCAATGCGCCGAGACGTCGGGCTACGGGTGCGTTCGAAAGCGTAAGAGACGCGCCTTCCCGGTGCGCGGCTTCCGCAATCGCCCATCCGATGCTCTGATCGTTCAGCGCGCCAAAGACAACGCCTCGTTTTCCTTGCAGCAATCCGTTTCCTGTCATCTTCCTGTGGATTATGCGTACTATATTAAGGATACCCTGATTAAATATAGGATACTCTGATTAAATCTACTTCGATCAGCGCTTCATGTTCACGCGCACAGGACATGAAGCGCCCCTCGCAGCCTCTGAACTTTGCACATTTAATCAGAGTATCCTCTGCTTCGATCAGCGTGTTCCGAGGAAATTTTTGCTTGCATCCGGCTTGCGCGCCGCATCCGACCCTGCGGTTCGCGCAGCGCAGCACGGAATGCGCGCATGCAATGCAGGAATCCAATGCCTTATTCGCTACTCAATTCCCGTCTGCCCGGCTTTTTTCGCCGGGTTGCGTCCTTGCGGACGTTCTTCGCGTTTCTTTTTGCGCGGAGGGCGCCGCGGTTTCGGCGCGTCTTGCGCGGGATGGCGCTTGCATGCGGCGCGGGGCTGGGATTGCTTGCGGCGGGCTGCGCGGATCCGTCGTCGTCTTCCGCGTTGCCGACGCCGGAAGAAGAGGCGGCGGCCGATTCGGTCCTTGCCCTGCTGGAGCGCCTTGACGACACGCCGCTTCGTTCCGCTTTCGAGGGGCTCGCGAACCATGCGCATACGCAACGCGCCCGCACTGCGCAGTTCGACGCCGATGGAGCGCTGCTGGCTTCCAGCGAACGGGAAGTGCAGTACGACGAGCAGGGCGCCCGCGCCATCCGCTCGGAATCTTCCGGAACCTTCGATTTCGGGTACCTGCGCCGTTTCGCGTCTTCAGACGAGAACATAGAGGAAAGCGCGCTGGCCGCTTCCGGTTTTCTGGAGCACATTATCCTGAACGATCCCCCGTACGCTTCTGCCCGCAACCGGGAGGCATGGCGCTATGCGTTCGCCCCGGATTCCATGTTGTCCGCGGGGCCGGTCCGGGTCGTTCAGATCACTGCGCGCCCGGGTTTCGACGCTTCCCGGTCCATCCGGCAGGTGCGATTGTATCTGGACCGGACTTCGGATCGCCTTGCAGGTCTGTATGTCGAGCGGACGCATACGGCGCTTTGGTTTCGGGAAGAAAGCGTCTTTTTCCTGAGTGCGGCTTCGCTTGCTTCCGGAACCTGGGTTCCGGATCGGACCCGTTTCGAAACGCGCGTCAAACTGCTGTTGCGGCCCGCCCAGCGGTTTACGAGTGAGGTGGAGTACTACGATTTTCGGGAAATGGATCGGGTCGCGCAGGCCAATGCATCCGACAGAACCGATTGAATAACGTCCCTGTTTCGGCCTTGCCCATAAATTTTGCACCGTTCCTTGCCCCTGTTGCGGCCTTCTGATATGCACGCTGCGGTTACGTCTCCGCGCGAGATAGCGGACGGGCCTGCCCATGAGGCCCGCAGCCTGCTTGATGCGCAGGGCGCCGGACGGCGAAGCGGCGTCGGCAGCGCGCTCCGTTCGTACGATGCGGTAACCTCCACGAACGACCTTGCGCTGGCGTGGGCGGCGGCGGGAGCGCCCCATGGCGCCGTCGTGTACGCCGAACGGCAGACGAAAGGGCGGGGACGCATGGGGCGTTCGTGGACGGCGCGCAGCGGACGCAACCTGACCTTTTCCGTGGTTTTGCGTCCGACATTGTCGCCCGACCGCTGGAATCTTATTACGATCGCGGCCTGCGTGGCGGCGGCGGAAGCGATCAATGGCGCAGCGACGCCCATGCGTACGCAAATAAAATGGCCCAACGACATTCTGATCGACGACAGGAAATGCTGCGGAATGCTCCTGGAATCCGCCGGGGCAGGCCAGCCGTCTGTCGCGGCGCGCGCCGTCGTGCTCGGCGTTGGGGTCAATGTCAACGAGGATACGTTGCCCCCTGAGATCGAAGGCCAGGCCACATCGCTGCTTTTGGCTACGGGGCGCCCGGTTCGCCGCGCCCCCCTGCTTGCCGCCTTGTTCGATCAGCTCGAACAAACGTTCGATCTCCTTGAAGAAGGCGCTCTCGACATATTGAAGAGATACATGAATCGGATGTATAATCTGAACGCGCCGGCGGAGCTTCGCTTTGCGCACGGGCGAGGGACCGTACGGGGAATTGTTGCGGGGCTGGGGGAGACCGGCGGCCTGTTGCTCGCCACGGACGAGGGCGTACGGACGTTTCACGCAGGCGAAGTAACCGCGGTCCGATAATTAAGGATACGCTGATTAAATCTGCTTCGATCAGCGCTTCACGTTTCGTGGGTACAGGACACTATGCTGGCGTCGTTGAAATCAGCGGTAAACGCTGCGGATTCGGGGCATGGCGGACGTGAAGCGCCCTCCGGGAGGCTGCGAGAGGCACTCTGGCTGTGTCATTCCTCATTATGTGGAACCTGCCACATTGCTTCGTCATTCCTTGCCAGCGCGCCTCTCACAGCCTCTGAACTTTGCAGATTTAATCAGAGCATCCTTAAGGATACGCTGCATTTCATGCAACTCGCATTCGACATAGGCAACAGCGCCGTCAAGGGAGGCGCCTTCGAGGGGGGTCGGCTTCGCCATGCGTTTTCGCTGCCGCGCGATCCGTCGGATATGAAGGCTGCGCTGGATGGGGCCCTGCGCATGATGCGCGCCGCTGCGCATTCCCCGGATCGGGTCGGGATAGCGTCCGTCGCGCCGGATTCGGAGGCTTGCCTGACGCGCTTGCTGGCGGATCGAGGCTTTGTCCCCGTTCGTATCCATGCTGCGATGCGGCTTCCGTTTCGCCTCGATATGACCCGCCCTGAAAACCTGGGCGCCGACCGCCTTGCCGCCGCCGCCGCCGCCTGGGTCGAGTACGGCGCACCGGGGGAGCGTCATGTGATCGTCGTCGACGGAGGAAGCGCCGTTACGTGCGAGGTCGTCCGCCGGGACGGCTTCTATGCCGGAGGCGCGATCGGGCCCGGCCCGGAGATAGCCTTGCGGGCCCTTCGCGAAGGCACGGCGCAGCTTCCTGTCGTCGCTCCCGACTGGCCGGCGGCGCTGGTCGGGCGATCAACGGTTGCGGCCATGCAATCCGGCGTCATGTACGGATTCGTTGAGGGCGTACGCGGCCTCCTGCGTCGAATCCGGGCCACGTTGCAGGGGGAGGCATTCGTCGTCGTTACCGGGGGGTGGGGGCGCCTGCTGGCCGAGAATATCCCGGAAATTGATCGAACAGACGAACATCTGACGCTGAAAGGCGTGCGCCATCTCATGGCGCTGAACGAGGCGGACGCCGAATCGTAGCGCTTCCCGCCCGGATCCGATCAGGCACGCTTTACGAAGGCGATTTCGATTTCGTTCGTGGCTTCGTTTTCCGTGGAGCCTTTCGGATCGTACGCATATCCGTCCGGGTGTTTCCATTGCAGCACCGTCTCCAGATTGTCCACGGCCTCCCGTACAATGAAATTAACCAGTTTTCCCGTGAGCGGCGCTGCATTTTCGTCCGTCGCGCGCCGCGCGCCGTTCCTTTCGTCGTAGAACCTGACGCGTACGCATTGCGCGTAACCGTGGTCGTCTTCCCAGGCGGCAAGGTGCGAATCGGGGAGCATATTCCATACGAATGCACCCTTGATCGTCCGGTTGAGCACGGGACTCACGACCGGTCGCCAGAAATCGGTCAGCGCGCCTGTGCCCGGCACATTCGATTCGATGGGCAGCCGATGATCGGGCACCAGATCGTCCGGACGCAACAATCCGAAAAATCCGGAGAGGATGATTCCGTTTTCCAGCAGGCGGCGCTGGGCGCCCGTGGGCAATCCCGGAAAATCCATGGCCTCGTACATGACGCCTGGACTGAAACGGTCGAGGGCCGCCATGAGCGGCGCATCGTAGATTTCCTGGTTTATGCGGGTAACGCGTTCAAGGTCTTCGCCCTGGGCCGCAAACAATTCTTCGAGACGATTTCCGGCCTTGATGGATTCCTGCACGGCCTCGATGACCTTCCGTCGCTCAATATTCAATTCGTTGAAATAGTTGAACGTGTTCGGCGTACGATAGTCGAACATGTCCGGAACGAAAGGATTTCCTCCCTCTTGAGATTTTTCGGAAGGCGGAAGAAGAATCGAAAAGTTTGGCATGGTACAGCAGTGCGCCAGCGGGGTGCATGGGGCCGGCGCCCCTGAATAGTACGGTTACGTTGTTTTTTCGGCGGGCGACGAGGAGGCGCCCCGGGCGTCTCCAAGGAGTATGTCTATTTCGTCCCGAATCCGGCGCGCTTCTTCCTCGGCGTCCTCAACCAGCTGGTTTCCCGTGCGCCGCGCTTCGCTGTCGCGCTCGGCGCCAGAGAAGTCCTCCACCGCCGATCCGATCCGATCCGCCAGCGCTTCCAGTTGATAAACAAGGCGCCGACGCATTTTCCGTCCTTCGCCCGGCGCCAGCAGAAGCCCCGCGACAAAGCCCGCGACGGCGCCGACGATCAGGCCCGATACTGCTGTTCGAACGATATTGCCCAGTGAATAGTGCTTCATTCGATCGTACGCCCGGTTCGGTCAGGCCATGCCCGACGTTTATCTTCCTTTCTTCTTGTGGCGGTTCTTCCGAAGACGCTTTTTCCTTTTGTGGGTAGCGATCTTGTGTCTTTTGCGTTTACGTCCGCATGGCATAGCGACAGGCTCCTCTCGTAAATAAAGTAGGCCGCGTGGGGCTGGTGAATGTGTTTACGCGCGTTAGCGCGCGTTAGTCCGATGCTTTTCGGGCCAGAAAAAATCATACCCGGATCGGGGCGGAAAGTTTCAGGCCAGGCAAGGAACCATGGCGCGCGATGCGGAATATCCGGGTCGGTTTCCCTGCGCTGTCGAAATCCGGTATGGATTCCGGGGTTGCGCGGCCTTCCTGCGTTGCCCTGTTCAGCGCCGAAAAAACGGGAAGCGATCAGGCAGCGCGCCGCGTCATTTTTATTCCACCGCAATACGTCGTATCTTGTTGCACTATGCGAATCATCGAAGTGCAGGCTGCATGTACACGATCATAGAGAAATCCATTTACGAAATCAAAGAGCGAGGCGGTTTCCGGTATATCGAGGAAGGCCCCCGGACAGATCGCCCGCCGATTGTGTTTCTGCACGGCATGCTGGGAAATTTGACGAACTGGACGGACGCTGTCCGGTCCGTGGCGGCGGGCGGATACCGCGCAATCGTTCCCATGTTGCCGGTGTATGCCCTTCCTCTGGCGCAGACCCATATGGGCGGGCTGGTGCAGTACGTGCACGATTTTCTCGATGAAATGGCGCTTGACTTCGTGACGCTTGTGGGCAACTCGCTTGGAGGCCAGCTGGCCAGCATGTACATTCTCACGTATCCTGATCGCGCATGCGCCCTGGTTCTTACGGGCTCCTCGGGTTTGTACGAAGTGGAGATGGGAACGGGCAATCCCCGGCGGCATGACCGGAATTTCATTCGGGAACGGGCGGCGATCACCTTTTACGATGAGAAACATGTGACGGAGGACCTGATCGACGAGATGGCGGACGTGGTTACGGATCGGCCTGCCGTGATGCGTTTGATCAGGATAGCAAGGGCCTCGAAAAAAGAGACGGTGCGTACGCGCCTTCATGCGGTCCGGGTCCCGACCTTGCTGATTTGGGGGGAGGACGATGCGATTACCCCCCCGGACGTGGCGAAAGAGTTCGAAGAATTGATTCCGGACGCCGAATTGTATTTCATTGAGAAATGCGGCCATGCGCCGATGCTGGAGCATCCGGATACGTTCAACAGGATCATGCTGCGTTTTCTGCAAAAGCGCGTGAGCGCCGCAGTCCTTGCAGTTTAAGGAGCAGTTTCAGGAATACGCTGATCATAAACGAGGTGCGGCAAGGAGACCTGCGTTAAGGATACTCTGATTAAATCTGCTTCGATCAGCGCTTCACGTTCGTGGGTACAGGACATTATGCTGGCGTCGTTGAAATCAGCGGTAAACGCTGCGGATTCGGGGCATGGCGGACGTGAAGCGCCCTTCGGGAGGCTTCGAGAGGCACTCTGGCTGTGTCATTCCTCATTATGTGGGGCCTGCCACATTGCTTCGTCATTCCTTGCCAGCGCACCCCTCGCAAGCCTCTGAACTTTGCAGATTTAATCAGAGTATCCTTGATCATGAAACGCTCATATGCGCCGACAGCGCTTCTTGTCGCTTTGCTTTTGTTTTCGGCCTGCGCCCCGTCCCTTGCTCCGTTGTACCGGGATTACGACATTGTTCCGCTGGATACTTTTCGCACGGCGCCCCTTGCCGATTTCAGGGAATTTCCGGAAATCTTGTCCGACGCGCCTTCGGGCGAGGACGCTGCTCCCGCCATGGTGCGCCAACGAATCGTAGCCGCTCTGCATGAAGCAGGATGGGATACGACGTCCACCAGTTTGCCGCACGCCGTGGCCACCCGGGAGCGCGTCTTGCAGCGGTGGGGTCTGTACCGCATCGTTGCGTACCTCGAAGTCGCGCCCCTGGGCCGCAACCATGTACGCATCTATGCCCATCCGTTCCGAAAATATGTATTCGGCAAGGCAAGCAAGATTCCGTACCTGACTCGCCCGATTCGATCCCGATTTCTTCCGGAAATCGACGAGGCGTTTTCGAAATACGGCCTGGAGCCCGTCGGAACGCCGTTTGAACGAGACGATACGGTCTTGCGGTAGTGAATCTTATTTTAAAGGGTCTCCGTAAGACGATCATAGTATCCTTTTTCCCGTTTTTTACGCGCCGCCATGAATAGCCTTGCAAGGCGCTTTGCTTCGACTCTTGTTCCGGCAGGTTTGCTGTTCGGTCTGGCGTTGCCTGCGCCCGGTCAATCGCAGCAGGCAGACTTGGCGTCTCCGGGCGCTTTGTTCGAAGCTCCGTTGCCGGACGGAGCCGTATACATCGTTCCGATTCAGGGGCCTGTCGACAATGTGCTGGCCCGCTACGTAAGCCGGGCTACGCGCGACGCCGAGGCCGCAGGCGCGTCGCTGATTATTTTCGACGTGGATACGTTTGGCGGCCTGGTGGACGCCGCGGACAAGATTCGCAAAACGATTCTGGACGTCGAGCCGGTTACGGTAGCCTTTATCGACAAGAACGCCGCTTCCGCCGGCGCGCTCATATCCTACGCCAGCGACCGCATCGCGATGGTTCCGGGCGCCTCCATCGGGGCGGCTACGGTCGTAGAAGGCGGTTCGGGGGATGCGGCGCCGGACAAATACCAAAGTTATATGCGGGGCCTGATGAGGACCACGGCCGAAGCCAACGGGCGCGATCCGCGGATTGCGGAAGCCATGGTAGACGAATCGCTGGAGGTCGAGGGCGTATCCGAAGCAGGCAGCGTGTTGACGCTTTCGTCCGGGGAAGCGCTTCGATTGGGCGTGGCGGACGCTATTCTTTCCGATATGGATGCGGTGGTGGAGCAAGCCGGGCTGGCCCCGACGGCTTCCGTCGCCCATCGCACCTCTGCAATCGAACGCGCGCTGCGGTTTCTCAGCTCGCCGGTTTTGCAATCCCTGCTTATGCTGATGATGATGGGCGGGCTGTATTTCGAATTGCAAACGCCCGGCGTCGGGTTTCCCGGAACGATCGCCGCCGTGGGCGCCGCCATGTTTTTTGCGCCGCACTACATGATCGGCCTGGTTCAGAGTTGGGAAATCGTGCTTTTCGGCGTCGGGGTGTTGCTTTTGCTTGCCGAGATTTTCGTCATTCCGGGTTTTGGCGTGGCGGGCATAGGCGGGCTGGCGCTGGTGGCCGGGTCGCTTTTCGCCGCACTGATCGGCAATGTCGGGCTGGCGTTTCCGCCTTTCGCTGCGCTGGCGCCTGCGGTTGGCACGATGGCGGTCACGCTCATTTTGCTGATCGTTCTGATGTTTTCCCTCAGCAAATATCTTCCAAAATCGGGTCGGTTTGGCCATCTGGTGCTTGCGCCGGAACTCGCCAGCGCCTCCGGTTATGTTTCGTCCGACGCCCTGGACGAGTTGATGGGCAAGAAGGGCGTTGCCGTGACGCCGTTGCGCCCTGCGGGCACAGCGGACATTGGCGGCGAACGCATTGATGTGGTTACGCGCGGGGAATTCGTGACGCCCGGCGTTCCTGTGGAAATAATTCAGGTGCGGGGCAGTCGCGTGGTGGTTCGTCCTTCAGAACAAACCGTATAAATTCAAAAATTTATACGGATAGGTGAACGCCTCTTGACGAATTCATGGGATTTTTTCTTCCGATAGCGCTCATTCTGGTGGGTCTCGGCCTGATCGCCGTGGAGGTCTATCTTGTGCCGGGATTCAATGTGGTCGGCATTTTTGGTTTTATCGTTATTTTGTTCGCTATCGGGTATACGTTCACGGAATCCGGATTGCTGGGTGGAATCTATGTCATTCTGGGTACGGCGGTGGCGGGAGGCGGACTTTTTTACTGGATGTGGACGTCGGGAGCCTGGGATCGCTTTGTATTGGGCGAGACCATTACGGGGGACAAACCTGGAGTGGATCGGGATAGCGAGCGCCGGGCAAGATACCTTGGCAAGACAGGCGTCGCCGTAACTCCCTTGCGTCCGACCGGCGTCGCCCGCATCGACGACGAACGCATCGAAGTCGCTACGGAAGGCGATTTTATCGCCGCCGGAAGCGATGTGCGGGTCGTAGCCATGGACCGTCGCCGGTTCTTCGTACGGTTGGCGGATTCTGAAGACACTGTTTAGGATGCCCTCAGAGCATCCTTCAGGACACGCTGATTAAGTCTGCAAATCTCAGGGGGAGCGGTCTTTGGTGCGCCTTTGAGCGAATACATAAGGGTGCGCAGGCCATGGGCTGGCGGGATATTTCGGGGCCCGATGTTTCGCTCAAAGGCGCACCAAAGACCCGTTTTGTCCTGCGCCAGAGCGCCCCTCGCAAGCCTCTGAACTTTGCAGATTTAATCAGAGTATCCTTTAATAGTCGGATTTCGACATTTCTTTCCGCGTATTGCCTGCGCCAGGGGTCGAATTCGCGTTCGCCGTGCGGTATCTTGTACGCAGCCTGCTGTTTTTCGAGACGGCCTTGCGTTCTTCGTTCTCGTTTCTTCTATCTTCGCCGCATGTCTTTTTCCCAGCCCGCCGATTTGTCCGGTTATTCCGGCGCATTCGTTTCCGCGGAGGCCGCTTCCCGAGAGGAAACGCCCGAGTCTGTTCTGGCCGATCTGAACCCGTCCCAGCGGGAAGCAGCGCAAGCGACCGAGGGGCCGGTGCTTGTCGTGGCGGGTCCGGGTTCCGGCAAGACCCGGATGCTCATGCACCGGATTGCGTACCTGATTGCGACGGAACGCGCCAGGCCTTGGGAGATTCTTGCGCTCACGTTTACGAACAAGGCGGCCCGGGAAATGCGCAGCCGCATCGATCAGCTGGCGGGACCTGCCGCGCGCGACCTGTGGATGGGCACGTTTCATTCGATTTTCGCCCGCGTCATGCGCATGGAGGGGGAGCGGATCGGCTATGGTCGGGATTTCAGCATTTACGACACGGACGATTCGGAGCGGGTGTTGCGCCAGTTGATGCAGCGCGCCGATATTGATGTGAAGCAGTATGCTCCCCGCAGCATTCGGAATATCCTGTCCGGCGCGAAGAACCGGATGAAATCCCCCGAAGAATACGCCAAATCCGCATTCGGCCCGTTTCAGCAAGTTGCGGCGCAACTCTACGGGCTGTACGAAGAGGCGCTTCGCACCGCAAACGCTCTTGATTTCGACGACTTGCTTGTGAAGCCCATTGATATCTTCAAAAAATACCCGGACGCGCTCGAAAAATACCGGGCGCGCTGGAAATATCTGCACATCGACGAATATCAGGACACCAATCATGCGCAATACAAACTGGTGAACCTGCTCGCCGGGGGGCATGAGAACATCTGCGTCGTGGGGGACGACGCCCAGAGCATTTACGCCTTTCGCGGCGCCGATATCGCCAATATCCTTTCTTTCCGCCGCGACTATCCGAAAGCCGTCACGGTGCGGCTGGAGCAGAATTACCGCTCCACCGGGAATATTCTTCGGCTGGCCGAGTCCATCATTGGACACAACAGGGACCGCATCGAGAAGAATTTGTGGACCGAAAACGGGGACGGGGAGCCTGCGGCGCTCATAGAGGCGGAGTCGGAGCGGGACGAGGCGCAAAAAATCGAGCGGGAAATTCGGAGTGCGCGCGCCGCGTTCGGCTATGGCTACGAGCATTTCGCGGTGTTCTACCGGACCAATGCGCAAAGCCGCTCGATAGAGGACGCCCTGCGGCAGGGGGGCGTTCCGTACCGCGTCGCAGGCGGACTTTCGTTTTACCAGCGCAAGGAAGTAAAAGATATGCTTGCGTACCTGCGCCTGTTGATCAACCCCGGCGATCTGGCCAGTTTGCGGCGCGTGATCAATTATCCTGTGCGCGGCGTCGGGGCGAGGACGTTCGAGCGGCTTGCAGCCTTTGCAGAGCGGCGGCAGTGCACGGTCTGGGAGGCGATCGAGCAAGTAGCGCTGCTGGAGCTTCCGCCGCAGAGCGAGCGCGCCGTCGTTGCGTTCCGGGACATGATGCGTCGACACATGCAGAAGGTCGAAGAGGGAACGCCCGCCGAGGAGATAGCGCGTTCCCTGACGGAGGCGACCGGCATTGCCCGCCAGCTTCAGCAGGACGGGACGCCTGAGGAAAGCCTCGCGCGCTGGCAGAACGTACAGGAATTGATCGGCGCCATTGCGGAGTACGTTGCGGACGATCCCGAAGAGCGTACGCTCAGTACGTTCCTGCAGGAAATGGCGCTTCGGACCGACCTCGACGATATGGACAACGCGCAGCGCGTAACGCTTATGACGCTGCATGCGTCCAAGGGGCTCGAATTTCCCGTGGCGTTCGTTACCGGACTCGAAGAGGGCCTTTTTCCTATCTCCATGGCTATTCAGGAACAGGACGCCGTGGAGGAGGAGCGCCGGCTTTTTTACGTAGGAGTAACTCGCGCGGCGAAGCATCTCTATCTGTCCTGGGCCCGGAGCCGTTTCCGTTTCGGCAGTTCGTCGCCGTCGATCCGCAGCCGTTTTCTGGACGAGATCGACGAGCGCGTCGTGCGCACCGCGAGCGGTTCGCCTGTTGCGCAGAAGAAGGGGCGTTTCCAGGCGGGGCCGGACGAAACGTTCGACATTCCCGGAGATTCTTCGTACGATGGGATGGCGCCGCATTATTATCGCCGGAACCTTGCTGCGCCTGCGCGCAAGGCGAACGGGCGCACCGTGGTCTACGAGCAAGGAGAGGGAGCCATTGCGCCGGGCCGTTGTGTGGATCACCCGCAGTTCGGGCAAGGCGAAGTGCTTTCCGTGGAAGGCCATGGCGAACAGATGCGGGCTGTGATCGCCTTTCGGGAGGCGGGCCGGAAAAAGCTTATGCTGAAATACGCGCAACTGCGCCTCGTCGAACAGTAAGGATACCCTAGTGCCTGTTAATACTATGCAGCGGCGCTCTGCGGCGCCTGCCCTGGCAGGAAAAGAGGCCCCGCCCTTCGGGTTCCGCCGGTCACGGCGTTACTCTTCGTTGCTCGTCGCTCATTTGGAACCACCAAACTTCACTCCTCGCGCCTTGATTGACGCCGTGCCTGACGGAACAGAGCATTGCTGCATAGTGTTAACAGGCCCTGGTCAACACCACTTCCTTCAGCGTGTCGCTTTCGCTTTTTTTTCATGAAAAATTTCATGAATACGTTTCGCGGTTTTTGGCGTTCGCCGCTCCTCGTTGCGGCGACGGTATGCTTTGCCGGGGGATTGGCCGGATGTGCTTCCGAAGACGAGCGCGTCCGCGTACTGGTCTATTCCCCGCACGGCAAGGAAATGCTGGGCGCCTACGAGGATTTGTTCGAGGCCCGCCATCCCAATGTGGATATCGCCTGGATAGACATGGGCGGACAGGACGCCTACGACCGGATCCGAACCGAACGGCGGAATCCGCAGGCAAGCGTCTGGTGGGGCGGGGACGGCATGACGTTCGACCGGGCGGCGCGGGAAGGGCTGCTCGATCCGTACGAACCGTCCTGGGCGGAAGAAGCCCCCGCCTACGCCGCGGGAACCGGAAACGCCTGGTACGGCACGTTCCTGACCCCGGAAGTAATCATGTACAATACCCGCTCCCTTGCCATGACGGGCGAGGCGCCTCCGCAGGACTGGGACAATTTGCTCGAGGAGCAATGGCATGACCGCATAATCGTTCGGTATCCCCTGGCGTCCAGTACGATGCGGACGATTTTCGGGGCGATGATTCTGCGCCAGCCGGACGTGGAGGCAGGCTACGCATGGCTGGCCCGCCTTGACCGCAATGTGGAGACCTACGCCGCTGATCCGACGCAACTGTACCTCAAACTGGCCCGCGAGGAAGGCGACGTAACGCTGTGGAATATGCCGGACACCTACATTCAGTCGCAGGATAACGGGTATCCCTTTGGGTATATCGCGCCTTCTTCCGGAACGCCGGTTCTGACGGACGGCATTGCATTGGTCGCCGGATCTCCTCAGCCGGCGCTGGCGCGGGCGTTCTATGAGTTTGTTACTTCCGATAGCGCCCTTGTCGATCAGGCGCACCGGTTTTACCGCATTCCGGTTCGAAATACCCTGTCGAATGCGGAACTTCCGGAATGGATGACCGGAGTGGATATCGAGCCTATGGAGATGGATTGGGAGCGGCTCTCCCGCGAAGGCCCCGAGTGGATGCAGTACTGGGACGAGAACATCAAGGGGCGTGGTCCGGCCTGGCTTGCAGACCGCGGGCTGGAATAGGCGGCCTGAACTTTGCGGGCTTGATCAGAGGTTCCTTAACAGGCTCCAGGGTATCCCGGGGTCAGCGGGCGGTTCGCGGCGCCTTGTTGTTCAGGCCGAGGCGGTTCGCCATCTCTTCGAACGTGTCCACCGTAAGGTATGCGCCCGCCTCGCTGAGCGCCTCGGCGGGGAACGAGGTCGTCATGCCTGCTACGCGGCATCCGGCCTCGTGCGCCGACCGGACGCCGTTTACGGAGTCCTCGATAACGAGGCATCTTTTCGGGGCCAGATCAAGGCGTCGGGTTGTTTCCAGGTACGGTTCGGGATGGGGTTTATGGCGGCGTATGTCCTCCGCCGTGACGACGATTTCGAAAAAGGGGTCCAGGTCGAACCGGTCGAAGGCGAACCGCTGATATCTCCTTGTTGCGGAAGTGGTCAATGCAAGGCGCCGCTGCGCGTGCGCCTGCCGTATGAAATCCAGCGCCCCCGGGATGAGACGCATCTCCGGCATGAGGCTCAGGAAGGTTTCTTCTTTCGAAACGGTGAGCGTATCTACGTCGTGTTCGTCCGATCCGAACTCGGACACGACGCGCTCGAACAGCTTGCGTTCGGGGATTCCCTTGAAGGAAGGGTACGCTTCGGCGGGAACGGCCAGGTCGTGCAGCCCGAAAACGATTCGGTGGGATTGGTCGTGTATGGGTTCGGAGTCGATAATGACGCCGTCCATGTCGAAGATGATCGCAGCGAAGGGCCGCGTTGCAGGCGAAGGGTCTGGATTCATCAGGTTTTGATCAGAGGCTTGCGAGGGGTGCGCGTTGCATCGGCCGCCTATGATCGCCCGAAGAAGTAATACAACACACAGCCCAGCACCGGGAAGAAAACAATAACGAGCGCCCAACCGACTTTGTTGCCGAAAGATCTGCTGTTGCTGCCGAGCAATTCGATCAGTGCGATGACGTCGAGCACGACCACGATAATTCCGAAAAAACCCAGCGATCCGAAATTCCCGATGCGATCAAAGAGGTTGGGGCCGCATCCGGCGAGCAGGAAACTGACGGCGACTGCAAGCGGCGCGGCGGTGGAGAGCGGGGTCGGGCGGCGTACGGAATTATACATGGCGTCGAGGGGTCGGGATGTCGGATTGCAAGGGATTGTTTCAGTTCCGGGCGGCGATGTTGCGCGGATTCTGGTGTGCGCAAAAAACCGGCCTTACGCTTATGCTACGGGAACGCATGCGGTTCGGTTACGTTTTTGCGATAAAATCTTCGGCGGCAGTCCAGGTTTCGCGTATCGGGTTGCGTACGCGGCAGGACGGTTTTTCGCCGCCGGAGTTCCCTCTGATCTTTGCGGACTTGATCAGAGCGCCCTCAGATTGCCGGGTAATCCGTCATGCGCATCGGTTCCCTCGAATTTGGCCGGTACCCCCTGTTTCTTGCGCCCATGGAGGATGTAAGCGACCCGCCGTTTCGGATATTGTGCAAGCGGTACGGGGCGGATTTACTTTACACGGAGTTTATTTCCAGCGGGGGACTGGTCTACGATGCGCAGGATTCCGTGCAAAAACTGGATATCTATGAAGAAGAGCGTCCGATAGGCATTCAGTTGTTCGGGGGCGACGTCGAACAGGTGCGGGAAGCGGCGGCGGTGGTTGATCGCGCCAACCCGGATATTATCGACATTAATTTCGGATGCCCGGTTCGCAAGGTGGTATGCAAGGACGGCGGGGCCGGCATTTTGCGGAATCTCCCGAAAATGCTGGAGATTACCAAGGCGGTGATCGAGGGGGCCACGCGGCCCGTTACGGTCAAGACGCGCCTGGGCTGGAACGACGAATCCATTCGGATTATAGAGGTGGCGCGCATGCTGGAGGAAGCAGGCATTGCCGCGCTGGCCGTGCATGCCCGGACGCGCAGTCAGATGTATCGAGGTACGGCCCGGTGGGAATGGCTGCGCCGGATTCGGGAGGAAGGCGTACGCGATATACCGCTCATCGGCAACGGGGACGCCACCGATCCGGTGAAAATACGGGACATGTTCGCCGAGACGGGCGTGGACGCCGTGATGATCGGGCGGGGCGCAATCGGAAATCCGTGGATTTTCAGGGAAACGAAGGCCTGGCTGGAAACGGGCGAGAAGATGGAGCCGCCCACATGGGAAGAACGTCTTGCCGTGGTGGCCGAACATCTTGCCTTGAAATGCGAATGGCTGGGCGAAAGGAAAGGCGTCCTCGAAATGCGCCGCCATTACGGAGGGTATTTCAAGGGATTTCGAAACGCCGGTTCCCTGCGCGCGGCGCTTATGGAGCAGGATACCATGCGCGGCGCTCTCGAAACGCTGCTGAATTTCGAGGAACGCGCTCCGTACGTTCGAGTCCCCGTTCGATCCCTTGCGTCACGCAGGAAGGTTGTCGCCCGCCCCGTCTCGCTCCGCCGGGCTCGCGGCGCTGTCGTCGAGGGCGCTGCTTGCGCGCCGACGCGCCCGGGATCGCATCATTAGCAGGCTGTCGAGGGCGTATATGGTTCCCCCCCCGGTCACGAACAAGACCAGGCTCGTGAACGGTTCCCAGATGACCAGGCCGCCGAAGGTGCCGAGGACGCCTCCGAGATATTTGATGTAGCGGAGTTGCTCGCTGGAAGCGTTTCGGATGACGGCTTCCAGTTTGTCTTCGCTGTACTTTTGCATGTTCGACACGACGATGCCGTAAATGTCGAGTCGTTCGATGAAGCCGAGTACGATGCGCGCGGACCAGTTTTCGATGTCGTCGGCGCGGGCTTCTATCTTCTCGGGGAGTTGGTCCAGTGCGCTGTCCAGTTCGTCCAGGATCGCATCCATGGAGGCGGGAATTTCCTGAACTGCTTCGTCCAGCCGACGGCGGAAATCTTCTTCGTTCCAGAAACGCCAGCCGCGCAGCGCAAAGCCCGCCACGCCGCGTCCCGCAAGGAGGTGTATCTTGTCTTCCATGAACGTAACGACCTGGGCGCGTACTTCGGGGGAGGAAAGCGCCTCGCTGACGTAACGGGCCAGGAACGTTTTCAGTTCGTTCCGAAATTCGGGGTCCTCGACGAGGTTGCGCGTTGCGGCGAAGGCCATTTCCCGGTATTTCTGGAGGAGTCCCGATTTCTCGATTTTTTCCTTGATGATGTCTTCGTTGATGAGTTCGTCGGAGACGGTTTGCGCCAGGCGGAGTATCACGCGCTCCCGTTGCGCGGGGATCAGGCCCTGTCCCAGCAAGGGGCGCCGCTGTCGGGGGTGGAACAGCATGGTAATGGCCAGCCAGTTCGTAAGGTATCCGATCAATCCGCTTACGGCAATGATGCGGAGCAGATTTTCGAAGCGGTACGTTATGCCGAAGTACGTACGGTCGCCGATGGGTACGTCCCACCAGAAACTGAAAACGAACATGACGACGAGGATCGGCGGTACGCTGCGCAGGAGCAGCAGGACAAGAGACAACAGGCGGTCCTGCCTTGCGCGGGGCAGTTCGATTTTCGTTCGCCGGGGCGCAGGGAGGGGCGGGAGGTGTCGCCGGATATAATCGATCAGCATCAGCGTATCCTGACAGTGGCGATGCGCCGCCGCTTTCGCTGGCGCGCAAGCCGGTGGATGCGGGCAGAGCGCCGCTGCATAGTGTTAACAGACCCTAGAAAACATCTACAATATCCATGTGCCGCAGGTATTTGCGCGGATTTTCCTGCAAGTCCTGCATAAGGGATTCAAGGGTCTCGAGCGTAGACCCCATGCGTATGTACAGGGTCGGATCGTTCAGCATCCGGGCTATGGTGCCGTCGCCGTGGTTGATCTTTTGCAGAATCTCGTCCAGGTTGCGCGTGGCGCCTTCCAGCGTTCCGAGGGAGCCTTCGATATGCGTCGTTATCTGGTCGAGGCGGCGTAGCGTCTGCGCCAGGGTGTCCGCGCTGCCGCCGGATATGCCGGCAAGGTCCTCCGAAAAGGTTTCGACGTTGCGAATGATCTGTTGCACGGACGCCTGTTCCTCGCGCAGCGTCTGGGCCAGCGCGTCTGTTACTTCGCGCAAGGCCCGGAGCGTCGGGCGGATGTCTGCGCCGGTTTCCCCGATCAGGCTGCCCGTATCTTCGAGCAGGACGTTGGCGTTCGCCAGCGCTTCCTCTACGTTTTCGGTGAGGCGGACGCTGCGTTCGGTTACGGCTTCGAGGGCGTCCGGCGTACTGCGGCCTTCAATATATCCTTCGTCGGCTATCGACGGATTGCCCGCAGGGCCGGGAAAAATAACCACATAATTGCTGCCGAGCGCGGAGATGCCGCCGATTTCGGCGCGGGAGCCTTCCGGGATATGCACATTGTCGTCGAGATGCAACCGGACGCGCACCCGATTGTCCGTGTCCAGCCGGACATTTTCCACCGTGCCTACGTCGACTCCATTGATGCGTACGGGGCTGCTTCCTGAAAGCCCTCCGGCCGATTCAAAATGGGTGTAAAGAGCATATGTGCTTCGGAAGAGCGGCACGTCTTGCAGAAAACGGATGCCCAGTACGAAAATAACCGCCGCCGCGGCGAGGCTCAGGCCAACGATCAGTTCTTTGGAATGCTTCACTGGAATGGATAGTCGTTAGTCCTTAGGGATGCAGGGATACTTCCGGCGTGGCGGCCGGTTCTCCAATCACGTATTCGCTGGCCCGGACGAAATCAAGCAGAGATTCGTGGTCGGTTCGGTGGAGGTCGCCTACGGTTCCTGTCCAGGCGATGCGGGTTTGATGGATAAAGGCGATCCGGTCTGCAATGGCGAGCACCGAATGCATGTCGTGCGTGATCACGATGCTGGTTACGCGCAACTGCTCGTTGAGCGACAGGATGAGTTCGTTGATATGGCTGGACGTGGCCGGGTCCAGGCCGCTGGTCGGCTCGTCGTATATGATGTACTTGGGTTGCAATGCAATGGCGCGGGCCAGCGCGACGCGCTTCCGCATGCCTCCGGACAGTTCGGACGGCATTTTTGTCCCGATGTTGCGCAACTGCACCATTTCCAGGCATTCTTCGACCCGGCCCTGGATGGCTTTGCCGGAATGCCCCGTGAAGGTGCGCAGCGGGAAGGCGATGTTCTCGAAGGACGACATCGAATCGAACAGCGCTCCGCCCTGAAACAGGACCCCGAACTTGCGTCGTATCCGGCGCAGTTCCTTGTAGGGCACCTCGTTGATGTTGGCGTCGTCCACGAACACGCGCCCTTCGTCGGGCGTGAGCAGGCCGACCGCATGTTTCATAAGCACGCTTTTGCCGGACCCCGACCGTCCGATGATCGCCAGCGTTTCCCCCTCGGGAATATCCAGAGAGACGTCGCGAAGCACGGTCGTATTGTTAAACTGTTTGCTGATATGTTCGAGCCGGATCATGCGGGATAGTCCTTTACAGAAGCGCGACAGCGAGGACCAGGTCGGCTATAAGAATGAACACGCAACTCATTACGGCGGCTTGCGTCGTGCTTTTTCCCACGCCCTCGGCGCCGCCGGCCGTAAAATATCCCATGTAACAGGATATCGAAGTGATGATGAATCCGAAAACGAATGCCTTGCTCAGGCCGAAGTACGGATCGAACGGACGAAAGAAATTCCGTGCGCCTTGCACGAATTCCTGCGTGGTCAGGTAGCCTCCAAGGTTGGCTACGACAATGCCTCCTCCGATTCCGATGGCGCAGGCCGCCACGTAGAGCATGGGAAACATGATGACGCCCGCCAGTATCCGGGGGGCGATCAGGTAACTTATCGAGTTGAGGCCCATCGTTTCGAGGGCGTCGATCTGTTCCGTTACGCGCATGGTTCCCAGTTCGGCGGCGATGCGCGCCCCGACGCGTCCCGCCAGAATAAATCCCGTGACGACCGGGCCGAGCTCCAGAATGATGGAGGGGGCCACGACCGATCCGATTACGGTGGCGGGCAGAAAGACGGAAACCAGCTGGTAGGATACTTGCACCGTGGTCACGGCGCCGGAAAAGGCGGCGGCCAGCGCAACGATCGGGAGCGATTCCACGCCGATCCGGATCATCTGGCTGATGGTATTCTTCCGATACGTGCGGAAATCGTCCGGCGAAACGAACGCATGGGCAATCAGCAGCGAGTATTTGCCCAGGATCGTAAAAGGGCGCAGGAGCCAGGTAAGCGAATACGTCATCGCGCGCGGCGGGAATCGAACGGAAAAACGAGGCCGGAAATGCGGAGGATCATAACGCCGCTGCGCACGGCATGGCGCGTGGCGTTTTCGACCGGGAAAGCGCTCCGGACGCTGCCTTCGACAATCAGAATATCGGAGGCTTGTATGAAAAGACGCCCGAATGGTTTCTTGAACGATCTTTCCCCGCGGCGCCCGGTATCGCGTTTTCGGTAAAACAATAATTCGCGCCCTGCTTCGTTCTTGCAACGGAACAGGCCCTAATAGGATACCCTGATCAAAACCGCTTCGCCCGACGCATCGCTTTCGCACGTACGGAACGCCATGCCTGCATTGTTGAAATCAGCAAAAAACACCGTAGATTCGGTACGTTGCGTACGTGACGCGCCCCTCGCAGCCCATGAGCTTTGCGGACTTAATCAGCGTATCCTGTGAGCAGGATCGGGAGCGGGGCGCAGGACGTTTTTTCTGTATCCGGTCCGATCCGTCATTCCGAATGCATCGTACGGATGAGGCCCTTGCGGTCGCATACATTGAACAAGACGATCAGCAGGCGTTTCGCCAACTGGTCGAGCGCCATCAGGAACGCATATTCGGGTATGTGATGGGTATGGTGCGGGATCGGGACGTAGCGAACGACCTGTTTCAGGAAACCTTTTTTCGCGCCATTCGCGCCATGAAGAAGCAACGCGGATCATATGAAGCGCAGGGGAAATGGCTGGCCTGGGTCATGCGCATTGCCCGCAATGCAGTCTTCGACCATATGCGCGAGCGGAAAAAATGGACCGACGTCGAAATGAAGGACGCCGAGGGGGATTCTTTCTGGGATCGGTTGCCGGACGCCTTGCCGGCGGTTGACGAGCAGGTGGATATGCGTCGGCGCATTGACCTTATGGAGCAATGCGTCGAGCGGCTATCGGGCGAACAGCGCGAGGTATTGCTGCTTCGCCACGAAGTCGGCATGACGTTCCGCGAGATTGCAGAGCTTACGAACGTATCCATCAATACGGCTCTGGGGCGAATGCGTTACGCGCTTCTCAACCTGCAAAAAATGATGCGGACAGAGCTCGGCGAGGAGGCCGAAGGAATACGAACCACTTGATACGACGAACCGGCATGGAAAAGAAAGACGCTTGGCTTCTCGAACTGTACGAAGGTTCGGGTCCGCCCCCGGACGCCGAATCCGGGAGCGCGGAAGAGGCTGATTCCCTGCGTGAAATGAAGGATTGGCTGGATGCGCGCTCGGCCATCCGGTCTGCGCGGCCCGATCCGGAGGCCGTAGCGGCTGTACTGCAAGCGGCGGCGCAACATACGACGCTCTCCGGCGCCCGGCGGGACCGGCCCGCCCTGTCCCGCAAACGAGTGGCGTGGCGGGCGCCGAGGCGTATTGCAGTCGGGGCCATCGCCGCGATGCTGGCGGCGTTCGCGCTCATCGGATTGTTTCGGACGGATGCGCTGGCTCCAGCTTCGACCGATACCGAATCGGTGGCGGTCCGTCCCGCGGCGCCTGCGCCTACGGAAACGACTCCTTCCCTCGCTTCTCCCGAAGCGCTTTTTCCGGCCGGAGAGGCTGCGGATCGCGGGGTCGACGTGCAGCCCGGGGATGCAGGGCTCGCCGCGGCTTCTTCCCCTGATCTTCGCGCTCCCGCCGCCGCCCCGCCTTCGGAAACGGCGCCGGAACCTCCTGCTTCAGCGGTTCTGGCGGGCGCGTCGTCCGCTGGCGCCGCCGCGCCGCTGCAATCGGCGGTTGCCGGGGACGAACAGGGTGAGGACGACGCGCTTGCCCAGCCGGGGTTCGTCCTGGAGATACCGGCCTGGGACGATCAGAGCGACGTCATTTACCTGCAACAGCGCATTCAGCATATCGGCGATGGGGTGGCCGGGGGCTGGGAAACGCCCGCGGCGCCGCTCGAAATGCTCCCTGCCGGATCGGGGAATCCCGGGTTGACGCCCGCCTCGGAACGCCGTTGACAATGCGCATCGGAACCACGCCGTTCATTACTGGAAATCGGAGGTAACGCACCCTGCTAAGGATACTCTGATTAAATGTGCAAAGTTCAGAGGCTTGCGAGGAGTGCGCTGGCAAGGAATGACGAAGCAATGTGGCAGGTCCCACATAATGAGGAAATGACATAGCCAGCGTGCTCCTCGCAGCCTCCCGAAGGGCGCTTCGCGTCCGCTATGCCACGAATCCGAAGCGTTTACCGCTGATTTCAACGACGCCATCACGATGTCCTGTACGCACGAACGCGAAGCGCTGATCGAAGCAGATTTGATCAGAGTATCCTTAACAAATATCGTAAAGCCATGACTTCTCTTTTCCGGTACTTCAAAGGCTGGGTGTTTGTCCTCCCGATGCTGATCCTTGCTGCCGGAACGGCGGCGCAGCAGCCTGACGCCCATTCGCTTCAGGGTATGCCCCCGGGGCATCGTTCCCTGGAAATCAGGAACGGCGCGGTGTTCCTGGACGGACGACAATTGGATCCCGGCGATCTTCCGGAAGGATTTCCCCCCGAAGGGGCTGCGGGCGGGTTGACTGTGTTCGCTTCAGACAGGGACGTGGTCTTGCAACTGCAAGATGGGCGTCGGTATGCTCTCGAAGGGGACAGTTTGTGGTTGAAAACTCCCGCAGACAGTTTCGATTGCCTCCTGCGAGATGGGGGCTGTGCGGGCATGGGAGAAAACGCCATGACTTTGTTTATCGACGGCCCGCCGCCCGAGGCCATTCTGGAGCAGAAGGCCGAAATTCTGTTCGAACAGGCCAAACGCATGCAGGATTTGCAACATCGCTTCGCCGAAGGAAGGACCAGCGAATTGCAACAAATGATGGAGGAGATGACGCTGCATGCGGAGGAAGCGGCCCGCACGGCGAGCGAATTCCCGGATATCCATATGCAGCGCTATTTCCAGGGCGTCCAGGATATGGACAAAGCCCTTTTCGACCGGTTGATGCGCGAGCAGCGCATGGAGCGCGAGGCGTCGATCATGGCTCGCAAGTTCGCCGCGATGGAAGAAGGGAAAGCGCGCCGGGACAGCATCGACGCGTTGCGGGAACGGCTGACAGAGATATTCGAACTCAAGCAGGAAAATCGCCGCCGCGAGATGGAGCAGCTTGAGGAGAAACTGCAAGAGTTGCAAGAGGCGGTTTCCGAGCGCGAGCGTTTTCGGGACCGGATTGTGGAGCGTCGCCTGCAAGAATTGCTCGGAAACGATACCCTGGACTGGTGATGCGGTTTTGGGCGGGATGCGGGCGCGCTTGCATCCCGCCTTTTTCGCCGGCGCCGGCATGGTGGTCGCCGACTCCTCGCAGCCTCTGCGATTTGCGCCCTGGAGGGCGCCCTGTAAACTGTGTAAGCGGAGGGTATCCTGTAATCAGCGCATCCTTGATTTTTTCCAGACAAATTCGTATATTTATTGCTTGTGTGGGTTATTGCGCTGCGATTTTTTATCTGCCCATCCGCCGCCCGCCCTTTCGCCAGCGCAAAATGCAGAGGAAGCGATTCCATCGACCGTTTCCCTAATACGATGCATTACTTGCGTCCGGGCTTTTCCATGCGCGCCGGATTTTCCTTGCGGGGAATGTTTTGGTTTTGCGCCGTTGCGCTCGTCCTTCTGGCGGCGGGAGCGTTTTGGGGCCCCATTCGGGCTGTCGCTGCGCCGTCTGTCGTTTCAGAAGACGCCGTTCCGCACGTGGAGCGCATTTCCCTGACTGAACGATCCGACGGCAAGGGGTACGTCGTTCGATTTCATACCGACGGTCCGGTGGCGGCCTACAGCGCGCCGCGCCTGCTTGCCGATGGGCGGCTGGAAGTGGTCCTTTTCAATACGAGGCTGGCCTCTGATCACGTTCGGGACGATGTGGCGGGGCCTGTGATCCGGTATGCGGGGGAAGAAGAGGCGGGGCACTTGTTTTTTCGGTTTACCCTCGTTTCCGGGGAATCCATGCGGGCCTCGGCGTATCGGGACGAGAATTCCGACGATATACTGGTGAATCTTGCGTATGCGGACGAGCGGAATGCGTGGCAATGGGAGGCGCTCCGGGAGCCTCGGCCGGTCCCTGTTCGGGGAATATCGCTGCTGGCTACGCCGGCCACCGAGCTGTTGCCCGGCATTGAAGGAGGCGCCACCGGCCGGATGCGAGCGTCCGAGGAAGAATTGTCGCCCACGGAAGAGGCCCCGGTCGGCGGCCATTGGCTTCTGGACACCGTGGTGATCGATGCGGGGCATGGCGGCAAGGATTCGGGCGCGCGCGCGCACGGTATTCTTGAAAAGGACATTGCCCTGTCCGTCTCGTTGAAACTCGGCGCGTACCTTAAAGAGCGTCTCGGCGTACGGGTTGAATATACGCGCGAGGACGACCGGTTTATCGAGCTCAGCGACCGGGGCCGCATCGCCAACGAATACGGAGGCAAACTGTTTATTTCGATTCATGCGAATGCGGCGGGCAGCGCGGCGGCGAGCGGCACGGAAACCTATTTCCTTGGCCTGCACAAGAGCAATGCGGCCCGCCACACGATGGAGCGGGAAAACGAGGTGGTGAAGCTGGAGAGTTCCCAGCGGGAATACGAGGAGATGAACGAAGAATCGCTGATTCGCATGGCGTTGACGCAAAGCGCGTATATGCAGCATAGCCAGCAACTGGCCGTGCTTATCCAGGAGCAGTTCGAGCAACGGGTGCGCCGCAAGAACCGGGGCGTCAAGCAGGCCGGTTTTTATGTGCTTTGGGGCGCTTCCATGCCCGCCGTGCTTGTCGAACTGGGGTTTTTAACCAATGAGTCCGAGGCGGCGTTTCTGGCCAGCGAATCCGGGCAGGATTATCTGGCGAGCGCTATCTTCCGCGCGGTTCGCGCGTACAAGGAGCAATACGACAAGGGACTCGTTCCATAATGCGCTCCGGTTGGCGCGCGCCGTTCGCTTTTCGTTTTTACGTCGTCTGATTCGATTCCACGCTGTAATTGATTCCGTTCCGTATGTCTTTTTCTTCCGAAACATCCATCCAGGCCTTGCGCGATGCGGTGCGCACCGTGCAGGATTTTCCCCAACCCGGCATTGCTTTCAAGGATGTCTCGCCGATCTTGCTGGACCCCGTTTTGTTTCGGCAGGCTATCGAGGCGCTTGCGGGGCCTTTTCGCGATGCGGGCGTTACGAAGGTGGCGGGGATTGAGTCGCGCGGGTTCCTTTTCGGTTTATCGCTGGCGCGGGAACTCGGCGCGGGGTTCGCGATTATTCGCAAAAAGGGCAAGTTGCCGTGGCGTACTTACCGTATGGAGTACGACCTTGAATACGGTACGGATTGTATCGAGATGCACAGGGACGCTGTCGTGGAAGGGGATCGCGTACTGATCCATGACGACGTGATCGCTACGGGCGGGACGGCGGCGGCGGCGGAGAAAATGATTCGGGCGGCCGGCGGGGAGTCCGTCGGCTTTTCGTTTCTGGCGGAACTGAATTTCCTGTCGGGGCGGGATCGGCTTGGAGACGCCGCCGCGGTCGAATCCGTTCTTCGTTTCGACGGGTAGGGAAGGGTCTGGCGGCTACCGCCGCAGAACCGCGGTACAGGAAATTTCCACCCGCGTCCCGGGAGAAGCGCAGCGACCTCTATGGCCTCCCGCGTTAGGGAAGTTGCTCCGGCGCCCACAAAGGGCGGGACACATTCGTACGCTCCTTAAAGCAAGCATTCACCAAAGCATTCCAAAGATTATGGACCTTGGCGTAAAGGGACGAACTGCATTCGTAGCCGGCGCGAGCAGCGGGCTGGGCTACGCTGTTGCGCATACGCTGGCCCGGGAGGGCTGCCGCATAGCGATCTGTTCCCGGAAAGAAGAACGTATTGTCGCGGCTGCCGACCGCCTGGCGCAGGAGGCTGCCGTCGATCCGGGAAGCGTACTGCCGCTTGCATGCGACGTAACGGGCGAGCATGCCGTGCACGAGGCCATCGATCAGGCCGCCGCGCACTTCGGCGGGCTGCATATCCTGGTGACGAACGCCGGCGGTCCGCCGCCGGGTTATATCGATGATTTGTCCCTTGAAGCGTGGCGTACGGCGATTGAGTTGAGTCTGGTCGGCACCATCCAGTTGTGCCGGGCGGCGTTGCCGCATTTGCGGGCAGCGGCGGCGACCGATGATCCGCACGCCAGCATTCTGATGATCACGTCGATTTCAGCCAAACGGCCGATTCCCAGTCTGTACCTTTCCAATGCGACGCGCGCCGGCGTACAAGGCTTTGCAAAGACCCTTTCAGAGGAATTGGGTCCGGCGGGCATTACGGTCAACACCATCCTGCCGGGGTATACGCGTACGGAACGTTTGAAGGAACTGGCGGCGCATCTTGCCTCGACGTCAGGGGCTTCTGTCGAAGAAATCGAGTCTGGATGGGCTGAAAACAGCGCGCTGCGGCGCCTTGCGGACCCGGAGGAATTCGCCGCCGCCGCGGCGTTTCTCGTAAGCAAGCGCGCCGCCTACGTAACCGGCGTGGGATTTCCCGTGGACGGCGGGTGGTCGAAGCATGTATTGTAAGGGTACGCTGATTAACTCTGCTTCGATCAGCGCTTCGCGTTCGCATGGAAAGGACATTGCGATGGCGTTGTTGAAATCAGCGGTAAACGCTGCGGATTCGGGCATGGCGGGCGCAAAGCGCCCCTCGCAGCCTCTGAACTTTGCAGGTTTAGTCAGGGTATCCTTAACGGCAGTCAATAAATAATTGATTTCAGATCAGTTATTTACTGGCATTTCGACAGCGAACGACAAATCATGCGCAACAAGGGACGGGTACTGGCGGCTATGAGCGGCGGGGTGGATTCCTCGGTCGCTGCGGTCATGCTGCGCGAGCAGGGGTACGAGGTGGTCGGCGTCACGATGAAGACGTGGGATTACGCCCGTAGCGGCGGGCGAGGCGGAAAGGAGGTGGGGTGCTGTACGCTCGAATCCATGAATGATGCGCGCTCTGTGGCCGTGAAGCATGGCTTCACGCATTTTATCGTGGACATACGGGAAGAATTCGGGGACTGGGTGATTGAGCGCTTTACCGACGAATATCTTGCCGGGCGCACCCCGAACCCGTGCGTATTGTGCAATACGCACATAAAGTGGGCGGCGTTGATGCGACGGGCCGACCAGCTGGATTGCGACTACATCGCCACCGGGCATTACGCCCGGCTCCGGCGCGAGGAGTCCGCGGGACGCTTCGTGTTGATGAAGGGATGCGACGCGCGCAAGGATCAGAGCTATGCCTTGTGGGGGGTATCCCAGGAGCATCTGGCCCGTACCTTGTTGCCGCTGGGGGAGTTCGAAAAACCGGCGATTCGGGGGATGGCTGCGGCGTACGGGCTGGATCGGGTGACGGACAAGCCCGACTCGTACGAGATATGCTTTATCCCGGACAACGATTACCGGCGTTTTCTGAAAGACCGCGTGGACGGGTTGGCGGAGGAAGTGTCGGGGGGATTGTTCGTAACGTCCGACGGGACCGTGGTGGGACGGCACGAAGGGTATCCGTTTTACACGATCGGGCAGCGTCGGGGGCTTGGCGCGGCGCTTGGGTATCCGGCCTACGTGGTCGATATCGACGCCGAAACGAACACCATTGTCCTGGGGCCGCGCGACGAATTATTCCGGGGCGCGTTGACGGCCCGGCAGATCAATCTTGTCAAGTACGATTGTCTTGACGGCGAATTGCCGGTGGACGTGAAAATCCGTTACAACGATCCGGGCGCTCCCGGCGTGGCGCGGCAGCAAGGGCCGGACGAACTTCGCGTAGCCTTTTCGGCGCCGAGACAGGCCGTTACGCGGGGGCAGTCCGTGGTGTTGTACGAAGGCGACGACGTGGTGGGCGGCGGCTGGATTGAGGAAGTGGGGACCGGCCCATCATAAATGCTTCTCCGGAACTTCAAAAATAGAGGTTCCAGATATCTTCCTCGACATCGTCGAGGCACGGGACGGGCGGGGAGGTGCAGGCCGGATTACCGGCGCTCGGCACCAGAGAGCACCCCTGCTCTGAACTGAATCCAATGAAAGTCCGCAGGTTTATCGGAGGAAGCCAGCGCTCGGCGACCACCATGCCGGCGCCGAGAAAGCCGTATCCGTTTTCGATATTGGACAGGGCCCCGGGTTCGACGAGCGCCTCGGGGTCGAATACGCCGCCCGGCGGACTCCATGCTTCGTTCGCCGCCACGAAATGAAACTCGATGCGGCGCAGGGCAATGTCGGGGTTGCCTTCCGTCACCAGGCATTTGTTTTTGTACTCCTCCTCTACGACCGCAAAGTCGTGCACCATGTTAATATCGTACCGTACGCCGTCCCTTGTTCGTTTTTCCGTCCCCTGATAAGATACTTCCACCGGGTAGAATACGGCCGGGTGAAGTTTCCGGTCGGTTGGCCACACATTGACGGGAGGGACGTTGGTCGCTTCGTAGCGCATCTCGACGCCCAGCAGATTGAAATCGTCTCCTCGTACGTGAACCTCGACTATCGGACTGGTGTCCGTACGCTCGATGGTGAAATCCACCTTGTTCGGGACTTTTACCGTGGCGCTGGATACGGCTCCGTCTGATCGGGTTACGTCCAGTCGATACTGGCGTCCATGCACCGGACGAAAGAGGGCTTCGAATAGTTGCCCCGTCGCCCCGCTTTCGTATGTTGCCTGATAGGGCCGCCACGTCAGCGTCTCTCCGGTTTCGAGGTCCGTGCTGGTTACGGTGGCGTCCGGACTGTTGGGCCGGTCGACGCCGGATTCCCCTTCGATGGTAAAAATACGGACGCGCTGGGTGTCCGCCGCGGCGTCCAGCAGTCCCCAGATCGTGAATGGGCGGGGGTCGCCTATCAGTGGATCGACGGCGCTTTCGCAGGAAGCCAGCAAGGCGGCGGCGATCAGGACGCCTAAGGTTGTATTGCGTATCGAGGCAAGGGGCATAATCAGAATTCGATTTCGATGCCCACCGTGGGAACGAAGGGAAGCTGGTCGGTTCGTTGCAGGGTAAATATGTCGAGGGCGAACAGGTTCGCCCGGTTGTAGGCGTTGACGGCGCCTGCCTGTACGGTGAGGTCCGCCGGGCCGAGGGACATCTGTCGCTCGACCGTTACGTCCAGGCGGTGGTAGGTGGGGAGTACGCCTTCGTAGGGGTGGTCGTAGATGACGCGCGGAAAGCCCTCGACGCCTTCCACGTCTACGACCCCGTCCATCAGAATGAATCCGTCGAACCCGCGCACCTCGGTGTAGGGCAGGCCCGATCCGATATTCCAGCGCGCGCTCAGGTCGAATCCGGCCATGGAGCCGCTCAGGATCAGATTGAGCTGATGCCGGCGGTCATGCGGCGGGCGGAAAGAGAGCTGATCCACGTTGAACCACACAGGCAATGTTTCCTGCATGGCGTCGTAGCGGGTCGAGGAGTAGCCGTAGTTGAGGAAAGCGTAGAAATTCCGGCGTCGGAATTCCATGCGCAGGTCTATCCCCATGACTTCTCCGTCCGCCGGCTGAAGTCGCGTAGTGAAACGGGGGAACGAGGTCCATTCTGCAATAAACAGGTCCTGCAGGTCCTTGTAGAATGCCTCCACCGAGAGTTCGAGGGATGCAGAGGGCGTAATCCGGTATCCCGCAATGCCGTGAAGGGCGGTCGGGACCTCTCCGGTCGGCGCTTCTGCCCAGGCCGTAAAAATGCTGGAAGCGTCGCGTCGGTCGCTTAATCCAAGGATGTTTTGCCGGTATACGCCGCCGGCTACGCTCCACTGGTGTTTGCCCCGTTCGAGAACGCCCCGGATGCGCGGCTCCACGAAGAAGCCGGAATTGCCGAAAAACTGTCCGACGGCGCCGATGCGCACCCGCAGGCCATTGCCGAAGTTGAATTCCGGTTCCGCCCAGCCGCCTGCGTTGGTCGAGCGGACGAAGTTTTCCACGATGTTTTGATAGGTTCCGCCGAGGTCTGCCGTGAGTTCGATGTTGCGCGCGAAGAATCCCCATCGCGTCTCGACGCGTTGCCCGAAGTTGCTGAAATTGACTTCAAGGTTGTAACTGTCTACGTCGGTGGTGCGGGACGGCTCCTCGCGCGGGCCGTATTCCGTTTCGAGGCGGGACCAGGAAAACAGGGCTTCGCCAAGGATAGGCAGGGCTCTGGGGAGCACGAGATGCCGTACGCCGACCGCGGTGTTTTTCCAGCGAATCTCATTATTGGAAGTGAAGAGATTCGGCTCCGCCAACGTGCCCCGGTCGAACGTATGCACGGACGATACGGAGGTCTGGTGATTGCGCGAGACGGGGATGTGGATCTTGCCGAACAGGTCGCCGAACCGGTAGGGCAGGTCGTCCGCTACATACAGCGAGGCCACTTCCTCAAGGGTTGAAATCCGGGCGGAGCCAAGGAAGGAGATGCCGCCCACCAGCGGTCCTTCGAGGCGGGCCGAGTTTACGAAAGGGGTCAGCGCCAGGCCGGCTTCGAGGCGGCGCTTGTTTCCGTTCCGCGTTTGAACGTCGATCACGGAGGACAGCCGTCCCGAAAATTCGGCCCCGAACCCGCCTGCGTAAATGTCTGCGTTGTTGATGATGTCCGATGGAAACGCCGAATAGAATCCCAGCAGGTGGAAGGGCTGGAGGATGTGCATTCCGTCCAGCATGGTCAGGTTCTGGCTGGGTTCGCCGCCCCGGATGAAGACTTGTCCGCCGCGGTCCCCCATGGATACCACGCCGGGCTGTGCGGCAAGGTAGTTGACGAGATCGCCGGATACGCTGGGGGAGGGGATCAATTCAATGTCTTGCGGCAGCACTCGCTGCTGGCCCGCCGTAACGCGCGCGGCGCCGGTTTCGCGTTCGGCCTCGACCACGACTTCGTCCAGGGCGGCTTGTTGCGTGGTCAGCGCGATGTCGAGGTGCCGCGAATCCTCTGCGGCGAGGTCGAGCGTGTCCGAAAAGGTTTCGAATCCGATAAACGAAGCCTGGAGGACGTATCGCCCCGCCGGGATGCGGCCGATCAAATATATCCCGTCGGGATCGGTTACGCTGCCGAGGACGGTGTCTCCTTGCCTGATGATGACATGTACGCCCTGGAGCGGTTGTCCGTCGTCCTGCGCCGTGACGAATCCGCGTACGGCGGCGGACTGCTGCGCATGGGCAAGCGGCGGCGCGATCGACAGCAAGACCGCGACCATCCCGGAAAGGAAGAACATGCTTTGCGGGAGGCGCGGGGTCATAGGGCCGATGTGTTTTCCATGCGTTTTTTCTTGCGCACGACGAGGAACGCCATTTCCAGCGCTTGTTCGTAATTCAGCCGCGGATCGACTTGCGACTTGTAGGCGCGCACCAGATCGGCGTCGTTCAGGCCGCTTGCGCCGCCCGTGCATTCGGTAACGTCTTCGCCGGCCAGTTCGAAATGTACGCCGCCGAGATGCGATCCTTCCGCGGCATGGATATCGAACGCCTGTTCGAGTTCGTCGAGGATGTTTTCGAAACGCCTTGTTTTGACGCCCGTTCCTGTCAATTCCGTGTTTCCGTGCATGGGGTCGCTCATCCAGGCGACCGGCGTCCCTGAAGTCTGCACGGCCCGAATCAGCGGGGGCAACAGCTCGCCGATGCGGTTTGCGCCGAGGCGATGAATGAGCACGAGCCGTCCGGGGTCTGCGTCAGGGTTCAGAATGCGTACGATGCGCGCCAGTTCTTCTGGCGACATGCCGGGGGCTATTTTCAGTCCGACCGGATTTGCGACGCCTCGCGCGTATTCGATATGGGCGCCTTCGGGGTCCGACGTTCTGGCGCCGATCCATGGGAAATGGGTTCCGAGGTTGAACATGCCTTCGTTGTGCGGCACATTGCGCGTGAAGGCTTCTTCGTAGGGAAGATGGAGGGCTTCGTGGCTGGTGAAGAATTGGGTGCGTTCCAGATTGCGAAGCGGGTTGCCAGAGACTGTTTCGATGAAAGCGATCGTTTCCTGAATGGATTCGACGATCTGGCGGTATTCTTTTTCCAGCGAGGTCCGGTGAACGAAATCGAGATTCCAGTATTCCGGGTGATGCAGATCCGCAAAGCCCGTATTGGTGAGGGCGCGAACGAGGTTCAGCGTCATGGCGGAATGGGCGTGGGCTTGCAGCATGCGCTTTGGATCCGCTTTGCGCGCTTCGGGCGTGAAGGCGGCCTCGTTGATCAGGTCGCCCCGGTAGCTCGGGAGGGTGGTCCCGTTGCGCGTTTCGCTATCGGATGAGCGGGGTTTGGCGTGCTGGCCGGCGAAGCGGCCTATCCTCACGACGGGCATCCGGACGCCGAAGATCAGCACGAGGCTCATCTGAAGGAGCACTTTCAGGCGATTGGCGATGATGTCCGCGCTGCATTCGTTGAAGTGTTCCGCGCATTCGCCGCCCTGCAGGATAAAACGCCGCCCCTGCGTCGCTTCGGCGATTTGTTTCCTGAGCGCCTGAATTTCCCACGACGTTACGAGCGGGGGCAACGCGCGCAACTGCGCCAGCGTTTCGGACAAGGCGGCCTGGTCGGAGTACGTCGGTTGCTGCTCGGCGGGCCGTTCCCGCCAGGATGCGGGACTCCATGCCTTGCCGGCTTTGGCTATAACGGAAGAAGGGGGCATGCCCGGCAAGGCGCAGGGGTACGTGCTCAAGTAGGGATTGCGCGCAGTATACGCAAAGTTTAACAGAACGCAGGGAAAGACATTGTGTTTCAGAGGGGGCGGCGTGTTTTTTGAGGGCAGGATACGCTTGTGCGCAAGCGCGCTCGCTCCCGTCCGATGTGCAATCTGCGGGGATCCAGTGCGCGCGTTGTGCGTTTTGTGGGCGCAGGCGGCGTATCTCGCGTTGTAAAGATCGACCAGCCAACGTAGCTCAGTTGGTAGAGCAGCTCACTCGTAATGAGCAGGTCACCGGTTCAAGTCCGGTCGTTGGCTCCATTTCCTGTATTTAGATGTTCTTCGCGAGGCCGCGGCGGTCAGTTCACCAACTCCCGCATCATCGTTTCAACGGTTTCCGCCGGATCGGCCACGTCGAACGGGAAGCAGGCCAGTTCCAGTTCGGGGTCCTTGTTGAATCGGAAGCGGAGCGTTTGGCCAAACCCGGATGTTTTCGGATAGACCAGAGCCACGCGACGGCAGCCGTATGTCTTTCCGTAGGCGAAGAGCTGGTAGACGTCGGCCTGGCTGATTCCGTGATTTGATTTACTGGGGTCTAGTTGCTTCCACTTGGCGTCCAGGATGAACCGGACTTGTTTGTCCTTTTTTAGCACGATATCCGGCTTCAGCCAAAACGCAGGCTTGCGAGTATAGTAGTCCGTGGCCAGATGATGCTGTTGATCCTGGGCATGCACCGCGAAGCGTTGCTGATGTCGGCGGACGGCGGCGGTGACGAAATCCTCGAACACCTCCTGCATTGGAAATAGCATCGCGCGGTTGACATGCGATCCGGCGAAGGTGGCGAGGCCGTGGCCAAACAGGAACAACCTGACCCATGGCATCACGGCGTCGTACTGGCGCATAGAACGGTCCACTTGATGGCGCGCCCAGTCGGCGTTCGGGTTGGTCGAAGCGGGTACGCTGGAGAAGGCGATACGCAACTGATGGAGCCGCTGCCGGTTCGCGGGATGCCGCTTGCCGCCCATGAGCCGCTGTAACGTGAGGTGGATAAGACGGTTTGCAGGGCGATCTGCGGTGAACTCGTCGTACCCGACGTAGAACCGGGATCGATCCACCAGATTCTCGCGGATATGCTGTGGAAACAGAATCCGCCCGCGCAGGCAGGAGAGGTTCGCCTCTTGCGTTTGATACGTCCGGGCGAGGCCGCGCCGAGTCAGCAGGATAGCGTTCGTCAGGAACAGGTGGACGAAGGCTTCGAACATGTCGAAGCGGCGAATGGCGCGAATGCTGGCGCCGCTCCATTGTGCTTCCCGGAGGCGCCGCCAATTTCGGAGCATGGTTAGAAAAATCTCCCGGGTTTTCTCGTGGTCGTTGTCCGCATCGGATGCAAGATCGACCTTCGGCAGGATTTCGATCACGGTTCCCCGGCGCGTTTCGATGATCCCGACGTAGTTCTGCGCGTAGAGGAGGCCGTTTCGGCGCGTGAGCACAATTGGCTGTTGCCGACCCTTTTCGTCGGTTGCTCGTTCGAGCGCAAATCGTTCCAGATCGCGTTGCTCGTCCTCCTGCAATCCGGTTATTTCTTCGTATTCCCGAACGGTTATCGTGCGTGGCGGCGTTCGGGATTGCGCACTGGAGTTGCGACGAACTGCCCGCCAGTTGTACGTAGTCGGGGACGGCATGGTTAATCGTCCTCTGCCGCGCTGTCGTCGTTTGTCTCTCCCGCGCTGTCGTCGTGCGCTCCTGCCCCGCTGTCGTCGCGCGCCGTCGTTGCAGTCTTGTCGTAGATAGCCTGATACTCCGCCGGGTCTTTCCAGCGTTTGTTGTCGGCAGGCAATAGATCGTAGATTTTCTGATCAGCGTCCGCCAGGCCCAATGCGACCAGTTCTTCCGGCGGTTTCCGGTCCACGACGAATCCATTCTTGTCCAGCGCTGCGCGAATCTTCTCCCAATCCTCGTAAAAGTATTCCTGCAAGAGCGGCATGACTCCATGCTGAAACGCCTCGGCAAGCGCTTCCATGGTGTTTACGCCGAGGAAGTAGGTGTGTCCGATTTGATGCTCCCGGTCCAGCAGAACGGCGATGCGTTCATTCATGGCCTTCAGGAGTTTACTGAGATCCACTTTGTCAACATTTTTGTTGACGCCGGGGTGCAACGGCTTCGGCATCATTTCCCTGAATTTGAATCGTCTGCGCAAGGCGGTGTCCAGCAGGGCGATGGATCGGTCTGCGGTGTTCATGGTCCCGAGGATATACAAGTTCGGCGGCACGCTGAACCTGTCCTGCGAGCCGGGCAGCGTTACCCACGCTTCGTCGTCCTCTCCGGTTCGCTTTGAGTCCTCGATCAGGGTGATCAGTTCGCCGAAGATGCGGGCTATGTTGCCCCGGTTGATTTCGTCGATGACGAGCACATACTGCCGGTCCGGGTCCTGCTTTGCGCGCTCTACAATGCGCCGGAATACCCCTTGCCGCATTTCATACTGGACGTCTCCGGGGCTGCTGTCTTCGGGCGAAGCCTGCCCGTTGGCGCTTGCCTGATCGTTTGTCAGGACGGGCCGGATGCCCTCAATGAAATCCTCGTAGGTGGTGTTCTGGTGGAACGTGACCATCTCGACCTGTCCCTCATTGCGGTATTCTTCAAACCGCTTCTTGACCTCGTCGCGGTCTTCCTTTTCCACCTCGTTCACAACCTGGTTTTCAATGATCGCCACGGCGTACGTGACGGTGTGCCAGGTTTTTCCGGTGCCGGGCGGGCCGTAGAGGATGGTGTTCAGGGAGTGCGGATTTTGGGTGGATTCAGTTTGGGTAGATGGCATGGGGGAGGGCGCAGTTTCTTTTTTTTGTTTTTCAAGATACCGGGTATACCAGAAGGCGACGGATTGGGCGTCCATCCGGGTCGCGGGGTAGGCCATGTTTCGCTTCCGCGCCTCTTCGATCATGTGGTCCAGGAAGTCGAGAGCGTGTTCGTACCGTGCGCCCGCATCGTCGCCGGATTCTTCTTGCTCGTAGTCCAAGTGTTTGTATATCTTTCCAAATCTGCCCGTTTGGTACGGTGGATACAGGTGTGCGTCGAGTCCCATCATCAAATATGATGCGATCCTGATGTGTACACCCACCCTGGTATCTAGCATGTTTTCGGGCACCTTGCTGTCGAATGCGCGAATGCGTTCGGCGGGCGTTCGGTCGTCTTCGGACCAAAGTTCCCGAAGCGCATCCCGCATGGCGTCCGGGTGGTTGTCGATGCCCTGTTCGACCTTCCGCATATTTTCGAACCAACCATGTCGTTGCTTGGCATCCTCCTTGCGCTTATCCCTATCCCTGATTGCCGTCGTTACAAGGTTTGCCCAACTTGAATCGCCTTGCAGCAATGCGTTGCGGGCTTTCGCCAGCGCCTTCGCAAAATCGAGATCGTAGTCTTCTCCCTCCTCAATCGCTTCGTAATGCTCGCTCGCCGTGTCGAGGTAGGCGTCCCAAAGAGATTTCGTCATGGCTATGTCGGGATTTTCGCTTTACTGCGCAGTTTTTGCGAGGGGAATATAAAAAATTATATCAAGGGGCAACGGGGTGCGCTACCCCCCCCCCCCCCCCCTGAAATTCACGTAAATTCAATAATTAAGGATAATGAGCGGCTGACGCCGGGTGCGGCCAGCTTCGACAAAGAGGTCGCGGCGACCGCGCTCTGGTCGCCGTACGTCCCCGCGCTTTGCGGGCGGGTCCGCAATCATAGACCCTGCTAGAGGCTTCCAGCCATTGTGGGTGCCTGAAACCATCGCCTGCACATCGCGAAGCGCCTTTCCTTATCGGATATTATCCTTAAGATGATCTGACAATCGCAAGCTTAAGGCAATCAACGTCAACGTTGGATTCGGAGCCCCTGAAGTCGGGAAGGCCGAGGCGCCGGCTACATACAGATTCTCGACGCTATGTACCTTTGCGTTGGCGTCGAGCACCCCTTGCCCGGGATCGTCATGCATGCGCGTGGTTCCCATGTGATGAAACCCTCCGCTCAGAAAGGATGGCCAGATGGTATCGTCTTCGAGCAACCAGTCCAGGATCTGAACCCGCCCCAGCCCGGTCCGGCCGAATTCATGCGCCACCATTTCGAAAAAGGTTCGCATCGACCGTTTGTCCAGTTCCGACAGTTTCCAGTGCAAATCGGCATAGGGCGTCCCCAGCGCATCCTTTTCGGTACTGAGGACTACGCGGGAGGCGGGGTTCGGCATTTGCTCGGCGCGTGACTGGAGCCGATAGTCCCGACGCCCCTCGCCAGGCGCAGGCGGTTGGTTGGGCGTACCCCGCGGCTGTTCCCCTTCCTGCTCGTCGCTGCGCAACCGTTGCCTGAGAGCGCCTTCCGAAAATCGCTGAAAAAAGCTCCTCATCTCTTCGGGAAAGGTCCCCGGCCGGAGCGAGGCGGTGCCGTTGAGAATGCGATGCGTCCGCTGAGCCTGCTCGGTCAAGGCCAGTTCTCCAGTGGGCGGCCGTTCCCCGCCCACTCGGAACGCGTACATAGGCAGAGGGTCCGGCTTTTCGAGGATCAACTGCGCTCCGCCCATTTCCAGGTGCTCCATGAAAAAGCGCCCCACCAGATCGTGGTCATTGCCCAGCCCGGCGGGCGCCTGCTCATTGGAGGCCAGCAGGATACGCGCATTCTGGATCGATCCGCAGGCCAGCACGTAGCGCCTGGCCCGAACGCGGTGACGCTTGCCGTCGATGGTTTGCGCCTGCAATCCGGCCACGGCCCGCACCGACTCGTTCGCCTCTATCTTCGTGACGTTGGCGTAGGTGTATAGATGAATGTTTTTGGCGTCCATAATCGCATCCCGATACCGCGTCCCGAATCGGGTTGGCGGGCTGAACCGCCACATCTTCGTCCATACCTTTTCTTCGTCGAATGGCAGCCGTTTCTGCGAAGGATCCATGGCTTCATAGTGGGCTGCGTCATATACGTAAGGTCCCAGTTCAACATAGGCTTGCGCGCGTTCATAGAACGGGTCGAGATGTTCTTTCCGGAACGGCCAGCCGCTATGGGGCACCCAGTCGCGTTTTGCGAAATCGATGGGGTCCATGGGCGCGCACCAGCCGGCCCAGTGCCCGGTGGTGCCGCCAAAGTAATGGAGCCGGGCGACTTCCAGAGGTACCTGATACGGATCGCCAATGCTTTTGCCGGCATAGAGCGCCTGCATCTGCGGCTCATAGTTGAACCCGCCGCCTTCAAGCAAAATTACGTTGTAGGGCGTTCCTGCCCATTCCATGGCCATGCTGACGCCGGCGGCGCCGGCGCCGACGATGCAAAGGTCGCCTTCAATGAGAGCGCCATTCTCCAGGGTTCGGGCGTCGGTATGCATATCCGATGACGATTACGGGTAGACGAGCGAGAAGAGAGCGCACTGGCGTGCTTCGGTGACGGAAAGCACCCATCCTTTGAGAATAACCGTTCGCCCGGCGGCGAAGTCGCTCCGGATCGTTGCTTTCAGGCGGGCGTGCAGCGCCGGGGTATCCGTCAGGGCCGGCATATCGCTGCCCAGGATGGCCGCACCCAGGATATCCGCATCGCACTCTCCGGGATACATCTCTCGATAATGCATTCCAAGGTCGCGAACGCGGCGGTCGCCGAGCATGTCGAGTAAAGCGGGCCGGGCCAGGGTTTGCAGATTCGCGGAAGGACCTGTTCGCCACGCGGCGCCCGGCAGGCCGAGAGCCAGCGCGCCTGCCGCCGCGCACGTGATAAAATGGCGTCTGTCCATTGTTGGTTCGCAGGTCTTCAGATATGGAAAAGGTTTGTCCAGGGCGCCACTCACTCAGCCAAAAACCCCTCGAAGAAATCGCGTACGATCAGGAAAGCGCCTCCCGGCAGTAGTCCGCACACTTCTTCATTTCCTCCATCACCGTCGAGCCTTCCGGGATCGGATATTCCAGTTCGATCATCGCCGGAATCGGGTATGCTTCGTCCCTGAGCAACCGGAGGACCTCGCCGATCGGCGTGTCGCCCTCGCCCCAGGGCACGTTCGCGGCGCCGTTTTCCGGGGTTTTCCGATCCTTCAGGTGCAGGTGCGCAATCCGGTCGTGGTACTTCTGTATTACCGGGATCGGGGAGGTTCCCAGGCCCGCCACGTAGTGCCCGATGTCGAGGTTGAGCATGTTGAAGGGCGAGTAGGAGAGCGGGATATCGAAACTGAAATCCTCATCGGCCACCTGGGTATGGTTATGCATGCTCGTGACCAGCTCGTGCTTCGTGGCGAAAGGCCCCATGCGTTCGCCCGCCTCGTTCGATATTTCAAACGAAATGCCGCGCGCGCCCACCGCCCGGGCGGCCCGGAAGGCGTAGTCGATTTCTCCGTCGGACCATCCCGGGTTGCCCAGCTTGAGAATGTCGATATCGACCCCGGCGTCGCGATACATCTTGCCGAGGGCTTCGAACTTGTCCATAGGCGCTGACAAGCGCCATTCGGCGGCCTCTTTGTCCGCCGCTTCCCGTTCGGCCCTGTAGCTGGCGCGCTCATCCTGGCTCAACTCCCGCCAGTTGCGGGGAAACGGCGGCGCTGCCGGTCCGCCGGCGAACTCCTCCGCCGGGCTGCCTATGAGTTCGACCGTATTGAGGCCGAGTTCCACCATGTATTCGAGGATTTGCTCGGCGCTGGCGGGAATTTCGCGAAAACTGTAGGAGATGGCCCCGATTTTCACGCCGGAGGCTCCGGGACGCAGGAGTCCCATGCTTTTTGCCGGAAAGCCCAGGCTGCTCAGGGTCAGGCCGCCGACGGCGGCGCCTCCCATGCGGTACAGAAAATGGCGGCGATTCATAGTGGTATCGGGGGTTTAGGGGAATAGGGGTGGCAGTGGACAATGTAGGAAAATTTTTGGGTTTTGGCGCCACCGTCGTGCGCTGGAAACAGAACGCCCAAAACGGTATATTAATTTTTAAGCCTTTCCCAAAGCCATGATTGATACTCTCGCCATCACCCACCAGCTTGTGGATGCGGGCCTTGAACAGCGTCCGGCCGAAGCGATAGCAAGAACTATCCGCAACGCGCAAGGGGACTCCGCCACGCAGGACTTTGTCCGCGCCGAAACAGGTTCCCTGCGAGCCGAAATAGGCAAACTCCGGGCGGACCTGACGGAGCAAATCAATACCCTGCATCGCTGGGTCATGGGGTTGGGCTTTGGGGTTATCGCCGGCGTACTGGCGCAGCTTGTATTCCAGATTTTGCAGCAGTAGCCTGCTTTTCGGGGATTCCGCGAAGAACGCTCCTTCTAAGGGATGCGATACCTCTTATATCTCCGGGCGCGTCAGGTTGTGGCGGGCTGTTTGGACAATAGGGCTGGAGAGGATGAAATCATGTCCAGGGGTTGATTATCGTCACGCCCGTATTCTCGAAATCGCCTGTGTCCCGCGTCGCCACAGACATACGGTGCGCGAGAGCGATTGCCGCAATCTGCGCATCGGCAACATTCAGTCGCTGCCCTTGTTGTTCAGCCTCGGCTACGATATCGCCGTAGATTTCGGCGGTGCGTTCGTCGAACGCGAAGATCCTCCCTTTGAAACGATCTCTGGTCATGTCCCAGAAACGGATCAGGCTTGACTTTCGCTTGCCATCAGGGAGCCGTGCTATTCCATAACGCAACTCGGCGAGCGTGATGGCCGACAGCGCCAGTATGGGTTCGTTGTCGTCGAGCCAGGAGATCACATGCGCCGAAGGCGTTGGCTTGGTCAACTCGGACAAGACATTTGTGTCCAGCAGGATCATTGCAGATTCAGATGCGCTTGCGGGTGGTCATGATCTTCCAGAAACGGTTCGATATCTTCGCCGGGCTCGACCATCGAAATGAGATCGTACGGAAACCCGGCGGCCGCTGTCGTATCGTGGGTAGCGTCTCTGGCGGCGGCGTCCAGAATAGACCGAGCCAACGCCTCAAGGCTACAACCTCGTTGTCTGGCTGTGCGCCGAAGTCGTTCCTTGGACTCTGCGGAGAGATTGCGAATGGTTATACTGGCCATAAGGTCTTCGTTCATTATGGACAAAAATGATTTCATGCAATCACGAAAAGAGCAGGCAATTGTTCCAACCTGTTCGTCTCTATTGAGCCTGACAATGTTTCGCGCATGCCCACAGGCGCCGGATTTCCGGGATTTTGGCGCCGCCGTCGCGCACTGGCAGGGGTTATATTTTGGCGACGAATGTGTCTATATTCGCAGAACGGGCCCGGTGCGCAATGTGCAAAAAGGGAGGCGCCAGTGAAAAATCGCCCCGACGGGGGATTCTGCAAGGCGTTTTCTTCGTGTTGGCCTTGCATTCAGGCCATGCGGGCTCGTTTGAAACAGAACGCCGAAAACGGTGTATTACTCCTTAAATCCTACCGAAAGCCATGATTGATACTCTCGCCATCGCCCACCAACTTGTGGATGCGGGCCTTGAACAGCGTCCGGCCGAAGCGATAGCAAGAGCTATCCGCAACGGGCAAGGGGACTCCGCCACGCAGGACTTTGTTCGCGCCGAGATAGGCGTCGTCCGGGGTGAGATGGGCGAACTCCGGGGTGAGATAGGCGAACTCCGGGGTGAGATAGGCGAACTCCGGGGTGAGATAGGCGAACTCCGGGGTGAGATAGGCACCGTTCGCGCCGACATGACGAAGCAGTTCAATTCTCTTCTTCGCTGGATCATGGGGTTGGGCTTTGGGGCTATCGCTGGCGTATTGGCGCAGCTTGTATTCCAGATTCTGCAGCAGTAGCCTGCGTTGCGGGGATTCCGCGAAGAATCCTCCTTCAATGGATGCGATACCCCTTGTCCTCCTCGTCCCAATCGCTACCGGCGCTTCCCGGAACCGCCTCACCTCTACGCAAGGGCTTCCACGGAGATTCTCCGCAGAATATGCGGTGAATAGCCATGCCGCCTGTACCCAAGGAGGACCAGGCGGATATTCTCCGCAAAAAATGCGGTGAATAACTGCGCTACCCATGCGCAGGGAGGATTGAATAACTGCGCGGCCTGTGCGCAGGAAAGGGTAAAAGGCTATTCGCCGCAAAAAATGCGGTGAATAGCCTTGCCGCCTTTTGGCAAGTACAGGTATGGCCTGTGCGATCTGTCCTTAAGGAACCTCTGATTAATTCTACTTCGATCAGCGCTTCGCGTTCGCGCGTACAGTGACATTATGACGGCGTCGTTGAAATCAGCGGCATACGCTACGGATTCGGGCGCAGCGGACGCGAAGCGCCCTTCGGGAGGCCGCGAGGAACGTGCTGGCCGCGTCATTCCTCATTATGCGGGGCCTGCCGCATTGCTTCGTCATTCCTTGCCAGCGCGTCCCTCGCAGCCTCTGAACTTTGCAGAATTAATCAGAGGTTCCTTAAGTTTTTAACCTCTCAAAATGGCCGCCTGAAAAATTTAACCCGCCCTGGTTGTCGCTCCCCTTGACCTCTGGGCGTGGCGGGCGGCAGGGACCTGTCTGGAGTTGATAACTTTTCGATGCAGGCGCCGGATTTTTGCGATTTTGGCAGAACCATCGTACTTTGTTGGGCGTATAGCAGTGTGGCCCGTGTGAAAGCGCCAGGGCTGAATTTCGTCATCACCACCAAACTCAGGTACGGGTATGAGCGACTAGGCAACCATGGCTCCTCCGATGGAGTCGGCGTACTTCAGGACGAAGGCGCAGGCGCTGGAAGAAATCAAACGTCGCCGCAAGGCGCATGGAGGAGAAATGATCACAAGGTGCGAAGAAACGCCTTACGGTGAGTACCGCGTCTATAGCATTCCTGCTGATATTTTCGTTGACGACCTTACCGATCCGCTGATGCCCAATACCAAGCGAAGCATTTTTCAACTGTACTGATGGCAGCTGATTTAGAGCAGAGGAGCAAGGATGTGGACATTTCTGTCCGCACGCCTGATCCAGAACTGCAGGCAGGGAATGCCCCTGACCGGCAAGAGGGAAGAATACACGAGATGTTTGCTCTTGAACGAGCACGGATCGAGAGTTTGAATCGTCGTACAGATTTGGCCCGAATGGCCGTTGAGGCAACCGATGCCGCCGATAGGCGGCAATTCGAGTTTCATAGCCAGCGACTGCACGTGGCCAGTGAGCATCGCGCAGAAAATCGTCGTTTACTCTAAAAAATTCTTTGGGCGGTTGGCATACCCCTTGGTGTCGTTATCTTTGGGGCCCTGTATATGATTTTCTTTGGGACTGATCGCCAAAGCGAGATGGCTATGAAATTCCTTGAAATAGGCGCGTCGGCAGTCGGCGGCGTCGGGATTTTCTTGTTCGTCAAGGGGCTTGCCCAAAAATTCTTTAGCAATGCCCAGGGCGAATAGGCAGTACCGCTCCTTCCATAGCTTGCACATACATTAAATTCCTCTCCAGTGCAACCTCACGGAATTGATCTACCCGCTTCCGCCATGCACATCCGGCTCGTCCCCCCGCGCCAATGCGTCGAACGCCTGGAGTACGAGGCGCTGGGTGCGGTACTCGCCGAAGGCTTTTATTTCGTGCTGTTTGAGGGACGGGAAGGATGAACCCGGGGGCGGGGTTTCCAGTATCCATTCCATATCGGAGCGGTCGAGTCCGTACATGTGCGCGAAAATGGCGTCCAGCTCGGATCGCAGGGCATGGCGGCGTTCCTCGTTCCAGGCGAAGGGTGGTCCCTGGTACCCCAGATCGTGGGCGAAGCCTTCCATTTCCCTGGATGTGTAGGTTAACTCCAGCACCCGGGGCACGACCAACTGAACGTACGGCGGGCCGCAGCTGCTTTCCTGCAGGTATGTCTCTGGCGGCAGGACGGGGAGTTGCTTGACGATGAAGAGGCTCATGCTCACGCCGCCGACGGATGAGCGGGCTGTCCAGTCCAAGGGGAGGCTGTTCATGTTCGCCAGGACCAGTGTGGCAGCCACTGCCCTTGCCCATTCGAAATTCATTAACGGCGCTTTTCCGCTTACTCCCGCGGCAGATAGCGACGCCGCGATTAACGTCCGTTCGTCCGTTGCACGGGTGACATCCCGGAAGGCCTGAAGCCAATGCTTGCCGTCGATATGTAGAAGGGGTGCTTTGCCGCTCACGGCGGTGCATCGAGTAGTAGTGAAAAGGGCTGTTCTTTGGTTTGTTGAGTTCGTTACGTCTCTGAAGACGATAAGCCAACGATCATTATGGCGGCGGTATGACCCAATGCCACGAGCGGAATCATGGATAATACCCCCGTCCGTTTGTTGGTCGCGTTGGTGATACTCCGCAGAGCGAGTTGCGAGCCAGTTCGGTGAGTCTGTCGAGTACGGGTCGGGTCGGGTCGGGTCGGGTCGGGTCGGGTCGGGTCGGGTCGGGTCGGGTTCTTGATCAGCGATTCGCAAATTGTTCCCCGCCAATTTCAATCTTTTCGCCACCTCCTTCTCCGGCACCCAGTAGCGAGGCAGGGCGACGGCCTCCGGGTCCGACTTCTCAGCGGTAGTCATTGGGCGAGCCTTTCCGTTTTTGAGTTCCTTTTCCGAGGCCCCTTCAAAAGTGGCGAAGCGGTGGTCGTACTGATGAAACAGCTTGGCCTCGTATAAAGGCAGATAGCGTTCCTGGTTTTTGCAATACACGTTTCCCTCCAGTTTCCAGTTTTCAGTCTCCAGATGTTCTCGCGTACGAAAAATACTGGAATCGTTGGCCATATCGAACATGCGCTGGAAGTTTATTCCCCAGGGGTTGTTTTTCGAACGTATACATTCCCTTCCAGTTGGTATCCCTCGGCTTCCAGCTGTTCCTTCGTGCGGAACAGGTGCGAGTCGTTGGCCATATGGAACATGGATTGAAAGCGAACGCCCCAGGGATTGCCCCCCCCCCCCTCACGTACAAAAACGCCTGCGCGGCGATACATCTTGCGCGCAATTTCCATGTCGCGCCGGGTGCGGAAAATGGGGCAGGTTCGGGTGTTTGGATTGAATAGCGCAAAATCGTCTGCGGATAGCGCGAACCGCCGCTCGGCTTCCTTCAACTGCTCAGTCTGATGCAGGAAAAAGGCGAACTCGGCTTCGGGGATTGGATGGTTCCTTCCGCTCAGCGTCAGGAGGCAGAACTTGATGCGACTATCAATGCCCGGAAAGACTTTTTCCCGATTCTCGAAATCGAACAGGCTGGCGAGACGTTGCTGGCTGACGATGTGCTCGAAGTACGCCTTGGTGGAGTGGTCCGTGGCGATGCCGGTGGGTACGATCAATCCGGCGCGTCCTTGCGGGTGGGTGAGATGCAGCAAGGTCTCGGCGAACACGGCGTAGGTGTTGACGTCGCCCACGCCGGTGAGCGGGAAGCGTCCCCCGGTCCGGACGTACTGACTGATTGCTTCGGCCTCGCGTTTTGCGGTTTGAAAATCCCGGTGCAAGGCTTTTTCGGCCAGAGAAGCGTCGTCCCTGCTCAACTCCCTGATCAAGCGGTTCCGCGCCGCCTTGTTGGGCGCTGTTGCAATGTCCGCCGATCTCGTTGCGAAAAATTCCTGCTCCTGTAACTTGATGCGTTCCCAGGGCGGATTTCCCAGCACCGCATCGAACCCGCCGTCCTGCATGATGTCGGCGAACGCCAGATGCCAGTGAAAGAAATGGTGCCGCTCCGCCATGTCTTCCACAAAGGCCTGGACCCCGCGGCGCTGCGGGAGATCGCTGTCCAGCCGGTCGAGGTCCTGGGTGTGGGGTATTATTTCAAGGGTTTCCCGCGTTTTCGGGGCGAAGTACGCGCCCGTGAACAGGTTGGCGCGGAGCCGCTCCCGGGCCCGGGCCGGGTCTCGCAGACCAGTTTCCCAGGTCGAACGCTTCTGCTCGACATCGTCCAGCGTATCTTCGGGCATGGCGTCGAGGTCCAGGCCCGCCACGGCGACTTCCAGCACCGCGTCCTGGTCGAACAATCCATGTTGTTCGGACCGCCGATTGCGTTTTTTGAGGTCCAGGCACACGGCCTTGTCGTCGCCCGTCAGGGGTTTGTAGGCGTCGGCGGGAATGCCGTCCGCCATAATGTCGGGATCAAGGACGCCAACCAGGCTGTCGCCCTGCAAGATGTGCGAATCAAGGAAAGTGAAGGGCTTGCCCGGCTCGACCGTTTCTATCCAAAGGGCCGCTTTGCAGAGTTCCACGGCGAAGGCATTGCGGTCCACCCCGTAGATGCAGCTCTGCACTACCTCGCGCAAGGCATGCTGGCGGGCAGCCTCGTCCCAAGCGTCGTCGTCCGCCTCAATGCGGGCTATCTCGGCGGCCAGGCGCCGCGCCGCCGCCAGCAGGAAATGTCCCGAGCCGCACGCCGGATCGACTACGCGCAGATCCAGCACGGCGGCGCGCGGGTCTTCCGGACGGACGGCTATGGCCTGCGCAATGACCGGATCAAGCGTGGACTTGACGAGTTCGGCTACGAGCGTAGTCGGCGTGTAGTAGGATCCGGTCAACTTGCGTTCCGATCCGCGCGTTTTCCCCCCGTTTTCATCCCCGGAGAAGGCGAATATCCATGGCGAAGCGTCCACGTCGATGACGGGTTGCAATTCGAGCAGGCTCTCGTAGACGGAGCCCAGTTCCTCGGTGTCCATGTCCCGGTAATTGACGCGAGCAAGCGCCTTGCCTGACCGGAAGAAGGTCAGGCTGCGAATCGCCTCCAGCAGGTGTTCGTTGGCGAGAGCGGCATGATCTATGTCGGGACACTGATCGTCCCGGAACAGGCCGCCCAGCGCAGGCAGGCCCAGGGCGGGAGCGCCCTCCGCCAAAGCCCGGAAGGTGACTTGCAGGCCGCGCCACAGGTCGCTGTTGCGGTCGTAGTGGCGCCGTCGCAAGGCCCGTTCGCGCAGCCGGGACAGGGCATAGCCTTCCTGGAACACGATGCGCCCGCTCGCCGCGGCGTCCGGCGCATGAAGCAGTTCGCGTTCTTCGGCGGTGAACAGAAAGAGAAGACGGTAGATCAGTCGCAGCAGTTGCTGGAAGTACTGTTCGGGCGAACGTACGCCGTTTTCGAGGGATTTCCGCAGTTCGATATTCGCCGGATGGCGCAAGAATCCGTTGCCGAACTGGCGCAAGGCGCTGGTTACGCCGCCGCGGAGATTTTCCCGGATGCGCTCGCCGGTTTCGTGCGCTTTGGCCCGCCATGCCTCGATAATGCAACTGGACGGTTTGTCGTCCAGGGGTTTCAGGCGGCTGGCGTGAGCGGTAAGCCAGAGCGCGGAAAAATCCGGATAGAGTTCTTCCGCGAAAATGAGGTCAAGGTCCGCCTCAATATAGGAGGGGCGCGCGAGGCTGGCGTTGTCGCGCAGGATGCGGAGTTTAGAGCCGTTTGATATCAGGCCCCACAGCGCGGCGTCTTCGGCGTTGAGATATTCCTGCATCAGGCCGTGCGGGGCTTGTCGCCGGCCGTCGTGGCCGAGGCGGGGATCGGCCTTGTCGAGATCGAAATCGCGCGTAACCAGCAAAAGGGGAACGGCCCCGTCGTACGCCCGATGCGTCAGGCGGAAGACGCGATCTCCAAGGACGATGCTTTCGGCGGTTGCCAGGTCTTCGTAGCCGAGGAGCAAGCGGAGGAACGGGACGAGCCACTCCTCAATGCCAACCTGCCGCCCCCGGAGGTCCCGGCGAGGGCGGCGTTCGGCGTAGCGCCCGTAGAGATCGTTGCCGATGCGCCAGTATCGGGCGAGTTCCTCCTTGATAGCCAGCGATCTGGATAGTCCGTAATCGGCGCCGTCCTGGCGCGGGGCTTCCAGCGCGGCCACCGATTGCAGGAATTCGGGAGGCAGAATGCCTCCTTCGATGCGAAGCGCCGTGAACCCGCGGTTTGTACGTATGCCGCCCATGGTCACATCCTCGCCATCGGCAGAAACACATAAACGCCGATTTTATCGACCGGAAGGGCCGGAACGACACGGTAGCGCACCCCCCGGGCGTCGCTGGCTTCCCGAATGCGTCGATGGTCCGCAAGCAACTGCGCGGCGCGTTCATGGGCGATGCGTTCGAATGTGTTCTCCAGTGCGGGCAACGCTTCGATAGCCTGTCGTATGACATGCGTTTTCTGGCCGTCTGGCATGTTGCGTCCCGGTTCGAGCGACAGGAGTTGCAGGGCCTTTTCGTCTGTCAGCAGGTCGGCTGTGTCGCGGCCCCGAACGGCAAGGGCGAGACATTCCTCGGCCAGAAGCGACTTGAACGGGGTATATCGTCCGTCCGGCTCGCGCCGCGCTGCCTGTATCTGGCTGCGCAGGCGCAAAAGATACAGCACGGTGCGTATATCAATATCCTTAGCGAACAGGGCGCCGCACCGCGCTCCGATGCTCGGCGCATGGCTGTCGAGCGCTTGTTCGGCCACATGGTCCGCCAGCGTGGCGACCAGCGGATGCGCCCGGTGGATGCAGGCCACGCCCGTCGCCGCGGGCTGGGCGAAGGCAATTTTAGCAGCGCTTGTAAAACCGATGGCTTCGAGACGGTTCTGGAGCGGCTTTGGGAAATGCGCGACCGGCAATCGGCAATACGCCTTCCGCATATCGAGCGGCGCGCCGAGGCGGGCAGCGGCCCGTCCCACGAAGCGGGATACGTCCTCAGGTCCGCCCAGCACGGATACAGCCCTTCGCCATTCGGGGAGCACATCGTCCGGCTTCAGGCGACGTTGTGCGAAGACCGTGCGCGTCATCCGGTTCTTCGCTGTCTCCCAGGCATTGTCCACGTCGATTTCGATGTTTCCAAAATCAATCGTAGCCTGCTCGGCCGGGAGGCCGCGCCCTCCGTGCATGAGGACGGCTTTCATAATGGCGTCCACGACCTTGTTATTGTCGGTAGGCAGGGGAACGGAAACCCCCAGTTCGTTTCGAATTTTTTCGGCCTTTCGCAAAATGACCCGCAGCACTGCGCCATCGACCGGGTTGTTTTCGCCGTACAGCATCAGTGCGCGAACGGTGGGGGAGGCCTGTCCGAACCGGTCCGCCCGCCCCTCGCGCTGTTCGTGGCGGGTCGGATTCCAGGTCAGGTCGTAGTGTATGACCGCATTGAAGCAGTTTTGCAGGTTTACGCCTTCGGAAAGGCAATCGGTGGCCACGAGTACGGGCGCGACGCCTTCGTCGAGTTCCCCAAGCGCTTCCACCTGCTCCTCGCGCTGGTCAGAGGTGAGTTCCCCGGTGATTACGGCGACATGCGCGTTTCTGGCGGGCAAGGCCTGCTTCAACTGGGCCCCGACGTAATGCGCCGTGGCGATGTAGCGACAGAATACGACAGGTCGAAATCCGTCTCGCACCAGCTTCTTTGTTTCGGCGATCAGGGTTTGGAGTTTGGGATCGTTTCGCGGGCCGCGCAGCGCATCCGCCCGGTCGATGAGTTCGCGTAAGGCCGTGGCGTCTTCCACTTCTTCGACAGTTCCGGCGGGTACGCCCTCGGCAAGCGATAGCGAATCCTCGGTCGTTTCGTCCATCACCGTTTCGGCGGCGGCGCGGTTCAGGAGCCGGAGTTGCGCCTCTTCGGAGTCGCCTTCGGTAGCCTGCAAACGGGTGCGAAGCGCCAGCGACGCGGCGGCAGGGCTGGAGGAAACGCATCGCAGCAGCGCGAGCGCAGCCCACCAGGACATGCGTTGCTGAAGTTTCGAGCCGCTCTCCGCCCGCTGGACCATGGTTCGCGCATAGGCGAGCACATCGTCGAACAGTCGCCCCCAGTCCCCGGTCAAGCGATAGGTTGCTTCCCGGCTTTCGCGGATGGGGAAGCGCGCATTGTCCTTCCATTCGGCGATGTCGCCGCGTCGCCGCTGCACAAAATACAGGGCGAGTTCCTCGCGCAAGGCCCGCCGCGGTTCGCCTTCGGACATTTCGGCCAGGGCTGCGAATTTCGGTTCCAGCAAGCCCAGCAGGTTGTGGAAGGCTGCGTCGTCGCCTGAGTGGGGCGTGGCGGTGAGAAACACCATGCTGCGCCGGGGTTCGCTTGCGGCAAGACCCTTGAGCAGTTGATAGCGCTGGTGCCGCGTGTTCGTGTTGGCCCGTACGCAGGTATGCGCCTCGTCGACAATGACGAACTCCGGGCAGGCCCGCAGAAAATCGTCGCGCCGCCGGTCCGATTTGATGTAATCAAGGGATACGATCGTGAAAGGATAGACCTCGAACACCGATTCGTCCGGTCGGAGCCCCCGTTCCAGGCGGGTAGCCGTTCCCGTGCGGACCACCTCGGCGTCGAAGCCGAACTTTTCGGCGAGTTCCTGCTGCCATTGTTCGCACAAGTGCGGCGGGCAGATGACGGCCAGGCGCTCGATTTCTCCCCGATCGAACAGTTCGCGCGCAATCAGGCCCGCCTCGATGGTTTTGCCGATGCCTACGTCGTCAGCGACGAGCAGACGCACCGTATCCTGCTTCATCGCCATGAGCAAGGGCACGAGCTGGTAGGCCCTCGGCTCGACGTTCAGGTTCCCGAAACTCCGAAAGGGACCGGCGCCGGCGCGCAGTTTCAGGCGCAGCGCATCGCGCAGCAGCAAGGCTTCCTCCTGGGAGCCGGGCTTGTCGGGATCGGGCAGGTCGAATGTCGCCGGTTCGGGGGGGTGGGGTTCGAGCGGCAGATAGATGAGCGTGGCGTCGTCTTCCGCGCCCCCAAGCGGTCGGAGCCGCAGCAGATCGTCGCGGGTTTCCGGGAGGACAACCCATTCCCTGTCCCGCGCCCGGACCAGGTCGCCCGGCTTGAATGCGACTGCGCTTGCTGTCGTCATTGGCGGCCTCCCTGCTCGCTTTTGAGCGCTGCGCCCGGCCCGAACACATAGGCGTATCGCGCCACGACGGTTGGCCAGGACGCCCGGTCGGCGTCGAAACGCACCACGGTGTACCCAGCGTCGACAAGGCGGTGCTCGATGATGGCGTCCGCAGTTTCCCGAATCCTGTTTTCGTGGTGCGGACCGTCGATATAGATCAGGGTTTGCGCCTCGGAATAGGCGAAATCGGGCCGCGTTGCATAGACATTGAGGTATGGTTGCGCCTTGTCGGGCAGGCGGTAGCCGTTCGAACGGACGAACCGGAGCCATTCCTTCTCAAGGGAGGACGAGGAAGCGTTCCACATTTCCTCAAAGCGGTCTCCCGCAGCGATTGTGCGCTCCAGAGGTTTGTGGGCGCTTCGCGTCAGCCGGCAGAGCAGGTCCAGCACATCTTCGTTTTTCCGGTCGATGTCAGGATGATCCGGCTGGTTGTAGTAGCTCAGCAGGCAGCGGTAACAACCCGCCTCGCATTGATCCTCCAGGTCTTGCAGGTCGTCCGGGCCGGACCACGCGCCGGACTTCGATGCGTAATGGCATATTGTCAGCGCTTTGCGGGCGATGCGGGCAAGCGCCCCGGGGTCGCGGACGAGGCGCGTGAGTACGCCCGCGCCTCCTTCGGCTGCTTCGTAGAAGAGAATCGTGGCGCGGCGGTCGCGGTCCGGGAGCGGCTCGGCGGCCAGTTCCGCTTCTTCCAGCTGAAATTCCTGTTCGACGCCGCGTTTGAGGGCGTACTGGAGCGAGATCATCGCCCTTGCGTCCATCTCGATCCGGGGACGGAGCACGAGCACGTTTCTGGTATCCTCGACGAAGGGCGTGATCCGCACCACGTTTTTCCCTTCTTGCACGGCGTCGTCTTCCGCATCGGTCGGGGCCTGGGGGTCCCGCGTCCATTCCCCCGTGTTCGTATCTATGCTGAAACCGTAAATGGACGGTTCCTTCCGTCGTCGCCAGCCAAGATTTATGCGCCAGAGGGTGGCCGCCGGGCCGTAGTGGAGTTCGAGCAAGGTTTCTCCGTTTTCCTCAATAGTCCTGCCCGTCGTGCGCGCTTCGCCGTGCTCCTCGCTGAAACGAAGCGTTGTGATCATTTCGTACCCCTGGCGCTGGCGTTCCTCCTCGTCTGAGGTGATCCGGTTCGCCCGCAAGGTCGATACCTGTTCGATCCGGTACAGATTATGAATGGCCCGCCCTTCGTCGAGGCGTTCGCTGCAACTGACGCAGCGCTCGAACGCTTTCTGATCCCCAAAATGGCCATACCCGCACGCCGGACAGGTTCGGACAGCCTCTACGGGGAGTTGTGCGGATATTGTTACGGCAGATTCGTCGCGAGGCGACAGGATGGCCCGCCGCACTCGATACGTACTCCCCTCGTGGTAGATGATGGATTGGGGCCCGAATTCGGTGAGGCCGAGGAATCTCGGTCGGCTCAGGAACGTTTCGCGGCCGATCTTCTCTCGCCGTCCCGGCACGTAGGCCATCAGCGGCAGGCGCGGGAAGTTGTATCCCGGCAGGAACCCCTCTGCCGCCAGATAGCGGTAGGTGTAGAAGTCGGAGTTCATGGTGGGCCGGTTGCCAAGCAGCAGGTTCTGCCGCTTGAAGGCTTCGTCGTACCGCGCTTTAGCTTCCCGTCGCTCGCGTTCGGTGGCGGCGGCGCTCCGGACGATCTTGTTGGCCTGTTTTATTTGTTCGTCCGTTGCGCGAAACAGCGACCGCCACCGGTCGAATGCTTTATGAAACCGGGGCGCCGCAGCGCGGACGGCGCTTTCGAGCCAGTCGTTATCCGTATACCAGGGGGCCGTTTGTCCGTCGAGGTCGGATGCAAGCGTTTCAAGGATGTATTGCCCGCGTTGCTTCGCTTTGCCAACGATCCGGGCCGTACCGATCTGATCCGCGATTTCCTGGTGCAACGGCAGTTCGTCGGCTTGCTCCCGATTCAGTACGTCGGGTACGGACGATCCCAGTTTGACGCCCGTTTCCGCAAGCCAGACGGCGTGCAGATGGCTGCGGATCAGGTCCTCGTTGGCAAGATCAATGTTCGGCGGATTGACGGCGCCTGCCACCATGCGCACAGGATTGGAGAAGAAGTACTGGTCATGCGGCGATCTTGCGGCGCAATAGGTAACGACCAGGGCTGGCTGACCGCTTCGTCCCGCCCGTCCGCTGCGCTGCGCGTAGTTCGCCGGCGTCGGGGGGACATTGCGCATGTACACCGCGTTCAGCGTGGATATATCGACGCCGAGTTCCATGGTCGGCGAGCAGAAGAGGATGGGCAATCCGGCCGGCTCGACACTGTCCTGCACGATGCGCTCGCCCGCGAGTCCTTTGCGGAACCGCGCTTCCCGCTCCTCGCGTATGTCGCTATCGACCTGGGCCGTATGCTCGCGCGCCTCCAGTTGGTGGAGCAAGCGATCATCGCTGTTCAGGAGGCTTGCTACGTTTTCGTACAGATTGCGGAAAAACGCATTGGTTGACGACTGGCCTTCGGACCTGTCGTCGGCCAGGCGCCATTCGAGCATGGAACTGTCGATGCGGTAGCCGGTGCGTCCGTCGCCAAGGTCCGCAGGTTCGACATAGCCGTACGTTTTCAGTACGCCGAGCATGTCATCGACGATTTCGTTGTACGTGTTTTCGTCGAATCTGGCGGGATACGCGGCGTTGCCTTGCCCCCAGAATGCCTGGGACTTCAGCTTGCGGCCAAAGGCGGACCGATGGGAGATATGCAACACCCGGTAATCGTCCCGCCTTCTTCTGGCGCTCGGCCTGGGAATCATGAAGGCGTGCGTGAAGAGACGCTCCTCTTCCGGGAGGCCCCATGGCTCTTTCAGGTCATTTGAACTTCGATTGCGTATTTTCTCCTGAAAATCATGTTTCAGGTAGATTGTTTTGATGCACAGGCCCCGGCGCATGTGCTCCAGCAGTTCGCGCACGAGGTCACGGCGGCGTTCCGGCCCGATGGAGCCGAGCAAGGCGTGTCGCTTTCCCCACTCCTCTTCGTCCTTGCAGCAATCCAGGAGGTCCTGATATTCAATTTTCAGCAGATTCAGCCGTTCGAGATTCGGGTTGGTTATGCGCCAGCCGCGCTGCAGGTCGAAATACAATCGATATCCAAGCACATCGCGCAGCGTCCCGACGGTGTTCTGGGCTTTGACGCCTTTGGCCCCGGGATTGCTCGCATAGTCCGCCGGTTTCAGATGGAGCCGCCCGAAGACTTCCTGGGTAAGGGTTTCGTTCGTAAGGCGTCCGTCGCGGGCGCCCCGGATCGCCGCCAGCAATGCGCCCCGAAGCAGCAGAATCTGTATGAAGTCGTTGAAATGACCGGCTTGCAGGCTTGCGTCCTGCCGGTTGTCGATGAACGCGAGAAGTTTCTTCGTCCGGTCGTCAAGATCGGTCCCGATAAGGTGCTTCAGCGCGGCCAGCGCCAGCACGGTGGTCGCCGAACTGCGGCCCTCGCTTGACAGATACGACAGTTTGCTGAGATCGCCGGTGCGCCCGCTGTAGAAGGCGTCGCAGTCCGGGTTCAGGCAGAAACGGAACGAGCCCGGGACGAACCATATCGGCAATCCGTTCGCAGCCGCCTTGCCTGTCGTGTCCACATGCGCGTCAAGCGGACGATATTTCCGGTAATGGGGCTTGAGCCGCACCTCGTCCCCGCGAAATTCCAGCCATTCCTCCGGGTATCGGGTAGCCATATCCGCCGAATCGAATCTGCCCGCAGTATCCGGCATGAGATAGCCATGCTGGATATCCTCCTCCTCGTTCGCGCGCTCGGACAATTCGCGGGGATCGAATTGTTGCGGTTTCCTGTTGGCGATTTTCGCCCAAACCGGCAGGTATTCCTGACCGCATTTCCGGCAGAAGCACAGGGGATACAACGGCCTTTTCCGATCTCCCGGCTTGAATTGCTGTCCGTGCAGCGTGAGATACCGCTCGTTCGGCGCCTCAAGGGTAGACCATACGTTCCAGGCGCCGCTGATGAATTGATGCAGCCGGAAGGCGAAGAAGGGCTCGCCCCGCTCGTTTCGGGTCCGGTGCGCCGCGAGCAGGAAGTTGGCGAGGTACGTCCGGCAGCGCTCTTCGTCGAGGCCGCTGTCTTCAGCAAGCAGCTCCGAAGCCTGCCGAACGGTCAGCGGGCGTGAAATCCGAACGAGTTTGCCGTCGCGCTCTTCGAGTCCCAGTTTGCGCTCCACCCAGGCGGCGACGGGGTGCCGCGCCAGCTCCTTGTGGGAAAAAGCGTGGGGGGGGGGGGGGGTACGCTTTGCTCGACGGCTGTGCGTAGTTCAGGTCCGCTTAAGGGCACATCCGTTTCTGTAACCCGGCGCAACGTTTCGGAAATCACGCTGCGGGGATCGACCGGCGCGCCGAACAGGCGGCTTGCAATGTCCGCTACGGCTGCGTTCCGGTCTTGCGCCGATCCCTCCGACGCCATGGTCGCAGAAGTTCCGATGCAAATCAGGCGTTTGTTGAAACGCTCCCGCACCCGACGGACGAGCAGGGCCACATCCGCGCCTTGCCGTCCCCGGTAGGTATGCAGTTCGTCCAGCACCAGGAACTGCAACCCCGTTGCATGTTCGCGCACGGCCTTGTCCGTCTCAAGAAACCGCGTCATGATCAGTTCGAGCATGACGTAGTTCGTGAGGAGAATGTCGGGTGGATTTTTGGCGATCCGTTCGCGTTCCTCGTTTGATTCCTGTCCCGTGTAGCGAGCGAACGAAACCGGCCCGCTGTCTTTTTCATAGCCGAGGCTCAGGTACCGCTCCAGTTCATCGCGCTGGCTATTGCATAGCGCATTCATCGGGTACACGACGATGGCCGCGATGCCCTTGCGGGCATTCCCTTCGCGCTTCCGCCGCAACACATGATCGACGATGGGAATGAAGTAGGCGAGCGATTTGCCGGACCCCGTGCCGGTCGTCAGCACGTAACTCTCGCCCCGGCTGGCTATTTCGATTGCGTCGGTCTGATGCCGGTGCAGGCGGATGGATTCGCTGGTCGGGTCGTTCGCCCGCTTGATTCGAAATATCTTTGCGCATTCCTGGTCGAGCGCGCCCGCGGCGACGAGATCGTCCACATATCCGCCTGGTTCGAAATTGGGATTCAACTGGATGAGCGGGGCGGGCCAGAATTGTCCGCTGGCGTAAGCTTCATCGACCTTGCGGGATATATCTTCGGTCCGGATTTTAGCGAAGCTGCGGGAAAATCGCTCGTACTCCGCAACGAGTTCTTCACGAAAAGCAAATACGTCCATCTATTTTGCGTATTGATCCCGATGCGCTGGATTTCTAACCTGAAAAAAGTATCCCGTAGTCTTTCCGTGCAGGGTATCGCGTTTGGGCGGGTTTTGCCAACCCGGACCATTTCGCATACAGAATACTCATTTGTCGATTCGTTGTCAAGGGGGCGTACGCTACCGGCGTTTCCCGGAACCGCCCCACCCCTACGCAAGGGCTTGCCGATTATTCTCCGCAGAATATGCGGTGAATAGTCGCGCTGCCTGTGCGCAGGGAAAATTAAATGGCTATTCGCCGCAAAATATGCGGTGAATAATTACGGCGCCCGCGCGCACCGGATGCGTACGGGTAAATTGGTAAAGCCGGGTTCGGGTGTCTATCTTTAAGAACATTCTGATCAAAATTTCTCGCAGCCCCTGATCTTTGCGGACTTGATCAGCGTATCCTTGTACAGGGTGTTTCCCCTTTCGTCGCTGAGAAAAAATGAAAACGACTTGTCTGATTGCAGGCGCGACGCTGTTCCTTTCGTTAATCCTGCCTGCCCGCTTTACGTTTGCTCAAGAGGTCGAGCAGGAGAGGAAGGCCTTCGCGGGCACGGTCGGTCTTACCAACAAGGGCGTTTCCCACATACCCAGCTTTACCCTCGGTAAGCCTGCCGTACTGTTTAACATGAGAATTGGAAAGAGAAAATCGACGTTCGAGCCGCAACTTCGGTTTTCCGCGAGAGGGAAGCCCTGGGCTTTTATGTTCCGGTGGCGGTACCAGATGCTGCAAACCGACAAGTTTCGGCTTGGAGTCGTCCTCAGTCCGGTTCTTTCCTTCATCACATCGTCCGTCACGGAAGATGGCGATTCGCGGGACGCCATCATAGCCCGTCGATTCATAGGGGGGCAGATACAGCCTGAATATTCCCTTACGAAAAATCTGACCGTAGGGATGCTGTTTCTGTATTCGCGCGGTATCGAAGAATCCACCTTTCGAAACATGAACTTTATCAGCTTCATCACCCGATTATCCAATATGGAAGTGTCCGACGAGTGGACCGTTGCGTTAAACTTGCAAGTCTACTATCTGAGAATAGACGAGAAGCGCGGGACGTATTTTTCTCCGAGCGCCGTATTGGCCAAAAGAGGTTTTCCGCTTGCCCTGTCGGCCATGCTCAACAGGGCCTTTCGCACCAATCTCCCGGGTGACGATTTTCTCTGGAGCGCAAGCGTGATTTATTCCTATTGAGGGGTACTCTGATTCAGCCCGCAAAGCCCAGAAGCTGCGAGAGGCGCTTCACGTCCGCCATGCCCCGAATACGCAGTGTTTGCTGCTGATTTCAACGCCGCCGCTATATGATGTCCTTGATCTGCGGCCGCGAAGCGCTGATCGGAGCAGACTTGACAGGGTATCCTCAGGCAGGGGCTCGCCTCAAACGCAACGCCGGAAACCGTTGCTCCGCCAGGGCGAATCCGCCGAAGAGCGCCGCCGTAAAGAATGCGTCGCCGAGAAGGGTGTTGTGAAAGTAAGGGATTGCGGCTACGTAGCATGCGATGAGTCCTTCGAAAGTCTGCGGGTACATCGACTGCGGGAACAGCGCGCCGCCTGCCCAGACGGCGAAGTTCGTCACGACGAAGAAGAATACGGATCCGGCTACGGAAGCGCCCGCAATCCGCCACGGCCCCCGGTTTTTACGCAACAGGAACCCGATGCCGACCACGCCCGCGAATGCGAAGTACACGATAGGCGCCGGCCGGAAGCCAAGCAGGAGGTCGCTGAGCAGCATGGCCGTGAAGACCATGGCCACGGCCACTCCCTTTCTGGCGAAAAGCGCGCCCCCGAACAGCGCCATGGCGCCAATGGGCGCCACATTGGGCGGATGCGGAAGCCAACGCATGAGCGCCGCCGCCAGCACGAATGCGCATAGCGCGCCGAAGCGCGGCGCGCGGAATCGGGAAGGGCTGTCGCGTACGGTCATGGATGCGCTGCGGGTTTGTCGTAATGGTTTTGATCAGGGTATCTCAAGATACGCATCAAGGGCGTCCTGTAAACTGTGTATGCGAGGGCGTCCCGTAAACTGTGCAAGCGCATTTAAGGTTCGTTGGACATTCTGTTCTGCGCAGAGTATGACGAACTTGTTGAGCGCGTCCTTCCGATTGTTGATGGGGCGCGTCCATTTCTTCGACGCCTCGTTCAGGGCGAGCCACAGCAGTTTGAAGGCCCCTCTACGCCCCCGGACGCCCTCGGGCTGTCGCCCGTCGCCATCAGACAAGGATACTCTGATTAAATGTGCAAAGTTCAGAGGCTGCGAGGGGCGCTCTGGCAAGGAATGACGAAGCAATGTGGCAGGCCCCGCGTAATGAGGAATGACACAGCCAGAGCGCCCCTCGCAGCCTCCCGAAGGGCGCTTCACGTCCGCCATGCACCGAATCCGAAGCGTTTACCGCTGATTTCAACGACATCATCACAATGTCCTGTACGCACGAACGTGAAGCGCTGATCGAAGTAGATTTAATCAGAGTATCCGTAAATAACAGGCAGGGCTACGCATGCCAACTGGCCTCCCTCTTTGGGCGCCCTCCCGACTTGCCGTCTGCCGCCATGACCTGTGAAATCCGCCTGTATCCCGTTTTTCTTGCGCCTCATCTCATTTTTTGATTACTTGTGCAAAAGTACGCTTGTTTCATCTTGCTATGCTTGCCCGCCATGCGCCGCTTCTCCATACTTCGCATTGTTTCTCTTTTTGGCCCCGGTTTGCTCCTTTTAACGGCGCCTCCCGTCTCGGCCCAGTCTTCTCTGGATCGCGTACTGGCTTTTCCGCCGCCCATATCGGGCGAAATATTGCCCTCCGATCAGGGCGCTCCGGGCGCCTGGCACCGCATCAATAAACTGGGCACGACGGCTTCCTTGCTGCATGTGCTTGCGCATCCCGACGACGAACATGCGGGCATGCTGGCGTTGTCTTCCCGAAAATGGGGCGCGCGCACGGCCGAGTTGAGCCTGAACAGAGGCGAAGCGGGCGCCAACGCTATCGGCTCGGAACTGTTCGATGCGCTGGGGTTGATCCGTACGCGCGAACTGGTGCTGTCCGGACGGTATTACGGTCTGGACGATTTGTATTTTACCCGCGCCGTGGATTACGGGTACTCCAAGACGCTCGAAGAAGCGATGCGGAGCTGGGACCCCGAGGTCGTGCTGGAAGACATGGTGCGGGTCATTCGCCTGAATCGTCCGATCGCCGTGGTTTCCCGGTTCTATGCAGGCCGTCGGGACGGGCATGGACACCATCATGCCTCGGGGGTGCTTACGCCCCAGGCGGTCGCGGCCGCAGGCGACCCCGCGCGCTTTCCGGAGCAAATTTCGGAAGAAGGGCTGCGGCCCTGGTCCACGCCGATGCTTTTCCGGGGCGGGGCCGCTGAAGACGAACCGCACCATGTGCTTCTGGACGCTACGGTCTATAGTCCTCTTCTGGGCGTCTCGTACGGAGATTATGGACGCTATGGCCTGAGTCTCCAGCGTTCCCAGACATCGGGGCGGTTCCGGAGTTGGGGAGGCCGTACGTACCGCTACGAACTGCTTGGCGACATGCCCGCCGATATGGAAAATCGCGTATCCGATACGTTTTTCGAAGGCGTGGACACGACGTTGCCGGGCTTGCCTGCGCTGGTGGGCGAAGAAGCGTCTCCCGAGATGGCTGCGTCTCTTGCGGAATTGCAAACGCTGGTCGACGGGGTGAAGCGGGATTTCGATTTTCTGGCTCCGGAGACGGCGGTTTCCGAACTCGTGCGCGGGTTGCAACTGGTGCGCTCCGCGATCGACGCTGCGGCGGACCTTCCGGAGACGGCGTTTCAATTATCCGTAAAGGAGCGGCAGTTCGAAGAGGCGATCATAGCCGCCGCGGGCGTACGGATACGAGCCGAACTGGCGGATCAGACGCTGGGCGCGTCGCTCGTGATCAACCAGGAAGTTGCTGTCGCGGTTGCGGTCGAGAGCGAGTTGCCGGATCGCGTTGCGGTGGACGAGGCGATGGTCCTTGAGCGCAATGCGGAGGGCGACGCCGTATTGGCCCTGTCGGAGGAAGGGGCCGGAAACGAGATGGAGCTCATGATCAGGGTCGGGTCAGACGAAACTATTTTCGATGGTCCGTATTTCGAGCGCAGCAGTCCCACCGAAAACATGTATCGGATTTCGAATCCGGCTTCCGCCATGCATTTGTCCTGGCGTCCCATGGCTTTGTCCGTGCAGACGCGCCTGACCGTGGACGGAGCGGATATTGTGCGGAAAATGCCTGTAATCGGCTACGTATCTCGCTTGCCGTACGGTTTTCTGGCCCGTCGCGTGGAAATACTTCCCGACGCGTCGGTTTCGATGAGTCCGCGGGTGCGCGTGATTCCGGTGGAAGAAGGCGCCGGCGCGGCGGATGAGATTCCGGTGCTTGTGCGGGTAGAAGCCATTGCGGATTCTGTGGATGTGGACATTGCGGTCGAACTGCCCGAGGGCTGGACGAGCGATCGGGACGCTGTACGACATGCGTTCCGAAACCGGGGCGAAGTCGTCGAGGCGCGTTTCATGGCGCAGCCCCCGGCGAACTGGTCCGGCGAGGCCACGATTCAGGCCGTCGCTGCATCCGTGGAGGAGGAACATCGTCAGTACCGGCATGGCTACCAGGTCATTGAGCACCGGGATTTGCCGCTGGCCCGCCTCCGGATTCCGGCGGAAACCACCATCCTGACCGTGCCGGTCGCCCGGCTGGACGGGATGCGCGTGGGCTACGTAATGGGCGTGGGCGACGAAGTGCCTGCGGCGATCGAAGCATTGGGCGCCTCCGTGCAGTTGCTTGGCGAAACGGACCTGGCGAGCGGATACCTGAATGATTTCGACGCCATTATGATAGGGACGCGGGCGTACGCCGTGCGGCAGGACCTGGTCGAACATAACCGGCGCTTGCTGGATTACGCTTCCGAAGGCGGGAACCTGGTCGTGTTGTATCAGACGCAGGAATTCGTTCCGAACGACATGGCGCCGTACCCCGCCGAATTGCCCCGGGGCGCGCAGGAAGTTTCCGAACAGGATTCTCCCGTGCGCATCCTTGCGCCGGATCATCCCCTTTTGACGGCGCCCAACGTTATTTCCGAGGCGGATTTCGATCACTGGATCGAGCAGCGCGGGTCCAAATTCTTCACGGAATGGGACGACGCCTGGACGCCGCTGGTGGAAACACAGGATACCGGACAGGATCCGCAGCAGGGCATATGGCTGGCCGCAGAGGTGGGGGCGGGTCACTATAGCTACCTTTCCCTGGCCCTGCATCGTCAGGTTCCCTATGGAGTTCCGGGCGCGTTTCGTATATTGTCCAATGCGATTGCGCTTGGCGGCCTGTCTGGCCGATGACTGAATTCGCCCTGTTTGCGAAAGATATGACAAGGACAGAAGGGGTTCCTTCGTGCAAGGACCAAAGATAGAAAAGGTTATTTTTGGGGTTACCTTCGGCGGGGTTTTTTGTCTCATCGTTCCATTGATCCTGTTCCCGGCCGGCGGCGACGCGGCGCTGGGCAACGCCATGAACTGGGTGACCCGAACCATTGGATGGGTTCATGTCTGGTTTTTTGCGGCCGCCTTCGGGTTTTTGCTCTACGTTGCTCTGGGGAAATACGGCCGCATTCGGTTCGGCGGCCCTGACAGTCCGCCCGAATTTTCGCTATTCAGCTGGGGCGCCATGCTGTTTTGCGCGGGGATTGGCGCAAGCGTCATCTATTGGGGCACGATCGAATGGGCGTATTACTATACTTCTCCGCCGTTCGGCATCGAACCCGGCTCCAGGGAAGCGGTTCAGTGGGCCGCCGCCTACGGCATGTTTCACTGGGGACCGCTGGCCTGGGCCATCTATTGCGTACCGGTGCTTCCGCTCGGCTATTTGTTCTGGAACCGGAGACGACCTGTCCTGCGCCTTTCGACCGCGTGCGAAGGCGCGATCGGCGCCCGGGCGGCGGCCGGCCTGCCCGGCAAGATCATCGATATCGTATTCATTCTGGGCATGCTGGGCGGCGTAGGCACCTCCGTTGGGCTCAGTACGCCCCTGATTTCCGCTGGCGTCGCGGAACTGTTCGATATCGAGCGCAACTTCAAGCTGGATGCGGCGGTGATCGTCATCTGGAGCGCCCTGTTCGGGTTCAGCGTGTATTCCGGGCTGAAAAAAGGCATTAAAATCCTGAGCGACGTCAATACCTGGCTGGTGGTCGCGCTCATGGCGTTCGTGTTCGTGTTCGGTCCGACGTTATTCATCGTGGATTCCTTCACGGATAGCGTCGGCGTGGTGTTTCAGCATTTCGTCAAGATGAGTTTCCATGTCGATGCGGTAGCCCGGGCGGGCGACGCCATTGCTGTGTCCGGCGCGCCTTCCGCCGGATCCGGGGAGGTCTTTTCCGAAGAATGGACCATTTTTTACTGGGCCTGGTGGGTTGTCTATGCGCCGTTCATGGGGCTTTTCGTCGCTCGCATATCGCGGGGCCGCACCATTCGCGAAGTGATTTTAGGCGAAATAATCGCCGGATCGCTTGGCTGCTGGCTTGTTTTTGGCGTGTTGGGCAACACGGGCCTGTTTTTCGAACTGGAAGGGTCGCGCAACCTGACGGACATGGTGCTTGCCGACCAGGCGCCAGAAGCAATCATAGCGACCATTGCCGCCGTAGGGGATCGGGCGCTCCTTTTCGCCGCGCCGCTTGTGGCGCTTTTCGTGGCGCTGTCGTTCATTTTCGGGGCGACCACGCTGGATTCTGCTTCCTATGTGTTGGCGGCGGCGGCTACGAAAGAGCAGGGGAGGGTTGTCGAACCCGCCCGGTGGCATCGTCTTTTCTGGGCCGTCGTGCTTGCAAGCGTATCCCTTGCCCTGATGTTCGTGGGAGGAGAGGAAAGCATTGATGCGCTCAAGGCGTCCTCCATTCTTGTGTCTGTCCCGGTGATGGTGGTTCTGGCGTTGCTCGTCGTGTCCTTTATGAAGTGGGTTCGGGAGGACGCGTCCTGATCAAAGTATCCTTAACAGGCCCTAAAAGCGAAAGACGGCCAGGAACTGCGGGATGACCTCGTCGGCGTCCTCAAAGCCGAACTTGTTGATCCAGACGTGCAGTTCGCTTCCCACGAAAAAGCGTCCCGGACTGCCGGTAACGGACTGGCCGACGTCGAGGCGGAGCTGTGGTTGCATGAGAATCCAGTACGGCGCGCGGCCCGCCTCGGTATCGCGGCTGCTTTGCCACTCGGCGTGTCCTTCCAGCGAGAAGGCCCTGCCGCCGAGTTCGAACGGCAAGACCCAGTTGAAGTCGATGATGTGGCTGTTGTCGCTTTTGGGCGCGCCGTTTTCGGCGAGTCCCGCGCTGTGATCCACGAGATACAGGTAGTCGAGGTTGGCGACGGCGAAGCCCGGCAAGTCCAGTTGCAGCCGAAACCCGGGGGTGATTTTCAGGACTTTGTCTTGCGCTCCCCAGTTTACGCCGCCCAGCGGACCGATCCCCCGGACGGGACCCCACGCGAATTTCCGTCCGGTAAGGGCCTCAAGGCTCAGAAACGGATACCATTCCATATAAATATCCCGGCTGGCGTTGCCTGCGCCCTTGCAGCACGCCATGTCTGCGAAGAAGAAGTTTTCGCCCCGGCTCCATCCGCTGGCGTGCTGGAAGGTAAGCAGGTGTTGTATACCGGAGGGACTCACCTCGTGCTCTTGCATCGCGGCGCCTACCTGGTATTGCGCTTCTGTTACGCTCCATCCCTGGGCGTGGGCGTGGTCGCGCGCGGCAAGCAGGCAAACCGCAGCAACAAGAACGAGCGTTATGGAACGGAAGCGTTTTCGCATGGAGCAAGCAGGCGGTTTTCTGGAGTAATTTTCGGACAGATGAAACGGCAAACAGGCGGCAAGATACGATACGTCGTGGTAATGTTTCAGGGCGCGCGGCGGTTCGCATGCGCATCGGGCCGGCGGGGCGATCGGCATTCGATTGCGTTGCAGCCTTAATCAGAGTATCCTATATTATTCATTGTGTTTTCGTCCTGTTTCAATAATGCCCGTACTCCCATGCCTGCTCGCGATGTGACTCGCCGTCGGTTTGTCCGGGCCGCCGCCCTTTCTTCCGTAGGGATCGGATTGGCGCCCCGCCCCGCCTCTTCTTCGGAGTCGAAGCATTCCGTCGGAGACGTACCGTTTACCCTCGGCGTAGCAACCTTTTCGCTGCGTAATTTCGACCGGACCGAGGCGATCTCCATGCTCCAGGCGCTGCATGTGCGGCATATCAGCGTGAAATCGTTTCATATGCCCTATAAGGATTCTCCGGAAGAATTGGCGGCGGGGGTACAGGCGTTTGCGAGGGCGGGCGTCGAGATCGTAAGCGGGGGCAACAATAATATTAATAAAGACAACGACGATCACGTGCGCATGTTTTTCGATTATGCGAAGACGGTCGGCATTCCCTTGCTGGTGATTGCCCCGACCGCGAAGAACATGCCCCGCATCGAGCGGTTCGTCAAGGAATACGATACCCAGGTGGCCATTCACAACCACGGTCCGGAAGACCCGCATTTTCCGGGGCCGCGCGACGCCCTCGAAGTGATCCGGGACATGGATCCGCGCGTGGGTTTGTGCATCGACGTCGGGCATACGGCCCGGACCGGCGTGGATGTGGTGGAATCCATTGCCGAAGCGGGCGACCGTGTGCTGGATATACATATGAAGGACCTTCGGGACGTGAACGACCGGGCCAGCCAGTGCATCGTGGGCGAAGGCGTCCTTCCTGTCGCCGGTATGTTCAGGCAATTGGCGGAGATGGACTATCGGGGGTACGTGAACCTCGAATACGAGATTGACGCGAGGGACCCGTTGCCGGGCATGAAGCAATCCTTTGCGTACATGCGCGGCGTACTCGAGGGCATGGCGGCGTAACGAGAGAACCCTTTCTGGCATCCGTCCAACGAGCGCATTATGACGTACAGACCCCCTTTGTCTTCCCGCAGAAATTTTCTAAAAACGCTGACCGCCGGGGCGGCGGGCAGTATGCTGGCAAGCGGCGTGACCGCAAAAAGTTACGGCCGTATACGGGGTGCGAATGATCGCGTCCGCGTTGGCGTCGCGGGTTTTTCCAATCGGGCGCGCGGTTCGCTCATTCCGTCGCTGATTGCGTCCGGGAGGGACATGAATTTCGATATCGTGGCCGTGTCCGACATATGGAACCGCCGACGGGAGGAGGGGGCGGCGTTCGTGCGGGCGCAGCGAGCGGAGGCGGGCCTGGAGGGCGGGGATAGCGTACAGACGATGCGCAACAACGAAGAATTGTACGAATCCGGCATGGTCGATGCGGTCATTATCTCCACGGCGGATTTTCAGCATGCGCTGCACGCCATCGAAGCAGTCGAAGCCGGGTGCGACGCATATGTCGAGAAGCCATTCGCCAACACGATGGAAGACGCCAACCTCGCCCTGGAGAAGATTACCGCGTCGGATCGCGTGCTCCAGGTGGGTACGCAGCGCCGCAGCGCCTCGAATTACATGGCCGCCAACGAGTATATCCGATCCGGAAAGTTCGGCGATATCGTGGCGGCGCATATGACCTGGAATGTGAACCAGCCCGGACGGTGGCGGCGCCCGGACCTGGTGGCGTCCATTCGGGAATCGGATACGGACTGGACGCGCTATCTGATGAATCGCCCGCGCGAGGCGTGGGACCCGCGGAAATATCTCGAATACCGGTTATTCTGGCCGTATTCTTCCGGCATTCCCGATCAATGGATGGTGCATCAGATCGATACGGTGCACTGGTTTACCGGTTTGCCGTATCCCCGCAGCGTGGCCGCCAACGGGGGCATTTATCTGTGGAAGGACGGGCGGACGAATTTCGATACGATGACCGCCGTATACGATTATGGTTCTCTGGAAGACGCAAGCAACGGGTTTCAGGTGGTGTATTCTTCCCGGCAGACGAATTCGGCGGGCGGCGTCCGGGAACTGTATTATTCCAACGGGGGCACGCTGAATCTTGATGCGAACGCCGTGACGCCGGAGGGCGGGCTGACCGAACGCCATGCGGTGGCCATGGGCATGCAGCCGTTCCAGCTGGGCGAAACAAAGCTGGAAGAGGCGGGGGGCGTGGCCACGGCGGCGAACACGGGCGGCGACGACGCCACCATGGCGCACATGCGCAACTGGATGGAATGCGTACGCTCGCGCAAAACGCCCAATGCGGATGTCCATGCCGCCTGGAATCATTCGGTAGCGCTCTGTATGACGATCGCTGCGCTGCATACGGGCAAGCGGATCACCTTCGATGCGCAGAAAAAGGATGTCGTCGTCGGGTGATTTCATGCGGTTCGAGGCAGTGTCGGGCCTGGGCGTCGCACGATTCGCGCGATTCGTACGAATCGTACGCCGCCGATTTTTTTCGCGGGAGGCCGCCTGGTCCGCGTTGGCGGCGGGGGTCTGCGTTGCAGGCATGTTTCCCGGCCTTGCATTCGGACAGGCCGCCCACCTGTCCCGGATTCTCGTCGCACCGGATTCGGCGGCGCAGCGCGTGGATGTGCTGGCGGACGGCGAATTGTTTACTGCGTACGTCTACGCCGACACGCTTTCCGTACTGAAAAAACCGGTTTTGTATCCACTGCGCACGGCTTCCGGGGTAGCTGTGACGCGGGGTTATCCGCTGGATCGGGTTGCGGGCGAGCGCGTGGACCATCCGCACCATATCGGCTTGTGGTTCAATTACGGGGACGTAAACGGGCTGGATTTCTGGAATAATTCGGACGCCGTATCTGCCGAGCGCGCTGCGTCGATGGGCGCGATTCGCCATCGGGCGGTCACGCATGTCGAGAGCGGCGAGGGTCATGGCGCGCTTCATGTCACGATGGATTGGCTGGCTCCGGACGGCGCGGCGCTCCTTCGCGAGGATACCCGCTTCGTGTTTCGCGCCGAAGGGAATCTGCGCATGGTCGATCGCATTGCGACGTTGACGGCGCTGGACAAGAAGGTGTCTTTCGAGGACAACAAGGAAGGCGCTCTCGGTTTACGGGTAACGCGCGCCCTTGAAATGCCTTCGGGCCGTCCTGTGGATGTGCTTGCGGAGGACGGTTCTGTAATGAGCGCGACGGACAACGAGGGGGTGACCGGGCAGTACCGCAACAGCGAGGGGGTTGCGGGTTATCCCGACGTGTGGGGGAAACGGGCGCGCTGGATGACGCTCTCCGGGACTGTCGAGGCTCGTCCGGTGACGGTCGCCATCTTCGATCATCCCCGAAATCCGGGATTTCCCACGTACTGGCATGCCCGCGACTACGGTTTGTTCGCCGCCAATCCATTTGGGCAGGCTGTGTTCAGCGAAGGGGAGGAATCTTTGCATTTTGCGCTGGAGCCGGGCGCGTCTGCCACGCTGCGCCATCGGGTGATACTCTTTTCCGGGCGTCCGGCGCCGGACGAAGTGGAGGCGGCCTGGCGGGATTTCGCCGAATAAGCCAAAATAGCCTCGAATAGCGCCGGATCGCTGCGCAAGCGCAAGGTATCGCGCCCTTGCTCGCCGGATCGTATCTTTTTTGCGTTCTTGTCCCTCGAATCCTTAACGCTCATGAAACGCATGGATCGCCGCCGTTTTATAGAAACTTCGTCCGCCGCCCTTGGAGGGGTTGCTTTTGGAGGCTGGGTTGCCGGGTGCGGCGGCGAGGGCGCCGGGACGGGAGAAGTCGCCGAAGCGGTCGTACCGCCATCCTGGAAATACGCCATCTGCAACGAAATCATGCAGGGCTGGGACTGGGCGCGACAATGCCGGTATGCGGCGGAAACGGGGTATGAGGGGATTGAGGTGGCGCCCTTTACGCTCGCAAACCATGTGGACGACATTTCGCGGGATTGGCGGGCGGAGATTCGGGGCAGGGCGGAGGAGGCGGGCGCGCCGGTGCTTGGACTACACTGGCTGCTTGTTACGCCCGAAGGCCTGCACACCACGACGCCCGACGAGGCGCTTCGCCGCAGAAGTTGGGATTATGTGGCGAAGCTGGCGGAGTTTTGCGCGGATCTCGGCGGCAAGGCGATGATTTTCGGTTCGCCCGGACAGCGTTCCTCGGTGAATATTTCGACGGAGGAAGCCGTCGAACATTTGACGAACGGGTTGCGCGATACGGCGGAGGCCATTGCCTCGAATGGCGTACAGGTATTGCTCGAGCCCCTGTCCAGCGACCAGACGGACGTGATCAATACGCTGGGGGAAGCGCTGGCGGTGGTGGAGGCCGTCAACCATCCGGCTGTTTCGACCATGTTCGATTTTCACAACACAGCCGACGAAACGCGCCCGCTGGATGAACTGGTGCATACCTTTTACGAGCATATCGGCCACATCCAGATTCAGGAGATGGACGGTACATACCTCGGTACCGGCGATGCGGAGGAGGCGTATGTCGCTGCGATGCGGGCTTTCCGGGACAAGGGCTACGACAAGTGGGTGTCGCTTGAGGTTTTCGATTTCGAACCCGGGCCCGAGCGGATCGCCACAACGTCCATGGCGACGCTGCAACGCATGGAAGCGGCCTTGTAAGCGTCGATTATGGCGGCTCTTCGGTCATGCGCATCGCATGTTCACGAAATCTTCATGATATGAATTTGTTTACCGCATCATTGTTTATTTCTCGAAAAACACGACTTCCCTTCGTTTATAAGGAAAAGAATGAATTGTCTGTTTCAATGATTGTAAAACAGGCATGCCACTTTATTTAACTATGAAAAGATAAAAACATAAATACATTGTTTTTTTCCGCGTTTTTACCTTAAAATTACAACATGTCGCTTCGGTGCGATAGCCGAGGGATTTCACCCCCATTGCCTGGCGAGGACGACTTGACTGCATACAGGCGTTTTGGTCTTATCCAGACGCCGGATAGCGCGATAACGCATGAATCACCATTTATTCGACATACCCCTCCTGGTTACTTCCCCCCGAATCGGTTCTTTGCAGAACGATCGGGTTTGCTTCACACGGGGGAATGGAGCTCGGGAAGCTAACCGGGCAGGGGTCCTTGCGGGGCGCCGGGTCCGTGGCGCGTTGCTACGGCCCGAAACCCTGGAAGCGCCAACGCATGCCGCGTTGGCGCTTTCAAGACAGGTTTGCCGCCTGCTATTGCTCCATATGTCCGTGTCCGCCCGCACGGTTCGCCTCAGGGGTGCACAGCGCTTGTCGAGCATTTATCGTCTGCGGGCTACGCAAGCCGGAAATGATCGGAAACATTTCGTTCGTCGCAGAATAAAAAGTATGTACGCCACCTGCATTAGCGGAGGAGCCGGGCGTTTTCAGAAACTGATGCGCCGGCAACGCGCCGCCGCATGTTCAAATCTTGCCGGACCGGGCATACCTGTACCTGATGGTATCCCGAGAGGCTACACCCACCGGATCTGAGATAGCACGCGCTACAGCATGATAGCCACGCCTCGCGTTGGCTTCAATTTCATCGCCATGGGTTACGGTGCGCTCGGAAGAGCGTTGTCCCGAGAGCAAGGGACTGTGTTTCGTTGTTGCTCTTCGGGTTTCCCGCGCAACCCATGTTTTACATGCCGCAAGCGTAGCCATCTGTTTCTGTCCAGATATGGGAAAGTCTCCAGGTGCTCTCACGCCCAATACCCTGAAAACATACACGAGCGCATGGAAGGGATTCGTGCGTTTTTGCGAAAAGCACAAGGTGTCCTCGCTTCCCGCCGGCCGAGGTACGGTGGCGAGATACCTTCGACAGCGGGCCTTCGCCGGTAAGTCGGCGAGCGCTATCCGGGTAGATTACTCGGCTATCAAGGCGGCGCACGCGAGGGCGAAGCATACCCGCCCGCATCAGCGCCTTGAAGACCCGACGGAGGATGGCCTGGTGCAGGCGACCATGCGCGACCTGACGTACAAAGCGCGGGAAAGAAAGCGCCCGGTCAACTGGATCAATTTGTTGACCCAGGAGGAATTCGAAGCGATCAAGGCGACGGCGTACATTCCCCGGGTGGGCAAGACCGGGCGAACAGAGACGAAAGAGCATGCGCTCAAGCGCGGCAAGGTAGACGTGGCGCTCATAGCCGTTATGCGCGACTGCACCTTATGCAGGTACGAGGCTATTCGTATTACATGGGGCGCTGTCGTATGGCGTCCGGACGGGACCGCGCTTCTGAATGTGGCGCCCCGAAAGGATAACGAGATCGGATACACCGGATACTTGACGAAAGACACGGTCGAGGCGTTGAAAGCGATTCGCTCGCTTCAGGCGCGCAAGGGCATGGTCGACGATTCCAGCGAGCGCATTTTTTCCATGACCACGAAGAGCGTCTCGAACAGAATCGCCGCCGCCTGCAGAATGGCCGGGTTGTAACGGCCTGCTGCGGCGCGTTACGGCGCGACGCCCACGCCTGCGGTGAGCACGGTCCGGTGATTTCCCCGGCTTCCCTCTACGTTCACGAGGATCGGACCGAGTTTGAGCGACAGGCCCAGCAGCCCCCGCAGCGTGGTGTCTCCCGCCAGGTCGAAGGAGATATTGTGGCCTTCGACGACGGACAGTTCGTCTCCGAACGTGTAATTTACTTCGACGAGGGTTTCTTCGGCCTGGACGCCTCCGTACAGCGTCAGGAAAACGAAGGTTTTGCTGATTGCGCCGCCTGCCACCACGGTGGAGGCCTTGAGGATTTCTTCCTTGTCGGTGTTCGTAATCAGGAGCCGCTGCATCATGAAGTGCCCGGAAATCCGAAACGGCAGGCTCGGTATGTACCGATCCACGCTGTGCCGAAGTCCGGCGCCGACAAATTCGAGATATCCGTAGTTTTCGTGGCGGACGCGAGGGAAATAGCGAAAGACGACATCCGTGCCCGCCAGCGAGCCAATGGCGAGATGGGGTATCGCGACGGGAGCGATCGGACCGTCGTACAGACCCGGCAATACGTTGAATGTAATGGTGCTGTCGATCACGACATCGTCCGGGGTGTCTTCCAGTCCGTCCAGTCCGGGGTGCACCGTTTGCCGGATGCGGCCCGTGACGACGCCCGGCGACTTGTCGCCGAATACCGTGGGGCCGTCGTCGATCCTGAAAATAACGGGCAGGGCGTAGCGGGCGCCGTTGGGGGCGACGAAGGGATACGACGTTTCATACGCGATATCAAGCGTCCGGTCGATGTCGGGGACGAGAGCTCCCGTAACCTTGACGCCAATGAACAGATCGACGGGAAGCGTTCCGCCGCCTACCCTGGCCGTATGAATCAGTCCGCTGTTTATATCCGCTCCGAACGCGTTGACCAGGGGCTGAAGATATAATTCGGCGTAATCGGCGCCGACCTCCTCGATGATTTCCCCGAGCTGTTGCGAGAAAGCCGGGCGAGCCGCCGCCAGTGCGATCCCTAGGACGATGCGCAACGCGATGCGCAGGAGCCTGCGGGACGAAAGCATGTGCGCCGCCGCATATCCGCGAAAATATCCTATTCGGCCAGCGTTACGAGCGTCCATTCCTTGAATGTGCTGATTCCCAGGCTGCCCGGAGGCGGGCCCCGATAGCCCCGTTCTTCTGCGCTGGCCATGCGTCCGCCTGGCAACCCCCCGAATCCGGGTTGCTGCGCCGCATTGACGACGAACTCTTCCGGGGTCGTAACGCCGACCCCTATTTGCTGGCCGGGTTGTGCGCCAATGGCGTACAATACTCCGCTGGCGGGGACAAGGGGCACGGCGATTTCGTACGTGAGTACGCCCTGATCCGCTTCAATGGCGGCGACGACGCCCGGAATGGCGTCCTTGTTTCTGCGGATCGTTTGTCCGTCCGCCCCGATGATTTCCATTTCCTGCGTGGAGCGCTGAATCCGAATGCGGTCGCCCGCCGCGCCTTCGCTGAGGCGGCGGTTTCCCGTGTCGTCCCGGGACAACCCCAGTGGAAAGCGAATGCCGAATGTTTGCTTCTTGCCGCCGGCGGGATCGAACCAGATAATCAGCCCGGCGCGCATAATGCTTCCGATGTTTGCTCCGTTTCTGGTGCTGAGCGCAAGGTACAGGCGTTCGTTGTCGTTTTGCACGCCAACCAGCAGCCCGTCGTTGCTGCTTAGCGCGTGCAATTTGCCGCCCCATTCGTTCAGCTGGGCGTCCACGGCGACCGGTTCGCCGGGGGCGGAACTTGTGAGCGAGGCAACGCCTCCGCATCCCCCCGCAAGCAGGGCGGCGGTCAGCGCGGTCAGCATAAACTTTGTTTTCGGGGAAGGGGCCATGGGGGACCTGAAGCGCCTTTCGCGTTGCAGATTTAATCAGTATTCGATCCGGGGGCGTCTTGTAGAAAACGCCGGGCAGTGCGAACAGTTGCCGAACTGTTCGTACCGCGCCGGCGCTTTCGGGTTCTGCGGACGGGCAGGTTATCGCTGGCGGCCCTTTCTGCGTTTGCCGCGCATGCGCTTGCCCTTATCCCGATCTCCTCCACGTTTCTTTTTCATGGCTTTTCCGTGACCGCTTTTCTGCCCGGACATGTGGCCCTTCAGGGTTTCCATTTGCTCTTCGTCAAGCACTTCGCCCAGGGCGTTCATCAGTTCGTCGTGCAGGGCCTGGTGACGTTCTGCAAGTTCTTCCATGGATTGTTTATGCTCCTCGAGTACGGTTTCGAGCGAGGCGGCTTGTTCCTCCGTAAGGTCGAGGTGCTTGGTCATCTGTTCAAGGCTATGACCCATATGCCCCTTGTGGCGCATGTGCTCCATGGAGCGCATGGCGTGTTTATGGGCCGTGGAATCCCTGGCGGCGTACTCCTGGGCCAGGGCAGGGCGCATAAGCGAAAGACAGGCGACCATGGTCAGTGCGCCGATTGCGATGCGAAATAGACGTTTCATGTCTGAATATCGTATGTGTGGAGATGGTTTGCGGACAGCCGCGTTGCGTTCGGTTGCGGCGGCTTTCCAGGGATACTCTGAAATTGGACTCTCCGAAACCGCCATTCATTCCGCAGCCCGCGTGTTTCTCGCAGCCTCCCGCAGGGCGCGTCACGCACGCAACGCACCGAATCTATGGTATTTTCTGCTGATTGCAATGATGCAAGCAGACATCCTCTACGGGCGACAGTGATGCGCTGATCGAAGTGGTTCTGACCTTTACACCACCTTCGATTTCCAGCGCCCGCGCCGGAACCATGCAATGCCCACGGCGGCATAAACTGCCTCGGTGGCTGCAACGCCTATGAAAATACCTTCTGTCCCAAGGCCCAGCGTATGCGCCAGAAGCAACGCCACGGGAATCTGGAAGAGCCATCCGCAGAAAAAATTGATCCAGGTGGGCGTGACGGTGTCCCCGGCGCCGTTGAAGGCTTGCAGCATGGTCAGGCCGAGCGCAAGAAAAGGGTAACTGACGCCGAGATATTTCAGCAGCAGCGCCCCGACTTCGATCACAGCGGCCTGGTCGGTGAAAAGGCGCATGATGGCGCGGTCCGCCAGGATCAGCCCGACGCCCGCCACCGCAAGAATGACCGCGCTGGCGATGGCCGTAATCCATACGGATTTCGCCGCTCGTTCAGGTTGCCCGGCGCCGAGGTTTTGTCCAGTCAAGGTGGCCGCTGCATTGGCCATGCCCCATGCAGGCAGGATGGCGAAAATTACGACGCGTACGCCGATGGTGTAACCCGCGACCGCCTCGTTGCCGAAGGCCGCCACCAGGCGTATGATCGCGATCCAGCTGGCAGATCCAACCAGATACTGCAAGATGCCCGGCCCGGAAATGCCCAGCATGCGCCGCAAGAGTTTCCTGTTCGTGCGCATGGTTGCGCGCCGTATCGTCAGGCGTCCGCTGCCTCGAAACAGCACAACCAGCTGATAGGCGACGCCCGTCGCGCGCGAAAGGGCCGTAGCGATCGCCGCGCCGGTAATGCCCATGGCGGGGATTGGACCGAGGCCAAAGATGAATAGCGGGTCGAGCGCGATATTCAGGAGATTGGCGATGGCGAGCGCCCGCATCGCCAGTACGGCGTCGCCTGCCCCCCGGAAAATGGCGTTGATGAGAAAAAGCAACAGGATGGTTATGTTGCTGCCGAAGAGAATGGCGACATACGTAGCCCCGTATTCCACGACTTCCTCCGAAGCGCCCATGAGGCGGAGCATATCGGGGGCAAACAGAATCCCGGCGATGGCGAACGGGATGGAGATCGCCAGGCCCGCAAGGATGGCCTGCCAGGCCGCGGCGGACGCTGCCTCGGGATTCTTTTCGCCAATGCGTCGGGCCACCATGGCGGTGACCGCCATGCTCAGGCCAATGCCCGTGGCGAATACGAAAATAAGCAACGATGCGCCGATGCCTACGGCCGCCACGGCGTCTGATCCCAACCGACTGACAAAGAAAATATCGGCAAACTCGAAAACGGATTGCATCAGCATTTCCAGAGCCATCGGGATGGACAGGAGCGCTACGGCGCGCACAAGGCTGCCGGAAGTGAAGTCCTGTTGCGTTCCGCGGATGGCTTCAAGGATCGCGCGTCCCCAGGCAGGCTGTTCGGGGGGCTGGGCGTCGGGAGATGTCTTGTGCGGCAAGGAAGCGTCTCTGGATCGAAACGGAGGGCAAGGCGTTCGGTTATATGCGCAGAGCCGCCCGTTTATTCTTGTTCGTCATGTTCATCGATCGCTTTGGACGCAAGCATACCTGTCTTCGCATTTCCATTACGGAGCGGTGCAACTTGCGCTGCCGGTATTGCATGCCGGAAGAGGGGGTAGACCTTTCTCCCCGAAGCGATTTGCTTACGTTCGAAGAGATCGAACGCCTTGCCCGCCTTTTCGTTTGCGGCGGCGTGGATAAAATTCGCTTGACGGGCGGGGAGCCGCTGGTCCGCAAGCATGTGGAAGAACTGGTGGAGATGCTGGGGCGTCTGCCCGGACTTGATACGCTGGCGCTTACCACGAACGGCATGCTGTTGCCGAAAAAATTGCCTCGGCTTCAGGCCGCCGGACTCCATGCGATCAATATCAGCCTGGATACCCTGATCCCGGAAAAATTCGAAACGATTACCCGCCGCCGCGGCCTTGAAGACGTGCTGGAGGCGATCAGGATGGCGATTGCATGCGGCTACGATCCGGTAAAAGTGAATTGCGTAGTGATGCGCGGGGTAAACGACGACGAACTGCTCGATTTCGTGGAATGGACCCGGCGCGCTCCCATTGCCGTCCGGTTCATCGAATACATGCCTTTTCAGGGAAATGGATGGTCGGAAACAGGTTTTTTTTCCTATGCGGACATGCTGGAGCGCATTCGCCTGTTTTACCCTGCCCTGGACCGTCTCGAAGACGACCCGAACGCCACGGCGAGAACCTGGCGCGTTCCAGGGTATCGGGGTACGATAGGGTTTATTGCTTCAATGAGCGAAAAATTCTGCGGGACCTGCAATCGGCTCCGTCTTACCGCCGACGGATCGTTGAAGGTATGCCTTTTCGGGCATGCCGAGGTAAGCCTGCGCGATTTGCTTCGCGCCGGGGCTTCGGATGGAGAATTGGAAGAGGCTGTTCGGAGCGCTGTGTTGCGGAAGAAGGCCGCGCACGCGGGTATGCTTCAACTGGTGGATCAGGAAAACCGTCCCATGATCCTGATTGGGGGATAGGCGGCAGCCGGTTCGGCCCCGGGTCGGCCGAAAGAAACCTCTCTGTTGCCGTCGTGGGCGTCCTCAATGCAGGCGTTCAAAGAAAACGGGCATGCCTGCAGGCGCCTCATCGAGCGATTCCGGAAGGTGAATGAGGCCGTCCGCCCGCGCCAGCGACGAGACGATATGGGATCCCTGCGGCCCCGCAGGCGCAACGGTCAACGTGCGGTCTACCCACTGCGCCTGTCCCGGCACGAAATGATGCAGTCCCCGCTTTTTTGGAATGTCCTTGCCCAGTACGGCAGGTTCGAGTCGGGGCAACGCGTCTTGTCGTCCCAGCATCCTCGCAAGAGCAGGACGCACGTACGCCTCGAAGCAGACCGCGGAGGAGACCGGATTGCCGGGCAGCCCGAAGACGGGCATATCTCCCAGCAGTCCGAAGACGAGGGGTTTGCCGGGCCGTTGCCGTACCCGCCAGAACAGCATGGATAGCCCCATGTCTTCCAGTACCTCCTTCACGAAGTCGTAGTCTCCCGCGGAAACGCCTCCCGATATGACCAGCATGTTACCCTCGCAAGCAGCTTCGAGCGCGCGGCGAACGTCCGCGCGCGTGTCGCGGGCGTGAAAATGTCCATGGATCCGTCCGCCCGCCGTAGCGATCTGCGCTGCCAGCGCCGGGCCGTTCGCGTTGCGGATTTTGCCGGGACGCAGCGGTTCGGACGGTTCGATCAGTTCGTTGCCCGTGGTAACGATCGATACGGCAGGTGGACGCGCGATCGGGACCTGCACCTGTCCCAGGGAGGCGAGCACGGCAAGGTCTGCGGGGGCCAGCACATGTCCGGCTTCCAGCGCTGTATCGCCGCGCATTATGTCTTGCCCGGCAGGGCGCACATGATTGCCGGGGGTTGCCGCCTTGAGGAATGTTACAGAGTTTTTATCGGGGTGCACTTCTGCGACCTCAATGGGGATCACGGCGTTCGCCTCTTCCGGCAAGGGGGCGCCCGTCATGATGCGGACACAGGCGCCCGGCGCAAGGGGATGGGTATCGCTGCATCCTGCGGAGATTTCGCCGGCGAGCGGCAGACATACGCCCGGCGCAGGCGCATCCTGCGCGCGCACGGCGAAGCCGTCCATGGCCGAGTTGTCGAACGGGGGAATGTTTTCGGCGGCGACAATGGGTCGGCCCAGCGTCTTGCCAAGGGCCATATCGAGGCCTATGACGTCTTCACGCGGGACAGGTAGATGATCCAGGACGATGTCCCGCGCTTCCGGAAACGAAATAAAAGTTTTCACAGGGCTGCTTGGGATGCTCTGATTAATTCTGCAAAGTTCAGAGGCTTGCGAGGGGTGCGCTGGCAAGGAATGACGAAGCAAGTAGTGTGGCGGCCCCGCATAATGAGGAATGACACAGCCAGCGCACCCCTCGCAAGCCTCCCGAAGGGCGCTTCACGACCAAAACGCATCGAATTTACGGTGTTTCCTGCTGATTTCAACGATGCAAGCATGACGGCCTTTACGGGAGAACGTGAAGCGCTGATCGAAGTAGAATTGATCAGAGCATCCCTTGGTATACAGGAAGCCTGTTTACGTTCGGTAGCGGATTGTTACGGATATCCGCTTTCCCTGGAAGGTCACTTGCGCGTCCGGTCCACGTGTACGCAGAAGCGCGCTCGATTGTTACAGATATCCGCTCTCCCTAAAAGGTCACGGCCCGTCAAAGTACAGCAGTCCTCCACTGTATCCGCCGACCATGAGTTCGAGGGCCCCGTCGCCATCCGGGTCGCCGAAGGACGGGACCGCTGCTTCGGGCACATCGTACGGCAGCGGTTCGCTCTCGCCGAACAGGGGGGTGTTCCGGTCCCCCCGGTTGCGAAAGAGGAGAAGACCCTCATACTCGCTTCCGACAATCATGTCCAGGTCTCCGTCGCGGTCCGTATCGATAAACGTCGGCACGCTGCGGCGTCCGACATCAATCCCGGCGTATTCGTCGGAAACAAATTCGAAAACCGGGGCGGAAGCGGTTCCCGTGTTACGGTAGAAATTGATGGTTCCGGAGGTTTCCCCCACGAACAGGTCCAGGTCGCCGTCGTGGTCGATGTCCACCAATGCCGGCGTGGTGTGGCTGCCGCGCGTCAACCGGATATATGCCCGCTGTTGCAAAACGAAGTGTGGTGCGCCGGGGGCGCCTTCGTTGCGGTACCATGCGATACCGTCGTTCCATGTTCCGAGCAGAAGGTCGATGTCGTTGTCGGCGTCCAGGTCTGCGAACGCTGGCGCGTAATGATAGGCGGGAAAGAAGTCGGGGGCTTCTCCCGCATGGTATGCGCCGTCCGCGTTTTCGAAGTACGCCAGCGAGGCGGCGCTCCCGTCTTCCGATGAGATTTTATTGGCGACGAGCAGGTCTTCGTCGCCGTCCGCATCCAGATCGACCAGTACGGGATAGCTTTCGCTCCCCACATCGATCTGGTCCATGAACCGGGTCGTGCGCAGCGCAAACCGTTCTTCGGGAAGCTGTTCGTACATATACAGGTTGGATTCCGCGGTCCTGTTCGGGTTGAACGCCCCACCGAGGACGCCCGCCAGCAGATCCATATCTCCGTCGGCGTCGAGGTCGCCGAAGGAAGGCGCATTGTATCCACTGGACTGGAGCGGATCATCGGGCGGAAAAGGAACGGGCGTAGTGCGCAGGCGAGGCCGGGCGCAGGCCCCCGTGTTTTCGATGTACAGCAGGCCAGGCTCGAAGAAATCTCCCCAGAACAGATCCTGGTCATTGTCGCCGTCGATATCGGCAAAGGTCATGGTATTGGCTCCATGCAGCGGATCGGATCGGTTTTGCGCGTCTTCTGTGAAAACATCTCTGCCCGGAGACGGTCCTTCGTTCATGAAGTCGTCATTGACCCCCGGAATATTCGGAAGCGCCGCCGGGGCGGGCATGCCAGGCTGTCCAAATTGCGCCACAATGCGAATGTCCTCGAAGTTTTCTGTAATGAGTTGGAATACGGGCGCGGGCTCGGTTTCGACCGCTTCATACCGCATGACGGCGCCGTCAATGCGTCCAATAAACAAATCCGGCAAGCCATCGCAGTCGATGTCGGTAACGTTCGGGATGTTCTGCCGGTCGGAGAATACGGGTTGGCCCTCTACATCCCGGAGGGTATCGACTGCCTGTACGAAGTCGGCCCGCAAGGGCGTTCCCACATTTTTGTAGTACCGCATATGACTGAATGGCTGCTCGGCGAGGAGATCGAAGTCGCCGTCCCCGTCCATGTCCGCGAAACGGTACCATTCTCCGACATCGAGTTCTGCGTACTTGTCGGAACGCCAGGTCCATAAAAGCGGCCCCTGCGTGTCGTTGCGCTCGAAAAACATGATGGCGTTCGGGCGCTCCTGCACGAACAAATCCTGGTCTCCATCCGCATCGATATCGAGGAGTTGGGGCCTCGGCATGTTGAATCCGCCGAGAAAGGGATATGCGTAGGCTTCGCCGCTTGCCTTGTAGACCTCGAACGGAGCGATGACGCGCCTTGCAGGCAGGGGACCGGCGGCTTGTTCAGCTTTTACGCCGGGTCTGGAGCCGGCGCATCCCGGAAGAAGCGCCGCGACCAGCAATCCGCAAAGCAGGACGAGCAGGGAGCGGGAACGATGCATCCGAGTATTCCTCGGTATCATGGGGCGGTTATGACGTCCCGCTGGGCGCCTATGCCCGTGGGGTACTGTTCCACCTCAATGACCTTTACGACGTCGAATATGTTCGCGTCGATGACCGCCACCGAGCCGTTGGGCGTTTCGTTGCCTTCCGGGGTTTTTTCGTGGTATCGGGGGGTGAACGCGGCGTTCAGGTTATTGCTGGATACGTAAATGTATCGTCCGTCCGGGCGGACGGCGCTGCCATGCGGCTCGGCGATTCCGTGCCCGGAAATGTTTGCGATTTCGGTTCCGTCGGCGACGTCGAGGATGGCGACGGCGTTGGCCATTTTAGCGGGGAAAACCACATGATCGCCGTCGGGCAGAAACGACGGATGCCAGGGACCGCCGCCCAGAGACAAGGCGTGGGTAAAGTTTGGCTGCATCGGTTCCGTGATGTCGAGCAACAGCACGTCGCCGCTCATGTGTCCGCCAACGATCATGGAACGCCCGTCGGGCGCCACGGCGAATTGCACCAGGCTGTGATGCATGCCCGGAACGGGGACGAGTTCGATATCCAGCGATTCGGCGTCCAGTACGGCGATCTGATTCACGCCGAGGCTGGCGCTGAACACATGCTTTCCGTCCGGGGTTACGTTCAGTGCGTGCGGGCGGGGATGGAATATATCGATTTCCTCGACAACCATGCTGTCCGGCTCGATAATTCCGATGCGTTGCGGCGGATTCACGGCGCTCATGGACCGCCCCACGTACAACTGTTCCAGCATGGGATCGAAGGCCAGCATGCCCGGCGCCTCGAATGCCGCGCGCCCCACCAGTTCGTTATCCCGGTTGAACTTCAGGACGGCGTGCTCGCCGATGAGCGATACGTACCAGAACGCCCCGTCCGGGGTAACCGCCACATGATGCGGTTTGGCGTTTTCGGAGAACCCGAAATCGCGCAGGTCCACGGTGCGCGCCACGACATTCGCCTCCATGTCGATCACAGAGATTACGGCGGATCCCTGGTTGCATACGTAGAGGAACGGTCCGCCGTCCGAATACGGGACATCCCCGTCGTCGTTTTGCGCGCCGCGTTCGATCCATATTCGCACCAGCGCGAGGGCGTCGGGGTCAACTCCGGCCGCCACGCCGCGCTCGACCAGCAAGCTTCGGTCCGGGTCGAAAGGAATGACGACTTCTCCATGGTCGGAGCCGCGCATCAGGGATTCCCACGAACTGGCGTCGAGGCCCGCGTCTTCTGTCAACAGCGGCAGGAAGGACTCCTGAATGACCGGAAGGACGTCGCGCGTAAAGACCGCGTCGCCGTGCGTTTGCCCGGTGGCCCGGGGCGCGAACGTCGCCATGGATGCGCCCCCCAATGCGCAGAGGAAGGCGACCGTTTTGGAAAAATTCCGTCGCATGAAACCTGTCGAATAATAGCAACGGCAAGCGGGCTGCGCCGCTATGTCCGCGACCTGCCCGCTTGCCGTTGCCTGTGGCTAAAGGCCGAGTTCCTGATTTTTCTTCAGGATGAAAAGGCCTTCGCCGATGCTGGAAACCACGATCGTGCCGCTCTCGAAGAACGGATAGTTGCTCCAGGAACCGGCAAAGCCCGGGTCGTTGTCGCCCACCGGCATTGTGTCGAAATAGCCCACCTCGCGGGGGTTCACGGGATCGCTCACGTCATGGATGCGAAGCCCGCTGACATAATTCGACTGATACATCAGATTCCTGTGAATGTACAGGTTGTGGTCCGACGCCTGGCTTCCCCAGGTATACTCCTTGACGAGCTGCGGGTCGTCGATGTCCGTAATGTCCCAGATGAGGGTGCGGGTTTCAGGGACGCTGCCGCTAATCTCGTCCAGTTCGTCGTTGACAAAGAAGTATTGATGGTCTTCGCTGATCCAGCCCTGATGGGTGTAGGACACGCTCGGATAGGCCGCCGTAGCGACATTGACCGGGTCGTCCTTGTCCGTAACGTCCGCAATATTCAGCGCGGTTTCGTTGGAGCCGAAGCAAAGTTCGCGTCCGGCGTAGTCCGAATCCGGCCCGCGGTAGACGATGCATTGCGCGTCGTGGGAGTATCCTGTGCCGGCGCGCCCGGTCCCCGACGCCGAATAGCATCCGGCGAACGCGGGATTGGTCGGGTCCTGGATATTGATCATGTGCAGTCCGCCGCCGCAGGTTTCCCCGCCGGCCCGGCCGCCCACAACGTACGCAAACCCGGTGTCCGTGTTGATGACGATATTGTGCGCGCTGTTGACGCCGTCGTAATGCGCCGTTTCCTCGAAGGTTACGGGCATATCGCCGACATTGCGCAGTTGCGTCAGGTCGAATATCTGTACGCCGTGTTCCTCGGCGGCGTCTGCTACGATGAAGGCATGGTCCTTATATACCTTTATGTCTCGCCAGACGGCGCTTGGCGTACCTTCCGTTTTGGGCAGGTTGCCGAGGTAGACCGGATTCGAGGGGTCCGTTACGTCCACGAACGCGGTCCCGTCCATGCGTCCGACGAGTGCGTATTCCCGTCCGCCTTCCGGGTCGGTCCAGCCCCAGACGTCGTTCATCTGCACGCCGCGCTCTCCGCCCAGCTCGGCTATCGGCAGAAACGCAAGCATATCCACCATGTCGCAGGAAAAGACGCCGGCGGCGCCTTCCGTGCAGGGCGCCATATCCCCCGTGACGGCTTCCAGGCCGCCCGCCGGGCTACGCAGCATTTTGGCATGTCGCCAACCGCCTTCCTCGTCGCGCTCGAGTACGGCTACGACGCCTGCGCCGAAATCGGCTCCGCTGAGGCCCGCGACCGCAAGGTTACCGGAAACGTCCAGTTCGCCCCTGAACAAATCGCCGCGCTGCAAATCGGGAATACTGAGCGTCGTTGACTTGCCGTAGGCGCCGTCGGCGTCTTTTTTGAACCGGTAGATGCTGCCGTGCGCGTTCGAGGCGAAGGGGGCGCTGCTCCATATTTCATCGTTGCTCAGCGCGACGTCGGATGCGAAGGCGGGCGGGCTCGAGGCGGCGAAGGGCAGGAACAACATGGCCGATTCCCAGCCGTTCGACGCTTCGTCTCTGTGGTACATGATGGCGCCGCCCGTCCGGTTGGCGAACCGGGGTATGCCGACCAGTAACTTGTCGCCCATGAGGTCGAGCGAAGCGCCGTAGCGGTCGCCTTCTTCCGAGATGCGTCCTTTCAGCAGTTGCGATTCGGTCCATTCGCCGGAGGAGGCGTCTCGTTCGAACAGGTAGACCCCGCCTGCCGCATCGTTTCCGCCATGGGCTCCGACGAATGCGCGTCCGTCCGCGGCGGCGATGGCGGTTCCAAAGCGCCCGCCTGCGTCTACTTCGCTGCCATGCAACCGGGCCGTCTGCATCCACGCGCCGTCGGCGTCCTGTTCGAACACGTAGGCGGCTCCTGCGGACGAATCAGCTGCCGGCGCTCCGACGAACACGGCGCCGTTGCTCAGGCCAACGGTCATGCCGAAGGCGTCGTCGGGGCCGGCGCCCTCGCCCACAAGGGTCGCCTGATGCATCCAGTTGTCCTCCATGCGATGGAATACGTGGGCGGAACCGGCTTTTCCGTCTGGTCCGGACGACCCCACGACGAGCATATCTTCCTCAATCGCCAGACTGCTCCCGAATCCGTCGTTCATTTCGGCGTCCATCGCCGTGAGCACGGTTTTCTGCATCCATTCCCCGTCCATTCGATGGAAGACGTACACGGCGCCGGGGCGGTACAGGTTATCCGGTTCTCCGACAAAAATGTGGTCCTCGGAAATCAGGACGGCCCGGCCAAATCCTTTTTGGGCCTGCGCTGTCCCGGCAAGGCAGACAGAAGCCAGGAAAGCAGCGAGCAGCATACGGTAGCTTTGGGTTGCCATGGTTTTGAAATGTGCAAAGTGTAGTGGGTGGCGATTCGAGGTTTTGCGCCGGGCTTTGCAAGCGCGGCGACGGGCGGGTACGGCGTTTCGGGCGCGGCGATCTGACCGGACAGAAAAATCCCGAACGCTATAGCATACCCCGAACGCATATTTATGAACAGATGTGTTTTTCGTTCCGCAAGAAAGTTACGGAAGGAAGGAAAGTACGGAAGGAGAGGGGATTTAGGGGCCTGTGGCGCGCCTTTTCGGGGTAGGCAGGCCATGAGCTGGAGGGATATTCGGGGCCCGATGTTTCGCTCAAAGGCGCGCCACAAACCCGTTCTGCCCTGCGCCAGTACGCCCCTCGCAGCTTCTGAACTTTGCGGACTTAATCAAGGTGTTTCGGCGAGCGCGACATCCGGCGTCGGCGTTCCGTCGTCCTGCGCGGCGGCGCCTGTATCCCTCAGGCCGTCTCTGGCGCTATCCCTTGCGCCGTCTTGCGCAGCGCCTATGTCCCTTGCGCCGTCTTGCGCGCCGTTTTGTCCCTGCGCGCTCCATGGAACGGACA
>CAZSNF010000009.1:59838-128585 GCA_964608315.1 uncultured Rhodothermales bacterium | reverse complement strand
GTTCCTGGGGTTGGGGTCCGCCATCCCTACCTTGCGGGGTCCGTTTGGGTTTGGGGGGGGGGGGGGTGTGGGGGTTGGGGTAATTTAATTATTTTTTTTTAAATTTCCCCCCCCCCCCCCCTATTTTCATAACCGAAAGCCCGAGCGTACCTGTACGAACGAAAGTCGCTGACATAAGGCGGCGTAAACCACCGCAAACCTGCACCTGAAACAACCCGTGAAAACTGACATGGCCAATCCCAGCACCAACCTGTTTCACTACGCTAAAAAGGAACTCTCGCAGGATGCGGTGATCTGCTGGTTGATAGCCTGGGCCGGCCAGAATAAAAACGCCGACCCGGAAGCAGAAAAACTGCGCCGCTGCGGTCGCGAATTCGTCCATGCCTTACTCAACCACAAGAGGGAGGCAAAGTCCATCGAACTGCCGAAGGAGATCACGACAGAGGTTTACCAGCAGGACAAGGGCATTGACGTTCTGGCCCGGATAAACGGGAAGCAGGTGCTGCTAATCGAAGACAAGACGGGCACGCAAGACCACAGTGGCCAACTGAAAAAGTACTACGACAACGTAGTGGGAGGAGGTACAAAAAAGCTATCTGGAAAAACTGCGCCAGAAGACATTTACCCTGTCTACTTCAAAACAGGCAATCAGCCTCTTGAGGCTGATCGGCGCATTGAAGGCGTCAATGGCTACCGGGTGTTCCATCGTAAAAATTTTCTGGATGTGCTAAACGGCTATGAGGGCAAAAACCCGATCCTGGTGGATTTCCGGCAGTACCTGCAAGGGCTTGAGGACGATACCAATGGCTATAAGGAGTGGACCAGGGATAAGGACAGCCGAAGATCCTGGGCTGCCTGGGAAGGCCTTTTTCGCTGCCTCGAAGAAAAAAAGGCAGGGAAGATATCGTGGAACGGATGGGGCTATGTCGCTAATCCATCGGGCGGATTTCTTGGATTCTGGTGGGCGCCGTCCGGCGTTGACGACACTGCCCCCATTTATCTTCTCATCGAGAATGTAAATGGAAACCTTTGTTTGAGGGTGAACGCCGAGAAAGAATCAAAAGAGGAAAGGCAGCGGTTAAAATGGCATTGGCATGACCGGATTATGCAAGCAGGCAATCGACAAAAGCAGCAAGTAGATAGGCCCCGCAGGATGAGCATTGGAGGCCACATGACCGTGGGTATCTGGAAAGAAGATTGGCTGGCTTTCGGTCAGGACGACAAACTGGATATACCGGGTACTGTCGAAAACCTGAAGCAGGCTGAATCGGTGCTGAGAGCCGCAGCGAATTCCGAATGAGATCGTTGCTCAAGGCGGAGTGCGACGCCAAGCCGAATCGGCCGAGCGGGTTTTTACTGAAGTGGTTTGCGCTGAACACCTCTGTTATAATCCATTTTACCCAGGCCAACGCGCCGATACATCGAACTCGAATAGTTCTTTCTTTGAATTTCGTTTCCGGATTACTCGACACCCGACATTGTCAAAGCCTAAACGTTCCAGCATTGCCGTGTAAAGCCTTTCCACAGACAAAAGCACACCGTAGAATACTGAATTTCCCACGATATAGTGGATTTCTGCACCCCTGTTCAGTACCAGGATCAACGAATTAAAATGCTCCCAAATATCCTCGAAATATTTGGCAACGTAGTTCGCCAATATTTTTCCACTCTTGTTGTCGTAGTGCGCTATCCTGTCTAATGCAGCTTCGAGCATCGGATGCTTGAATGTTTCTACCGGGCGTTTCCAGTCGCTTAGCCGACTGGTTGCAATGCCCCATGTACCACCGATTGCCGACCAATCCAGTTCACCGGCCTCCCGACCATTATCCAGAAACCCGAGCCAATACATGTAGGGTCGCAACTCGCGAATGTATGACATCCGGTTTACGTATGGAGGAGACGTAATCACCAAATCAAAAGATCCATCCACTGCTTCTGACAGCATTCTCGCGTCTCCAAACACCACATGTCCTACTCCTTCAGGGCTTTTTTCCGCACCATCCAACACGAATCGCACATCGCCACTGAATACCTGAGCCATGTCTATCTCAAGGGGAATACGTAATTGCCTGTCATCTTTGAAGGACATCGACTGGTGATTGAAGGAAGCATTCGACAGCTTAATTAGTGTTCGGCAAAATGCCACCAAAAGCAAATCGCGTTCTGGAGAATTTTTCCTGCTATTTTCTTCAATACCAGCCCTCAGTGCACAAAGAAACTCTATGGTTTCCGGGCGCCACCATCTCCCAATGTTGTGAATAGGGGGGGCTTTTGCGGGCTCAATCGTTCTCCGCGTCACTTTTTCTATTACCTGTGAACATCTGTCGCGAGTTGAGGCTATCGAGGCACTGGAGTATCGAGCCGTTTTCGTCTGGCCAAGCCAGACCAGGAACGGATTGATATCCGTTGTCACGCTTTCGTGGCCATGGTATGCAGCGCTCAATGCCGTCGTTGCCGTTCCGCAAAATGGGTCCAACACGCGAAGCGGGTGTACATACTGGCCCATCAGTTCTTCAACGATCTTAACCGAGTATGCGGGCGTCAGTCGTAGCCAGCCATGCCGTCCCGTATTCGCATTGAACTTATGCGTATAATCGGCTCTTTGCGACAATTTTTCTCTGGCAATTGCACTCATATTCTCTCTGGAGATAAAAGGATTTTCAGAGTCGTGTCTATCTCTTCACGGAACGCATATCTGTTCCGCTCAAAGAATGCAGCCAAGTCATACCCAACGACATCCTGCATGAAGTCATAGGTAGATATTAAGGGATCTGCTACACCGACGATACCGGTGACAACGGACCATTTCGCAGCGCGATATCGCGTTAGCACATCCCCATCGATCTGTCCTGACAAGATCACGGCGCACGGAAAATACCCTTTCGTATAGGCTGTCGCGGCGTTTGCGATATCGGCGTTCTGTCTCTTGGAATCTTTGCTCTTGTAGCCCTGTCGGATCTCGAAAATCGTACCTGTCAGGCTCTCGAACACCTTTTCGTCGACATCCAGCATCCTCGCAGAGTCACGCATCCATTCGTGGAATCGGTCCCGCTTGTCTTTGTCGCTGATCTTTCCAAGGGGAACTCGCCCATCCAGATACAATGTCCGTTTTCGTCCACTTGCCGACGTTACCTGATACGACCAAGTAACGTCTTCTTCGGATAATTCGAGTGAATCCTTCACGACCCTGCGAAACAGCTTTTCGCAGCCAATCCCAATCTGCCGATAAATGCTTGTCATGCCGCCCGCCGCCTTGTGGGCTGCGTACATCATCGGATTGTCCAGGCCGAACCAACTGTAGAAAGCATCTTCCTGATACAACTCCCGGAATTGCTCGAGTGTCAGCCCTTCACGTTTTGCCCCCTGACCGAACTTCGGCTTGTAATGCGCGCAGACCCGGATCGCATCCAGCACGATTTGCAGATATTCATCATCCTTGGTGCTCATACCGTACTCATGTTTGTTGTGTACCGCGGCAGGCATGCTGACCCTTGCGGCGACTCGGTGTACGCCCCAAACTGCTGACGGCGTCAATGCGCTATCCGTCGCGGGTCGGCGCATTGAGACAATGTGCTTATGAGGAGCGTGAACGCGGGCACTCTGCTGTTATCAAGACGCCATCCACCGCCTCCGTAACTACGCCTTTCACAGGTAGTTGTTCACGCGCCTCGCGAGGAAAAGCCCTGAAAGAACAAGCGGCGATCCATTACTTGATGGCATCACCGTGCCACATCCGCACCAGGAGAGGTGGTTCGGATCGATTGGACAAATTTCGGCGGAATTTAAGGTGTAATGTTGCGACCTTGTTCCGATCCAGCCAACCCATACGGAGGTGTTCCATGCCCAAACGCACCCGCAGAACCCACAGCCCCGACTTCAAGGCGAAGGCAGCCCTTGCCGCCATTCGCGGCGACAGTACGATAGCCGAGCTCGCCGCTCGCTTCGAAGTGCATCCTGACCAGATACAGTCCTGGAAGAAGCAGTTGATAGATACCGCCGCGGAGTCGTTCAGGCGAAGCCGCTCCACCGGTTCCGACAGGCGCGAGGAAGAGATCAAGACGCTCCAGGCCAAGATAGGGGAGCTTTTGATAGAGCAGGATTTTTTATCGAAGGCGCTCGGTCGCGGCCAGTAGCCGAGTGCAGGGCCCGGATAAGTCGTTCCCGCTCCTTGTCTGTCGTTCGTCAGTGCGCGCTTCTAACCATTTATCCTAAGCGGCGCACGTCCTCTCCCGGAGAGGGGCACAAGATTTACCCTTACTTGCTCAAGGACATGGAGATCACAGAACCGGGTCAGGTCTATGCGGCGGACATTACGTACATACCGATGGAGCGCGGTTTCCTTTATCTCGTCGCCGTAATCGACTGGAAGAGCCGCAAGGCGCTTTCTCACCGTATCTCGAACACGCTCGCGGCGGATTTTTGCGTCGAAGCGCTCGAAGAGGCCATTGGCCGCTATGGCGCGCCCGCTGTTTTCAATACGGACCAGGGCGCGCAGTTCACGTCGGAGGCGTTCACGGGCGTACTGAAGGCGCACGGCGTGCGCATCTCGATGGACGGCAAGGGCCGCTGGCTGGACAACGCGTACGTGGAGCGCCTGTGGCGCAGCCTCAAGCAGGAAGAAGTCTACCGGCGGGCGTACGAGACGGTGGCCGAGGCCAAAAAGGGGATCGGCGACTACCTGCGCTACTTCAACGAAGAGCGTCCGCACCAGAGCCTTGACAACCTTACGCCCGATGACGTATATTACAGACGAAAGCCGCTGACGAAGGCGGCGTAACCCACCGCAACACTACACCTGAAACGGCTCCTGAAAACTGTACAGTTTTTTCGGACCATTTCTTTGTTGCAGGTTGCGTTTTGCAGGTTTTTCAAGTAACCTCTGCGGGTCTGTAATTCTTCATGCCATGCTGACCCTTGAATTTTTCGAAGATCTGGCTCCGGGCAAGCCGTGATCTTGCTTAAATTACCTCCAAGGCTCAATTATAGTTCGTGATGGCTTCTTTTCGCTTCCTGCATGCAGCTGATATTCATTTGGACAGCCCTCTTAGGGGGCTGACCGGGCAAGAAGGGAACGCAGTCGAGCGTGTACGCACTGCAACCAGAGAAGCCCTTGACCAACTTGTTGATTGCGCAATCGAGGAGCAGGTTGATTTTCTTATTATTGCCGGAGACCTCTACGACGGTGACTGGCGCGACTACAAGACAGGTTTGTTTTTCATTGGGCAAATGGGACGGCTCAACAAGGTGGACATTCCGGTCTATCTGCTACATGGAAACCACGACGCACAAAGTCAAATAACCAAGCGTCTTGAATTGCCTGCCAACGTGCATGTTTTTGGTACGCGGAAGCCCGAGACATTCGAGATTGAAGAGCTTAATGTTGCGCTACATGGTCAGAGTTTCCGCCAACGTGAAGTGACAGTCAATCTCGTTCCCGGCTATCCAGAGCCAGCATCCGGCGCGTTTAACATCGGCGTACTGCACACTGCTCTTGGTGGCAGGGAAGGGCATGCTAACTACGCGCCTTGTTCGCTTGATGACCTTGTAAACAAGGGATACGACTATTGGGCGCTGGGTCATGTTCATCAAGCGGCAGTGCTGCATGAGCAACCGCATGTCGTCTTTTCGGGCAACCTGCAGGGACGTCATGTACGGGAAACCGGAACCAAAGGCGCCTATCTTGTCGCTGTGGAAGAGAAGGAGATCACCGAACTCGCATCACTTCCGTGCGATGTCGTGCGATGGGTCGTGCTGCCGGTTCCGCTAAATGCCGCCGAAAGCATCGGCGATGTCATTGACCGTGTTCGAGGCGCCCTGGAATCGGCAGTTGCCAATGAGGCCGACGGGCGATTGTTAGCCTGCCGCATCGTGTTCGAAGGTCGCACCGAGGTTCATGAGCAACTCGTCGCTTCTGAAAATCAAGTACTGGCCGAGGCTCGCGCCAGCGCACTTGGTCTTGGCGATGAGGTGGCCTGGATTGAGAAAATCCACATTGGCACCGAGGCGGTCGTTGATCGTCAGACCCTGGAGCAGCGAGAAGATGCCATAGGAGAGTTACAACGGATGTTGCAGAATGCGGGAAACGATGGCGAGTTACTGGAACGGATAAAAAGCAATATCGGACAGCTTGTTCAGAAACTGCCCCACGAGGTGCGGACGGACACTGAAGATCAGATTCTGGAATCAGCCATTGAAGGTGACTACGTTACGCTCATTAATAACGTGGCACCTTATCTGTCTGCGCGCCTGAGCGCTCAGGAGACTTAAACATGCGGCTGCAACGACTTGATCTGATACGATATGGTCACTTCACGGGCAGGTCTTTCGATCTGCCCGCCGGAGAATTTGATTTTTACATTATTTTTGGCCCAAATGAAGCAGGTAAGTCTACGGTGCTCGCCGCGCTTGAGGATCTGCTTTTTGGCATACCAAAGAACTCGTCCTACAACTTCCTGCATGACTACGACAGGATGCGGATCGGCGGTAATCTCGAAGACGGCAGTTCATCGCTGGAAGTGCTTCGGCGCAAGGGGAATAAGAACACGTTGTTGGGTACAGACGGGCAACCCATTCTCGGTGGTGAGGGCGCATTGAGCCCCTATCTTGCCGGTGCGGACCGATCATTCTTCGAGCGAATGTTCAGCCTTGATCACGCCCGTCTTCAGACCGGCGGAAAGGAAATCCTCGACGCCAAGGACGATATCGGTCAGATGCTGTTTTCTGCAGGGGCCGGTATAGTAGGATTGCGTGAGTGCCTCGGTGAACTTTCCGCTGAGGCTGACGAACTGTGGAGTGTGAAGCGGTCTAAGTATCGCAAGTTCTACAGTGCCTCCGACAAACTCAAGGAAGCCCAAAGAATATTGCGGGAGCAAACCTTTACCACAAACAAATGGCGAGAGTTGAAGCGTGCCTATGAAGAGGCTAAGGACGCTTATGCTAAGGTTGACAAAAAAATCAAGGAGAACAGCGCCGAGCGCAATCGCCTCAGCCGCATTCGCCGGGTATTTCAGGATGTGCGTAGCAAGCAAGAGCTTGACAGCCAGCTCGCTGAGCTTGGGGATGTTATTACGTTGCCAGAAGATGCGGCAAAGGTGGTCGCAGAAGCTGAACTCGAGGATACGAGGGCGGTAACAAGCATTGAAACACTTCAGGAACAGTTGGAAATTGCTGAAAAAAATCTGCAAGAGCTAACGTTTGACGAAACGCTTGTCCAGAGAGGCGAAGATATTGACCTACTCCACGAAAAACGAATTGAGATTCGTCGTGAGAAAGCAGACTTACCCAAGCGCGAAGCGGAACTTAATGCGGCCGAGCAAGAACTCCGAGCAAATGCCGCCGAACTTGAGTGGGAGGAAACCGACTCAGAAGCGCTGATTGATCGCATCCCACCTCGCACTAAGGTCCATGTGGTGCGTTCCCTCCTCAATCAAAAGGGCAAACTTGAGGCTGATGTCAGGAGCCATACTCGTGTATTGCAAGAGTCTCAGGAAACCCTTGGCGGACTAAAGGGGCATCTGGAGAAAATGAGCGAACCTGCCGATATGTCCAGGTTAGCTATTGTCATCAAGACCTTGCGCGAGCAGGGCGATCTTACCGGCCAAGTTCGAAATGCAGAGCAAGCTCTCAAGGGTAAGCAGGAATTAGTGGAACGCAGATTTAAGGCACTCAATCCCGGCGACACTGATGAAGAGATGCTAACGAACATGACTGTGCCTGCGCAGGCGATGGTTCAGGAGCACCAGAAGCGTGAACAGGACTGGAAAAGGCGATTGCGCGAAACGCAGCAAGAGGTTTCGTCAGTTCAACAAGAATTGGACCGTACGGTTGCCGCATTTGATCGCAGCGTGCGAGACGAAAATGTCGTTACTGGCGAAGAGGTGGGCGATGCGCGCAGCCATCGGAATGCACTTTGGAAGCTGTTGAAACTCAAACATGTGCAAGGTGAGCCGATCCCGGAGAATGAGGCCCACGGTCTTGAAGGAGAATTGGAGGATTTGGCAGGGGCCTTCGAGCCTGCCATGGACTTGGCGGATGATCTTGCTGACCGTCGTTTTGATCACGCTGAGGCAGCCGGCCAAATCGCAGAAATCAAACGGAAGATCGAGGAGCAGAAGATGCTTCTCAAACAGAAGAAAGAAAATGAGACCAAGTGTGTCGAGGAAGGAGTGCAACTGCGGGCAGAATGGACAACGATGTGGGCATTGGCACCTTTTGATCCATTGACCGCTGAGTCCATGTTCGAGTGGCTCGAAGCCAGAAAAAAAGTGCTGGAGGCCATTGAGGAGCGAGAAAGAGCTGAAAGCGCTCTGGGAGCGCTACGCAGTAAGGAACGCGAGGCAAGGGAACAGGTGCTCAGTGAGTTGGAGGCGCTTGGGGTTGATGTAGCTGGGCTGGAAAATGACAACCTGAACGTGATCATTGAATTCGCTGCAGAAGAACAACGTCTTAGAGAGACCGAATTTACCAATAAGGCCCAGCTTCAAAAAAATGTAGAGAATGTCACCAACGAGGTTGCACGAAAGGAACGCGATCTTCGAAAGGCCGAAGAAGATCAAGACGAATGGAAGAAGAAATGGGCAAACGCACTTTGTGAGCTTGGGCTGGCCAAGGATACAACGCCCGAAGCGGTAGAGGCACAGATCGAAGTTATCGACCAGATGCGCGAGACGGCAAGGACCATCAGGTCATTGCGGCATGAGCGCATAGACAAGATCAACCGCAATGTCGCCAACTTTGAACAGGTGGCTGGCGACTTAGTTAAGGACTTGGCACAGGACCTGTTAGACCCGCCAGCCGAAAATGCCGTTCTGGAACTCGAAAAACGCCTTGCGGAAGCCAAGCATACTCAAGGGCTTCGGGAAAAGAAAAAAGAAGAAGTAGAAAGACTAAAAATACAAATCGCCAAACTCGAAAACAAACGTCGAGAGTTGGCTACTTCAATCTCCCACCTGAAGACGGCGGCTGCAGTCGAGACAAATGAAGCGTTGAAGGAGACCATCGGGCGGTCGGATCAACAGCGATCTGTTAAACAAAAACGACAGCAAATTATCGAGAAACTTAAACAGGACGGTGATGGGAAGTCGATTGATGAGCTTGTGGAAGAGTGCAAGGACACCGTCATTGATGAAGTTGTCGCGCGCGACGCGTCGATTCAGAACGAGTTCGAGGACTTGCAGAATCAGCAAGCCGCCGCCGCAGGAGAACAATCTCGGGCGAGGGAGGCATTTCAAGCGATTGGCGGTGATGATGCAGCAGCGCGGGCAGCAGCGAGCAAGCAGGAAGCACTCGCTGAAATGCAGCAAGTTGCCGAGCGGTATGTTCGCGTGAAGACTTCAGCCATACTTCTCCAGTGGGCGATTGATCGCTACCGGCGGGAGAAACAAGCACCATTGCTAAAACGTGCGGGCGAGTTGTTCAGGATCATTACCAGCGATTCCTTCTCAAGCCTTCAGGTCGAATTTGACGATAAGGACAAAGCACACCTGATGGGAGTGCGGCCCAGCGGCAGCATTGTACCTGTATCCGGCATGAGCACAGGCACTGCCGATCAGCTCTACCTGGCGCTGCGGGTTGCTTCGATTGAGGACTATCTGGAGCGAGCGAAAACACTTCCTTTCGTTGCCGACGACCTGTTCATTAATTTCGATGATGAGCGGGCGGCAGCAGGATTCGCGCTGCTTGGCGAATTGAGTCAAACGACACAGGTGCTGTTTTTTACACACCACCGGCATCTTGTAGATATAGCGCAGAAATCGCTTGGAGCTTCTGTCAGTATAGTGACCTTGCCTGATCAGAAAGTCGCAGCCGTCTAAAACAAGGCCGCGATACTGGTTGCTCGTAGTGAAAAGAGTTTCTAAGCCACCGTCGCTGGGGGAGGCTTTTCAAGTTTTTTTCGGTTTTCTTGAACAGCCCTTGATCTCCTGCGCAAGCCGGCGCGATAATCGTTTAGATTTTTGACCTCTCTCTTCAAGTCCTCAATCTCTGGAAGAGGTATGTTCCTTGCCGCTGGCATATCATGGCCGGAGCGTTCCGAGGCCCGTTTCACAGCCCAGAAGATTGTTCTGTAATCCTCGTCCTCTACCACGACACCTTTCAAGCTCTGCGTCTTCACGTCAGACCCGAATCGCTCCACAACCTTGGAAAGTAACACCTCCTCAACAAGACGCTCCCACGTTTCTCTTAGGTCCGTATAGAACCCTTCCACACCTTCGCGGTAGTCCTTGCCATTCTTATCAACTATGGTTTCTAGCGTCCTAATTTTCTTCTCGAGAAAATCAATCCGCTTATTTGTTGTTTTTGCTTCCCAAGGTTCATCACCCTTCTCAATTACTCCAAAGCCGATATCCGGCGTCTTACGGACGATGTTTGTTAAGACTGGAACCTGACTGGGAGTGTGAGATGCTGCGAGCGAAATAACCTCTGAAAAGAATAACAGGTTGTGCGTGAAGATAATTACCTGACGGCCGGTGGCTGCTTCATTCACAAGACGTTCAGCGACTCGCCGAACTCGGACGTGATCAAGCGAAGAAACTGGGTCATCAACGATAATTCCATGTTTAACTGGCTGGCCGTTTACATCCGCCAGAAAACAGGCGAGGCCGAGAGCCCGTTGTTCACCTTCGCTCAGTACGTCTCGGCTTGCGACCTTCCACTGAGCATCTAAGGTTACCTTAAAATCGCTTTCTCCTTTCCGGCTGTAATCATTGATCAGTAGTGGTAAGTGCGTCAAAGAAAGTATGTCAATTTCCGCACGAATTCGATTGTTTAGGTCCTCAGTAACAAGTTCCTTGCGCAGTGCACTCACTTGACGAGAAAGGGCATTGGTCTTGGTTGCATCGACACACTCTTGGAATCGACCCCTCAACTCAAGGTCACTGCGTCGTGCCCGAATTGTTTCGAGGTTCTCTGATAGACGTTTCTGATCTTGTAGGGCGGCAAGTCGTTTCTTGCGTTTCTCATGTTCGGTACCATCTCCAACCGCCACATCATACGCAGCCACTTCATCCGCTAAGGCCCGCCTCTCGGTGCACAATTTGTCGATAACTGAGCCGTCGAGTTCAGCAATTCCAGAGAAATCACCGGACTCAACTGCGGCCAGTAGCTTCTCCCGGCGCTTATGAGCCGCCCCGATAAATATCTCGGCGGCAGCGGCGGTTTCTGCTCTTGCATCACTCAGTGCAGCGTACTCGCCAAGCAGCGGTTTGGCATCTTTTTTCGAACGTATCTGGATCGCCTTGATGGTTTCGAATTTTTCGTCTCGTATTGTCAAGGCCTCCTGGGCATCCTTTCTCGCTTTGCCGACAACATAGTTTTCGAAGCGGCGAAGCCTATCTGCCGCCGCCTCTACCAGTGGCTGCTGACAGAGTACGCAGAGGTCACCTTCGCGTGTCGCTGGCGGTTTGACATCCGGATAGGCTAACTTTGAGTACTCCTTGGCATGCTGAAACATAAGCCGCCACGGGTCCGAGCCGACATGCCTCAAGGGCTCGTCTGTGAACGACGTACTCGCCGCAAGAGACGCAGCTTCGGATGTTGTGCGCACATGTCTCACAGCCTGTTCCAATTCAGTGGCTCTATCTTGAGAAAGCGCGTCGCGGGCTTTCGTCAGTTCCACGATCAAGTTAGACAGGACATCTTGAACCCGACGGCAGCGATCAGCGAGAACCTTAGGATCGTTTCCAATGGTTTCCTGAAGCGTCTCCAACTTCTGCGCGAGTTCTTCAGTCCACATGCCGCCAGCATTTACTTCCTCGATTGTCGGCAATTCCGCCAAGGATGTCTCCGGTGTCAGTCGATTAACAAGTTCATATACCGCAGTGCCTGGTGTATAGCCAGTTGGAAGACCGACATTGAGACGGCGATCGACCACTTGGATTTTTGTGGAAAGGTCTTCTTGGAGTTTTGTTAGTAGGTGACCAAAACGTGTTAACAGCTCAATTTCATAGGGGAGGTAATCAATCCGGTTTCGTGCATCTACATAGAGCCGGGCATTGTGACTATCGAAAACCGAAAGATGGGCAATGTCACTTGGCCCGTCTTCGCCATCTCGCCAAATGGTTTCGCTTACGTCTGTTGCACCTTCGAACTTGTAGCGGATGCGTGCCTCGGCAGCAGGGGGCTTTCCGGCTGCGAACACGTCCGGGTAGATCGTGTCCTTGGCGAGCGCACGGCAAAACTTCTTCAGAATACGACAATATCCGCTTTTGCCAGAGCCGTTGTGTCCATAAATAAGGGTAATTCCATCAAGGGCAAACGGAAGTTTTTGATCTTGGGCGAGCCGGTTCACATTCTTGACATTATCAATCGAGCAGAGATAAACCAGAGGCGCTTCCCCGGCATCGGATTGAAGGTGACCCCTCGCGAGCGGCTCTAAGACAGATTCACCTTCCTGCGGTAAGCCATTTGCCTGCATAAGGTTTACCAAAATCTCTTTATTGTCCGAGTCAGACAATTCCAGAGAAAGTGCCAGTCGGCGTAGCGCATCCTGCTGCCATTCTGGCTGTCTTGATGCCCAAGTTATGATTGTGTCACTCTCCATAGAAGTATTTCGTTGATTTCAGATTATGATGCTAAGGTCAATCAAAAACCACACCGGTGTCTGATCAACATTGCGGGTAATGGGTTAGAAATTGGACACCCAGCGGCTGAACACGTTTTCAGAGGGTCTGTAAATCAGTCCGGTTACACACCCTGCGCCTGAAACAGAAATTCCTCCTGCACATATCGCCTGAAGGCCGTGGGGGTTGTGAAGCATCGGTAGCCGGCGCCGCTGGCGAGGGCGATCACGTCGCTGCTCTCGTTGAGCAAGACCGCCGCAGGCTGGCTCAGCCCGGCCTGAATCCCATTGGGCCATGCAAGATCGAACACGGCCTTTTGTTCACCCGTCTCTTCATCGGCGAAGGCGTAAGCCAGTTGGCCTTGGGGAAGTCCTTGTCCCGCAATCCATGTGTTGATCGCCTCGATATCTTGTTCTTCCTCCTCGCTGGTTATGCCACCAATAACTTCAGGGGGAGCAACGCTTGGGGCTTCCTCGACCGGTGTCGATAGGCGTTCAAGCCACTGAGTATCGCCATGAAGAAGCTCCGTGAGCCTTTTATTCGTCTCTTCCGCAAGCAAGGCTCTCCGGGCCTCAAGAAACTCCCGATAATTCTCGATCCGCCAAAGCTCCGGATCCATTGGAATCCATTGCGACCGCAAGGCGCCTTTGTGTTTTTCCTCGATCTCGGGAAAATATTCTTCTGGCAGACGGTTGCTGATAGAAAGATTGGTATCCTTGGTCAGAAAACAGAAATTGGCCAAGGCATTGACCTCGGGTCGCTTGTAGTCTCTGGAATAGAGCTGTGATTTGGGGAAAATGTGATGGACTTCCAGCCTGTTCATGTCACCCAACAGCCCAACTTTGAGCGGTAAACCTGTACCCCAATCCTTGGCCGCGCCCAAACGGGTCAGCATGTAGAGTACGGGATAAAACCGAGCTCCCAGACTCCATTGATCAAAGTGCCCCGGCTCAACCCGAAGCCCTCCATATCCAAGACGCAATTGTTCAATCAATCGATCCAGACCTCCCTCAATTTGCTCAATGAGCGCAAGGTCCTGATCAATCTTGGCTTCTACCGAGCCTGAGAACCGACCTCGCATGCCTGCCTGAAAGTACCAGAGCAGCAATTTGTCTCGTTCCCGTTCGTCCAACGGCCCGTTTTGCCGGTCAAGATAACGGGCCATCACCGGGATAGCGAAGCGGCCAAACAGCACTCGGGCATGATCAAGGCCCAAACGCCCGGCGATCATGTTCAGAGCGGTATCGACCGCTTTAATTGCCCGTTTCAGGCCTTCCTGAATTTCCTCGGCGCTCTTTTCGTGCAGATAACTGAACTTGGCCTCGCCCGTCAGCACCGTGTTGACGGAACGCAGTAACCAGTCCAGTTCAAATTTATAGCCCGACTCCTGCCAAACCGCAAGCTGTGCTTTCATCTCGCCCCGTCCCTCCGGCCAATCGGCGCATATCCTGGCCAGCGCCAAGTCCCCCTTGGACAACTTGGTGCCACCGCTATTGACGCGATTGAAGATGTCGACGACGATATCCAGCGACTTGTCCGTCCCGGTCACCTCATCGACGTGCAAATCAATCTCCTTGATCGAGTTCAGTTTGGAGAGGCGATCCATAAAATCGCCTAATCTGGTTGTGTCCTCCGAAACAGCCAACAGCCGATCAATAAAATCCCTACTCGTACCCTTTTGCATCAATTCCGACACGTCGATCCACAAAGGATCGTCTTTCATTCTCGTGGGCTGGTAGAAAGAAAAAATCTCCTCGTCCACATGGAAATAAAGCCCTTCGAAAGCCTGTCGGTTACCATCGAAAAATTCGGGTGGGGCCCCTCTTGCAACACCATACAGGGACGTTACGCGTTGTTGTCCGTCGAGCAGGAGCTTGACTACCCCGGCCGCCAATTGCCCCTCGCCGCGGTGCGTCGCCTCGTTGGATTGCGTCGCCCAAACCAATAAGCCGCCCACGGGATGACGACGGTACAGGGAATCGAACAGTTCGCGCACCTGCTTGCGGCTCCAGACATACCCCCGCTGAAATTCAGGCAGGGCCATATGCCCATTGTCGATGTGGTCGAGTATCGTCGAAATCTTCATCCAATTCGGCCCGTGTTCAAGGCAACGTATAAAAGACGGGTCTAACCACCCATTAGGAAAAATGGTTCATAAACCCGCCCGAGACATATGCGCAGAGATCGGCGTGCCCCCTCCAGACTTCCGACCCGAATCCCCGGCGCCGCCGCATAAGCCTTCCCCGCGCAAGGCGACCCGGGCGCCAAGCGGCCCCTGCACTGGAAAACCAACCCAGCCCAGGGACACCCGCCTCCTAAAACCAACTTTTTTTCACGCAGGGGTTGACTTTGATTTCCTTTTGACATATATTTTGTCATTAGAAATGAGAATACCCCGCACAGCCATGAACATGAAGCAACTGTCCGAGCGGACGGGCCTGGCCCCCAGGCAGATCAGGTACCTGATCGCCGAGGGCTTCATGCCTCCCCCCGCGGGCGGACGGACCTATGCAACCTACGGAGAGGAGCATCTGACCGCCATCCGGCGGTACGCGCGCCTGAAAGAACTCGGCTTCCCGCCGGCGGCCATTCGCGTACTTCTTCAGGCCCGGGAAGGGGTGCCGTTCCCCGTAGCGGACGGCGTTACGCTCGTCGTAGCCCCGGATTTGCATGCTTCCGGCAAGCCCGTCGAGCCGCTCGCGGAGCGGATCAGCGATCTTTTGCGGGAGATTCTCAAGGAAAATTAGACTTACGACCAAAAAAGAGACAAGAAAATGACTACTGCAAGCCCAAAAACCCAAATGATCGACCCCATTGCAGCCCTCGTCAACCGGACCCGCGAGGACGCCGGAGCGCGCCCCGCCATGCTCGTCGCCATGGATATCGGCGTAACGATCAGCGGCGGGCTGGCCGTCGTGGAAACGAAAAGAACGTTTCGCAACGACGAAGCGACGGCTATCGAAGCCCTCCTCAGCCTGCCGGTCCCCGTCCAGGCCGCATTCTTTGGCCTGACGGCGAATATCGACGGGCGCGTCCTCAAGGGAATCGCCCAGGCGCGGAAAGAGGCGCGGGAAACCTGCGAGGAAGCGGTGAGCGAAGGCAAAACCGCCGCGCTCCACGAAGAACTGCTGCGCGGGGTGCATGCGCTTTCGGTCGGCAATCTGGCGCCGGGCGGCGTGATTGAGGTGACGACCCGCTGGGCGGATACCCTGCGCAGCGCGGGGACTTCCCTCGGACGGCTTCGCATTCCCATGACGGTGGGCGACGTCTACGGCGTATCTTCCCTGTCGGAAACGGACGCATTGACCCATGGGGACGGACTGAAAACCGCCTCGCTGCGCATCCGCCACGACGCGGACGCGATTCGCCTTGCGAGCGGGGCGCTTCGCGCTTCGAAGGATGGCGTTCTTGCGGGCGAAGCGCCTGCGAACGCGCCTGTAGATATAGAGGCGGAAGGATGGAAACCCGGCGTGTTGACAGGCAAGGCCTGGGACGGTCGAGACGTATCCCTGCGCATCGAAGCGGCGGAATCGGGAGAGGAATCCGTGCGCGCGGCGGCGCTGGTGGACCATTCAGGCTCCATGGGGTCGCGGTGCGAGGGCGATGCGGAGCAGCGGATTTCCAAGCACGAGGCGGTCCGCCAGGGACTGCGCGCCCTGACCGGAGAACTTCGGGAAGAAGACCGCATCAGCCTCTGGGAGTTCGACAATGCGTGCAATCCGGTGGGCGAGGGCCTTGCGGATTCCCCCGGAGGATTCGCAAAAGCGGTCGAAAACCTCTCGCCGCCTCGCGGAGGCACGGAGATCGGACGCGCCCTGGACTGCGTCTTCGAAGCAACCGACCCGTGCGACGCACTGCTCCTCACGGACGGGATGAGTTACGCCCTCGACGTGCACCGCTTTGCCCATTTCAGTGCGCAGGAAGGGCGCAGAATATTCGTCGTGCTGGTGGGCGAGGACAGTCTGGACGCCAACGTAGGCCATCTTGCGGCGCTCACTGGGGGCGACGTTCATTTCAGTTTCGGGGCGGATGTCGATAACGCCCTGCATGCGGCCCTGCAAGGCTTGCGGAGCAGGCGGACAGAACGGACGGAGCGGGCGGGACGGATATCGCAGGAGGCGCTCGCTGGAGGGCGTCTACCCGAATCGCTGTCTGCGATCCGGGGCAATATCTGCGTGAGCGCAGGGTGGAGCGGCGAACCGGCCAAGGCGACTGTGGAGCGCGATGCGCTGGCCGAAGGGATTGCGGCGTACGCGGCGAACATGGCGTTGCCTTCCCTGTCCGAATCCGCAGCCTGCAAAATGGCTGTCGGAGAGGGTCTCGTTACGCATCTCACCAGCCTTGTGCTGGTGGACGAAGAGGGCCCTCGGCAGGAAGGATTGCCCGTAACGCGCAGGGTAGGCTTGCCCACGCCAAGGACGGCCATGGGCGTGGCGTACAGCCTTGCTGCTCCGGCTTCTCTGAAATCTTCGTATGCGTACGAAAAACCCGTACCCTGCATGCAGATTCCGCCCCCTCCGCCGCCCCCGACCGAAGCGATTTACGATCTGGCGCCTCCGTCTTCGGACATGTCCGGGGCGGAAAAGGAAGCGCAGCGCGATCGCCAGGCCGAAAACCTGCGTCTCGTCGCCTGCTGGATCGACTGGAAGAAAGAAGGAAGCGCCTTGGCCGCCTGCAACCTGAGTGGCCTGAAACCCGCCCTGACCGCCTCTATCCAGGCGCTTGCGGATCGCAAGGACGTCCGGGAAACCGCTGCGGAATGGGGGATTGATCCGGTCCGGCTGGCGATCGCCCTTGTTGCGGCGTGGGCCGCAAAGCACGACCATGGCTGGAATGAATCCGCCGGGCGGTATGCGGACAGGGTGCGGCGCAGCCTGCTCAGGGGAGTAGATACGAATGCGTTCGGATCGTATTTCGAGCGATTCGATCCTGAAAAACCGCCTGACTTAAAAATATAAGGCGGCGATTTTCGGGACTTAAGATTTTAAGGTTTGGGGTTTGGGCGGGCGCCGCGCCGCTGAGGCGAGATGGCCTCTGCGCTGTCGTAAAACGGCTCAAAAAGTCTTTGCCGCCCAGAGATATGCGCAGGCCATATCCCGGAACGCATGCTCCGCCTTGCGTGTCCTATGGCCTGTGATAAATTATTTGTTCGGAGCCTTGCAATATATGTGTATTGTACATATATTGTGATGTCCGTCGGTATCGGATACAATCGCTCGCCTCTCCACTGATTCTGAAGAGAACCTTATGTCTCTGAAAAGCGCCATCGAGTGGACGAACAGCACCTGGAACCCGGTTACGGGCTGCACGAAGGTCAGCGCCGGATGCGATCATTGCTACGCCGAACGGTTTTCGGAGCGTTTTCGAGGGGTCAAGGACCATCCTTTCGAACCCGGTTTCGATCTGACCTTGCGGCCTGAGCGCATAGAGCAGCCTCTGCACTGGCGGCGTCCGCAGCTCATCTTCGTGAACTCGATGAGCGATCTGTTTCATAAGGAGATACCTGACGAGTACATCCGGCGGGTATTCGATACGATGGAACGGGCCGACTGGCACATCTACCAGATTCTCACCAAGCGCAGTTCGCTGATGCGCGATTTCGTCGGGAAGCATTATGGGGACAAACCGGTACCGCCTCATATCTGGCTGGGCGTATCCATTGAAGACTCCGCTGCGATGACCCGGCTGCGACACCTGAAGCAGACGAATGCCTCCATGCGCTTCGTGTCCTTCGAGCCGTTGCTGGGTCCGATAGGCAAAGTCGATCTGGAGGGGATTCACTGGGTTATCGTCGGGGGCGAAAGCGGGCCGGGCGCGCGCCCCATGGAGGCGGACTGGGCGCGTTCCTTGCGCGATCAGTGTCTGGCGCAGCAGGTCGCTTTCTTCTTCAAGCAGTGGGGAGGACGCACTCCAAAAGCAGGCGGCAACACCCTGGACGGATGCCAGTGGCAGGAATACCCGGATATGGTGTACGACCGGGTATTGGAGGCGCCGTTACAAGCTGCCGGGGCGCCGGTCGGCGTCTCCAAAGATTTACCGGATGTCGGGTGAATGTAAAATTTGTACAGGCGGGTCGCCCATTGCCGAAATTGTACGCCCCGCTTTGAATTGACCCGGTAGCCGACCGAGATGATCACATCGAGATTAAAGTGATCTACCTTGCGCGCAACAGTTCGCGCTCCCTCAAATCGACGACCACAGCGTTGAAATTGGTGCGGCAACCATTCGCTCGCCGAACGGGACGGCCTGATCGTGGTCGTACAAAACCAGGCCGAGCGCGAATCGGCCGCCGCAAGCATTCGCAAGGCGGCGCATGCCGGAAAAATCTCTTCTGGAGACCGTTGCCGACGCCTTCGCCTCAATGCCGACAACCCGCCCGCGCACGTCTTCGATCACGATATCGACCTCATTGCCCTCCTTGTTGCGGAAGTGTGAGAATGTATATCGGTCATCGGACCAACTCGCGAGCTTGAGCAGTTCGCCGAACACGAAGGTTTCCAGTATCGCTCCAAATGGCGTCCGGTCGCGGCGCAGGCGATCCGGCGTAACGCCTCTAATCGCCGCCAGCAATCCGGCGTCGAGGAAATGCAACTTGGGGGACTTCGTGATGCGCTTGAGCGCACTCGCGTACCAGGGCGGCAGAGTATGTACGAGAAACAGATTCTCGAGGATTCCCATATATTTGCGCGTGGTAACGTGGTTCATAGCGAGCGGCGCGCCGAATTCGGAATAGTTGACGAGTTGCCCGGAATGCTCGGCGAGAATGCGCAGTAACCGCGGCATCGCACTCAGTTGTTCTATCCGGGCAATGTCGCGGACGTCGCGTTGAATGATCGCCTCGATGTAGTCCAGGTGCCAATCCTGCCGTCGTCGCCATCCGGAACGGGTCAGCGCCTCGGGATAGCCGCCCGCAAGCACGATCTCTACAAGGTCGTCGCCAACCACCGCGGTTCCGCATGTCGGGGTCTCGCCCGCAAACGCCTGCTCGAAGAAGAGCGATCGCGCGCCGCGTAACTCCGCCTGGGCCAATGGCAACAGACGGGTAATTGCCATGCGACCGGCGAGCGAATCCGCAACGCGCGGAAGCATCATCAAGTCGGCAGACCCGGTAAGCAGGAACCGTCCGGGGCGCGGGTCGGCGTCCACGGCGACCTTGATCGCCAGAATAACGTTCGGCGCGCGTTGTATCTCGTCGATGATCGCTCTGTCCAGCTCGCGCACGAAACCGACGGGGTCGGCCATGGCGGCGTCGAGGGTCGTGGCGTCGTCAAGCGTAACGAAGGGGATGGTCTCGCCCGCGATCTGCCGCGCCAGCGTGGTCTTTCCCGATTGTCGGGGGCCGCAGAGCAGCACCACTCTGGTGTCGGCCAGGGCCTCTCTGATCCGCTGTTTGACGAAGCGAGGATACATGCGGCTGTTTCGGATGAGCGACTATTTGAGGATACTCCGATTAAATCCACTTTGATCAGAGTATCCTTTGAAAAATATTTCCCGACCAATTGAAAGTTAAGGGCCGACCGATTGAAAGTCAAATCCCGACTAATTGAAAGCGAAACAGCGACTAATTGAAAGTCAACCGTCTGACTACAGGGCGCATTAAGGATGCTCGACGGGCGGGACGAGTGGGGCGAGTGGGATGGGCGAGATGGGCGAGATGGGCGGGGCGGGCGGGACGGGCGGGGCGGGCAGGACGAGTGGGACGGGATGGGCGGGACGGGCGAGTGGGACGGGATGGGCGGGGCGGGCGGGCCGGGCGGGATGAGCGGGATGGGCGGGGCGAAAATCATCGCAATCCCGCCTCCTCGCCGTTTCATCCCCCTTCCCAGGCCGGCAACGCGCAAAGCGCATTCACCAAACGCATTTGCTCCACGGTGGCGCAGTTCGTATTCAACAGGCGCGGCGAGGCGAAAACAAGGCTCAGGCCCTTGCCTCTGCTCACGGCGACATTGAGCCGCTCGCGGGACAAGAGAAAATTCAGCCCGCGCGAGGTTTCTTCGGAAGACGAAGCGGTCATGGAGACCAGCGCAATGGGCGCCTCCTGCCCCTGAAACTTGTCGACGGTGCCAACGCGAATTCCGGGCAAGGCGTCGGAGAGTGCGTTGACCTGCGCATTATACGGAGCGACCACGATAACGTCGCGCTCGCCAACAGGACGGCTGTTTCCGTCCCCATCTGTCCATACCCCGTCAAGCAGCCTTTCGATGGCGTCGCGGATCGCCTCTGTCTCCTCGGGACAAATTTGCGCGCGGCCTTCGTGAGCAACCGAAACCCGCCAGGCGCCGGATCGGGGCAGGCGCGGAGCCTCGACAGACTGACGAGCGGTCGAAGGGTGGCTCGCCAGCCGGTCTTCGTAGAACTGAGACGAGATATACGCGCAGAGATCGGGGTGCATTCTCCAGGTTTCGGGCAGGAAAACGCCGCGCGCAGGGTCAACGTTCTGGCCTTCGCCCAGCATCCAGTCGAGACAAGACAGATTCGCCGGATGGGGGTGCGCGCCCTGCACGATTTGCGGGAGTTGGCGAGGGTCCCCGATCAGGACAAGGTTGCGGGCCGCGTTGGACATGGCGACCAGATTGGCCAGCGAAACCTGCCCGGCCTCGTCGACAAAGAGGTAATCGAACGTCTTCCCAAGTTCATCCCTCGAAAACAGCCACGCCGTTCCCCCAACGATATCGGCGGAACGAATGGCCCGGTGATTGTTGCGGGTCACGCAGGCGATGGCTTTCCGCGCTTCGTCCGGGAGCTGCGTACTCTGGGAAATCTTGTGCGCAATATATATGTCGTCCGGGGCGAGACCGACGCTGTCCGTACGCAGCGCCTCGACGCATCCCATCAGCACGTTGCTTATAGCCGCGTGACTGTTCGAGGACACCGCAACGCGCTTGCCGTCCCGGACGAGCGCAAGAATCGCCCGCGCCGCCGCATACGTTTTGCCCGTGCCGGGCGGCCCCTGCACCGGCAGAACCGACCGATCCAGCGCGCGCACAGCCGCAATCAGGCCGTCCAGCGTATCGGCGTCTTCGCCCAGGGGAAGCGGCGACGAACCATGGAAACGGGGCGGATTGCGCGAAAGGAGTTCTTCGGCCGCACAGTTCGCCCGAGGCCCGCATTGATCCGCTACGACCCTCCGTATAGCCTCTGCAATCTTCCCCGCATTCCAGGCGAAATTGGGAAGCAGGTCCAGCCGATCAGGCAATTTGCTGCCTGGATACGGGTTCATCTTCAGGAGTATCGCGCGCCGCCGACGATTCAGTTGGACTATCTCGACGGGGATAAAATAACCGTCCTGCGCAAACTGCGACCGATCGCCCTCTCGCAATTTCGTTTCTTGCGGCGGATAGCGGTATTCGCGGACGAAAGAAATTTGCTGAAAGCCCTGCTCGCCAATCGCTTCAAGCCCGGCGAGGCATTCCATATCGTCGCATAAATCCTCGAAGTTCTTGGCGGCGGAATCGAATACGGACCATGTTTGCGGTTTGCGCTCCCGCCAATGAAACACGCCGAGATCATAGAGCATGCGCCGCCGCTCTTCCGGCAAACCAGAGGCGTTCAGCAAACGCAAAAGCGCCCAGTTCTCAGGCGGCTCTCCCGCCGATTGCACCGTTTCGTCCCGGTAGAGTTCGGGCCAGGGTCCCGCAGGCCGTATCTCAAGCAGCCAGTTCCGCAGTTTCTCCGTGGAGATGCAGTCGATGCGGTTGTAGTCCTCCAATTCGGCGAGTATCCCGGGATCGCCCGTTTCCCGCCATTTCTCGTACGCGACAATCGAGCCGCCGGCGGTCTTCACCTCCCCTTCGCGAGGCATATCGTAGAAGGCTTCCAGGTCCTTGAGGGAATAGGAAGGTTCGGAAGCGAAGACGCCGTTGCGCACGACGGCGAAGAGGTCCACGAACCGCTCCTCGCGCAGCCATTGGTCCAGCCGCGCCTCCCCGATCCCGTGGCGCATGGCGAGATTGCGCAATGCGGTGATTTCGTAGGCAGCGTAGTGGTAGACGTGCGCGTTCGGATACCTCCGGAGGCGCTCTGCGAACAGATCGAACAACGAAGCAAGCGTTTTCTTTTCCTGCGCCAGATCGTGCGCCCACAGCGCGGTGAACTGCTCGCCGTCCCACACCCCATGGAGATATTCGAGTCCCTCGGAACCCGCCTCGGAATAGAACGGGTCTCCTTCGATATCGTAGAACAGATCGCCGGAATCGGGATGCGGCATCCGGGCGAAACCCTTTTCGGGGTGCGGAGGATGTAATTCAAAAGTCGGCTCTCCCGTCTTGCGGGCATGTTGCAGCCGCGCCTGGATTTGCAACTTTTCCAGCGTAGGCCCCGCAAGATTTCTCACCCGGCCCTTGTGCCCGGCAAGCGCGGCCATGGTCTCGACGCCCGCCGCTTCGAGTTTGCCAACCTGGCTCTTCGTAATGCCTGCGGTCAGGTAGAGGCTGTCCGCCTCCTTCCATTCGCTGCCGCAGCGCTCCCGCCATCGACAAAGATCGCAAAGCGAACACGGGACGGGGCGGGTTTGCGGGGGATTCTGGACGAAATCCTTCAGGCGATTGCGGGCGAGGCGGGCATATTCGGAGTATTCCGACAGTCGAAAGCTGACCCGTTCGCCTGTGCCGAGCTGGACATGAGCGCTTTCCGGCATGCGGCCCTGCGCCTCGGCGAGCAGGTCCGAATAAAGCGCCAGTTGAAGCACGTGGCCCGGAGCGGGCTTGCGCTTCAGTTTCGTGTCCGCGACCTCGTAGGAAAACGATCCCAGGTCCGACGGCGCCGGGACGCGCTCCAGAAAATCCGCGTATCCTCCCCACATCCCATCGCCAAGCGCGCCTTGAAAGATAATGTCCGGCCCGGCCCTCAGGGCGTCCCGAGTGGCTTGTAGCGATTCTTCAAAGGACGCGCTTTCCGTTTCGATGCGGATCACCTCCTTGCCTTCGGCCTCAAGCTGCTGGAGATATTTGATTTCGTGCTCGTCGCCGTGCCGCTGGAGCAAGACGGCGTCCTCGCTGTCCTCAACCGGCGCAAGGCTTGCGTCTTCGCCTCAAAGATAGGCGAGATCAAGGCGGGCGGCGTGCGGACACCCCATGAACCGCATGAGATCGGAAGCCGACAGCCGAATTTGATTGTTATCCCATCTCATGTCGGAATTTTTTGGGGGTGGATTGGCGTCAGCGGGGTTGGGATGGATTCCCGCATGAACTGCGATCGGCGGCGGATCGCAACAAATGCGTATCCGGGTTTCGGGTTTGGGATACTCCAGGCGGGTCGAGCGCCAACCGGTCCTCGTCGTACGCAAGGGGTCTGAACTACCGAGAAATCCTCGGTGGTTAGAGGCGGTTCGGTTTGATTGGACAGCATTTGGAGAATTTGAAGGTTCAGGATTCTTCTACCGGTTCTGCTTCGGTGAATAATCTGGACAAGAGGTTGAGTTTTTCCGATACTTCAGGTGAAATAAGCTGGGCGTCAGCGCGTTTTATTAACTTGTGTAATTCACCCTTTCGGAGCAACATGGCATGGCCAAGGCGATCTGCCAAACGACGAAAAAATTCTTCGGCGAAAGCACTTATCTTGCGTTGCCTTGTTTGGGCTTCCCATATTAACTTTGAGGCATCTCCCTCCGATTTTTTCCAGGTATCGAAATCATGGCTGTTATTGTCGAATATACATTCTACAATAACTTCATCAAGAATTTCATCGACACATTGTCGCCACAGTGGCTCTTCTGAGTATTCACGCTTTGCATAGGTTGCCAAAATATCAGGCGTTATGAAGTAATTTTCTGCTTCATAGCGAGTCCAGTATTCGATCTGAAGTCCGCCTTCTTCAGAATTCTGCCTGTCCTGTCCATCGCTATCCAGAATCGCCAGGCCCTTGAGTTCCGGAATCATTTTTTGCAACTTAAAGAAATGATCTTTGGGCGTTATCCCAAATCCGCCTTCCACTCGCTCAAGTTCTGAATCAAGGCTCTGTTCCGGGAAATTATCTTGTACGTAGTATACATTGGTTTGCCCATCCCAATGATTTGCCACGTCATGATTTAAATGGCTAGCTAGCTCCCAAAGTATGTTGAGGTCCGTACTACCTTCAACATAGAGTACGTAACCACGTTGCCTGGCTCGGACGTAGTGTTCTGCGCCATAATTTTTAAGTGCATTTTTAATATCGCCTTTTTGTGCAAGATCATCTGCCTTACCGCCAAGAAGCAGCGTAAGATTCTGGTCTAATGCTTCGTCGAGTATAACCTCGGAATGGGTAACAAGGATTACTTGCGAGTTGTTGACCGAAGCGATTTCGCGAAGCAATACGTACACCTGCTTCTGGCGCAGTATTTCCAAATGCGCATCTGGCTCGTCGATCAACAATACGCAACCCCGATGAGAATAGAGATAGGCAAAAATAAGGAGCATCTGCTGGAGGCCGCGGCCAGCAAGTGCAATATCAAGGTGCTCTTTTACGTTATTCTGATGATAGAAAAGATGGATGCTGCCGCGAGGGGTTTCTTGCGGATCGTCGAGATCAATTTTGAAAAGACGCTTCATCAACTGCACAATTCGCTTCCAGTCATTCGGAGATTCCTTGTGCACCAGCAGACACAGATTTCGCAGCACTTGCGCTGTCTGTCCTTGTCCCAGCAAGACATCAATACGGCCAGGTTGAAGAATCGGTTCTTCGGTTTCCAGTCCTGACATAGGATACAGTAGTTCCACGCTCAATGCTGCCGCCGCCTTGATAAGATCAGGCTTTTTCACCGTCCGGTCATCTGGAGTGCAATAAACCAAATCTTCGCCCTGGTTGCGGAAGCGCATGGTAACGGGCTCGACCTTTTTCTTGTACAGAATGCCCAACGTGATTTCGAGCCATATCGGATTGTTTCCTTTGCGCACGGTCGTGTTGTGCCAAAAGTATCTGGTGCGCTGAACAGGCACTGATACAACCTTGAGGCGGTTGATGGATGTCGCCTTGCGCTGTTTTGGAGGAGCCTTGCCGCCTTTAGCGTCGTACCAGGTCTTGACGGCTTGCGACCAGAGCGCAATGGCTTGAATCGCGGTGGTCTTCCCGCAATTGTTGGGGCCAATAAGCACGGCCGGGTGGTCGAGCTCGATCCGCTGCTTGTCGCCAAAGCGCTTGAAATTTTCGATCTCCAGGTAATGTAACAGCCTCATGTGCCCCCCTCTTGGGATAATCTGTTTTCCCGAATATATGCCTTCTTGATCACAACGAGCCGAGAAATGAGCCGAAAAACCGGACAGTTTGCGGAGATCGCTTTACAGCGCAGGGTTGCGGTGGGTTGCGCCGCCTTCGGCAGCGGCTTGCTCCAGTAGAATACGGCGAAGACGTTTGGTTGTCAAGGGTTTGTGTGCTCCGGCAGCTTGCAAACTGTGCGAGCGTGACCAAGATTCTTCCGGCTGACCCCGCTCGCGTAGGAATGGAGGGGGACCTGTCCGCTGGCGGGAGCCAGCCGGTCCCAGCCCCAAGCGCACGACTAAGCCGCCCAGAGCAGACGGACGGCCCAAAAGCGGCGACTTTAAAATATTAGGTGGCGGTTTGGGGTGGTTAATAAAGTAAGGTTGCGTTGGTTTGGGTTCATGTGAGGCGTCTTGCTTCTTGTTCGGGCAGGTCGGAAAAAGCCGATCTGGTTCGCTGGCGCCGGGTGTATTGCCTCTACGAATATGCGAGAGCCAATCCATGAGCGGCTTTCTGCACTCATTGAGAGGCGCTCAAAAAGCTGTCCAGATTTTCAGGATGATTTCTCAATCCGAATTTCTTCTTGCCGATAAAACGCTGTACCGTTAGGCCTTAAACTTTTTCATTAGCCGGATCACTTGATTGCGCAGTGGATGTGGCAACGAGAGTTGTTCCTTGTCAAACTCGGTAAAATAGATACTAACGATTGCCAAGAAATCGATGCGCACGGTATCGGGCGTATGGTGGTCATGAAGAGCGCGCAACGCTGGGCCGTGGCACGCCCGAACTATTTGACCACTCCCGCATGGACAGGGGTGGTGACCACGATAACCATGCTCGAAGAGGAAACAAATGACGGCCAGCGCGGCGAGAGGATCCCGTAAGCCGAGCGTATCGATATAGTGGTGCAAGATGCCCTCGTGCCCGTGCGCGGCTTCACCGAACGGATGATGGTCATGCTTGCTCCAGAAGCAGTACCCATATAGATAGGGGATTAGCAGTTTATTGACGAACCCGAGGAGGGTCGGCTGCTCAAAAAACACACGCCGCTGCTCAATCGGTACACCGAGGCACAGAGTGCCATCCGGGTTGAGATGTTCGTAATCGGTTCCGATCCGGCCACCGACTTCCTTCGCCCGCGGCAATCGGTGGGGGAACACATGCGGGATGGTCAGTTCGATGTCGAACGAATCGGTGATGGTTTCCAGCCCATCGGCGGATGCTTCGAAATCCACCGCACCAGACAGGAGCGTCTCAGCATCGCTCTCGACGATGTGCGTCAGTTCTTTATGGACATCGTTTAGCTCGGCGATTTGCTTCTGCAAATCCTCTGTCATATCAACGGCATCGCCAAGGTTTCGCGGGACTGTTGATGTGAATTCGCGGGTGCGGCTCGACGGCCCCGGTCGATGGCACGAGAACATCGAAATGCTTGGCTACCGCCGCCGTTCCCAACGTTCCACTCAGGCTCTCCTTAAGTAGGCGTGGGTTCGTGCTGGTCTGAACATTCAGCAGATCCCTCTGTAAGGCAGCCACCCAAGAGAAGAAAGCCCGTGCACGTGCTTGATCGTCTTCATGCCATCGATCGGCAAAGTTTTCGGCCGGATTGACCGGGTTGCCGATATACCATGTGCCGTCTGAAAACCTCCGGATGAGCCCCATCGTCGCAAGAGCCGGATCGATTGCCCTGCCCTCGACAAGTGCCGCATGTCCTTGGAATCTGCCGACGATCCCCAACAAGGCGGCGTGGGTGTCGAGCTCACTTTTGTAGAGGTGTGCCCCGAGCGTTGTGATTATGATCGAGATCGGCGCATAATTGATCGCCTCGGAACGATTGAAATGAATGTCCCGATGCCGCTTCATGAGCTGGATCGAACGTTGTAGTGGCGTACGAACCAGTTGGTCGGGAATGTCGTCGACACTCTTAAAAACGAGGGGAGCCTGGCGTTGAATGATCTGCTTCTGTTCGACAACGACACGCGCGAATGCGGCGGCGTTCTTGCCGTCAAACCAGTTCCCGTACCCCCTCGGATCACTTGCCGACCATGAATAACTGGTGTCCGCTTTGTGCGTGATCGAAATAGCGGTACCCTGAAGCCCGTTTCCGTCCGGTACAGCCGGCAGAACATCTAAATGGAATCCCACGCCGTCCTGTTCGGCGTATTCGAGAGTCCAGCAGCGCCGTCCTTCGTCGTCGAGAAGTCGACGGTACGTTTCATGTTGCCGGATCCGGTGCCCCACCACATGCTTGACCTCATGCGGAGTAGTCAGATGCTTGGATAGCGGCATCTCACATACCAAATCGATGTCATAGCTTGCCTCTCTGTCGTGGCGAATCGGCCTGACGACTGTCCCAAGGCGGAAGGAGCCTTGCGGGTAGATGCTGGGTTGTCCCCAAGCTCCGGGATAGCCGCCGGCCTCAAGCCAGCGCCCGACCGCTTGGTAACGGTCGACTGCGTCCCGATGCTTGCTCGGCGATATGTCTATCTCGCTGGCGACTCGTTCGAGAAACTCTGGATATTTGCCTAATTCAATGGTCATGGGTCGATACCTCTTCTGTTTTGACAACGGATTGCTCCAGCGTGTAAATAGGAGAGAACTGCTCCGCCGGAGCGGTAAAGAAAACGGGTTCGAGGACTGGTTGGCGATCACGCGCAAAAGAGTGGCCCAGCCCCTTGAGATCTTGGATGACCCGTGTGTCATCCATCTTGAAGGCGTTCAACGGAACAGTATGGTTGATCCGATGGACCGCATTCCGCTCGTGCTCATGGCCGGTGAGCAACTTGGCGACACCCATCGCTCCATGGGACTGACCGTCCATGAAAAGCTTGATGACCTTCGAGCCAAGCGTCCCGACTCCCTCCCACTTACGAATGGTGTAGGTCTCATCGAGACAGCCTATGCTCAGGACATGGAGAGAGTCGCGCGACCAGCCCAGCATTGCAATCGCCTCGACGACGGCAAGCGCCGTGGGGTTATTCGCCCAAGTACCACCATCGACCAGGCCAGCCGCATGCTGCGTCACGTGTTGACGGAAGTAGGTTGGTGCGGCAGCGGTGGCCATCGCCGCGTCAACCGCCAGGCACTTATAGTCGTTGCGAAGGCGCGGGTGATGGGCGGTCTTGTAGATGTAGACGGAGCGTGCGACGGGATTCCAAGCCGGAACAAGTAGCCGCGTATTCGCATCACCGATACACCGGTCGCCGAGGACTTCTTCCAGCACGGCTTGCAGCGGTCCGGGGTCGTACTTATGCAAAACCAGCCGCCGTCCGAACCGCACTTTGCGTAGAAGAAAGTCTACGAGCAGTCCACGGCCCTGGCCGAAAATCTCTGGGCCGCGCTTCTCGTAGAGATCAAGCAGTTCGCTCGCGGGCAGCCCCATCGCGAGCCCCAAGGCAATGATTCCGCCGGTGGAGGTGCCAGCGATCAGATCGAAGTAGCTGCCGATCGGCTTAGGCAGGTTTTGTTCGAGCCCCGCCAGGAAAGCAGCAGGAAACGTTCCAAGGATTCCGCCCCCGTCAATGGACAGGAGGCGGCGTTGGGGCTGTTGCAGTTCTGCGTTTGTCATGCTATGTCAGGTTCCTTTGCTATTGACACCGAGGGGTCGTGATCGACTGAAACAGGTTGCTCATCGTATTGTATCAGGTGAACTCATTGTTGATGCGCACGTATTTAATTGCTGAATTCCTCAATCCATTTGCCACACTAGGCAGATTTTTTTCATGCCTCCACCCGACCATATCCTCACACTGCTTCGCGAAGCTGATTGGGAGCGCATCTATCCATCGCTCGTAGCTTATGCGAGGAATCGGTTCTGGGCCCTCCCTTCCGTCCTTGCGGGAGGCCTCCTCCCGCAAGGTATGCGTCCCGAAGATATAGCCCAGGAGGCGATCCGTCTGGTATTTGAAGGAAAACGCCAATGGGACCCTGTCGTAAAGTCTGATCTTGGTCGCTACCTCGCATTCAGTGTGGTTCGGAGCCTGATTAGTAATGCCGCCCAATCACCGGGACATACTCGCCGGGCAGAAGGAGGTGAATCCCCTGATCTCGATGTATATCCTGGATCATTGCATGACCCCTCGGTTTTGGCCGCATCAAACCAATGCAAGGAAGTGCTCAGAACCATAGTGGAACAGGCAACTGACGACGACGAGCGCCTTGCCATCACTCAGATGGCCCTCGAGGAGGGAATGCGCTCTGCCGAAATTGCCGAACTACTTAGCATTAAAGTAAGTGAGGCGTACACTCTCACCCGAAAACTTCGCCGGCGCATACTCTCTGCCATGGCCGACCACGAATGCTGGAAAGGTCATCCCCTGATAGCCACCGCTACTACTTCATGATAATGAGCCGCACGAACTCAGAACACGATCGCCTCAAGTGTCTTTTCGAGAGCTTTGGTGAAGCTGCACTCGACGACCCGGAAATGGCCCGTGAGATTCTCACTGACGCAGGGCTCGATCCCGACAGGATTGCTGAGGAAGGCGCTGCACTTGCACGTCAACTCTATAGCAAGGCTCGGCTGCGCTCAGCCGCCGAGCGTCGAGTCGAGATGGAAACCAATGTGACCAAACTGTGGACTCGCATTACCGAGGAAATACGGGCAACGGGAAAAGATTTACGGACTGAACTCGCACACCTGTTAGCCGGTAGCGACACATCCGGGTTCCAAGTGCATTTCCGTAAGATTGAGAATTTGGACGAGGAGGATATTCGCGACATGCTTACTGAACATCAATTGCTGCAATTACTCGATGATTTAGATTCGACTGGTGGCAATGAGGATGATGCAGATAGCAATGAGTAAACGATTCGATATCGGCGTTGCGCGCGCAGAAAAACGAGCACGGGAAATACTGGAAAAATTTGGACTGTCAAGCGTCGCGGATGTAGATATTCGGGATCTGGCGTTTGAGCTTGGGTTACTTGTTCAGACACGGCCTATTCGAGGAGCCGAGGGTCGTCTCATGCGGTTGGGAACGCAATCTATTGCCGTCGTGGATACAGCAATTGCTGAAGAAGGAAAAAGGCGGTTTGTGGCAGCGCACGAGCTGGGTCACTACGAGCTTCATGCTGATGTCCCCATGTTTGTGTGTAATACAGCGGCGTTTTACGATTGGCATAGGCGACAGCCAGTTGAAACCGAGGCGAACAGGTTTGCAGCAGAGCTCTTGATGCCTCGAGCCCGCTTTGTAGAGGAAGGGCGGGCAATCTCCCCTTCGCTCGACGCTGTCAGTGCCCTTGCCAATTCCTACCGTGTCAGTCTGACAGCTGCTGCGTTCCGGTATGTCGACCTCAATGTTTCTCCGAGTGCTCTCGTCTTTTGTCGGAAGGGGTATATCGAGTGGTCCATCGTGAGTGATGACCTACCTCTCAGGTATATTGGTCGAAAACGTGCCGTTCATCCGTACTCGGGTGCAGGGGAGTACTTCCAAAATGGCTTGACTTCACAGAAACCAGAGTCGACACCGGTCGAGGCATGGTTCCAAGACGACACGCTTACCAAGGGGGACAGGTGCCTCGAACAATGCCGACCGATGCCAAACTACGAAGCCTGCCTGAGTTTGATCTGGATACCCTGATCATCTCATTAAATTTCTGCTTATTGCCTGTTCTGATCTCGCCAACAGAACGTCTGCACGAGATATCCAAGCTGTAGCCCTCTGAAAAAAACGAGTCCTGACTACCATGAAAAACCTAATCTAAGGGAAACCCCGGTGACCGCCCTCTTTTTGGGCGGACTGTCGGATAAATACTAAACCACTTCAACATATTATAAAAATTTCAAAGGTCTCAGGACAGGATCCTAGTGATCGTCTGAAAAAGAATCGAAAGGGTGAGGTTCTCGATGAGTAACCCACCAAAAAACGAAATCCAACTAAAGACAACCAGGATGTTTCTAAGTTTGAAAAATGTTTTCAATTTTTTCATATAATCACCTCCATTAAAGTTTTTTAAATGAAGACGATCACCAAGATTACCCTGTCTCACACGAGATCGTGTCCTCAGACCTTTGGATATACTTATATATGTTACTATAAACATAAAAAATAAAATCGACAAAGTCAATAGTTTTGATAAGTTTTTTTGAAATTTTATATACAAAAGTGCCGGAGGGAGTTTGCCGCCTATGTGTGATCTCTCACACAGTTTACGGGAACGGAATCCCCCCCTGCTCTACTCAAATATGGCCCCGGTCTCCTCTGCCGCTTCCTTGACCTCTGCGATAATCTCATGGAGAAATTGGTTACGATCGGGAGATGGCATGACATCGGGAACGGGTGCCGCAGGCTCATAGATTTCGTCGCCGATGATCCGGGCGCGCACGAAGGTCGAACCGGTTCCGCGCTTGTAGTACGCGTCCTGCCACTGCACCGTGCGTTCGTACCACACGCGGCGCGTGCATACGTCGAGCAGCCTCCGAGCAAGGTTGCCCGCAAAGGTATCAAAGCAGTCCTGCTTCTGGTCGTCCGCCGGCTCGGGACCCTCCCAACCCAAGGGATTCTGCACGAACACGTAGATCCGCGCCACCAGTTCCTTGCGCAGGTCGGCGACTGGGTGGAGCGTATCGTACTCATCGGCCCAACCCATGGCGAACCGGCGACTCAGAGCTTTGACCCGCGTCCAGTGCTCCTTCTTGACACCGCTGAGGCCAAGGCGCGGTCGCCATTCATCGTGGAAGGCCTCCGCCGCACTGCGGATCGCGAGCACAAGATTCATCCGGTCGTAGATCGGGCGCGCCTCTGCGGGCTCCGGTCGATCAATCACTGCATCAACACAAGCGAGCAGTTTGTGGAGCTGCGAGATCGTGCGCCTTCCCGAGGCGGTGGCCTCGCACAATGGCTTGTGGATGTCCTCCAAAAAGAAGCGTGCGTGCTCCAAGCGCTGACGCAGGGTGCGCTCGGCGTACGGCCCCAATTCTTCACCGAAGACTGCGAATACATTCTCGGCAGAGGCCAAAACATGCTGTACCTTCGCCGAGGCGTTCGGCAGGTTGTCGCCTTTGACTTCGTCGAAGCGCGTAAAGGCGATAATGAGCTTGCGAGCATTCCCTGTCGCCACGACCTCCCGCATGGCGGCGAGAGGTGCCGCCTGCATCGGCTGGATGGCGCTGTCTACGAGGAGCACCGCATCCGCCGACTCAATTCGGCGGCTCACCGCCGTCGAAACCGTCGAGGACGATTCGGGCGTGTGACCGAGCCCTTCGCCATCAAGAAGAACGAGCTTCGGCACCTCACTCTTGTCCCAAGTCGGAGTGAAAGGACCGGCAACGCGCAAGCCATTCACAAGAGGTGTCAGTAGCCGTCCGAAGAGGGGCGCGTAGTTGCTGGAAAAGCGGGAGATCGCACGGAGAAACTCGGTGCGGTTCTCGCGCGGCCACTCTCCACTCCACGCGAGAGGCCAGCCTTGCCGCGTCTTCTGGAGTTTCCCGGGCGGCAGCACATCAAAGCGCTTCTCAATCTCATCCATCAGTGCATCGGCCACCTGATGGAACTCATCATCATCCCGCAACAGGTTGTCCAGTTCCTCTTCAAAGAGCTCCTCAGCCACCCGCTTGTCGTCCTCCCCACTGACTTCGAGTTCGTCATACAGCTCATCTCCGATGCGGCGGGCAATGCCGGACAGCGTTTTTACCGTCTCGTCGAGCAACTCCGCCGTGGTCGCCACATCGATGGAAACACTCTCCTCTTCGGAGAGAAGAGACTCCTCGCTATCCGATTCCTCGTCCTCATCGTCGAAATCCAAGCTGCGCGAAGCAACTTTCGGGCCATTTCCGAGCACGTAGCTGAACCGGAAACGCTGATTTGTGTGGTTCAGGAGCCGCCGGAGCACCTCCGTATCGTCTGCCCCCATATATGCGGCAAGTACCGCGTTCGAGATACACTCGTTCAGGTATTCCCGAATCTCGTCATACGAGGTGAAGGTCACCACCGCACGCCAGTCGCCCCTGGCGAGGACGATCTCGGTATCGTGGATGGTTGTCTTCGCCGTCGAGGTCGAGGGGAAGCGCTCCTTCTCCGGATCCGTTCCGATCAGCTGGCGGACGAGCGTCGTCTTACCGGCACCCGTCGTCCCAAGAAAGAGCACTCGCCGGTATCCGTCCGGTTCTGACTTGGGCAATGCAATGACGTTCTCGCGCAAAGCCACGCAGTCCGTCTTCTCGGGTATCATCTTGTCAAAGAAAATGTCGACGACGCGAGGATCGAATCGTCGTTCGGCCTCGGGTCGAGCGGCAGGATATTGATACTTCGCATCGCTCAAAAGAATGTTCAACTCGTCCCGCAGCCGTGCGGCCTCCGCCTTGTCGCGTGTGCCAAGGCCGCGGCGCACACGGACACCCGGCTTGCCGGTCGCATCGTCCCGTCTCGCCGGGTGCCGGAAAATGACCGAAAAGCCCAACCGGCCTTGAGTCTGGCTCAAACTCGCAGAATATATAGGGTTAACCATTTTAATTTTTGTTGTTCCAGTGTTGTACCGAATCGGATGATACGAAACACCGATGGACTTGTCAAGTGTTTTGGGAACAACTCTGGAACAACTCCTTGGATTCAAATTTCGGCTCAGGCTGAACTACAGCGACCAGCCCCACCCGGAAACGGAGGATCGTGGGTTGGATCCCCCTGACAGTAGGGACCACCAGTAGCAGCCACGTTCAGATATCGCGCTTTTTTCCGCCCTTGTTTACATGGTATGGAATCGATGGTTCGGCCACCTTCGAGAGAGCAGGATATTTCTCGGCTGCTTCCGACCCAGCCTGGAACGCACCGGGCCAGCCACCATGGGCTTCAATGACCTCGTCGATCTCACCCATGATGCGAATGGTTTCGTTCAGAGCCACGACGATCTTCTGGTAGTGGGCAATGTCCTCGTCCGAGAGCGTGCGACCCTTCCGGTCCTTGAGCCACTTGTGACAGACCGCATACCCGCCGATGTGGAAGTCCCAGACCTCCTCGGATACTCCTTGGAACCCAATAGTGCCGGGCTTCGTCTTACCAGCATTGAGCCAGACTGTGCCGTGCGACCAGCCAACGCGGCCAACTTGGGGGTTCGTGGGGCCGCTGTAGGTGGTGATGAACTCGTTGAGATTAAGGGATTCGACAAGGTGCAAGCTGATAAGCTCCGACCCGTAGCTCACAAGACAACGTCCTAGCTCTTTTGACATGGGCACTGGCACCCTTGCGTAGTCTTGCTGAAGCTTCTGCTGGAACTGGCGACGATACTCCGGGGAGAACAACAGTGCGTAGATCGCTGCTAAAAGTCCGTCTGCACATTGTACGCCGCAAGATTTTCGCCACTCTTCCAACACCGACGGTGCTATGTTTACATACCGCTTCCCATCACCTGCTGGCGTAAACAAGAGGCCTTCACCCGATGACACTAGGTACAATGGAAACACTTGGGTGTTACGGTCATGGGTCGCAGCTTTGTACTCGACCAACCCGCGACACACGAACACATTGTCGTACGGCCGACCGGTGACACGGCGTGTTGACAATAGCGCGGGGCTGCCAGCCAGTAGATGCCTCATCACCTCTGGACGTGGCTCACCAATCAGTTTGGGGTGAAAGACTACGTATCGTATGTCGAACGGCCTGTAGAGAATCGGGCGTATGCACAACAATGCCTCTGCACATGTTACTTCTGCCCTCGCTCGACGGAAATCGAAGTGGGAACTCGAACAAAAGCGAAAAATGTGATTGAGAGTCTCATACGTCTCTGATGTGTCAAAAAAACGCCTCAAATTCTCCCGCAACTCTTTCTCAGTAAAAGCGATGGCAAAGGTATCATGCCTGGTGGTCAGAGCAGCACCGTTGAACGGTAGGGGCCTGCCCCGTCGAACGCCTCCAGCAAAAACGTCCGAGAGGGCGGACCACGCTTCCCAATATGCGGCCGTTGCTTCGTAGGGAATAAAATAGAACTGTGGCGCGGCTGGCGCGAGATCGGTAGTTTGAATATCTTCGGCTGAATGTGTCATCAACCATGCAGCCTTTTCCCCGCGAGAGCCTTTCACGGCCGTATATCGTAAGAATGTGTCAGTGAGCTTTGGACACGTCGCACCAACAATAACTGATACTCCTTGCTGAATCTCAAAAACATTCTGGTCCGTCGTTGAGGCATCAACACGACGGGAGTTTCCCCCCAAGTCAGTAAGATAGAGGTTGCGGTAAGTCGCGCACAGATCGGCCCGCATATCTCGAAATAGCGGACCATCTAAATAACTATTATCCGTAATCATTCCGATTACGTAAGCAGATGACTTCTCTATAATTATCGAGGAAAAACAAATGAACTTCACATAGTCGTTCGAGAGTGCCTGGCGCTGGATCTCACCAGACTTAATGCTCGTCTTGTATCGTTCCATTAGCCCATTTATCCACTCTCCCTTGTTCTGCGACAACTTCGAGTACGGCGGATTTCCGATCACCACTGTAAATCGCTGCTTTTGCTTGATTTCGTTGACCGCCTCAACCTCGCGCGCCAACGCCGGCAGAAAGTCGAGGGTGAACTGCTCGTCGCCCGCTGGCTCCAACGCATTCGTGAGATACACCCGCGCTCGCTCGTCACTCTCGAAACGGTAACCCGTTTCGTAAAGCTTGAGACCGATCTTTAGGTGAGCGATTGCATAGGGCGCCATCAGAAGCTCGTAGCCGTGCAGGCGGGGCAGGAGATGTTTCCAGACGTATTCGTTCCAAAGTGTCCGAATCTGCTTCTGGCCGTGACCCTCCGACTTCCACTTCGAAACCATTGTGTTGTGGATGAGATCAATGACCTCGACGAGAAAGGTGCCAGTGCCGGTGGCTGGATCGAGGATCTGAACAAATGCCTGAGTGGAGGGGGTGCCTTCCGGGGTTTTTAGATATTCGTGGCGCTCCGCCATCTCACCCCAGCTCGTAGTATCAGCGAGGCCGTTGGAAAGCCCAAACTCCGTGCGGAGCAGCTCGTCCACCGAGCGCACGATGTAGGAGACCACAGGGCGTGGAGTGTAGAATACGCCACGCCTCATCTTCTGCTTCCTGTCGTAAGCCGCCAGAAAGTGTTCGTAGAAATGGATGACCGGATCTTCCTGTGGGTTGCGGTCGCCGAAGTCGCGAACGACGGCTTCCATGTTGGCTCGGTCGAGGAGTTCGACAACCTCGGAGACTCCCAGTTCGTCAAAGTCGATCCCTGGGCCGCCAACCTTGCCGCGCCGCCCGCCCACGCGTAGGAAGGTCTCCATCAGCTCCCGGAGAAACGGGTTCGTTCTCATGTGGGCAGCGAAGTCGGCAGCGGTGCGTCGCGTGGGGTCGGTGATGCGAGCCGAGAGCAGACCATAGCCGATGGTCTGTGCATACATGTCGGCGAAGCCAGCCTCGTCCAGGTCGTGAACGAGCGCGGTCTGGAACGCCTTCATGAGCTGGGTGAGTGGACCGGCCTCGGTCTCAATCGCGAGCGCTGTTTGAATACGGTCGCGGATAGCACGGGCCAACTCGGCCAAGCGCTCGGAAAGCTGCCTTGACGTGCTGATGACCTCTTGATGCCGCAGTGTGAAGGCAGAGCGCCAGCGTTCACGCCAAGCGTTGGAATCATCCTCGTCGTCGGGCCAAGTGAGGTGGTCGCTCAATTCGCGGGCAACGGCGTCCAAGTGGAGCGGCGTGTCAAGGTTGTCCCAGCCGAGCACTCTGAGGGTCGGCAGGTCGCGGCCGTCCTGAGACTTTGAAAAGTGAGCCAAGGCGATGCGCCGCTCCTCGCCCTCGCCGTAGTTGGAAATGAAGAGTAGGTCGTCTGCGGCCCAGGCTTGGCGCTCGGACCTGTTGGCCGAGGCACGCTTCTTGAGCGTCACCTGGCCGAGAATGCGGCGAAGTGCCACCACTGGCAGACGCTGCGGTTCGAACTTGACGAAGAAGATACCCCAAGGCTGGCCCGGTACGAGCGGGCGCAGGCGCTTGATCTCCTGGATCTTGGCGGCATTCTTCGCATCAATGCCGAGTTCCTCGGGGGTGTAGTCGAAAGTCAGTTCCTCGAAGTCGTTTGAGTTGATCGGCCAACCCAGCTCGTCCCGGAGGTAGGCCACGAGTTGATCGAATCGGCGGATTCGGGTGAGGCGTTCGCGATGGTCGGTCGGCATCGGTTCAGCCCTCGTTCAGCTCCATCCAGCAACGCAACAGTGGCTTGACGCCGACAGGGGCATCCACGCGCTTCAGGTAACTGTTCTTGATGTGCTTCTCGATCCGCTTGCGAATGTCGAGGAGCGTCTTCTCCTCTGTGGTGCAGCGCCGGCGCGTCTCGGGATTCGAACGTATGCTCACGATGATCTCGCCGGGCTCCTCGACGATGGCCTGGCGGTCGAGATCGTAGAGATACCAGCGGGTCGTGCCGGCTTCTTCAGTAAACTCGTTCTTCTCCTTGTCAAGGGCGGGGAGCGCGTAGCAAAAGAAAACACCCTGCACGCCTTTCGCCAGGCGCTTGCGACCGCTGAAGATCGCACCCGGGAAGCGAGCGAGGCGTGCTTCCAAATCCGGGTCGGCCTGGAAGAGCGCCTGATACTCAAGGTGCATGTCCTCAATGGCCGTCCGCGTGCCCTCGTAGGCATGGTGGAACTCCTTCAACGCCTCATAATCGTCCTCCGGGGTGAGAAGCTTCTTGCCCTCAATACCAAGGGTCTTGGAGATCAGAAGCGTCTTCTGCGTTACCTTTGTGTAGAGAGAGAGTATCTCGTTTAACTCTTCGGGCGGCAGGAAATTCCAGAACCAGACCTTGCCGCGCGAGGCAGCTGCCTCGGGATGGTCGGCGACGAGCCGCTCCTCGACCTCAGGGTTCATGCGCCGGTCCACCCGACCAATTCGCTGCATGAGGCGGACCGGGTTCCAGTGGATGTCGTAGTTGATCATCCGGGAGGCATCCTGGAGATTAAGGCCCTCGGAGAGAACATCGGTGGAGATCAAGACGCGGATCTCCTCACGACCTCGCACGGCCAGTTCTGGAGACGAGAGACCGTTATAGTACGGGGAAAAGCGCTGGATGACATCCGCACGATTCGTCTTGGTGGCACTGTCCACCTGCTCGACACCCTGAATGCCGGTTTCGTCCAAGCGACGCTTGAGGTAGCGCGCCGTGTCTGCGAACTCGGTGAAGATCAGAATCTTCTGGTCAGCCAATGCCTTTGACTTGAGCAGGCGGATGAGTTTCTTGAGTTTGTCATCGTGCTTGGGCTCGAACTTCCGGGCCTCATTCAAGAACTGGACAATCTGGTCAAGGTCAAGGAAGGTCTCGGACATCATCTCCACAACATCGTACTCGGCCCGGTCGAGGCGCTCAATCGTATCAAGCATCTCTTGAGGGACGATGTCTTCATCGTCTGCCTCCTCGCCTTCTTTGCCCCATAGATCAATCTGGCGTCCGACGGCGTAATCCAGAACCTCGGCATTCTGTGTCTTCCAGCGTTCGAGGCGCTTCTTCTCGGCATCGCTCTCGCTGTGAACCTCAAGAAAGGCCAGTAACTTCTTGAGGAGGCGATCACAGGATAGCTCGAAAGCGGCAACGGAGCTCTCGAAGCGCTTGAGAAAGTTAGTCCGAATGAGACCGACTACCTGCTTTTGGCGGTTTTCCTCGAACGGGTCAATGTCTTGGTCCGCTCCCCTGTACCAATGTAAGGCGTAGTACATCGGAAGCGTGAAAAGCGGGTTCTGCTTAGCAAAGGCCCTTTCGAACAGGTCGAGCATCCGCCCGTAAGTCTTACGGATAGAGTAATCCGCTACCTGAGGGTCCCTCCGCGTTGGAAAAGCCGCTGCTTCCCCGTACTCCCGCTCTTGGCTCTCGCGGGCGTACGCACGGCTCCGCTGAACGACAAGCTGGCGGAAGAATGTGTCTGTGAAGAGGATCGCCTGAGCTTCACTCATGTGCTCCGCGGCATCTGGCGTGTCCTGCCCCACACGGCTTCGAAGCACACTTTCCATCTGGTTAAAGTGCCCCCGAAGGTTGTTCACGCCGATAGTGCGTGCGAAGTAGGCCTCGTCGCGACGCGTGAACAGCTCGGTCATGTGGCGGAAGTCGCTCAAGCGGTTGTTGATGGGGGTAGCCGTTAGCATGAATACGGTCTTGGGACGTTCGGCGTTGTCGAGCAACTCGAAGAGACGGTAGTAGCGTGACGGTTCGATTCCCCTGTCGGGGTCACCCCGGCGACCCGGATTGCGAAAGTGGTGCGCCTCGTCGATGACGACCACGTCGGCGAGTTCCGCAATGCGTTGGAAACGATCCGGAAAATCCCCCTTTCGCCCGAGGTCGGTGTGGCTGAAGACAGCCAGATTGCTGAAATCCGCGCCACCACCGACACCGCCAATATGCGGAAGCCACTGACGCAAGTGCGGCTCCCATACCCCCTCCTTGGTCGCCTTCGGTGCGAACAGTACGACGCGCTTGCCCTCGTGGAGGATGAGCCGCTCGATCAGCATCAGACCAACGAAAGTCTTACCAAGACCCACGCCGTCACAGAGAAACGCACCGCGGTGCTGCCGGGCAATCTTCATAAGCGCCCAATACGCCTCCTTCTGATAGCGATCAAGCTGCGGAAACATGCGCGAGCGTGTCTCATCCCATTCGGTTGCGGTCAGTTCGTGCCCCTGGAAGAACTGCTGTAGGGCCTTTGCGTAGACATCGAATGGCGAATACAGGCGTGTATGGTGCGAGATCGTCTCGATAACGGCTTCGGTGACCTCTCTCGCTTCGTTCCAGTGCGTCTCGAACCACTCCTGAAGCTGCGCGACCTCGCGCGCACTCTGAATCTGGACATTCAGTTCGACGTTCTTAGAAAGACCCGGTCGCGTGAAGTTGCTGGAGCCCACCAACGCCTGGGCACCCACAACCTCGATCTTCGCATGGGTGATGTAGGTCTTGGCGTGGAACTTGTCCTTGTCATAGACCCGGCATTCGATCTGCCCGGAGCGGAGCGCCTGGAGGATCGCAGGGACTCCGTGCAGGAAGGGATTCGGCTCCTTGTCTTCCTCGATGCTTTCGTCAAGCCTGTCGAGCGCTTTCGCCCGGACCGCTTCGAGTATCGCCTTGCGAGTCCGATGGGTGGTCTCTGCGCCCATCAGAATCCGGATCTTGTCAAGTCCCTGCCACTTGCCGTCGAGGGCAAGCAGGGCACCGATCTCGAAGTATCCGGTCGCGATGTCGAATGCCTTGGCGATGCTGGACCACTCCTCCAGGTACCGAAGCCCTGTCCAGCCGGAAACACTGTTGTCAACAATGAAAAGGTCGCGACCTTTGGCGTCAACGGTCATGACACTCCTTTCCGCTCGTACCGACGCAGTAGAAAACTGATTCGAAAAACATGGCTGTTTGCCAGAGTGGTTTTAAGTGCACGTTTGGGATTATGCCACCTTCGACGGCGATCTTCGTCGATAGTATACGTCGCCAAACGGCAGGTTGTCAAGGCCCCAATGCTGGCGCTCTTCCGTAAAGCAGCGTATCCAGGCGCCGGGACACTTTCCAGAACTGTGCCCGTTCGGATGCGCTTCAAAGCGTACGGGGAGCTCGACCAGCGCGCCGTCGCCGCGAATGACGGCAAGGGCGGCCTTCGCCTTGAAGGCAGAGTCGGAGGTTCTGCCGCCGGGGCATTTGGGCATGGAATGCCTTCATATGGGTTGTCTGGATCCGAACAAGGTCGCAATCCTGTACCTTAAAAGTCCGAAAACGCTGTCCAATCAACCCGAACCCCTCCCAGGATTTCCATGATATTCCAATTTTTCTATATTTGTAAAAGAACTTCTTAAATGGTATATAGTACATATACTTGACATTTATACAATTTTTTAATACTTTTGTAAATCCCATCACAGACAGATCCTACCCTTGACAGGAAAACGACTCAAAATCGCCCGCGCCGCCTCGGGGCTTTCCCTGCGCGACCTGTCGGACAAAATCGACAACCTCGTGAGCGCTCAGGCCATCAGCTATTACGAGCGCGACGAGAACACGCCGGGTTCGGAGGTGCTCCTTGCCCTTGCCGCCGCCCTCGACGTCTCCCCGGATTATCTGGTTGGAGACCAGGACATGACGGTGGAGAGCATCGATTTTCGCAAAAAGAAAATCACAAGAAAACGCGAAGTGGCGCGCGTCGAGGCCACCATCCTGCACGACCTTGAACGCTACCTCGCAATCGAAAATATCCTCGGCCTGCCGGGTTTCGAATGGGACAAACCGCGCGAAGCCCCCTACCCTGTCGCCAACGATCTATGGGAAGCCGATCAGGCCGCGCACCTTTTGCGCAACGCCTGGAATCTTGGACTGGACCCTGTCCCGAACCTCACAGGGCTTTTGGAGGAGCACGGAATCAAAGTGTTGTCGATAGACCTTACGAACAACATCGCCGGGCTGACGGCTCGCGTACGCCGGGCGAACAAGGACATCGTATCCGTGATTGTCGTAAACGACCAGGAGTGCGGCGAACGGCAACGCTTTACCATTGCGCACGAACTCGGACACTTGATGCTGGATGTAGATCCCTCCATGGATGAAGAAAAGGCTGCACACCGTTTTTCAGGGGCATTCCTCATGCCTGCCGAGATGGTATGGGCTACCGTAGGCAAGCATCGCCACTCCATAGGTTACAGCGAACTTTTCTCCCTCAAGAACTTTTTCGGCGTAAGCGTACAGGCTCTTGCGTACAGGTGCAAGGACCTTGGTATCTTTAACGACACATTGTTCCGCAGACTCTTTCGGGATTTTTCCCGTCGCGGCTGGCGCAGTCCGCCTTACGAGGAGCCATTCCGATTACCAGGGGAAAAGCCGCAACGCTTCAGGCGCTTGTGCTTTCGCGCATTGTCCGAAGACGCCGTGTCGGAACCTAAAGCAGCCGAATTGCTGGGCATATCGGTTCATGAACTGAACCGCCAAATGGCAGAGCCTCCCCCCTACACCACCTGCCCGCCACACGAACTCCCGGCGCCCGCCGTGCAGCCGTAACAGAACCAAAACGGGGCCGCACACGTGAATCAAGCATCCGGAGCGGATTCGTCGGCGTCCTGATCGACGAAGATGGCATCGCCACGAGATTGCAGTTCCCGATTCAGGCGGGCCAGTGGTTCAGAGAACGCCTCCTCCAGCTTGACGATGTGCTTGCACAGCCAGTCGATCCTCGCTGGCCAATTCTCTTCGTTGAACCCGTCGAACGGGTGCGAGTAGCTGATTCGACTCGCCTTCTTAGCGTCCAGCCGTTGCCACTGGAGTTCCGCGCCAAACTGCTCTTCGATCTTCTTGCGCTCCCGTTCAAGCTGATCGAATATCCATTTGTTTTCGGCCTGCGAACGATCCAGGTAAAGCTCCACGCGCGCCTCTTTCTTGGAAAAGATCAGGCTGTACCGGCAGCTGGACACGCCGGGGGCGCTGGCGGCCAGCCAGTGGTGTTTGGACGGACTGATGTTTGCGTACAGCGTTACGCCTCGCCTTCGGAGCTGCTCCAATATCCTCCTCCAGAATGTGATTCGCCTATCCTCGATGCGCTTCTGGCCGCCCTTTGCCGATTTTTCCTCGGATTCCTTCGCCGCCATCCCGATCATATAATCCGCCGCTTCTGGCACCGGAATGATCTGTTGCAAGTCGATCAGAATCTCCTCATCCAACCTGTACGGCGACACTCGAAAGCACTGCGCCTGGACCCCATGGCCGATTAGCCAAAGCACGGTCGCCGTGACCTCCTTGCGGAATTTGGCCGCGACCAGTATCAGCCGCTGCTCATTACCCGCATTCAGCACCGTGTCATCGAGGTCTTCAACAGCAAAAAATTCTATCAGGTTAGTCACAGCGTCCTCGCCGTCAAACCACTGGTCGAGATAGTCCTGGTAGATTTTGACGATCTCTGCTTTCGTCAGGGTCGAGCAATAGGCCACATACTTAAGCCCCTGCCACACGACATCGCGGCCCGAATCGTCGAGCTTGTTCTCAATGACCACCAGCCGGCCCTCCTTGTCCAGCGCAAGAAGATCAAGGCGCTCGCGCGTGTCCGCAAAGTCGTCAAATTCCTTCTGGATGATGAGAAGTTCTTCGCCCAGCACGTCCGGCATGCCAGCTATCCATTCCTGAAGATGATCCCGCTCGCGAAAACTCAAATCGGAAAAGCGCTCTTTTTTAAGACGGACGAGGCGATTCCCGGAAGTTTCTACTTTGAACATCAGAACGAGAGGTGATTCGGATTGATTGAACAGCACTTGGGGGCTTTGAAGGTACAGAATTGCGATCTTGTTCCGATCCAGACAACCCAATGGAGGCGTTCCATGTCCAAACGCGCCCGCAAAACCCACAGCCCTGCTTCAGGGCAAAGGTAGCCCTTGCTGTCATTTGCGACGACGGCGCGATAGCCGATTTCGCCACCCGCTTCGAAGTGCATCCTAACCAGAGACAGTCACGGAAGCGGCACATGCTGAAGGAACGGCGAAGATATCTTCGCCCGCTCCGGCGAGCACGGGGAGGAGATTAAGACACTACAGCGCGCCAGAGGTATTCACGGCCAGTTCACGCCAGAGCCGGTCACCAGTGTGCGCTTGAGACGGTGGCCGAGGCCAAAAAGGGAGTTGACAATCACCTGCGTTAATTCAACGAAGAATGTCCACACCAAAGCCTTGACAACCTCACGCCCGATGACGTATACTACAGACGAGAGCCGCTGACGAAGGCGGTGTCACCCATCGCAACACTACGCCTGAAACGGCTCCCGAAAAAACTGTACGGTTTTTCGGGCCACTGCTGTGTGCCCCGAATTTCTGTTGAACATCTTATCTCCTACCCAAACAAATAGAATACGTATGACGGATACTCAGATGATCACGACGGCTCGATCTAAAAACGGCTACACAACTCCTAAACCTCAACGCAATGTCGTGCTCAGTATTCAACCACAGTATTCCCAGAAGATCATGGAAGGTCGGAAAACTGTAGAATTGCGACGGCGTTTCCCTGCTTCAATTCCCGAAGGAACCATAGCCTATATCTATTCCACATCTCCAGTCCGCACTATGGTCGGAAGCACCGAGATTACCGCAGTAATAAAACGACCTGTCTCTGAAATATGGAAGTTCTATAAAGAACAGGCTTTTATCAAGCAGACGGATTTCGATGCCTATTTCGCGGGCCGTGAAGAAGGCTTTGTCCTCACATTGGCAAATGTAAAACCTCTTTCTAGTCCTCTTAACCTCGCGGAACTTAGAGAAAGGTTTGGTTTTGAGCCGCCACAATCTTTTCTCTATGCCAAGCCCAATCTTCAAAGAGCGCTACAGGATGAGTATTCAGGCATATCTCATTGATACAAACATCATTATAGGTCTCGAGGACAACCGCACTGTCCAGCCAGCCCTTGCAGCTCTTTGCAGGATTGCTGCCCAGCATAGAGTGAGAATATTTGTGCACGAAGTGGCTCGGGATGACATTCTTCGTGACAGAAATAAGAACAGACGGAATATCTCGCTTAGCAAACTTCAGAAATATCAGCTATTGGGGAAGGTGCGCGGTCTGAAAGAAGCAGATCTTGCGGAGGCTTACGGCCCATTGCGCAACTCCAATGACAGAGTGGATGCAACTCTCCTCCACACTCTCAAGATAGGAGCCGCCGATTTCCTTGTGACTGAGGACAATGGACTTCATGATCGTGCTCAGAAGTACTCCCCGGAACTCGGTGAGAGAGTTCTGCATGTCGCTGATGCGGTGGATTTATTACTGACGACCTTTGAGCCAAAGACTAGCCCAGTCCGCTATGTAGAGGAAGTCTCTGCTGACACTATCGGTCTTACCGACGATATATTCGACAGCCTGCGTGCGGATTATTCCGGCTTCGATGACTGGTGGCGCAATAAGTGCGTACGAGAACACCGCTGTTGCTGGGTTGTCTATGACGACGGGCTAGCGGGGATCATTGTGCGCAAGGATGAAACCCCGGCAACGACGGACGCCACCCTACCTGCCCAAAAAATTCTCAAGATATGCACATTCAAGGTACGGCCTGAAAATCGTGGAGTAAAACTTGGTGAACTACTACTCAAGCAAGTTTTCTGGTTTGCCCAGGTCAATGCTTATGACCTCGTCTACATTACTGCCTATGAAGGACAGGAATCACTGATCAATCTCCTCGAATACTACGGCTTCAAATCCACCGCAACCAAGGAAGATGGGGAACGCATCTATGAAAAGCTCTTTTCACAAGGTCGTCTGGAACGACGAGATGGCCAGTCTATCTTTCTCACGGACAGACTATATTATCCACGATTCATTTCTGGACCCAACATCAGGGCCTTTGGTGTTCCCATAAAGGAAGCCTATCATGACACGCTCTATCCTGATCTCAAGAATGTTAACCAGTTAGACTTTTTCGGAATGGCAGGAATAGCCCGCGGTTCAAGGAGACCGGGTAACACTATACGTAAAGTCTATCTCTGCCGCGCCCAGTCCAATCTGGGTCCACCGGGCTCGCTTCTTTTCTTTTACAAAGGAAAATCGACCAATCTACCATCTCAGGCAATGACAGCTGTTGGGGTCTTCGAAAATCTCGACCAAGCCTTCTCAACCACTGAGCTCATGCGTTTGGCAGGGGGGCGTTCAGTTTATAGTGAGCAGGAACTAGAAGGATGGAATGCCTCGGGCACAAACCCCGTGAAGGTTATTAACTACCTTCTCTCTGGCTATATCAATCCGCCACTCTCAAAGAACAAATTATTAGAAGAAGGAATCTTCCGGAATCGCCCGCCACAATCAATTTTTGAAATTCGAGGTGACAAGCTCAATATTCTGCTGGCGCATCTCAATCTGGGTTTTGAAGTATAACGTGGGTATCAGGAAAAAGAGAAGCGGCGGTGATTCTGGTTGATTGCATAACTTGGGAATGATATTATGTACAATTCCAGCCGGGATCGGCTGCGCCACCCCGACTAACCGACATGTCGACCATGCGGTTTATAATTTAATACCCTATTGATATACTTGCCTCGCGACTGCCCCGGTGCGGTAAACTCCTGCCAAACTTGAGGCAGACACGCGGGGTACCGCCATTCAACATCATCGTGGAAGCGTACATAAATCGTCTCGCTTTCCGGGTCATAGGCCTCGGCAACAATCCGACTGGAGCCGGTAACAGGAATCCACTCAATCATCTGTGCCCTCGTAAGTTTTGCGACATTCAATCATCTGCAACCTCGTAAGTTCCGCGCCACGCTGTCAAAGCGGGAGCGACATTGGGTAATACAGACTTTTTACGCCAAGGATCCAAAGACGGATCGTCAGCGAGTGGCTTCGGATTGGGCCTATCAAAAAGTACCCGGGCGGGCAGAATCATAGATTCTCCGCTAACTACTCCTTCACCTGTACGCAGCGATGGCAGAACAGCGGCCAAACCCGCAATTGCGTCTGGCAGCGCCGCTCGAATTGTATTTTGATCCTCGGAATTCGAAAGACGCAGAGCCACTATGGTTCCACACTGTGCCAAGGCGGTGTCCGGTAGCTCCGTAGGGCGTTGGGTGACAAGTAAGAGACCGACACCGTATTTTCGCCCCTCTCTTGCAATTCTATTTGCGGAATCGCGAGTCAACGTGCTTGCGCCATCGCTAAGGTATCGGTGGGCTTCTTCCAGCACGACAAGAACGGGACTGGGGCGCCCAATACCCGGCTTTCCGAAATTGCAACGGAGCGAAACTTCGAAAATCAGATTAAGAACGACGCCTATTGCGAGATCGGCAGCAGCAGATGGAACTCCACTGAAATCAAGAACGGATACGGGGCAAGCACCACCAAGCCAATCCTGCATTACTTCAACCAGTGGATCATCATCATCTGGGTTACCCTCAGGCTTCTGAAAAAACCGAAGTTGCGGATCAAGCAGACCAAGACGAAACATATCCGGCATGGTCCCATAGGTACTGTGAAACGGTCCCTTGTGCGGAGGTTGCCCCCCGGGACCATACGGCTTAAAAGTCGCTGGTTGCAACATGTTTGCATCGCCGGGATTGATCCGACAAACAGTTGTCGGGTCACCCTTGCTTTCTAAGGTCTCGTTGTTTTCGGAATCAAGTCGATGCCAAACCGCCCGAATATCAAACGGTACTGGCGTGTCGGCTGTAACAGCTGTCGGATCAAGGTTGAGCCAATCGGCATCCTCGACAAACTTGCGGCGAGCAGCGGTCACAAGTTCGGTATAGCGGTTTACGAATGTCCCACCGCCCGATGACCCGGCAAAAATGTGCACAATGTCAGCCGCCGGAAGTGCCCAAAACGGGACGCGTAACTGATCTCCACCTGTAGCAAGAACGCTTTTGACAGAAGCATTGTCTTTCAATGCTTGTGCGTACTCACCGTGTGGATCGATAACCACAATATTTGCAGCTTTCCATCCTCCCTCTACGAAGTTCTGCAATAAAGATGCGACAACGCTGGTTTTCCCAGAGCCCGTAGAGCCAACGATGGCTGCGTGACGGACGACAAAGCGCGAAATATCCACACAAACTGGAACTTCCTCGGCAGCAGCCAAACGACCCAGTCGCAGATTTTGATTATCGGGGTGTGGGAATACCGACTTAAGCTGATCTGGTGTTGCGAAGTGAACTGGATCGTCAAGGCCAGGATACGAACCCACGCCGCGCTGAAAACGCCCCGTGCCGTGATCAATCTCACCAAGCAACTGAACTTGTAGCCAGCGCTCATCGTGTTGAACCGATTCCGCCGGTTTGATCGGGCCAGAAAGTTCAGCAATGCCGACAAGAGAAACCGTGGCGACGAGGTCAACAAGGCCCTGAGGAATTCGAACGAGCGAGCCAATCTGGCCCACAGGTTGAAGGTGACCGCGATAAATTGGTGCTGTCCCCGCGAGATCAGGATCAAGTGCCACCGTAACAGTAGCCCCAAGAACATGACGTACTCTCCCGATACACGTCGGATCGCGCTCAGTCATGATTTTTCTCGCCAGCCTCTTCTTGGAACCCCTTGAGCAACTTCTGTAGAGTACTTTCTCCCTCATGTTCGAGTGTCGTACTCCGGGCCAAATACATGGCAAGATTGCGAAAGTCGCACAATGCAAACTGTCCATCCTCCCAAATATCCAGTGGCGCATTGTCCGGTTTATCCCAATTCGCACGGACACCGCCAATAATTGCCTCACGACCAGAAACCACTTGGATGTTAGGGGTGGTCAGCGCACGATCAGCCAATATATCCGGAATTTCCGAAAAGCAGAAGGCTATAAACTCGGAACGCTCGCGTCGCGCTGCAGCATTGAAAATTTGCTCATTGAGATGGTCGTCACCAAACGAATATCCAGAGATCAGCATAAGCGTCTCTGGCTGATAGAGCGCCCGTCTCAATCGGTCCTGAAGTACGACAAAAGGGACACGCCGCGATTCCTCGTACTTTGCATCAGACGGATAAATGGCCGCCGCAAGACCTTCAGGAACCGGACCACCCAGTCGCACAATTTGCCGGTCTTCCTTCCAAGCCCAGTTTACGGAGCCATGTAGTTTCCAAAGCCTGACGAAAAACGCAGGAACCACTTCAGCGACCGGTCCTGGTAATCCCTCCACCAGTTCAGTATGAAATCTGGCCTCCAGAGATCCAACGAAACCATCGAAATAGGGCACACACCTTTTTTCAAGAGCAGTCTCTAGCAAAAGGTCATAGTTTACCGTGAACAGTTCCACAGGTAAGTGGTAGTTTGCGCGTTCTACCCATGCGGCTAAAAAATAGGCAGCTGTTGGATCCGCGTCATCTACGTTCAGAGCCTTGACGATTGCATGACATACAACGGCATCCAGTCCTTCGGCCATCCGCGCTGTCAGATCATCCACTTTTTCTTCACCGGAGATAAGTGCCGAAATGCGCCGAAGACGACTCAGCGCCGCTTCAAGATTTTGGTTCTTGCTTAGCTGGCGCTCGAATGCGGCACGGTCGTTTGGTTCCAATTCCTCCAGAACACGCTGCTGAAGTTTTGCCACATCTGGAAGACCACAGGCTTTCCCGACCCCGGCACCCAAGAAAGTACATACGTGCCTAGACCGAGTAGCAAGCTTGGCACTAAGAGACGAAACGAATTTTACTGGGTTGTGATCTGGCATATATCGATCAGGATGATCTTCCGAGACCGTTTATAATGTGGATTACGTAGCCTTGAGCAGTGCCTTACGCCTATAAAGTAAGACATCGGGCCTTGGCTGTCAAATTTCCTATGCGAATATTTTTCGATAACGTAGCAGATCCAAGCCTATACCCGGTTCAGATGCACTTCGAAACAGGTGACCGTGCAGGTAACGAGATCGGCCAGTACGCAGTCAGCGCGAATAACGGGAAAACTATCTCTTCTCCTAGCGAGGCTGTGGATTCCGCGTGTGTGCCTGGACATGGAATGCCCTGCCTTCATATGGGTTGAGCGAATCAAAACAAGGCCGCAAGCCCGCATCGCAAAACCCCCAATAATGACATCCCATCAACCCGAACCGCCTCCCGTTACCGCCGGATGAACAGCTTTTACGCATTCAGCTATCAACTGACTCACAAGGGCGGCCTGCACTGAATCTCCTGACGGTAGCCCCAGTATTTCGCTATGTGATGGATCCGCTTCGTACTTCTCTGTAGCAACCAAGGGTGCATGAGCAAAACGCATATCTCTGCATTCATATCGGATATATTGTTTTGTTTCACCGACATTCAATTCTGCAAAACGCCCGTTCCTGCTCATGGTCAATCGAGACAACCGTCTCACTTGATTTAGTTGTTGTGACTTGGTACAATTGCCAAAACATTCGAGCCAATTAACGGATAAACCAGCATCGTTAGATCGTAAACGGAAGGCAGAAGCATGCACAGACCCATCCTCAAAAACCATGGTGGGCTTCACATAGCGAACCACATGAGCGAAATCGGGCAATTCTTTATCATCTACATTATTCATTGTCATCCATCCATTCAATAAAATCGAAAGCACGAATTTGTTCTTTGATCCCATCCAAGGTATCTCTGCCGGCCACCCTGGAAATGTCCTTTCCGGTCGAGCGGTGTTTGAAAATAACATATTCTGCAGATTGATTTCCGAGAAATTGAATATCAATAAAATTTTTATCATTATCCCGCCATACGGCACATATATTTCCATTATCCATAACAATTAATCCCGCTTTTCGCATATACAATGAAGACTCTGTAAAAGACCAAAAATCAGTTTCGGATGAACGATTTATCTCAAAACCCTCAGATGCAGCATAACTGCGCAATGTTTCAATTCGAATCGAGTATGTCGAATGTATTTCTTTAATCTTTTTTCTTTTGTTATCAATTTCAGTTTTTAATATATCGCCAAGATCAACCAATATGGCTATATAATCACCAGAAATAATACTTTGAGATAATTCTGCTGTGGTATTATTTTTTTGAAGAGCGATGTTTTTGCATGTTTCAATATCATGGAAAAATGGTTGGGGAAAAGGATTCAACGAACCCGTATCCTGATCTGGATCAATAGTGGAAATAAAAACAAGGTCTACCTTCGACATAGAAGGCTGGCGCTTCAGAGAAAATTCACCGAATGACTCCATATTTATTTGTGTTCCTGCCATTGTATTATACCTCTTCTATCCGTTCCCAAAAACGATCTTGAATATTTTTACTTGTCATGTTCAAAAAGCATTCAATAATGGCGTCATGCGCCCGCTCAAACCATTCATCTGCTTCTGATTTTGCAATTTTACCAAGACGTCCACTGGTTTTTATTTCGAATATCAGCACCGGCATATTCTGTTGTTCGGATCTAAATCCACTGCGTATGCCAATGTTGATCTGCAAATCACTTGATACCTTGTAACCAAAATTAGTGTTGAATCCCAAAAATTCGGAAGCAGCGATATCGGGACTTAACATTGCAAAGGAAGGAATGACCTTCGCTGTATCTTGTGGACCTGTCCAGTACTCACACTGTTCTATAGTGTTTATATAAGTCAGTTCGCATAGATCAAGAACAAGGTCTGATATATTGGTTTCCGTTCGGATAAATTCATTGAAGCGACCATAGTATTTATCGAACGTGGGTTTAATATTTTTATGAAATCTTGGATATTTTTCATCTTTACGACTCCAGTTGAACATAAAAGCATTTTTTTGTATCTGGATGATATTGATTTCGTCGTTTGCAAGGAACCAATATCTGGGCATTGGGAAGGGCTCGCCACCAAAGACATCTATACTCATTCCTACCGGGGGATGTTGGCTCACAACAGGAAAATCCTGTTTTATCTTTTCCCAAAAAAGGCCAATGTGTTCACTCCGAAGATCGGTCAGCGGCGGGTTGAAGTATGTGGATACCACAACTTCATTTATCGGCGGATTCCTGAAGGCTATGGACGACGATGAGTTCATGTCGAGTTCTGACTCTTTTTTGCCAGCGCGCGCCAAGGGGATTTCCGGGAAAGGTTGGCTATGTTTCTGTCTGTTTTCGGCTACGAGCGTATTGCGGAGAACGCCTCCCCCACCATGTCGCCACCGTAAAATCCGTCACGTTCGAGCATATCCTTTCTTTATACGTGCCCGAACCACGCTATGTTTCAAGGTACCGTGATCGAAAATGTGCATACCCAAAAAAATTACACCACCTGCCCGCCACAAGAACTCCCGGCCCCCGCCGTGCAGCCGTAGCAATGCCGGGCCGTCCGCACCGCATGGCCCCGCCACGCCTCCAGGTCAAAATCCCGCACATGGGGACGCAGCCCGCCGGGCAGGTCGAGCCGCATATCCAGTTGCTGGTTGAAATCGCAATCGTACAAGTATCCGTCCCAGGACACCGACAACGTATTCCGGCACATCAGCCCCGGAATAGCCGCCGGATTGAAGGCCTGCGCGAGCCGGTGCATATATTCCTCGACCAGCCCTCTGTCCGCCAGCCATTCGAGATACCGGGACATCGGCATATTGTTGAGCGCAATCAGGCGGTCGAACGCAATGCCGTGATTGCGGGCCAGCGCCTCCTTCCATTCCCTTTCCAGCGACGCCTGCCCCGCCGCAAGAAACGCCCCGACCGGATTCGTAACCAGCGTCAATATCCGCTCGGGATCGCCCTGCCCGTACCCCGCCGCATTCAGTTTCCGCATCGCCGCAATGCTCAGTTCGTACGTCCCCTCCCCCCGCTGCGCGTCCGTCCCCGATCGCCGGTAATGCGGCAGCGAACACACGACCTCCACCCCCCGCTCGGCCATCCATTCCGGCAAATCGGCGAAGCGGCGCGTCGTCAGAATGGTCAGGTTGCACCGGTCGATGACATGCTTGCCCCGCCGAACGCAAGCGTCCACGAGATACTTGAAATGGGGATTCAGTTCCGGGGCGCCGCCCGTCAGATCGACCGTGTGCGCGCCGGACAAGTCAATGGCCCGCAGACAAGCGTCCACCGTCTCCCGATCCATGTTCTCCTCCGTCCGGTCCGGCCCCGAATCCACATGGCAATGCCGACACGTCATGTTGCACAGTTTGCCCACATTGATCTGAAACACGTCCAGCCTCGCAGGCGCCAGTCGCTCCCACCCCGAAACCGCCAGGTCCGTATAGAAATCCCCCGTCCCGGAAGGACCCGCCGCTATTTCAACCGCATTGAGCGCGCGCAACTGCTCCTCCGGGAGGGCAAGCGGTTCGCGCCGGTAGCGGAGACTGGTGGTGACCCGCGGCCCCTCGAGTTCGAGCGAACTGCCGTCCCCACTGGGGAATTGCTTTAGGGCAATGAATTCAACAGGAGCTTCCATGGGCGAGAAACAGCCAGCGAAACGAATAGAGATTCGGGGATACCGCGAACGTACGCAGGGGATTCAAAGGGTTAAGAATTACATGGTTTGCGCTTCGACCTGCTCCAGCATTTGCACCCCGTGCGCCAGAGAAGCCCCGCCCCGAATGGCCGACGCCACATGCACGGCCTCGGTCATCTGCTCAAGGTCCGCCCCCTTTCCAAGACACTCCTGCGTGTAGGCATCGATGCAATAGGGGCACTGTACGGCGTGCGCCACGGCCAGCGCAATCAACGCCTTTTCGCGCACCGTCAGCGCCCCCTCCTCGAACACCTTTCCGTACCAGGCGAAGAAAAGGTCGGCCAGTTCCTTGTTTCCCTTCCCTATATCTCCAAAGCGGGACAGATGATGCGGTTCGTAATAGGCGGTCATGGCGGGTAATATTATGATGTATATCAGAATGAATGCGCAAAAATCGCCCGAACGAAGAACGGGGCGAATATGCGCTCAGGCGGCCTGCTGCCCCTCCTGCTCCGCGTACTGCAATTCGTACAGCCGCCGGTACAAACCGTCCATCGCAAGCAATTCCTGATGGGCGCCCTGTTCCCGAATGCGGCCCTTGTGCATGACGAGAATGCGATCGGAATGCCGAATCGTGGACAGACGATGCGCAACCACGAGCGACGTGCGCCCCGCCATCAACTTCTCCAGGGCCTGCTCGATGAGCCGTTCGGTTTCGGTGTCCACGCTGGACGTAGCCTCGTCCAGCACAAGAAATTCGGGATCGTACGCCAGGACGCGCACGAACGAAAGCAATTGCCGCTGCCCGTGCGAAAGCGAAGCCCCCCGCTCGCGCACGTCCTGTTCGTACCCGTCGGGCAGTTTGCGAATGAACGCGTCGGCGCCCACCAGTTCGGCGGCCCGGCGCATGTCCGCCTCGCTGATTTCAGGATCGCCCAGCGTCAGATTGCGGGAAATGGAGCCCGAAAAAAGAAATACGTCCTGCAGCACCAGGCCGATGCGACGGCGCAGTTCGGCAAGGCGCAAGTCCCGAATATCGATCCCGTCGATGAAAATGCCGCCGCGCTGAATGTCGTAGAATCGCAAGAGCGCATTGATGATCGTCGTCTTCCCGGCGCCCGTCGCCCCGACGATAGCCACCTGCTGTCCCGGCTCCACCGAGAACGACACGTCGCGCAGAATCCAGTCCGGCTCCGCGCCGCCGCCCTCTTCCCCCCCGTACGCGAACCACACATTCCGAAACTCGATGCGGCCCTCTGCGCGATCCAGCCGCGCGGGCGTCGTTTTCTCGGCGAGAGACTGATCCTCGTCCAGCAACCCGAAAATGCGCTCGGCGCCCGCCATGGCGCTCTGTAACGTGTTGTACTGATCCGAAAGATTCCGAATGGGTTCGAAAAACTGCCGGGAAAACTGGATAAAAGCAATGAGCACCCCGATGGTGAGCGTACCGGCCATGGCCTGCAAGCCGCCGAACCAGATGACCAGGCCGAGCGCCGTGGACGCCACGATGTCCACCATCGGCCAGAAAAGCGCAAAGTAGAAAATGGTCTTGATCTGCGCGGCGCGGTGCTCGTGATTGATGCCGCTGAACCGCTTCATCTCCTCCCGCTCCCGGTTGAACGCCTGCACGATGTGCATTCCCGAAATATGCTCCTGCAGGAACGAATTGAGCCGCGACACCTGCTTGCGGGTTTCCCGGTACTGTACGCGCACCTTGCTCCGAAAAAGAAAAACCCCGTACGCCATGACGGGCATCACGCCCAGCACGACCAGCGCCAGCACCCAGTTCAGGGAAAACATGAAGTACAGGATGAAGGCAATGCGGAACAGGTTGCCCAAAATGACGACCAGGCCCGCCGACAAGACGTCGCTGAGCGCCTCCACGTCGCTCGTAGTCCGCGTAATCAGCCGCCCGACGGGGGTACGGTCGAAAAAACGGAGCGGCTGCCGCTGGATGTGCCGAAAAACCGCGGTGCGCAGGTCGTAGATCGCATGTTGTCCGATCCATTGCGTCAGATAGCCCTGCAGGAGCGAAAAGACCCCTTCGCCGATCAGGGCGGCCACCAGAAACAGAATGATTCCCTGCAATCCTTCGAGATCGCCCGGCACGATATACCCGTCGATGGCCTCCTGCACCAGCCTGGGGCGCAGCGGCCCAAGAAAAGAAGCGCCTGCCGTCAGCACGAACGCTGTCAGCACCCACCACTTGTAGGGAGCCAGATAGCGCACGATGCGGCGCAGCAGGCGGCCGTCGAAACCTTGAGTATCCTCGTTGGGCATGGCGATGAACCGACCGGGGTCGCCGGAACGCAAAAACAATTCCCTTTTAATCCCCGAATCCGCCCCGTGTTCTTGAAATCATGAGAGAATATCGCGCCCCGCGTATGCAATTTAAGGACACTCTGATTAAGGTAAAACGGTCCAGAGGGGCCTGCGGTTGCGCCTTTGAGCGAAACATCGGGCCCCCAATACCCCTGCCTGCCTATCGTCTGCGCACCCTTATGTATTCGCGAAAAGGCGCACCACAGGCCCGTTCCACACTGGGCCAGCGCACCCCTCGCAGCCTCTGAACTGTGCAGATTTAATCAGAGTATCCTTAATATGAAATAATGATACAAAATAGCGCGCCCCCTTGAAATTTAGTCTTGACTAAACTTATATTTAGTTCGTATTATGGCTTTTTTCGGCCTTGCCGGGCCGATTCGGACCAATCTGGACCACTCCAGCTCGGCCCGCAAGCGGTCCTTCTTCCCAACCCTTTTTATTTCCCTGACGCGCTCCATGCGATCGTATTTCCTGTTTTTGTCCATCCTGCTTGCAGCAGGCGCGGCGGCCCTGACGACCGGATGCGGGCAAACGCGCGGCGACGACGCGGCCCGTTCGGACCGGCTCAGCGTGGTGGCCACCACCAGCATCCTGACGGATCTGGCCGCGCAGATAGGCGGCGAACACGTATCGGCGACCGGCCTCATGGGACCGGGCGTAGACCCGCACTTGTACAAAGCCAGCGCCGGCGATGTTACGCGCCTCTCCGAAGCCGACGTCATTCTGTACAACGGGCTGCATCTGGAAGGCAAAATGGGCGATGTTTTCGAGCAAATGCGGCGGCGCGGCGTCCCCGTATTCGCCGTGGCGGAAGAAAGCGTCGCCCGGGAAGACCTGATCGATTCGGAGCTGTTCCAGGGCAACTACGACCCGCATGTCTGGTTCGACGTGTCCCTGTGGAAAAAGGCGGCCCGGCGCGTACAGGAAACGCTGGCGCAAGCCGACCCGCTCCATGCGGAAGCCTACCGGCGACGGCTTGAGGACTACCTTGCGGAGATGGATCGCACCCATGCGTACGTCCGGGAACAGGCCGCCGCCATCCCGGCGGACCACCGCGTAATCGTCACGTCGCACGACGCCTTCGGGTATTTCGGCAGGGCGTACGGATTCGAAGTGCATGGCCTGCAAGGGATCAGTACGGCTGCGGAGGCGGGGACGGCGGACGTACAGCAACTGGCCGACCTCGTGGCCGACCGCCGGATTCCGGCCATGTTCGTCGAAACCTCCATTTCTCCCCGCGGCATACAGGCCGTGCAGGAAGCGGTGCGGGCCCGCGGATTCGAAGTAGTCATCGGAGGAACGCTCTACGGCGACGCCCTCGGAGACCCCGACTCGCAGGCGGGCGCCTATCTCGGCATGATGCGCGCGAACATCGACGCGATCGTGGCGGCCCTCGCCCGGGACCCCGCGTGAAGGAGGCGGCGGCCATAGAAGTGCGCGACCTGACCGTCGCCTACCGGGACAAGCCCGTGCTGTGGGACATCGACCTGACCGTGCCCCCCGGCGTCCTGATGGCCATCGTGGGACCCAACGGCGCCGGGAAAACCACCTTCGTCAAAGCCCTGCTGGGGCTGTTGCCGGCGTCTGCGGGACGCATCCGATTCTTCGACGCGCCGTACGAAACGTCCCGGCAACAGATCGCCTATGTTCCGCAACGGGGCAGCGTGGATTGGGATTTTCCGACCAGCGTGCTCGACGTGGTGATGATGGGGCGCTACGGGCGCCTCGGATGGATACGCCGCCCGGGCAAACGCGAACGCGAACGGGCGTGGGAGGCGCTGGCGCGCGTGGGCATGGAAGATTTCGCCGACCGGCAGATTCGGCAACTGTCCGGGGGGCAGCAACAACGCGTTTTTCTGGCGCGCGCCCTGGTGCAGGACGCCCGCATCTACCTGATGGACGAACCTTTTCAGGGCGTAGACGCCGTCACGGAACGGGCCATCATCGACCTGCTGCGGGCGTTGCGGTCCGAGGGGCGCACATTGCTCGTCGTGCATCACGATCTGCAAACGGTCGCGGAATATTTCGACCACGCGATGCTGCTGAACGTCCGGCGAATTGCTTCCGGGCCGGTCGAAAAAGCCTTTACGACGGAAAACCTGCGCCTTGCGTACGGCGGGCGGATCGCCTTTCTGCGCAGTGCGGACGCGGCCGGAGGAGGCGAAAGGGGCGGCCCCGCGGGCGCCGCTGGAGGGGGCGGCCCCTCAGACGCCGCCGGCCCCATCTCCCCGTAAACCCTGCCCGCAGACATTCCCGACACACTGCCCGGAGACCTGCCGGACAACGCCGATGGAACACCTGTTCAGCGATTATACGCTACGGATGGTGGCGCTGGGTTCCGCCGTACTGGGCGTCGTGAGCGGCGGGCTGGGAACGTACGCCGTATTGCGCGGACAAAGCCTTCTCGGCGACGCTATTTCTCACGCCGCGCTGCCCGGCGTCGCGCTCGCGTTCCTGCTGACGGGCAGCAAAACGCCGCTGGCGCTCATGATCGGCGCCGCGCTGGCCGGGTGGCTTGCAACGCTCTGGATCATGTCCGTAACGGAAACCACCCGGATCAAGTACGACAGCATGCTCGCCTTGGCGCTGTCCGTGTTTTTCGGGGCGGGACTGGTGCTGCTGACGTGGATTCGACAACGCGCCGGGGCCTCCCAGGCCGGGCTTGATACGTTCTTGTTCGGACAGGCTTCCTCGCTGGTCTGGCGCGACGTCGTCGCCATGGCGATTCCGGGCGGCGGCGCGCTCCTCCTGATGCTGCTTTTCTGGAAAGAACTGAAGTTGCTGGCTTTCGACCCGGAATACGGACGCACGCTGGGCCTGCCCATGCGGCGCGTGGACCTTTTCCTGACTGCGCTGCTGGTGGTGGCCATTGTGATCGGATTGCAGACCGTCGGCGTCGTGCTTATGAGCGCCATGCTCGTGGCGCCCGCCGTCGCCGGAAGGCAATGGACGGATACCTTGTGGAAAATGACGCTGCTCTCCGCCGGGTTCGGCGCGGCGGGCGGCGTAACGGGAGCCGTGCTCAGCAGCCTCGAAACCGGCTTGCCCACGGGTCCGCTGATCGTGCTCTGCATGGGAGCGATCGTGGCGGCGTCGCTCTTTTTCGCGCCGAACCGCGGCCTGCTGGGACAGCGCCTGCGAAGACGCCGGAATGCGGGGCGCTTCCAGCGCGAAACCGTGCTGCTGGACCTTTACGCGCTGGGCATGCAGCACGCCGATCCGCTTCGCCCCCACCCGCAGGGCGCCGTGCAAGCCATGCGGGCGAAAGACATTCCCGTAGACCGCCTGCTCATGCGCCTCGAAAAGGATGGCCTCGCCCGCCGCGCGGCGGGCGAATGGGCTCTCACCGACGCGGGCCTGCGCCATGCGGAAACGCTGAAAAAAGAGCGCCTGTGACCCAGAGCGAGATTGAAATCCAGATGCTCGCCGTGGTGGTGGCGGCGGCGTGCGCGCTCCCGGGCGCGTTCCTCGTGCTGCGCAAGATGGCCATGATGAGCGACGCCATAAGCCATGCGATCCTGCCCGGCATCGTAGTCGCTTTCTTTTTGACCCGGAACCTGAATTCCCCCCTGCTGATTCTGGCTGCGGCGGCCACGGGCGTACTCACCGTAATGCTGGTGGAACTGCTCATGTCCACGCAGCGGCTCCGGGAAGACGCGGCGATCGGGCTGGTGTTTCCCGTGTTGTTCAGCACAGGCGTCCTCCTCATCGCCCGCTACGCCGCCGACGTGCACCTCGACGCCGATGCAGTGCTCCTCGGCGAACCGGCCTTCGCTCCGTTCGACCGGCTGATCGTGCTGGGCCGGGATATCGGGCCGCGGGCGCTGTATGCGATGGGCGCGGCGGGCCTGGCGAATGTGGCTTTCATCGCGCTCTTCTACAAGGAACTGAAGATCGCCGCGTTCGACGCCGGGCTGGCGGCGACGCTGGGCTTCGCCCCGGCGCTGATCCATTACGGACTCATGACCTTCGTGTCGATCACGGCCGTGGCGGCGTTCGACGCCGTGGGGTCGATCCTTGTCGTAGCCATGATGGTCGCTCCGCCTGCGGCGGCGTACCTGCTGACCGACCGGCTCCGAAACATGATCCTCCTGAGCGTGGGGATCGGCGTAATCGCTTCGGTGGCCGGATTCCAGGCGGCCCGCCTGCTCGACGTATCCATTGCGGGCGCCATGGCCACCGCGTCGGGCGCCGCGTTTGCGATCGTCTGGCTGGCGGCGCCCCGATACGGCGTGTTGGCGGGCCGACGGCGGCGCATTCGGCAAAAATGGGAATTCGCCGAAAAAATGCTGGCCATTCACCTGTTCAACCACGAAGGGCTGCCCGAGGCGGACATAGAGCGCCGGATCGGGCACCTCGAAGAACATCTCTCCTGGGAACGGGATTTCGCGCGGCGGGTCGTCCGCAGGGCGCAGTCGAATGGACTGGTTCGACGCTCCGGCGACGACATGCTGGCGTTGACTCCGAAGGGGCGCGCAGCAGCTTCCGAGGCCATCACGAATCTGTAGGACCGGAGGCGGCGCGGCGTTTCGTACGCCGGGCGCTGTGGCGGCTATCCGCATAGCGGCGCCAGGCCGCAATCCCGAAACCGCCGGTGAGCAGCAAAAACCCGAACCACAGAAAGTTGATGAACGGCTTTTCCCAGGCCTGCACCACGATCCATTCGTCGGCTTCCACGGCGACGCCCTCCAGAAAAAGGCGAATGGAGCCGTTATCCACGTTCATGCCCGTAAAAGTGACCGTCAGTCCCCAATCGCTCACGCGATTCTGAATGTATTGCTGCGAACGGTCCTGCATGATCAGGTAGACCGGACTCAGGCGGCGCGTTTCGCGGGTCTCGAGGTTCGTCACGTCGAGCAAGGCCGCTACGCCGATTTCCGTGGAATCGGGCAGGTCGGGAATATTCGTCTGGTAATCAATGAACCGGATGGCGAAGGCGTCGTCGCCCACTACGGTGGAGTCTCCCCGGGAAATATTCAGTTCGCCCTGTTTCGCAGATGGGTCTTCGGGTTCCTCGGCCGTCTCGTACATGGCGCTCGGCGACACGGCCACGAAGACATCCTTGTCCGGGTACATTTCGTGGTCGGGATGCTGAATCCACTGCGCCTGATCGCTTTTGTACACGACCGGGCGAACGGTGAATTCGCGCCCGTTCGGATCGACGAAATCCAGCACGTACACTGGACGGTTGCGGGCCGTTCGTTCGCGCGCCGACCAGGTCACGAGGTATCCCCCCACCGCGCGCGTCTGGCCTCGCTCCAGCACGAACGTATCCGAGCGATCCGTCAGCGGCGCGCCGCGCATTACGCCGATGGGTTTGCTGAACCCGCTGGACGCCACGATAGCCAGCGCCATAATGGCGAACCCCACATGCGCCGTAGCGCCGCCCGCCATGCGCGGATTGCCCCGCCCGATCTTCCAGAGGACCATGCCGTTCCCGTAGAGCGCAAAGAACGCCATGAATACGAGGAGCAGCAGCAGAATGCCCGTCCCGTAGACTTCCCCGAAACTCCGGACGCCTTCCAGCAACCCGAACCCTGCCTGCGCGGCGTCCGCCGACGCGCCCGCCGCCGAAACATCCGGGCGTTGAATGGTTTCCGCCGCGAACGGCGTAAAAACAAGCACTGCGACCGTACTGACGACCGCCCCGACAAGCGGCTTGAGCAAAACCCGGTTCACCTGATCGATATCCATCCGGTTCCACCAGAACAACTGCCCGAGGCCCGCCAGAAACACGATCAGCACGGAAAGCGGGAGCGCCCACTTGTTGTAGAAATCTATCGGCACGGTAGACGGCGCCTCCCTGAACAGTTTCCCCAGAATGGGAGAACTGGTGCCTACCGTAACGACGGCGGCCAGGCAAGCCAGCAGCATCGCGCCGCAAAACGTCATGAATTCGCGGGAAAGCACGTTGGGTTCCCGATCGGGTGCGGGCAACTCCCGGTAGCGATACGCAAAAAGGCCGAACCCGACCGCGCCCATGCCCAGTATCCACGCAAGGAGCTGGTTCATCATGCCCAGATCGACGAAGGAATGCACCGACACGTCGCCCAGTATCCCGCTCCGGGTCAGAAACGTCGAATAAATAACCAGCATGTACGAAAGAATGCAGAACAGGAAGGTGGATTTGTGCCCCCGCCCGCTTTTCTTCCGGATAATCATGGCGTGGACCGCAGCGATGCCCGTAAGCCAGGGTACGAGGGAAGAATTTTCCACGGGATCCCACGCCCAGTAGCCGCCGAACGAAAGCGTTTCGTAGGCCCAGTAACCGCCCATCGCAATGCCCACCCCCAGCACGGCCGTAGCGCCAAGCGCCCACGGCAACGCCTGCGGAATCCACTCGGTATACCGGCGTTTCCAGAGTCCCGCAATGGCGAACGCGAACGGAACCGCCATCAGCGTGAATCCCGCAAACAGCGTAGGAGGATGAATCACCATCCAGTAATTCTGAAGCAGGTCGTTCAGACCCGACCCGTCCGCCGGTATGAAACCCGGAATTTGCAGCATGGGGGCGTCCGGGAATTTGTCGGCGAGCGAGGCGAAGGGAGACGCGCCCACCTGCAACGGCCCCAGCTGCAACCCCGCAATCATGGAAACGAGAAACCACTGCGACCCCGCCAGAATCGTCATCACGGGGGCTTCCCAGTCGCGGCGCACGCGCATCAGCGCCAGCCCGAGCGCGCTCATCAGAAGAATCCAGAGCAGAAACGATCCTTCCTGACCGGCCCAGAAAGACGAAACCAGAAAGTGGGTCGGCAGCGCGCGGGACGTTTGCTGGTAAACGTAGGCGTACTGGAACTGATGGGTGAGGAGCAGGACCATCAGGATCGTCGCCGCGCCCGCAAGGCTCGCGGTCATGACGACCCAGGCGATGCGGCCAATCTGCCTCCATTCGGCATGGCCGGTGCGCGCAGCCCGAAGATAGGCGTAGCCCGCAAGCGCGCAGGCCACGAAGGCGAACAGGATCAGAATGTGCCCGATGACGCCGGACATGAGCCTTTATTTTCCGTACGAGCCAGCGCCAAACGCAACCATGGACAGGAATACGATGGACGGATCCTCGACCGCCGTCCCCGTACGCCCCGTCGTTCGCAATAAAACGGAGCGCCCCGGCCCGTCCAGGCGCGGCAAGCGCCCGAAACCGGCGCCGGGGCTCTCCCGAAAAGGACGCGCTCCTGAGCGGTGGATAGAAGAACCTCTTTCTTAAACAATGCGGGAATCACTCGCATTCTTTCGATCGTCCCTGCCTTTCCGAAGAAAAGACCTCGCTTGCGTACAAGGAGGGTGGGCCTGCCGTCCAAATCCGAAGACCGACTCCCTGACGATATTCTTGTCAGGTTCTTATATGCATCCGCAACAGGCGCGCGCTATTCGCATCCGTTTACGGACAGGAATAATTCTTTTAACGACAAGGCCGTCACGGGTTCCCCGCCCGCTTACCACGCAAGGCGAGCGCGGACGTTGAACGTGCGGGGCGTCAGGCGCGTGGGAATGCGCTCCCAGATTCCGTCGCGGTTGGGCGTCCAGGCATAGGCCACCGTGTTCGTCATATTGAACGCATTGAGCAACTCCGCCGTCAATTCCAGACGCAAGCCCGCCCCCGCGTCCACGATTTTCGTTACGCCCAGATCGACGCGGCGATAGGCAGGATACCGGGCCGAATTTCGTTCGCCGGGCGCCTGAACCACGAATTGCCCGACTTGCCGGTCGGGGATTGGCGGCGTGTAGGGAAATCCGCTCCCGAAAAGCCCGCGCAGATGGGCTTTCCAGGTGGAATCCCGCGGCACATAGTCCTGCACGAAAAACGAAACGGTGTGCCGCTGATCCGACGGACGCGCAATGTTTCCGGTCCGATGCTCCGTCCTGTATTCCGGCAAAAACGTCTCGACGGCGTGCAAATACCCGTAATTCAGACGACTTTCAAGGCCGGGCACGAGTTCGCCGTACAAATGCACGTCCAGTCCAAGCGCCCGCCCCTCCGTATCGTTCCGCCCGGAATACAGGAGGCGAACGTTCCGTACGTCGTACGATATGAGCCGATCCATATCCCTGTAAAATGCGGCGGCGCGGACGTACAGCCGCCTTGCGGGCAGAAAATATTCGCCGCCCAATACATATTGTATGGCCTGCTGGGACCGGATATCCCTGTTCAGCGCTTCGGGAATCGTTTCGCCCGGCGCAGGCGTTCCCCGAAATTCGCGATAGGTCGGCGTCTGGCGATAGTAGCCCCACGAACTGGTCGCCGTCAAGCGTTCGTTGACCGCATACCGGGCCGAAAGCCTCGGGGAGACGGTCCAGGCGCCGTTGAAAGAAAAACGGTCCGCCCGCACCCCGGCGGAAAGGAGCAGCCCGCCTCGCCGTACGGTATCCTGCAAGTATGCAGCGGCTTGCCACGCCGAAAGCGTGGCTTCGTCGGAAAAACGATTCACCTCGATGCGAACGGATTCCCCGTTCGTGTCCCTGCCGTACAGGTTGGCGTACTCGTCGATCCGGTCGGAAAAAGAAAAGGCCCGGACGCGCCAGCCCGCCTCCGCCGAATGCCGCCCCGTCCGCCATTGGTACCGGCCCTGCCCGGTCCATGCGGCGCTTTCTACGGCGTTGTCGGCGAATTCCTCTTCGGTCACATTGCCTATGGGAATATGGCCCGCGCCGGTGCCCGGATCGCCGCCGGGATCGACGCGAAACACAACCGACGCCCCCTCTATATCGAAGCGCTCCGTCTCGGAAATGCCAAACCAGGCCATATCGTGCTCCATATGCACCGAAGGAGCAATCCGGTTCAACAAACGGACCCCTGCAAACCGCGTTCGGTACCCGTCGTTTTCCTCGCCCTCGTATCGGGTCCAGAAGGAACGCAAGTCCGACGGCACATCGGGATCCAGGCTCACGACGCCATACCAGGTCTTGCGACTCTCCGGACTGAATCGAAACACATGGTTGGCGTACATGCCCAGTGCTTCGATCTCGTGCCCCGGGGCGAAACGCCAGGTCGCCAGGACTTGTGCGTCCGTGTAGTCTGGACGATAATCCCCCTTCCGCTCCTGCGTACGGAAGAAATGCTGCGCGCGCGCTCTCCTAAAACCGGCGTTCCATCCAAAGCGCCCGTCCGCCACCGCGCCCCGGTGCGCAAAACTGGCGTCGAGCAACGACGCGGAGGCGGACCCGCCCATGGATTCGACATAAGGACGGCGATAGCGCGTTTCCAGCACAGAGGACAGTTTTCCGCCGTATTTCGCCGGAAATCCCCCCGTGTACAGCACGACCCGGTCAGCCAGGTCCGGATTCAGCAGACCGAGCCCTTCCTGCTCCCCTTGCCTCGGACGCAACGGCATGTACGTCTCGAAACCGTTGATCAGGATAAGGTTCTCGTGAAATCCGCCGCCATGCACCGAATACTGGTTGGAAAGTTCGTTGTTGGCCGCTACGCCCGGCAATACGCTTAGCGCCTGGAACCCCTTGAAAGGAGAAGGCACGTTGCGGATGGCCTCCGATTCCAGTTCGTACGTCCCGGGTTCCGTAAAAAACACATCCCCCTCCACCACAATATCCTCCATCTCGAGCATGGACGGCCTCAGGCGAACATCAAGCGCCGTCGTTTCGCCGGGCCGGATCTGTACGCGTCGCCAGGTCGTCTCGTACCCCACCGCCGAGAATCGCAATTCATAGGCTCCCGGCGGCAACCGGAGTACGTAAGTCCCGTCCTGCTTGCTCGCGGTGCCGAAGTTGGCGCCGCTTACCAGAATGCTGACGCCGGGGACGGGCGCATCTTCCGCAACCGTCAGGACGCGCCCGGACGCCGCCCCCCATTCCTGGGCCAGGGCGCCGAAGGGCCACAAGGCGGCGACGAGGGCGAAAAAGGCGAATGCAGTGCGCACGAGGCGTTACGCTCCCGGTGTGGGTTCATGGCCGAATGAATCGATGTAGCCGTTGGTCGATGGGCAAGTCCGATGTATGCGTTCTCCTGTGAATTACGCGCTTCCGTTAGGGCCTGTTAACAGGCCCTAATACGCTCTGGCGAAAAGAACGCGGCGGTTCGACGGATTGCCGGTCAGCATATCCCGACCCGCTTCCCGCGCTCCATTCATGGGAATACAGCGAATGGTCGCTTTCGTTTCCTGTTTGATGCGCGCCTCCGTTTCCGGATCGCCGTCCCAATGGGCCAGCACGAACCCTCCGCGCCGGTCGAGCGTGTCCTTGAACGTCTCGTAGTCGTCGACGCGCCGGGTGGAGTCTTCGCGCAGGGCCAGCGCCCGGGCAAACAGGCGTTGCTGGATATCTTCGAGCGCCGCCTGGATTCGATCATGAAGCCCCTCCTGCGAAACGATTTCCTTTCCGGGCTGATCCCGGCGGGCCATTTCCACATTGCCGTTCCGGACGTCCCGCGGGCCGATAGCGAGGCGGACCGGTACGCCTTGCACTTCGTATTCGTTGAACTTCCAGCCGGGACGATGCGACTCGCGCGCATCCAGCTTGACGCGAACGCCCGCCGCGCGCAGCCCCGCCTTGATGCGTTCGGCGGCCTCGAGCACAAGCGTCCGCTCGGCGTCTTTCCGGAAAACAGGCACGATCACAACCTGTACGGGCGCAAGGCGCGGCGGCAGAATCAATCCCTGATCGTCCGAATGCGTCATGATGAGCGCGCCAATCAAACGCGTCGAGACGCCCCAGGACGTCGCCCATACATATTCAAGCCGGTTTTCCCGATTCTGGAATCGACAATCGAACGCCCTCGCGAAATTCTGGCCCAGAAAATGGCTGGTGCCCGCCTGCAACGCCTTGCCGTCCTGCATCATGGCCTCGATGCAATACGTGTCCACCGCGCCCGCAAAACGCTCGCTGGCCGTTTTTACGCCCCGAATCACCGGCATGGCCATCCATTCCTCGGCGAACGTAGCGTATACTTCCAGCATGCGGCGGGCTTCCTCGATGGCTTCCTCTTTCGTTTCGTGGGCCGTGTGCCCTTCCTGCCAGAGGAACTCCATCGTGCGCAAGAACAATCGGGTGCGCATTTCCCAGCGCACTACGTTCGCCCACTGATTGACGAGAATAGGCAGGTCCCGCCAGGATTGAATCCAGCTCCGGTAGGCGTCCCAGATGATCGTTTCGCTGGTGGGCCGAACGATAAGATTCTCTTCCAGTTTCGAAGCGGGATCGGGCAGGAGGCCATCGCCGGACGGATCTTCCGCAAGGCGCGAGTGGGTAACCACGGCGCATTCCTTGGCGAATCCCTCCACATGTTCGGCTTCCCGCGCCAGGAAGGACTGCGGGATGAACAGGGGAAAATAGGCGTTCTCATGCCCGGTTTCCCGAAACATGTCGTCGAGCGCCCGCTGCATGTTCTCCCACAGCGCGCAGCCGTTCGGGCGAATCACCATGCACCCGCGCACCGCCGAATAATCGGCCAGCTTCGCATGTTGCACAATGTCGAGATACCATTGGGCGTAATCTTCCCGCCGGCTTGTAATCGCATCGGCCATAATATTGCACAGTCGGCGTCGTTTACTGAATACGCTATCGCGGAAAATGGACGAACGTTCGCGGACGGCCCGAAGCGAATTCGCCCGGCGCGCGGGGAAAACGATACCGATCTTTTTCGGAATCTCCGGGAATGGCCCGATGTTTGCTTTATTCCGGGGCAAAGCCGCTGGAATCGAACGAACGTCGTTCTTTCTTCAGGGAAAGCAATAAGTTCCGCCGTTTGTTTGCAACCAACCGGCACCTTATGCATCCTTATCCGTACATTCCTTTAACGGAAGCACTGCCCGCCAAGTTTTCACCAAACCGGTTGCCGCCATGAAACGATCAACATTAGACGAGCGGGGAACCTCTCGCCCCGCATTGCGCGCGGCTCCCTTCGCCGCAGGACTGCTTGTGGCGTTGCTGGCCGGTTGCTACACGCAATTGAGCGCCATTCAGCAATACGAACGGTTCCCCGATTACGTGGAAGTCGTGGAAAGCGCCGAGGACACGGTCGTAACGGAACGCTACTACAGCGACCGATACATCTATAGCGGTCCCTATGGATATCGCCGGTATTTCGACCGGTTCGACTACGGCTGGAGCCCGCAATGGTCCTATAGTCCGTTCTACGGATCGTCCTGGCACGACCCGTTGTGGTACGACCCCTGGAGCTACGGGTACGGATACAGCGGCATTCGCGTGGGCTTGTCTTTCGGATCGCATTGGGGCTGGGGCGGAAATCCCTGGCGTTACAACCCCTATCATTACAGTCCCTGGAATTATAACCCCTACTACCACAGCCCCTACGGCTATTACCCGGGCTACGCGCACGCCTGGAATCCGTATTACGGAGGGTGGCGGTACGACTATCCGGGATCGATTCGCCCGAGAGACGGGGAATGGGGACGGCGCGGCGCGACGATGGGGCGGGGTACGAGAACCCATGGATACGCCGGAGACATCGGAGGGAGCGGAGTCCGCGAGGTAGGCAACGCAGGACGCGCTTCCGCCGGAAAGACGCATGGCGGCTCGGCTGTTTCCGGCGGACGTTCGGCGCGAGGCGGAACGAGCGCCGCGACCAGCAGGACCCGTGATACGCGCCGCACCACAGCGACAAGCAGCGAACGCAGCGGCCGAACCGTGCGCTCAACGCCTGGATCCCGGTCCACCGGCAGCCGGAGCGCCGCGCGCACACCCGGCTCGTCTCGCAGCGGCGATAGCGGTTCGCGCGGGCGCACCGTGCAACGTACGCCCTCCTCGCGCGGCAGTGGAGGCAGTTCGGACGGTCGGACCGTGCGCTCGACGCCCGGATCCCGGTCTTCGTCGTCCACCGGCAGCCGAAACACTGTACGGCGTACGCCCTCCTCGCGAAGCAGCGGAAGCAGTTCGGACGGACGAACCGTGCGGCGCACGCCCTCCTCGCGAAGCAGCGGAAGCGGTTCGAGCGGACGAACCGTACGGCGCACGCCCTCCTCGCGAAGCAGCGGAAGCGGTTCGAGCGGACGAACCGTAC
>CAZSNF010000009.1:0-59738 GCA_964608315.1 uncultured Rhodothermales bacterium | reverse complement strand
GGCGCACGCCCTCCTCGCGAAGCAGCGGAAGCGGTTCGAGCGGACGAACCGTACGTTCCTCCCCGCCGCCGAAATCCTCGTCGGGCAACAGCGGACGATCTTCTTCGGGACGGTCTTCCTCTTCTTCAGGTCGTTCCCGCGGACGATAAGCATGCCGCATCGGCCGGTATAGCAACGGCTCAGCGACCTGCCCCGGAAGTATGGCCAGGATCGTACTTTTATGCGATCCCTAACCCGTCCTGCGCCCTTGCGAACCCCCGTAAATACGCCCCACCTGTTTTAATCCAGAATAAAACCAGACAGGTACCCCCATGAAAAGGCGCTTCCTATCCGTGTTTGTCCTTGTCCTGTTCGCCGCGTCTCCCGCGTATGCGCAGACCCTCGACAACACCTACGTTTTCACCTCAAGGTCCCCGGCGACCGGACCGCGCATGATGGGCATGGCCGGCGTCGGCGTCGCCGGCGTGGCGGACTACGGCGCATTGCGCACGAATCCCGCCGGACTGGGCTATTTCAAAAACTCGGAGGCCAGCGGCTCCCTGCACGCGCTTTCGGCCGTGAACGATGCGCAATACCTGACCGGCATTCGCATCTCTTCCGGGACAGAAGCGGACGTACGCACTACCCGCCTCAGCAATCTGGCCTGGATACAGAAGTTTCCGACGTCGCAAGGGTCGTTCGCACTCGGCGCCGCATTCAACCAGGTCGGCGCTTTCGACCGCAACCTTGGTTTTGGAGGGACGAACGCCTCCAGCTCTATCACTACGTCGTTCCTGCCCTATGACGACGAGTTTACGTTGGAAAAAGACGAGGACGGTTACTTCCCCGATTTCTCCAGCGACGTCCCCGAACTGGCCTACGAAGCCGGAGCCATTGAATTTTTGTTCGAAAACGTGGAAACAGACGACGAGATATTCTATGAGGCCGTGGCGCCGGGTACGCGCATCGAACAGCTGGGGGACGTGCTCGAAAAGGGGCGTACGAACGAATTGAGCCTCGGCGGCGCATGGGAGGCAAGCCGGAATGTGATGGTCGGTTTTTCGGCCAACTTCGCATTCGGTTCGTACCAGATCGATAACGCGTACGAAGAGGAGGACGCCTACGGCGAAAACGGATTGGAAGACTACGAGATCATTCTGTCCGACGGCTCCCTTGCGGGATTTCGGCGCTTGCGCTACGAAGAAGGTTTCGATTCGGACCTGAGCGGGTTCAATATACGCGGCGGGGTATCAACCATGTTGTCAAGCGGATTGCGCGCGGGCCTCTCGATAGAAACCCCGACGTTCTACGAAATAAGCGAAACCCATTATCGGGAACTGACTACCTGGTTCGACGAGGGGGGTTCGCTGAACGCCGGGCAGGACTACAAATACGAATACGAACTGCGTACGCCATGGCGCATCGGAGGCGGCGTGTCCTGGGAACTCGGAAATTTCCTTCTGGCGGCGGATATGGAATACGTGGACTGGTCCCAGATGGAGTTCGACGGACGCGAGGCGGACAACGACTTGTACCGGGACCTGAACAGGGAAATACGGAACGCCATGAACCCGATCTGGAATGTGCGTCTCGGCGCGTCGTATGCATTCAGAAGCGTTACCTTGCGAGGCGGCATAGCCAACTATCCCGATCCGTTCGACCTGAAGGTCTCGCAGGACAGGGAAACATCTGATCGCGACCGAGGCTTCCTTGCCTTTGGCGCGTCGTACAGTTTCTCGAACAAGTTTCATGTCGATGCGGCGTGGATGGGCGTGGAGTACAACGACGAGTACAGCCCGTACCTGCATAATGTCAGCGACCCGCCGCTCGTCAAGGAAAGCGTAACGCAGAACCGGTTCCTGCTGGGCGTCCGGGCAGGATTCTGAGGAATCGGGAGAATTTGCGGGATTCGGGAAGGGTGGTTTGGTTAGATTAAGGACGCGAAGCCTTCCGAAAATCCCTGTGGCGCACTCTAATGATTCGTCGCATTCAGGCCCTGAATTATCGTTGCCTGCGTCATGTGGATGTGGCGCTGGATCCATTCCATGTTCTGGTTGGCCCCAACGCCAGCGGGAAAAGTACGTTATTCGACGTAGTCGCCTTCCTCGGCGACATGGTTCGGGATGGCCTTGAGGCGGCCGTAGAAAAACGCACCGGCAATTTTCAGGACCTCGTTTGGGGAAGGCCCAAAGACGACCTTGGTTTCGAACTGGCGGTGGAGTTCGACATTTCCGACCCCATGAAGCAGCGGCTTCCCGCCGACAAAAAGTATGAGACATTTCGTTACGAAGTGGCCATAAAGGGAAAAGAGGATCGCGTCGTTATCGACGCGGAAAGAGGGCTGCTCACGCCTCGCCGTAACTGGAAACAGAGACAATTGTCCATATTTCCTTTCCCTTTGAACCCGGTTAACACCATCTTGCTGGGAGGTGGACGTCCTGGTATAAGAACCATACTTAGCAAGTCTGGGGAAACAGACAATTTCAACATTGAAGTCTCGCCATTGGCAGGAAAAGGCTGGGCCACCAGCATTTCTTTCGGCCCGTATCGTTCAGCGCTGGGCAACCTGCCCGAGTCCCCTGAGGCGTTCCCCGTCGCCACTGGCATCAAACGCATGCTGGGAACGCAGGTAAAACTTCTGGCGCTGGACGGCGTGAAGATGCGCGAGGCCAGCCCCCCCTCACTGCGTCGCAACGGCTTTTCCAGCGATGGCGCCAATCTTTCATGGATGATTGCGGGTTTAAAGAAGGGTGATCACGAAAATTACCGGCAGTGGCTGGAGCATGTTCGCACCACCTTGAAAGACATCAAGGAAATTCACGTCGAGGAGCGCCCGGATGACCGACATGCCTATCTTGCAGTCGAGTACGACACAGGAATCCGGGTACCATCATGGGGAATTTCAGACGGTACGCTCCGGTTTCTGGCGCTCACGCTCATTCCATACCTTAACGACAAAGGATATCTCTACTTACTGGAAGAACCCGAAAACGGCATTCACCCGCTCGCAATTGAGGCCGTGTACGATTCGCTGGCGTCGGCCTACGATTCGCAAGCGTTGGCGGCTACCCATTCCTCCGCCTTTTTGCGGATGGCCCGCCCAGAGGAAGTACTCTGCTTCGCCAGGGACGAAAACGGCGCTACGGATATCGTACGCGGCACGGACCATCCGCTCTTGCGGGATTGGCAAGGCGCCGTGGACATAGATGTGCTATTTGCCCGAGGAATCATCGGATGAGCGGCTACGCCAGAGATTTGTTTGTTCTTGTCGCGGACAGCAGCATCGAACAGGCCTTCGAAGGACTATTGGCTCGGCACGAACGGCTGGGCTCTCGGCGAATAGGGTACGACATTCAGGTGCACCCGAAACGCGACCCAGGATGTCGAACAGACGCGGTTGCCCTCTCAAGGCCCCACCTGCAAAGCCACCGGTACGCCTTGGTGGTTTTTGACCACTATGGTTGTGGCCAGGAATCCTTGCGTAGACAGCAAATACAGCAAGATGTCGAGAAGGACCTTGAGCGTAACGGCTGGGAAAACCGCTGCAAGGTTATCGTGATTGAGCCGGAACTCGAAAACTGGGTATGGGCGCCCTCTGGAAAAGTATCCGAAATTCTTGGATGGGGAAGTGATTTTCGCGCACTCAGGAAATGGTTATGGAATCGCGAACTTTGGTCGGATAACGACCCCAAACCTTCCGATCCGAAGCGCGCGATGCAAGAAGCGCTAAGGCACAAAAGGGTAAGGCGTTCCGCTACGCTTTTCAAGCGTATAGCAGATATTTCGCAGCCGCAAGACTGCCAGGACCCGGCCTTCGTCGAGCTCAGGAAAACCTTGCAGGACTGGTTCCCGGCAGACGGAAACGCTCGAAGCCCGTAACGAGCCGCCCGACCCGGAATAATAGTCGGGGTTTGCAATGGGCCTAAAATTTGACTATTTTAGTCACATCAATTTGCTTAGAGCCTGTTAACACTAATGAGGAACATGATTTCATTAGATTGCGTTGTTCTGGACACCGCAATCTAAAACAACGTTCAGAGACATGGAACTCACCGAGGCCCAGTTTGAAAGAATCGCGTCGCTGCTGCCGAAACAGCGTGGAAACGTGAGGGTGTCGAATCTCCAGGTGCTTAACGCGATCCTGTACGTGGCCGAGCACGGCTGCATGTGGCGCGGATTGCCCGAACGCTTCGGCAATTGGCACACCATCTACACTCGGGTGAACCGCTGGTCGAAAAACGGCGTTCTCGACCGTGTGTTCGAGCACATGCAGCGGCAGCAAATCGTGCGCATCAAGATTGAGGCGGTGGGGCTGGACAGCACCAGCGTCAAGGTACATCCGGACGGCACGGGCGCAGAAAAAAAAACGGTCCGCAGGCCATCGGCAAATCCCGGGGCGGCTGGAGCGCCAAGCTTCATATGGTTGCCGCAAATGCTCGAACGGCCCTCGCGTTCTCGCTCTCTGCCGGCCAGGCGCACGACGCGCCCGAAGGCCGCAAGCTCTTGAGCGCCATGGAGAAGTCATCGAACAGCCCGGCGCTGGTTATGGATCGCGCGTACGAGGACGACAGTACGCGCCAGTTGGCGCTTGACCTCGGGTTCGTACCTGTCGTGCCGCCGAAGAAGAACCGCCCTGAACCCTGGGAGTACGACCGTGAGATGTACAAAGCGGCGCAACGAAATCGAGCGCTTGTTCCGGCGTCTGAAGGGGTTTAGGCGCATCTTCTCGCGCTTCGAAAAACTCGACGTTATATTCCTCGGCTTCGTCGTCTTCGTGCTTATCGTCGATGCATTGCTTTAGTGTTAACAGGTCCTAAACAGGACCTTTTTATGCAGACCGCCACCGTATCCAAACTAAAAATGTCGCTAAGCGCCTATTTGCGCCAGGTCAAGGACGGCGAAGAAGTGATTATCACTGAGCACGGTCGCCCCATTGCGCGTTTACTGCCTCTGGCGACAGCCGAATTCGTGAGTGAACATCTAAGAGATATGGAAACGCAAGGGCTGCTTATCCGCGGAAAGAAACCGTTGTCAACGGATTTCTGGCGACTTCCACGCCCGTCGGATCCCGAGGGAGCAACCCGTTCGTCCGCCATACAGGAGCGAGAGGAAGGCTGGTGAACTTCCGGGATACGTCCGCCGTGATTCCGCTGTGCTTGCAGGAACCGTCATCGGCTGCGGTGCGGGATATTCTCATAGACAATGAATCCATAGTCGTTTGGCGGGGTACGCGCATCGAGTGTGTTTCTGCGCTTATGCGACGGGTAAAAGAAGGCGCCATGACCTCCTCCGACGAACGAGCCGCCCGGCGCGTACTGGACAGACTGGCTGAATCATGGATGGAAATACAACCGGGCGAAACCGTGCGGAACACTGCGCAACGATTGCTGGCCGTGCACCCTTTGCGCGCGGCGGCCTTAACGGCATGCGATGGATATATGCGCGGTCGGGGGTTCGTTTCGCTGGATCAACGTTTGCGCGAAGCGGCGTACAAGGAAGGGTTTACGGCGCTCCCGGATACGCTCCCCGCACGGGCTCCCTGTTGACAGGTCTGCAATAAACCGCGTACCTTTCCCCTTTCAGAAAATCAGGAACGCGTAAGGCCAGGATGACGGTGCCTTCCCAAAACAAATCGGCGATCAGCGACCTCGCATATCAGGAAAATATCCTGCAAGGAGTTTCCCGCACGTTCGCCCTGACGATCCCGCAATTACCGCCCGGGCTACGCGACGTAACAGGGAATGCGTATCTCCTGTGCCGCATCACGGACACCATTGAGGACGATCCCGCCCTCTCCCCCGAACAAAAACGGGCATTCGCGGAACGTTTCGCCGAAATCGTCGCAGGCCGGGAAGAAGCTGAACCGTTTGCGCGCGAACTCGGCGCATTGCTGTCGGCTTCCACGACCCCGGACGAACGCGACCTGGTCGCCAACGCCCACCGGGTCATTCGCATCGCCAGCGGATTCAACGCCGTCCAGCGGGCAGCCCTCGAACGCTGCGTCCGCATCATGGCGGGCGGCATGGCGGAATTTCAGCAGAACGCCACGCCCGACGGCCTGAACGACGTCCCCCACCTTGATCGCTACTGCTATTACGTCGCCGGGGTGGTGGGCGAAATGCTCACCGAACTGTTCTGCGACTATTCCGCCGGAATCGAAGAACATCGCGAAGAGTTGCTGGCGCTGTCGGTCTCCTTCGGACAAGGCTTGCAAATGACCAACATCCTCAAGGACATATGGGACGACCGGGATCGCGGCGCATGCTGGCTTCCCCGGGACGTTTTTCTCGCCGCCGGATTCGACCTGCGCGACTTGTCCCCGGACCAGACCCACCCCGGATTCGCCCAAGGCTTGTCCAGACTCGTCGGGATTGCCCGACAACACCTCGCAAACGCACTCCGGTACACCCTGACCATACCCGCGCGCGAAACGGGCATTCGGCGACACTGCCTGTGGGCCTTGGGCATGGCCGTGCTAACCCTGCGCCGCATTCATGCAAACCCCGCGTTCCGCAGCGGACAGGAAGTCAAAATATCGCGGCGAAGCGTATGGACGGTGGTTATCGTCACCAGCATCCTGGCGCGCTCGAATCGGGCGCTGACGTTCCTGTTCAGGACCCTTACGAAACGATTGCCTGCGTCCTGAATCCTGCCGCCGAACAAACCGGTTCCTCACGCGGGAACCCTGATCAGAGTTTCCTATATTTATTAGCTGCGAGCTATGTTTTATACGCCCTGGACCTCTCGAACCGGCGACATAATCAAGTCTGGAAAGAATACAAACCGTCGGCCATGATCGAAAAACCGGAAAAAATCCCTTCGTGTTACCTTTCCGGCTATGCTAAAGCCCGGGCGCAGGACCCGGAGACGGCGGCCAATTACGTTGCCCATTCGCTTATCGGAGACCCCGAAGCCGATGAAGTGATCGAGCAAATGGCGTCGCTGAAGCCCGACGAAGCAGCGCGATGGTACAGACTGGGAATGAATGCGGAAGACCCCGGGGAAAGAGATCATATCCTTCGCAACGCGCCACCCGCGCTTCGAAAATTTCTGAACAAGCTGGATGCGCCGCCCGACTGGGTTGACCTTGCGTCCTATACCCCGGGCATCCGCATGTTCCACAGGAATTCGAAACTGGTGCTCGGCGCTTTCGTAGGCGGTACGCTGATAGAGGGGTTTTCTACGAATATCAGCAAGTCTTTTTTCATAACCGGGCGGGTTCGGGAATACGGCGTCAGGCGCCTGAAGCAAAACAACCGCCACATGGTCGAAATATTCATGCCGGGCGGCCTGGAACGAGGCGGAGACGGCTGGAAATTGTCCGTTCGCATTCGGCTGGTCCACGCACAAATAAGATACCTCCTGAGCAATGCGGAGGACTGGGATACGGAAGAATGGGGCGTCCCGATCAGTTCCGCGCATATGGGATTCTCCATAGCTGCCTTTTCCGCAAGGTTGCTAAAGCACCTGAAAAGCCTGGGCGCTGAATTCAGTCAGGAAGAGCGCGAAAGTTTTATGCAGATATGGCGCCATTCGGGGTTTTTAATGGGGGTTCCCGAAACGATTTTGTACCGCGACGAGGAAGAAGCGTTAAAAACATTTTATGTAGGTCGCATGTGCGAGCCTGCAAACGAACTGGAAGCCATTGCGATGGCGAACGCACTGATCAATTCGGCCCCGCTGGTGATAGGCGTTACGGAGCCGGCGGCCCGGCGCGCGCTGGCGCGGTACGTGTACCGCGTGTCCCGGGCGCTCATCGGAAGCAGCCTGGCCGACGAGTTAAGATACCCTGCGGATCGGACCTTCGGCGTGTTGCCATGGTTTCGGTTTCAGTCCCGTTGCGTCAGTACCATGGAACGCTTGTTTCCAAAGCGCAAAACGGGGGGCGACTTTTCCCGATTCACGGCCCTGATCGAGGCCTCTGCATTCGATATCGCAGGCATAAAATATCGAATGCCAGCCGAACTGTACTCGGAAAGAGACACCGAATGGTAGGACAAAACCGCCGCGGTTCGCTCCCGGAAGCAAACGGCGGGACACTTTATAATGCGCCGGGCGAAGCGGTCCTGATCAGCGTATCCTATAATGTATGGCGACAAGCGCCGGCGCCACAGGAATCAATAGTATCGTCGCGACAAGCACTCCGAAGCCGACGGACGTAGCAAGCGGCACAAGATGTTGCGCATAGGTGCTGGTCTCCAGAATAAGCGGCGTCACGCCCGCAAACGTAGTCACCGACGTCAAAAGAATAGCGCGGAAACGGTTTTTGGCGCCCGTAATAATGGCTTCATCGGGCGCCATGCCGGATTCCCTGAGATCGTTGATGTGCTTGATCATCATAAGCGCATCGTTGACGACCACGCCGCTCACGCCCACCAGCCCATACATTGACCAGATGCCTATGCTGATCCCTAATAACATATGCCCCGCCACCACGCCGACCACGCCCAACGGAACCGCCGCCATAATGATGAGCGGCTGCATATAGGAACCGAAAGAAATCGCCATCAGCACGTACATAACGAGCAGGGCGAGCGACATCAATCTGCCCAGCGCGTCATTGGCCTCTTGCTGCTGCTTCCGCTCGCCCCCGAACGCATAGTCGAAGGCAGGATATTCGGCCGCCATGCGCGTCAGAACGCCTTGCTCCAGAAGCGCGTTGACCTGGGGACCCGAGGCGACATGCACATCGACGTCGGCCGTGACCGTAACGGCGCGCCGTCCATCCACCCGGCGAATGGCGGAAGGCGACCGGGCAAAGCGCGCGGTGGCGACCTGACCCAACGGAACGCCGTCCCCGGACGTCCTCATGACATAACGGTCAATATCGGATTCGGAATCCCTTTCTTCCTCCGGAAGCCGTACGTAGACGCGCATATCCTCCCGACCTCGCTGCACCCGCAACGCCTCCACGCCAAAAAAGGCGGAACGCACCTGCGACGCAAAACGATCAAGCGTCAGAGACAGCGTTCGGGCTTCCGGCTTGAGTTCCAGCTGAATCTCCCCGAACCCCTCGTCCAGGTTGCTGCGCACATCGAAAACGCCGTCGATGGCGCGTAATTCGCTGGCGAATTCCTCTGCAATCACGGTCAGTTTTTCCGGATCCGGATGCGAAAGTTCGAAATGCACCGGCAAACCCAACGCTACGATGTTCGACGAAATCGAAAGCGATCGGGCTTCCGGAATCGTTCCGGCTTCTTCTCGCCATGCTTGCTGAAACGCAGACGCCGCAACGCCATGCCGCTCCCGGTCGATGAGTTTGAATTGAACGGACCCGAGATGGCTCCGCGCCGCGTCCACCGCATCCCCGCCCAACGGATCGTACAGAGTCACCGCTTCGCCCATCGTAACCATGACGCCGACATTCAGAGGCTCGCCGTCCCGCAACGCCTCCTCCGATATGCGCGCCGCCGCCCGATGTCCCGCCGCCTCAAGTTCCGCAACAACTTGCGCCGTGCGGTCGCTTGAGGCGCCCACGGGCATCTCCAGGCTGGCAGAGACCACATTGCCTTCAATGGGGGTAATAAACTGATTCGGGACAATGCCCGACGCAACGACGCTCATCGACAGGATGATCAGCCCCAGGGCGGCGGCAATCACAATCCAGGGCTGGGCTACGCCGAATCGCAGCGCCCGATCCAGCAGGCCATCTGTAATCCGCTTCAGCAAGGCGTCCACGCCGCCCCGCGCCCTGTCCAGCATGCGGGTCCACCAGCGACCCTGCCCCGCCTCGAAATCCGGCAAATGGGCAAGGTGATTCGGCAGCACCAGCAGCGACTCCACCAGCGAAAGCATCAACACAGCGATCACTACCATCGGGATGGCCAAACCCAGCTGCGCCTGCGTACCGGGTACGAACAACAAGGCCGCAAACGCCGCCACCGTCGTGAATACAGAGAATATGACCGGGCTACTGACCCGTTGCGTCCCTCGGATCGCGGCGGTTAACCCTCGAACGCCCCGTTCCCGTTCCGAATAGATGCTTTCCCCGACCACGATCGCATCGTCCACCACAATGCCAAGCGCGAGCACAAGACCCACCAGCGAGAACATATTAATCGAGACCCCCAGCAATTCCATTGCCAGAAAGGCGCCCGTAAAAGAAACCACCAGACCAAGCGCGACCCACAGGGCCAGACGAATATGCAGAAACAGCGCCAGCGCTATGAAAACGAGGAGGAGGCCAAGCAAGGCGTTCTCGACCATCAGCGCGAGACGCCCCCCGACGTCCTTCGAATCGTCTGCCCAGACCTCTACGGCAACCCCTGCCGGCAGCGTCGGCATGACCTCGGCGGCCAGATAATCGTTCACCGCCTCGGCGATAGCCAGTACTTGTTCGTCCGACGTACGGTACACATCCATGCGGACGGCGGGAAGCCCGTCATAACGTACGCTCAGATCGGTATCCGCAAAGCTGTCCCGCACCGTGGCGACATCGCCCAGCCGAACCGATGTTCCGTCCGGACGAACCAGTACGATAATATCCTCGAAGTCCCCCTGTTCGTAATTCTGGCCAAGGGTCCGAACAAGTATCTCCTCTTCGCCCGCAGATATCTTGCCTGCGGAAAGTTCCAGCGACCCTTGCCGAACCGCAAGCGCGACATCCTCCAGCGTAAGCCCCAGCGCGCGCAATCGTCGCTGCGGTATTTCTATGGAAATTTCGTAGGGGCGGGCGCCGCTGGTTTCGGCAAGGGATACTTCGGGAAGCAATGAAATCCCCTCTTCGATCTCAACCGCCAATTCCTTCAGGGTGCGTTCCGGTACGTCGCCGTAGACCAGCAGCCGGATAATTCTTGTCCGGCTCGTGATTTCCCGCACTTCGGGGCGCTCCGAACCCGCTGGAAATGTTGCAATCCGATCCACTTCTGCCTTGACTGCGTTCAACGCGCGATCAATGTTCGCGCCCCACTTGAACTCGGCAATGACGGAGCCAAGCCCCTCGGAAGCCGTGGCCTCGATGCGCTCGACGCCTTCCACCAACCGAATCTGTTCCTCTATCTTGCGAACGATAGATTCTTCCACTTCCTCCGGCGAAGCGCCCGGATACGGCACGATAACCTGAATGCGGTTCAGGGAAATGTCGGGAAGAACCTCCTGCGTCAGGTTTCCGGCGGCGATCAGCCCCGCGATCAGCAAAAACAGCATGAGCACATTCGCCGCAACGCTATTCTTCGCCATCCAGACGATGGGGCCGCGCTGCTCCCGGACGGAATGCTCGTCCCGATTCATGGGTTTTCCCCCGAAGCAGTTCGCACCGCCATGCCTTCCGTCGCGAACGAAATTCCGCCCACGACCACTTTCTGACCGGCTTCAAGCCCCCCGACTACGAACACTTCGTCGTCCGCGCGCTGCAATATGCGCACCGGGACCAGGGTCAACAACGTGTCGTTGCGTACGCCCCAAACCTCGTTTCCGGGCCGCAGCGCAGATCGCCGCACAATGAAATATTCGTCCGGAACGACCCCCTCGATCTGAACTTCCACGAATTTCCCGACAAGCAGCGGCGGCGCAGCGGAATAATCCGGGGCGTCATTCCGGGCGTCCACCCGGTCGCCTCCCGCCAAGGGATTGGAAACGCGCACAATCACATCAATGGTTCGGGTCTGCTCGTCCAGGGAGGCTTCCGCCCGATCCACATAGCCGCTCCAGGCATAGCGCCCGTCGCCGTATTCGGCAAGAACGCGCGCCGTTATCCGCGCATTTCCGTCGCCCGCCTGCAATCGCCAAAGGTCAGGAATCAGGGCCGCATCCGCGTCGGAGAGAGGGACCACCACCTCAACCGCATCGGAAGCATAAAGGCGCCCCACGCCCTGACCCGCCGCCACGAACTGACCCGCCGCCACGGATTCGTCCAGCACGACGCCGCGGAAGGGAGCAAACACTTCGGTGCGAGACAAAGCCAACTCGGCGTCGGCCAGGATCGTGCTGTCTCTGGCCAGCGCGGCTTGCGCCGCCCTGAGCTGGGGTTCCCGCAAAACAAGCGCATTGACTTCTTCCGGGGAAGCAGCGTCCCCCTCTCGACGCCGGAATTGCGCGTACTCGAAACGCGCGATGCGGGCTTCTTCCTGCGCCTGAAGAAGCGCTACCTGCTGGGCGGCCACATTGGCGCGCGCCTGCTGCACCCTGTTGCGATAATCGGCGTCGTCGATGCGGAACAGAACCTGCCCTTCCTCGACGCGCCCTCCGCTCTGAAAAGCAGGGTCCACCCAGGACACCATGCCATGGACTTCAGGCGTGACATGGATTTCGGCAGTAGGCCGAACCGTACCGGCGCCGTGCACGGGTATGGGGCCGACCCCGGCGACCACAGGAACCGTGATGGCGACAGGCGTCTTGTCAGGAAGAGGCCGCACCTCCGGTTCAGGTCTGAGTTGAACCAGCAGAGCAGCCAGAACCATGCATGCGAGCAAAATGCCGCCCGCCGCCAATAAGCCTTTGCGTCGAGTCATCTGCCTTCTCTATTCTTCTCTGTTTGATGCCGGCTGAGCAGCAGTCATTCGCGGCGCATCCGGTGAGTCCGGCGCCGTCCATGCGCCCCCAAGAGCGCGGTGCACCGCAAGGCGGGCCAGGGCCAGGTCTCGCTCTGCGCCTGCGAGCGCGGACGCTACGTTCAGACGGGTGAGTAACACATTCAGGTAGTCCGTATAACTGTCGATTCCGGACGCGTACCTCCGGGACTTGAGCGCCTCCGAAGCCTGGGCTTGCTGCAGGCGGGAATCAAGAAAGGCATGACGCTGCGTTGCGTTTTCCAGCCCGGCGAGGGCGGCCTCGACCTCGTTTACCGCCGTAACCACGGTGCGCCCGTAGGCAGCGGCCATCTCGTCGAAACGGGCATGGGCCAGCGCCACATTGTTTCTGAGGCGACCGCCCTGTATGACCGGCGCGGTCAGATTCCCTATCAGGTTAAGAAACCACTGATCTGCATTGAAGAGTCCATCGGCTTCCGTGCTCTGCAACCCGATAGATCCCGAGAACGAGAAAGTGGGGAGCAACTCGGCGCGACGGGCGCCGATCGCGTAACGGGCCGCGTCCAGTCGCCGTCCGGCGGCTATCACGTCCGGCCGCTGGAGCAGAAGATCCGCCGGGACGCCCGCCGGAACAGGATCCGCTACCGGCGAGGGAGTAAGCGCATCGGGAAAAAGCGCCTCCATATCCACCCGATAGCCGCCCAGCAATACCGAGAGGCGTCCCTCGGCGCTGGCCAACAGGCTTTCCAGTTGCGGCAACACGGCTTGCGCGTTGCGCGACTCCTGACGCACCCGATAGAGATAGGAAGAACCGGCGAGCCCTTCGCGATACCGGGCCAGGGCCAATTGCTCCTGCTCCAGAAGAACATCCGCCATTTCGCGGGCAAGCGCCGTCTGCCGCCGCAGATCGGCGATTTCGAACCAAGTCGCGATCGTCTCGGACAGAATCCCGATGCGGGCGGCATGGAAATCCGATTCCGAAGCAAGGTATTCGGCCCCCGCTGCAAGAGCATCGTTGCGAACGCGGCCCCAGAAATCCAGCTCGTAGGAAAGGTCGGCGCTCAGCGTGTAGGTGGTGAGCGCCAACCGGTCGGGCAGCGTGAAAGGTACGGGGAAATCGCTTTGGTCCCCGCCCAGGCCCAACTCCTGGATTTGCGCGCCAATGCCGGCGTTCGTGGGCGAGTCGATGTCGTTGACGCCCCCGCCCGCCCGGACAGCCGGGAAGTAGGCGGCCCTGGCGATACGGGCCCGCGCCCTTGCCTGCTGAACCCGGGCAATCCCCGCCGCCAGATCGAAGTTGGAGGCCAGCGCCGAATCGACCACGGCATTGAGCGTCGGATCGCCGAAGGCATGCCACCATGCCTCCGGTTCATGGGGACCTTCCGCAAGGCGCTCCGAAAAATCGCCGGGCAATTCGGAAACAGGCTCGGGAAGCGAGGCGCGCGGCGCCAGCGAGCACCCGGCGAACAAGGCGCCCGCGCCAAGCAAAAACAAAATGGGTCGAACTGCGATCGCAGGCGTCGCCATGTGCGCCTTGCCTTCGATTGTGTATGAATATATAAACTAAAACCCGCTGGACGCGCCCGGCGCGGATTCATGAAAGCATCTGTATGCAAAATATCCAGATTTACTGAAAGATGCTACAGATTGCCGGGTTTTGCCGCAAACGGGGATCATCCGGCGCCCGCGCGATCCCGCATCGCATGGCGGATCGCCGCCTCCAGGCCGTCCACCATCCTGTCGAGCGTCAGATCCTCCCGGGCGCAGGCCAGCGCGTTCGACGAGTATCGCTCCCGATTCGCCAGCGCTTCCCGAACCGCCGCCGCAAGCGCCCCGGAAGAACGGCCCGAACACAGCAGGCCCGTCTCCCCGGACCGAACGTACTCGGCTTCGGGACTGTGAAATTTGATCCCCCCCCCCTCCGGGCGCCGGAGCGACACTACGGGCAAGCCATACGCGAACGCATGGTTCACCGCCAGGCCCAGATACCCCGGCATAAGCATCAGGTCCGAAGCGTACAGCCAGGGACCCGCCTCCTCCCGCAACAAGGAACCGAGAAAACGAACGCCTTGCAACGAGCGGGCCGATACGACGGCTTCCATCGCGGCCCGCTCCGGCCCGTCTCCGATAATCAACAGCGTGGCGGGCGCTTCCTGCGTCAGGCGATCCCAGGTTTCGAGCAGCATGTCCGTGCCCTTTTCCCGAACAAGCCGCCCTATATAAACGAGTACGGGGCCCTCGGGGGGAATGGAAAGCCGACGGCGGACCGCCGCCTTGCCTTCCGCCGCCAGCGCGTCCCGCTGCGCAAGCATGGGGCCCAGATCCATCGTGTTCCGGGCGACAAACAAGTTCTGCTCCGGCGCGAACGGACGTAACAAATCAGCAATGTTTTCCGTATAACAGGCGCACCCTTCTACGCTTTTCGCCAAGGCAAGGCGGTATTTGTCCAAAAAATGGCGGCGTGGATCGAACGCCCGGCGGTTCGACGAAAAGTGCCCCCAAAGCACCCGCCCCGCCCCGAGCGACCGGGCGTAACGCAACAAAAACGGCAACGTAACGGAGCGGGGACTTTCCTCGGCAAGGACTGCCGCCGGCGCGCCATGCCGCTCGAAAACGCGCCGAAACGGCTGCGCATGGATGCGTTCCCCGAAAAGCCAGTGGTTTCGGAGCGCGGCATGCGTATACTCGGGCGCGCTCTCCCGCACCAGATGCCCGAGGGAGGAACCTCCCGGCGGATCGCCCGCGCATACGACGAGCCGGCCGTCGAATCGCTCGTTCAACTGCTCCAGCGCCGGAATGCGGTACCAGGGAATCATCCGGGCGAAGTAATAAACGGGACGGCGGTCAGGCGGCATGTCGGACCTTGATAGGCGAAAAATCTTTCCTGAAACGGACGCAGGCAACGGCGGGCGGCGCCATACCCTATCCTCCGAAAAAGGGTTCCCAGCGAGCGCGGTCGGGAGGAGGCGTAGCGAGGCTCGCGCCCACCAGCGCCAGGACGGACAAAACGACGGCAGGATAGGTAACCTCCTGCAGAAACGGATGCAAATCCCCGAACCAGGCCTGTTCGGACATCCAGAACGTCCATGCCAGCGTGACAGTGGCCCCCGTGAGGATAGAGGCGATCGCCCCCGCTGCGGTAGCCCGCTTCCACAGGAATGCAGCAAGAAGCGCCGGGGTTATGGACGTGCCGTACACCAGATAGGCCGTATAGGCCGCCGTCAGAATGGTCGGAAACTGATCCACAAGCAAATAGGCGACGATCCCCAGCAGGAGCACCCAGCCCCGACTCATCAGTACGATGGCGCGGGAACCCATATCCGGCGATATAAAGCGTTGCACGACATCCCTCGTCAGGTTCGTGGCAGGCACCAGCAGGAACGAGTCGGCCGTGGAAACGATGATCGCCATCATGGCGGCCACCAGCGTCATGCCCAGCACAAGCGGCATGAAACCGGAAACGGCAAGCGCAGGAATAATATATTCGGACTGGTTGTTCGCCACGTCCGCCGCGCCCCCGGCGAACAGTTCGGGAATAAGCCCCTGATTCGCCGCCGCGGCGCCGGTCAATCCCAGAAAATACACGGCGGACTCAAGCGCCACCACGCCGATCACCCAGAAAAACACCGCCTTCTGCGCTGCATTGCCATTCCGGGCGCTGAATATGCGCTGGTACATATTGGCGTCGCCCATCAGGAGGAGCATGGTGGGAATCAGAAAGGATATGGCCACGACCGGCCCGGACGTAGCCCCGCTGCGTTCGTTCGCCCAGTTTCCGAACAGTTCCCATTTCCCCGCCGCTTCCGCGTACAGGACGATCTCGTCCATGCCCCCCACCGCATTCGCCATGAAAAGTACGGTGGCGAACACGCCCAGGGCCATAAGGACGCCATTCACGACATCCGTGTACACAACCGACAACATCCCGGCCAGCGCCGTATAGGCAATGGCGAAAACCGCCGTGATCACAATGCCCGCCTGCACGGAAATTCCGCCGTCCGTAATATAATGCAGTACGTTGCCGCCCCCCCGGAACTGGTACGAAACGATGGTGATATAGGCAATGACGGTGGCGATGGTCGCCAGTGCGCTGGAAACCCGTCCGTAGCGCGCCTCGAAAATGTCCGGCACGGTCACCTTCCCGAAATGGCGGATGCGGCGCGCAATAAAATAAATGAGTACGATGCCGGCCCAGGCGCCGGCGCTGGACCAGAGCCCCGCCATGCCGTTGCGATACCCCAGTCCGGCGCTGCCGAACAGGGACCCGCTTCCCATCCAGGTGGCGAGCAGCGTGCCCACCAGCACCCACCAGGGGAGCGTACGGCCCGCCACCATAAAATCTTCCCCCGTCTTCACGATCCGGCTCTTGTAGTACCCGACCCCGACCAGAGCGGTCAGATAAATAAGAATCGCAAGGATGTAGGGATTGTCAAAAAGCGCCAGCATAAAAGTTTTCGGAAAATGCCGTCAAAAATCCGGGGGTTATCGCCCGACTGCAAAAGCGAGCCTCGTTTCCATCGTCTTCATGCCTGGGATACTCTGATTAAACCAAAGTATCCCTTAATTTACGTTCGTTCTTGCACTTGTGCCGCCCGATCTGCGAACGCATGGGCCGCCTGCTTCGTCAAAGGACGTCGCACCGAAAAACGTACATTCCATCTATCCCGTAACCACCCGACATTTCCCCATGCCGGCGAACGACAAAGACATGCACCCGATGCGTACGCACACCTGCGGCGAACTTCGCTCCGAACACGTCGGAGAGGAAGTCGTGCTCAAGGGATGGGTGGACACCCGTCGAAACCTTGGCGGAGTGATCTTCCTGGACCTGCGGGATCGGTATGGACTGACCCAGGTCGTGTGTTCCCCCCAGGACGAAAAAGAAGCCTACGAACGCGCCGACCTGGTGCGCAGCGAATATGTGATTTCCGTACGGGGCGTCGTGGGCGAACGAACGCAGGAAACCGTCAACCCGAAGCTTCCGACCGGAGAAATAGAGGTGCGGGTCCAGGACCTGGCCGTGCTCAACAGCGCCGAACCGGTCCCCTTCGCCGTATCGGCGCACGAAGAAAAACGGCGTACGGCGAACGAGGACCTGCGCTTGCGTTACCGGTATCTGGACCTGCGACGCCCGGATCTTCAGGATATTCTGGCGCTGCGCCACAAAACCTGTCAGGCCGTACGGAAATACTTCGACCAGAACGGTTTCCTCGAAGTGGAAACGCCCGTGCTCATGAAATCGACGCCGGAAGGCGCCCGGGATTATCTGGTGCCGAGCCGCGTGCATCCGGGACAATTTTACGCGCTTCCGCAATCGCCCCAGACCTACAAGCAGATTCTGATGGTCGCCGGGCTGGATCGGTATTTCCAGATCGTCAAGTGCTTTCGGGACGAAGACCTGCGGGCGGACCGGCAGCCCGAATTCACGCAGATCGACGCAGAGATGAGTTTCCCCGACGAAGAGCAAATCCATGCGATCTTCGAAGGCCTCATGCAAGCCATCTGGAACGATGTGAAAGGCGTCGATTTGCCCGCGCCGTTCCCGCGTCTGACCTGGCGCGAGGCCATCGAGCGATTCGGTTCCGACAAGCCCGATCTGCGTTTCGGCATGGAAATACAGGACGCCAGCAAGGCGTTCGAAGGTTCCGGCTTCCGGGTTTTCGACCGCATCCTGGAAAACGACGGGCGTATCGTGGCGATCGTGGCCAAGGGACAGGGAGACTGGACGCGCAGCCAGATGGACCGCCTCGATAAAGACATCGTGCGGCGGCAAATCGGCGTGGGCGGACTCATCTACTTCAAACTGCCGTCGGACGGCTCGGAAATGTATTCTTCGGTCAAGGAACACGTGATTGGCCGGGAACACGTGGACGCTTGCATCGAGGCCGTCGGCGCCAAAGCGGGGGACCTGGTGCTGGCGCTGGCGGGCCCGGACCCGGAAATTTTTATGCACATGGGCAATTTGCGGCTGCACATGGCGAACGAAACGGGCCTGATTCCGCCGCATGGCGAAGCGTGGCGGTTCGCATGGATCACTGAATTTCCGCTCCTCGAACGGGATGCGGACGCCAGGCGATTTACGGCCATGCACCACCCGTTCACGGCGCCCCATCCCGACGATGCGGCGATGCTGGACAGCAACCCGGGCGCGGTGCGGGCGCGGGCGTACGACATGACGCTCAACGGCGTGGAGCTGGGCGGCGGGTCGATCCGGATTCATTCGAGAGATATGCAGCGCCGCATGTTTCGCTTGCTGGGCATCGACGAGGAAGAGGCCGAGCGGCGATTCGGTTTTCTGCTGGATGCGTTCCGCTACGGCGCGCCGCCCCATGGCGGCATTGCCTTCGGTCTGGACCGGATCGTCATGGCCCTGGCGGGTACGCACAACATCCGGGACGTCATCGCCTTCCCGAAAACGCAGAGCGCACAGGAGTTGATGGTCCAGTCCCCGGACACGGTCGATGCGAAACAACTGGAAGCGCTGCACATTGGGGTCGTATCGGACGAAACGCCCGAATAGCGGCAAGCGCCCGACCCAAACCCGCATCGCCCGCGCCGACGGATATTGCCTCGCGTTCATGGAAACGACGGATCGGCTTACGGAACTTGCCCGGCGCAAAATCGACTGGGAGCGCTGGGAAGCGCTGATTCGCAGCCGCGGCGTCACCATAGACCGCCCGCATGGAACGCGGCACCCGGCGCATCCCTCCATTATCTATCCGATGGATTACGGATACGTCAACGGAACCAGCGCCACGGACAGAGAAAACCTCGACGTTTTTCGCGGCACGGCCCGCACCGGACTGGCGGGCGCGATCGTCAGCGTGGATCGGCGCAAGGGAGACCGGGAATTCAAACTGCTGTACGACTGTTCGCCCGAAGAAATTTATTTGGCCAACGGATTCGTTAACTTTGACCGTCGCCTGATGGAGGGCGTTCTCGTGCTGCGCAAACCGATGGCCGACCTGTGGGAGGAAATTGCATCTTTTTGCGACAGATAGCGTATATCGGCGCATATGCGCGGCGGAAGGGTGGTTATGTCGGGGTATATTCGGGTATATTCCGAGGAGTATGCAGGTCGGCGCAGCATGGCATGGTCCCGTAGCTCAGTTGGTAGAGCAACTGACTTTTAATCAGTGGGTCGCAGGTTCGATTCCTGCCGGGATCACGCATAAATAACGGATAGCGCGCAGCGGGCAACGTCAGGACCCTTTGCGAAGGGGCCCGGCGATCATCCATGCGCATCTCCATGAAATTCATGCCCGGGTGGCGGAATTGGTAGACGCACTGTCTTGAGGGGGCAGCGTTCGAAAGGGCGTGCTGGTTCGAATCCAGTCCCGGGCACATTCAAGGATACACTGATTAAGTCCGCAAAGCTCAGAGGCTGCGAGGGGTGCGCTGGCAAGAAATGACGAAGAAGTGTGGCAGGTCCCACACAATGAGGAATGACGTAGCCAGCGTACGCCTCGCAGCCTCCCGAAGGGCGCGTCGCGACCGCAATGACCCAGAGCCACAGTGTTTTCTGCTGATGCAATCACGATGCTCTGGACGCGCGAACGCGACGCGCTGAGCGAAGCGGTTTTGATCAGAGTATCCCTTATATTCCCTCATGCAAACGCAAGCGGACGTACTCGCCGATATTCGCCGGCACGGCGAGGAAACGTATCCGGAGGAATGCTGCGGCTTTCTGATCGGACGCCTGCATGCGGACGGGAACGAAGCAGTCTATGCGCGCCGCGCCGTAAACCGCAATGCAAACAGGCGGGAAGACCGGTATATCATCGCGCCCGGGGAATATCTCGAAGCCGATCTTGCCGCCCGCAGGGAAAATCTGGATATTGTGGGGATCTACCACTCGCACCCGGATCACCCGGCTGTTCCTTCCCGAACCGATTTCGAGCTGGCGACCTTTCCCGGATACTCCTATGTTATAGTGTCGGTCGAAAACGGGAAAGCCGCGAACCTTGCGGCATGGGCCCTGGCCGAAGATCGCTCGCGGTTTCTGCCGGAGGAGATCGACCTACAAACCGCCTCAAAAAAATCATAACCCCACGCGGAATGGCCCGCATGTACATTCCCTCCCCGCTGCGCGCGTACGTTGACGGTCAGAGCGCCGTAGACATCGAAGGCGCAACCGTCGAGGAAGCGCTGGCGAACCTCGTCCGGCGGCATCCGGCGATCGGGAAGCACCTGTTCGCGGAAACCGGCAAGCTCCGGCAATTCGTCAACATATATCGGAACGAGGAAGACATCCGGTATCTGGACCGGGAAAAAACCGCGCTGGGCCCGACGGACGAAATCTCCATCGTGCCGTCCGTGGCCGGGGGAGCGGAAGGCGACGCCTGCATGCTGAACACCCTGAAGCCGGAAGAAATAAGGCGGTACAGCCGGCATCTCACCCTCCCGGAATTCGGGATGGAAGGGCAAAGAAAGCTCAAAACATCGTCCGTGCTCATCGTGGGGGCAGGCGGGCTCGGATCGCCGCTGGCCCTGTACCTCGCCGCCGCCGGCGTCGGCAAAATAGGCGTCGTGGACTTCGACGTGGTGGATGAAACCAACCTGCAACGGCAGATTCTTCACGGGACAAAAGATGTGGGGCGAAAAAAACTCGCGTCGGCCCGCGAGACGATCCATGACGTGAATCCGTTTGCCGAGGCAGAGACCTTCGACGCCGCGCTCGCCAGCGAAAACGCGCTGGATATTTTTTCGGGGTACGACATCGTTGCGGACGGCACAGATAATTTTCCCACTCGCTATCTGGTCAACGATGCATGCGTGATGCTGGGCATTCCGAACGTCTATGCTTCGATCTTCCGATTCGAGGGGCAGGTATCGGTATTCGGCGCAAAAGACGGGCCGTGCTACCGTTGTCTGTATGAAGAACCTCCTCCTCCGGGGCTCGTCCCGTCCTGTGCAGAGGGGGGCGTACTGGGCGTTCTTCCGGGACTGGTCGGCACCATTCAAGCCACCGAAGCGATCAAAATGCTCACCGGTATCGGGGAACCGCTTATCGGGCGGCTGCTGGTCGTCGACGCGCTCGGCATGCGCTTCCGAACGCTGCGTGTCCGGCGCAACCCGGACTGCCCGGTGTGCGGCGACCATCCTTCCCAAACCGAACTCATTGATTATCAGGCTTTCTGCGGCCTTCCAACCCAACCGAACGGCGACGCCATGACGCAACAAACATCCCTCCCTGAAATCACGGTGCGCGAACTGAAGAACCGGATCGATCAGGGGAACCGACCCTTTATTCTGGATGTGCGCAAGCCGCACGAGTACGACATCGCCAACCTGGGCGGTACGCTTATTCCTCTGGACGAACTGCCGGAACGGCTGGACGAACTGGAAGAACACAGAGATGCGGACATCGTGGTTCACTGCCGCTCGGGCGGACGTTCTTCGCAAGCGGTGCAGCTGATGCGCGCGCACGGATTCGAACATGCCTGCAACCTGAAGGGCGGCGTACTGGCCTGGAGCGACGAAATCGATCCCTCCATGCCGACGTACTAAGGGATATTTAAGGATGCTCTGATCAAGCGGCGCAATCTGGTTTTATGCGCAAACCCTTGTAACCATGATTTTGAAAACCATTCAGGGCGTGGACGTGCCCGCACTGGGGCTGGGCACCTACCTGCTTACGGGGAAAGCCTGCCGCCGCGGCGTGGCCGAAGCCCTCGAAATCGGATACCGGCACATCGACACGGCCGTCGCCTACGGCAACGAAAAAGAAACCGGGCAAGGGCTGCGCGATGCGGGCGTAGCGCGCGAGGACATTTTCCTGACCACGAAAATCTGGATGGATCATCTCGTTCCGGGCAAAATCGCCCCGGCCGCGAGGGAAAGCCTGTCAAGGCTGGATACGCCCTATGTCGATCTGTTGCTCATTCACTGGCCAACGCCCGACCTGAAACTGGAAGCATGCCTCGACGAGATGCAAACCTTGCAGGAGGCGGGCGCGGTGCGGCGCATCGGCGTCAGCAATTTCCCGCCCGCCCTGATGCGGCGGGCCGCCGCGCATGCGCCCATTTTCTGCAATCAGGTGGAATATCATCCCTATCTGGATCAGAGCACACTGCGTGCCCTGTCACAGGAGTGCGACACATTGCTTACGGCCTACAGCCCCCTTGCCCGCGGGGCGGTATTACGGGATAAAACCCTGAAAAACATTGCGGCGGCACATAACAAAACGCCCGCACAAGTCACCCTGCGGTGGCTGCTTCAGCTCGACCGCGTGGCCGCCATCCCGAAAGCGGCCCGCTCCAAATATCGCCGGCAAAATTTCGAGGTGTTCGATTTTTCGCTGGACGCCGGAGAAATGCAGCGGATCGAGGCCCTCGCCTGCGGAAAACGCATGGTAGACCCCTCCTGGGCGCCCGCATGGCGATCCTGACGATAATAACGCGGTGGCGATAATCCCGCCCAAACGCTATTTTAGGAGGATACCCTGACCCGAAACCACCCAACCCAACCGAAAGCATTATGGATACCCGTCGCCTGACAAAACTATTGCTGCCCGCCGTGCTTCCCCTGCTCGTTATTGCGGGCTGGAGCCTGTCCGAAAAAAACGATCCCGCCCTGTCCGACGCCGCCATCGACGCCTCCGTATGCGACGAAGACAACGGTGGCCTGGTCCTTCCCGAAGGATTTTGCGCCGGCGTCGTGGCGGACGACGTGGGACGCATCCGGCACATCGTCGTGGACGCCGACGAGGACGTTTATGTCATACACCGGCAACTTCCGGACGACGGAGGCGGCATTACGGCGCTCCGCGATACGGACAAGGACGGCAAGGCAGATGCTCGTCAGCATTTCGGAGACGTCGCCGGGACGGGCCTTGCGCTCTACGACGGCTATCTGTACGCCGCGACGGATACGTCGGTCTACCGATTCGCCTTCGAGGACGACGCCCTGATCCCCTCCGGCGACCCCGAACTCATCGTCGGAGGTTTTCTGAGGCAGGGACAACATGCCCCCAAGGCGATCGCTTTCGACGACGAGGGGCGTCTGTACGTAAATGTGGGCGCGCCATCGAACGCGTGCCAGGAATCAATGCGCACGCCCGGCTCGCCGGGAGCGGATCCCTGCCCTCAACTTGAACGGCAGAGCGGGGTATGGCGGTTCGACGCGGCTGCAACCGGCCAGACCCAGGAAGCGGACGGACATCATTTTGCGACGGGCATACGCAATGGCCTGGCGATGGCGTGGCACCCCGGCGCCGGCGACATGTACGTCGTGCAGCATGGGCGCGACCAGTTGAACACGCTGTGGCCGGACTATTATACGGACGAGCAAAACGCCGAACTTCCCGCCGAGGAGATGTTCCGGCTCTACGACGGATCGGATTTCGGCTGGCCGTATTGCTATTATGACCACCAGCAGGAAATGAAACTCCTCTCGCCCGAATACGGCGGGGACGGCGCGGAAACAGGACGGTGCGCCGACGCGGAATCCCCGATGGCCGCCTTCCCGGGACATTACGCTCCCAACGATCTGGTTTTCAACGCGCAGGAGCATTTCCCGGCCCATTACGGGAACGGCGCCTTCATCGCGTTTCACGGTTCCTGGAATCGGGCGCCGCTTCCGCAACAGGGATATATGGTGGCCTTCGTGCCCATGGACGCATCCGGCGAACCGACCGGCGACTGGGAAACCTTCGCCGACGGATTCAAGGGAACCGATACGCTGGCCTCGCCCGGAGACGCCGCATACCGCCCCATGGGCCTGGCCTTCGGTCCAAACGGCTCCCTGTACGTAGCGGATTCGATGAAAGGCCGCATCTGGCGCATCGTCTACAAGGGCATGGAATAACATCTCTTCGCATCGTTATTGTTTCCTGTTCCCTGTCGGTGGCGGGCCCTGTTGCGGCGCGCCGCCGACAGGGTTTTTTTATGCCCTTCCGCCATTCGGGCCGGCCGAAAGGCGAAGAATCCGCCCGACCCGGGGCAAAAAAGAATTAGGGACTGTTAAGGACGCTCTGCAGCGGCGCTCTGCGGACTTGGCCAGAGCATCCCCGGCATTAGATGAAGATTTAACAAAAACAACCCAATTAGCTTAATAAATCTAAAAAAAGTGGATAAAAATCCTGATTTATATTATTTTTTTCGGAGTTCATAGCAAAAAGTCTAATTTTTTAACAAAAACAACCCTCGTCATGCGATTTCTCCTTTGCCTCCTTGCGCTGCCCGCCCTTGCCCTGGCCGAACCCGCGTTCGCCCAGGACGCCGCTGCGGAATCCGCGCTGTCCGGCGCCGATACGGCGTGGATGCTGATCTCCACCGCCCTTGTCCTGTTGATGACGCCGGCCCTCGCCTTCTTCTACGGCGGGCTCGTTCGATCCAAAAACACGCTCAACACCATGATGATGAGCTTTATTTCCCTTGGAATCGCCGGCGTACTCTGGGCGCTGTTCGGATACTCGCTGGCCTTCGGGGACGGAAACAAATGGATCGGGGACTTCTCGATGGCTTTCCTGAACGGCGTGGGGCTCGAACCCGACGGCAGCATCCCCTCGCTGCTCTTCATGGCGTTTCAGGGCACGTTCTTCATCATTACCGCCGCGCTGATTTCCGGCGCAGTGGTCGAACGGATGCGCTTCAAGGCGTATATGATCTTCATCCCGCTGTGGGCTCTGCTCGTATATGCTCCGGTATGCCACTGGGTATGGAGCGGCAATGCCTGGTTGGGGGATTTGGGCGCGCTTGATTTCGCGGGAGGCGCCGTGGTGCACATCAATGCAGGCGTAGCGGCCGTAGTGGCCGCGCTTGTACTGGGCGCGCGCAAGGATTACGGCAGGCAAGCCATCATTCCGCACAACGTGCCGTTCGTCCTGCTGGGCGCGGGGCTGCTCTGGTTCGGCTGGTTCGGATTCAACGGGGGCAGCGCCCTCGCTGCGGATGGCGTCGCGGCGCTCGCCCTGGTAAACACCATGCTGGCGCCCGCAGCCACGCTCACCATCTGGACCATCCTTGACCTGGGTCGAACCGGCAAGGTTACAGCCGTAGGCGCCGCAACAGCCATCGTGGTCGGCCTCGTGGCCGTCACGCCCGCCGCCGGATTCGTTTCGCCGATTTCGGCGGCGCTGATTGGCGGCATTTCGGCCATTCCGTGTTATTTCGCCATTCAATGGCGGGCGCGTACGCGTCTGGACGATTCCCTCGACGTATTCGCCGCGCACGGGCTCGGCGGAATCATGGGCGCCCTGCTTACAGGCGTATTTGCGGAAAGCGCATGGAATGGGGGGTCAGACGGGCTCCTGTTCGGCAATCCGGCTCAGTTGGGCGTCCAGGCCCTCTCCGTGGTCGCCGTCATGGTCTATAGCGGCGTGGTTACGTTCGTTATCCTCAAGGTTGTGGGCCTGATCACCTCGCTGCGTCCAGGCATTCCGCACGAAGGCATGGGGCTCGATATCGTCAGCCACGGCGAAGAAGCCTACTCCGACGGCGAAGGCGTCGTGCTGCTGCTCGACGAGGACGCGCGAACGCCTTCCGCAGCATAGCCAAACCGCATACCCATCCTTTCATCCATCTTCTACCCTTTGAGGTTCTTGCCATGAAATTAGTCAGAGCGATCATTCGGCCCGAAAAACTCACCGATGTGCTCACCGCGTTGTTCCAGGCGGAAATCACCGGACTTACGGTGACGCGCGTTCGCGGCCACGGCGGCGAAACGGAAATCGTGGAGACCTACCGGGGCACCACGGCCAAAAAAGAACTCACCGAGAAAATCATGCTGGACATCGGCGTCTCGGATCCGGTGCTCGACACGGCCATCGAAACCCTGCTTGCAGCGGCGCGGACGGGCGAAGTGGGCGACGGAAAAGTCTTCGTGCTTCCGGTAGAAAAAATCTACCGGATCCGCACCGGCGAAGAAGACGTATCCGCCGTTACGCCCGTACCTGCCGAGGCAGACGCATAGCCCGGCGCACGCCTTTCCTCGCCTGCCGCAAGGCCGTACGCCCCTGTACCGGGAAGCCTCTCCAGAGAAACCCGGCGCAGGGGCGTACTTATGGATACTCTGATGTGAAAAACTGAATTTAACGACTGAAAAAACCATCCTTTTCGAGTACGCGGCGCAGACGGGCTGCAAAGGAGGCCTGGTCCGGCGACCAGAGCAACCCGAACAGGAAGCGACATTTTCCGTTATTTATTAAGTTTATATTTTTTAATTATTTATAATAAAATACAATGTATGGGCAAGCCAAAAGCGTACGGACACTGAGCGCACCGTACGCAAAGACCTCCGGCCAAGTCGAACGAAAACAAGCACCTGTGGACAGCCTCACAGTCAAATGTGGATAATTCGTGGACAACTCGCGCAGGTCGTGTATTCTTTGTTAGAAAATTGTAACGAATTGTACTTGCAATCCGTGGCGCGCAAGCATAAAATGTCAGGTAACGAATGGGCCTCCATGTTATGCCTTACCCCCACTCGGTTCGTTGCCTCGAGCCGCCACCCGCTTGAATAATATATGCCTTCCGCCACCGCCGAAAAAACGTGGGAAACCTGTCTCACTCAAATTTCCAACCAAATATCCAAGCAGTCCTTTCGCACCTGGTTTGCTCCGATCCGCTTGATCAATCTGGAGGAAAACCACGAAACTGCGCGACTTCGTTTGGCTGTCCCCCACGCCTTTCACACCGAATGGCTGGAATCTCATTATGCGACGGTCATCAGGAAAACCGCCGCAGAAGTCATCGGGCGGCAGATCAACGTCGCCTACGAGGTCACCCCGGAAACAACTTCGGACAAAGACAAGGACAAACCGGCGCCCGCGCCGCTCGAACCTGTGCGACAGAACAGGGAATACCTGCCCCGCGCCTGGCCCGCCGCGCCCGCGCCGTCACGACGCACCGCGCCGTCCATCGCGCCCATCCGGAATACTTCGCTCAAGCCGGAGTACACCTTCGATTCGTTCATTGAGGGTCATTCCAATCGGTTTGCCCGCGGGGGCGCGGTCGCCATCGCCGAAGACCCGAAAGGCACCGGGTACAATCCGTTCACCATCTACGGAGACACCGGGCTCGGCAAAACCCACCTTGTACAGGCGATCGGGAATTACGCCTTGCAAAAAAACACGAATCTGCGCGTCCATTACGTCTCGGGAGAACAGTTCACGTCCCAGTTCATCCACTCGATTCAGGAGAACCGGGTCCACTGTTTCTCCAACTTCTACCGGCAAATAGACTTGCTGATCGTGGACGACGTGCAGTTCCTGAGCGGCAAGGAGAAAACGCAGGAGGAATTCTTCCACATCTTCAACGAACTCCATCAACGGGGGAAGAAAATCATCCTGTGCGCCGACCGGCCTCCGTCCGCAATCACCGGAATCCAGGAACGCCTCCTGTCGCGCTTTCAATGGGGGCTCTCCGCGGACATTCAGCCGCCCGAACTGGAAACGCGCATTGCGATTCTACAGCACAAGGCGGTCAAAATGGGCGTATCCCTGCGAACGGAAGTGCTGGAATTCGTAGCGGAGCGGGTCCGCGCCAACATCCGGCAACTGGAAGGCGCGCTGAACAAGTTGTCCGCCTACGTTGCGCATCACCGGCAGGACATTGACGTCAACACGGCGAAAAGCATCCTCCGGGACCTGATGGAGGATTGCCAGGTGCGCCTCGAAATCGAGGACATCCAGCGTTGCGTAGCCCAGTTTTACGGGATCGAACCCGAGTTACTCTCGGCGAAGACGCGCAAGCGCGAGGCCGTAACCGCCCGCCATCTCGCCATGTACTTCTGCAAGCAACTCACCTCGCATTCCCTGAAAAGCATCGGCAGCCGTTTTGGCGGACGAGACCACTCGACGGTCATACACGCCTGCAAAACGGTCGAAAACCGTATGGAACTGGAAGATGCGTTTCGGGACGAAATGGCTGGCGCCCGGGAACGACTCGAACGCTACACGCCCGGGCGTACGGTCAGGCATGGATAAAACCCCAGCAGGGAACACGGATTGCCGTGCTCCCTGCCATGGATTAGCGCTAACCGGCGTAGCGACGCGCCTTACTTCTTTTTCTTCAGGACGGGCAGGCCGTTGGACGTCTCGGCGACCTCGCGGCCTTCCGGAACGGCGTCGAGGGCTCCCTCCTTCACCTGCTTGCCGAAATAATAAATGGTCTGTTCGCGACCGTTCTTCAGCGTGGTCCGCTTGCTGTGGAGGTAATAGTCCGTTCCCTTGGAGTTCGTGTGTTTGTAGGCCATGTGCGTAGAGGTATTGACTTTAGGCAAAGTACGTGTGGAAGGTGTTTCGAAACAGGCGCCGCCCTGGCGCAAGGCCTGAAAAACGCCTGGTTTCTCAAGGTGGCTCCGCCCGTAGTAAACGAAACATACTTCCAAAAAGGCAATTGTGCAAGAGAGAAACGCGAATAGACGCGCACATTAACGAAAAACCGTCGTTTTTCACTCGCCGGGGGGCGCTACTTGCTCGTCGGTGTGCAGATACGACACGATATCCAGCACGTCTTCATCGGTCAGAGCGCGAAAAAGGCCTTCCGGCATGAGCGAATTGGCGGAGACTTCCCGCGACTGTATCCCGGACTTCTCAAGCGCCACGTCTCCCCGCCCGACAATGCGCAACGTCAATTGCCGATCCGTTTCGTTGGAAACGTTGCCGATCAGGGTCCGGCCGTCGCGCATGGTCACGATCACCATGCGATAGTCGTCCTGGATGTCTGCGCTGGGAGTTAGCACATTCGTGAGAATGTAGTCGATATCGGTCCGGTTCGACCCGGTGAGGTCAGGGCCGATGATCCCCCCGGCGTCGTACATGACATGGCATGCGGCGCAAACCCGGTCGTACAGCAAACGTCCCCGGGACGGGTCGGCGCCGGCGATCGCTTCCGGGGTAAGCAACGTGCGATAGGCCGCGAACGCTTCGTCGTCGTCCGAGGGGCCGGCGTCGATGGGACCCCATACTTCCACAAATCCGCTCCCCACCACGCGCCGCAATTGCCGCGCAACATATGCAGGCACTTCCTCCCGCGAAATGTCGCCGGCCTTGATAACCTCTGTGAGCATCCAGCCATACGTGGGGCGCGACGCCAACGTCTCGAGCGTCGTACGCTTCTCCGCCGAGTTGAACGCCGGATAGGCTTCCAGCAAGACGGCGCCAAGGCTTTCCTGGTCAAAAGCCGCCACCGCCCGAATCGCATCGACCCGAAAGTCAGGGTCTTTCACAAGATCCGGAATTTCGGCGACAAGCCCGGCGTGCTGCGTCTCAACCAAACTGTTCAGGGCGCCGCGGCGGACATCCATCTCCATGCTTGCATCCATGAGCGTGGCGAGAAGCGCTTCGCCTGCACCCGAATCGCCAAAAATCTGTGCAATCTCCAGGGCTAACGAAGCCATCTCCTCATCTGCCCGGAGCATACCGTACAGCGCATCCCATCCGGGAGGCGATGCTACATCGCCATACCCTTCCAGCCCATCCCGCATGCCTTGCAGAAGTTCCTTGCGTACTTCGCCATAACGGGAAAGCGCTTCTGTGAGCGGTCCGAGCGCATCCGCATCCACGGTGCGCCGTGCAATGAATGTGGTCACAAGGGGCTGACTACTTTCCGCCGCAAGAGCAAGGGCCCGATCCGTATCCTCCGCGACAAGCGGTTCCACCCCGAACCAGATCATCTTGGGGATGTTGTGATCGTCGGCGTCTTCCTCCCATCCAAGCAAGCCCTCGGCAATGACCCACCGGTTTTCATGGGGCATTCGCTGCAAGGCGGAAGCCAGATACTTGCGCACTACGGGAGCCGGGTCCATTTCCGCCATACGAACAAACTGTTCCAGGGCGGCTTCGCTGGGATCCATATCCTCTACAAGCATCTGAACAGCCCATGCGCGCACATATTCGTCCTCGTCCCCGAGCGCTTCCAGCAGGCGTTCCTCGGCGAGCAACCCGGCGACATGCAAGGACCACATGCCGCGCAGGCGATAATCGGGATTCTCGTGGGCGTCAAACTGTGCGCGAAGCGCCTCCTCCGCATCGGCGTCGATCGGTCGTTGCGTGGCGCGATGCTGCAAAATGACCCGCGCACGGCGCGCATGCCAGTCGCTTACGCTCGTTTGCAGCGCAGCCAACTGCGCGTCGGACAAGTTTCGGAGATCGTCGTAGCGTCCTTCCCATTCCTCCGCGAGCGAAGTTTCAGGAGTGATCCGGAATATCCGTCCCGTATCCTTATCCAGCACATCGTTGCCGCAGATGGCGCCGTCATGCCAATCCAGTACGTACAGGGCTCCCTCGGGACCCACTTCCATACTGAAACCGACCCACTGCGCATTGTTGGCCAGCATGAAGTCTTCGCCTTCACTCGCCACATATCCCGATCCCTTGGGAGCAAGGATATCCGATAGCACCGCATGTTCGTGAATGTTCGCCATGAATAACCGTCCCTGCTGCTCTTCCGGGAAAGCATCCGACTGGTATACCCGAGCGCCTCCGTGCGCCGATCGATGGCGGTGCTCGGCGATAGTGCGAATATCGCTGTATACGTACGGATTGAAATGCTGCCCGCCCTGGCGATGATAAATGCCGCCCTGGATGACATGGAATACATGAGGAATCACGCAGACCGTGATGAAAAACTCGCCCTTGGCGTCGTAATCAATGCCCCAGGGATTGCTGAAACCATGCGCAACCACCTCGAACCGATCCTTGATCGGGTGGTACCGCCATACCCCCCCGTCTATGTCGACGCCCTCTCCTTCAAGAATATCTTCGGGGAAGGGGTCGCCATGTTTGTAGACCTGCTCTCCGGGATCGGGTTTGTGCACCTTGGAGGGGGTGGCGAACCCCTCCAGGCCATAGAGCCAGCCGTCCGGCCCCCAATGAAAGCTGTTGAGCACCTCGTGGCGATCCCGGATGCCCCAACCCGTAAGAAGAATTTCGATATCGTCCACGTCGGCCACATCGTCTCCATCGCGATCCGGAATGAACAAGAGATGGGGCGGCGCGCCAAGATACACCCCGCCGAATCCAACCGCGATCGCCGACGGAAACGGCAGGCCTTCCAGAAAAACCTTGCGGTTATCCGCCACGCCGTCCCGATCCGTGTCCTCCAGAATAAGTATCCGGCTGTCCCCGGAATTCGAGAACCCGATCCGGCGGGTTTCGTAGTCGCGATTTTCAGCGACCCATAGCCGTCCGCGATCGTCCCAGGCAAAGGCCATCGGCTGCGTGATCATCGGCTCGTTCGCCCAGGAATTCACCTTAAAGCCGTCAACCAGCGTCATGACGTCGACCGCCCGATCCGGCGTCAGAAATTCCGCCTGGCGGCCTTCGCGCTGCGCCAGGTCCCAAAGCGCTACCACAGAATACTGTTCGCCTTCCATGCCAATGTAACGCTCCCACTGATTCCGGATTTCGGCATTATTCATCGGACCCGTGTAGAACATGAGCCGATGCTGTATGCTTTCCGTCTCGCCTCCCGAGATCATCCAGCCTCCGAGCCGGGCGCGGACCGGACCCACGCCCAGTTGCCCATCCACGCGCCAGGGATGCGGAAAGCCCTTGTTGTCGGGATGATCGAATATCGCCACATGCGCCATGTCGTCCCGTCCTTCGACCTGCATCCCCACGTCCAGCCACATGGCGCGTTGCCCTTCGGCGGCCTGGTTGCGCTGTCGCGCCGCATTCATCGCCGAACCTTCTATGCCCCGGGTCCACGGCATGCGCAGAAACAGGCCTCCATAATCGAATTCCCCGATCAGCACATCCGTCTTCGCTTCCCCGCTCCACTCAAGATCAAGAAAATACCGGCCGTCTTCTTCGATCATGGACCAGACCTGCGTCTCGGTGAGCACGGTTTCTCCTTCTTCATCGAGCAAATCATAGATGGTTCTCCAACTGACCTGCTCGCCCTGCTCCGTCAACACATCCACGGAAACCCGCCGCCAGTAATCCCCTTCGGGATGATGAAAATAATCGCGCCCGTTGACGCGCGTAAATCCCCAGTAAAGACCCGTCTGGTGAGGATGATGGCCCGGGCTGTACTCCGTAAAGAAACCTCGTCCGTCCGGGGCCTTGACGGGATGGAGAAACGGGCGGTGATCCGGCCTGGCCTGCACCGTCACCAAGGTATCCTCGCTTCCCGCTCTGAGTATGAAAAGGCTCGAACCTTCCGCGTCCTGCCTGATGACGAGCTCCGTCTCGTCGATCCGCGCAGCCTGCGTCGATGGCGACAGAGGCGGGCTCCACAGCGTCTCCGCGGCGACGGACGCCGCCGAATCTTCTCCGGCGCCGGGTTCCTCCGGTCCATGCAAAAAGGCAAAACCCACTAAAAAGGCAAAACCTGCGAAAAGCGAAACCATCCATGTGATGTGCTTCACGTTATTACCGGGGTGGCGTTGACTGACGTTCATGTTTTCCGGGGTGCATTTCATGAGTGGAACATGGAGAATGCTCACGGGAGACGGCGCTCTCCTTCAAGCATGTAACAGGCTTTCGGCTTTCGTAATCATGGCTTCGGCCAATCTGTGAATATCTTCCTTTTCCTCCTCCGTAGCATCTTCTGCTTCTCGCAGAACCAGCGCTTCGCAACGCGCACGAAGCACCGGGATGTCCGGGATCCGATCCGGATGCTTTTGGGCAAGAGCCTGTAGCCACACCTTGCCATAATGCGCATGCATCGTTTCGTCGGCCCAGTCAAAATCCATATCGCGCTGGCTCGCGCGATCCTGGCAGGTCTCGAACATGTCGCGGCGTTGCACCTTCTTGCCGATATTCCTGGCCTCGAAATGGTGCAACATCCCCAGGCGCATGGCGGGATCCTGCCGCCAGCGCTTTCATAAAGATAACTCCCCAGCGGGATATCGGACATATCGAATCCCCAGGCACGCAATCGCTCAAGTCCCATACGAGTATGCCGGGCCTCGTCATATGTCCATTCCGACTGCTGTGGGCGGGGCCTCGGCGTACAACACATCCTCGTTGGGTACGCCCTCTTCCCGCAACAACTCCAGAAAAGCCTCGCCGTACCGATCCCGCCCGACTTTTCCGAAGAAACGCGCATCCGCGCCAAGGCGGGCCGCCGCTACCGCCATATTGGACCCTTTCCCGCCATGCGTCTCATGGTAATTCCAGCCAATGACCGTCTCTTCGGCAACCGGAAGTCGGTCCGTGTCCACCACAAGAGCGACCACATAGCTCCCTACGATCGTTACGGCTCCCATTTGCTCAGCTACAGTCGCTCAATGGCGTCAGGTACGCCGGCGCATGGAGGCCATCAATACCCGCAGCGCCGGAACAGGGTCAGATGCCAATGCCCAGCGTCAGAATATGCGTGTACGAGAGCCTGCCGTAGTCCACGTATGCGTAATCGAATCGGCCATTGAAACCTATTGTCGAGAAATTGACGCCGGCGCCCGCGGTAAGGCCCTGCTCGTCGTAGTTCATACGGTATCCGGCGCGCGCGGCGAACATGTCGAGCAGTTCATATTCAACCGCCGCGTGAACCCGCTCGGGACCGTCATTCGGATGAACTCCTTCGAGATAGCCGGTAAGCCGGGATTGCCCCGGAGTAGCCTCGCTGCCCAGGAAATCGTACGCTACTCCGAAGCGGAAGTCGATCGGCATGCGTACGCTCTGCGGAACCCCGAAAACCTCCGTAAAGCCTACGTATTCGGCGTCGGGGCCGATGTTCTTGGCCACCAGCGCAAGGCGCAAACTGCGAAACCCCGTCTCGAAATACACGCCAAAGTCGATACTCAGGTTGTTCACCTCCGTCTCCGCCAACTTCTCCTGGATATAACTGACATTTCCGCCCACGGAAAGCCGGTCCGTGATGGCGCGGGCGTAGGTAAGGCCCACCAGCAGGTTGCCTGCGGTAAACGTGCCCAGATCGCCGCTCCTGCTGGTCGTATTCGCCACTTCGTCCAGCACGTTTTCCGTACGCACCATATCCCCGGCGTCCAGAGAAGCCACCCGTACGCCCAATACGCCCCATAAGCCAAAATTCTTCGCCACCACCCCCGTGTTGTACTGAATATCGGCTATGTAACTGATATGACTGATCGCAAGGTCGATGTTGTCGATAGCCGTCAGATTCGCAGGGTTACTAAACGCCGCCGCGGCGTCGCTGCTCGCCACATGTATGCCGGCCATGGCGGCGTTGCGGGCCGTCGTGGGAAGATGCAAAAACTGGAAGCCCGTTTGCGCCGTACGCTGAAACGCAGGCGGATCAATGCCCGCCGCCGTACGCACGTTCTGCGCCTGCGCGGGCGACGCGCCAAACATGTACAGCGCCAGAAGCAACAAGGGGAGAGCTTTCCGGACAGGAATCGATTTCATGATATCATCCTCTGGTAAAAGGGGTGTTGCGGAAACGCGCTGCGGTTACTTGACAATGACGAACTTGCCGACTTTGCTTTCGCCCTCGTGCCCTGGAACATGCGACTCGACATGGAAAAGGTATATGCCGGGCGCCACGCGCTGCAAATACTCGTTGACCTGGTAATCCGCAGTTGCCCGCGACCCCCAGGGCTCGTCGCCGCTGCCGTCCGTGTGCTCGATTACGCGAACCAGTTCCCCGGCAAGCGTATAGATGCGAATGGTGCATTGCGCCGGAATATTCACGAACTCGATGCGGTACCGCTCGCCCTCCCCGAGAAGCTGGCTGTGCTGGAAGAAAGGATTCGGATAGACCCGAATATCGTCGAGGTTATCGCTGGGCTGGGCCTGGGGATATACGGGATCCACATTGACATTGACCTGCCCGCTCTCCAGCGAAGGCAAACTCGTTATGCTCGGATCCCCGGGCCATGGGGTATCGTGTCCCGTGTCGTAGCTCGTAACGGTGTAATACACGCCGACGCCCAGCTCCAGTCCGCTATCGTTGAAGGTGACCATCCCGTTCTCCATTTCCGCCGCATTGACGGGAATATCCGCGATCATCGTCCAGGGGCCGATGTTGCGATGCGTCGAGCGGTACACCCGGTAACCCGCTACATCGTTGACGTTGTAATCGGGATCCCGGTACGAGTCTGGAATGGCGGGCCACTGCACCTTGACGCCGAGGGGAATAGGCGTAAGGGTGAGCGAATTGTTGCCGTTCGTTGGCGTGGGAGACGGATCCGGCGCTTCGTAACCGCGGTCGTACAACTCCTGGGCCGCGTCCACATGCTCCCACAATCGGACGCCGCCCTCGGGCAAGCGCGCTTCGTTTTCGGGTCCGCCCTCCGCAACGTACTTCATATCCATCATGCCCGCCGCCACGACCAGCACGAATTTCAGCGACTGACCCGGCGCCATTTCGTAAGGACCCGTTTCATAGATGTAATCTATGTGGTATTCGTACCGCCCGCGGGGGCGCGTCGTAAGCCCAAGGCGGGCCGCCTCGGCGGAGAGAGACTGCCCATCCTCCGTTTCGGGCGGCAACGGCTGGTCGTACGTCAGCGACTGATAGATGTAGTTATCCGTATCGAAGTCCACCTCCGGGTTGTCGTTCAGCGGATCGTCCTGAATGCGGTTCGAGTGCTGGTTCAGGTTGGACTTGTCCACGATGTTCATGTGATCGCGCTCGGTCGGGTCGGACTTTTCCGGCTTGTCCAGCCAGTAGTACGTGAAGTACTGCGGCGCAAGGAACTCGTGGTTGATGGCGCTGGGCGCGTCGAGGTCTGCCGGTTCGCCGAGGTCGCTCCTCGTGAGCCCGAATGGCCGTGGCGGCGCGGGGTCGGCCGTGTCGCCGTCCCGCTCCACGCCGTCCCGGAAATAGAACGCCTCGTGTTCGATATCCCATTCGTACACGTCGTCGTCGGACCTGCCGCGAATAGGCAGCGCGATATTCATGGCGCCCGTCGGAGCGAATCGGAAGTTGGTAATGGGGCTGCTGCCCTCGTTCGTAAACGTGTATTCCTGGATGATGAAGTCGTCGTAGTCCGGATAACTCCAGGCGAGCGCGCGAAAATCAACCCGGACGTCGTACTCGTTGATGCGATGCGCGCCGGTAAGAATTTCTTCCGCCTTTAACGACGGATCCGCCATGTTGTAATTCTGGATGAGTCTGGTGCCTTCGACCGGAGATATGAACGTCGGGTTGTGGTCGTACGCCAGAATGACGCGGAACGGATACCCGATGCCGTCGATGTCCGCCCACGCCATGTACCCGGACCAAAGGAGCCACCCGGCATGATCGTTCACGTTGCTGCCCAGCGCATGGCCAGGATAATCTTATTTGTAATACTCGTCTCCGCCCAGCGTCGGTTGTCCCACGCCACCTGAGTTCCATAACCGGGCCCACATCCTGGCGCGCGTCAGATCCTTGAAATCGAACACGGCCTGCGCGGAGGCCGGAGCAGCTATTATTCCAGGCAACAGGCTGCAAACCATTGCGGCGGCGACAACAAGGCGCAGTACGGTGTGTAACGCATTCATAACGGGGGATAACTTGGTTTGCAGGTTCCAGACAGGTATGCGAACAACCGCATGGCGGGGCGGCGCGCCGTCCCGCCATGCAGTGCGTCCTAAAACTTCAGGCCGACCGTGAAATAGATCATGCGGCGCGGGTTGCTGACGGCGTTGTAGAAGAACCAGAGATTGTCCTCTCCCGATTTCGTGATTTTGGGAAGTTCTCCGTTTTCCTCCCATTGTTCCAGATTGTCGCCATTCAGCAGTATCTTGTCCTTGTAGTTGAGGAGGTTGAACACCTCCACGCCAATCAGCGGACGGAAATTCCCTACGGAAACCTGCTTGTTGAAAGTCAGGTCCGTGCGATGGTGCGGAAACCAGCGTTTGTTGTTCGGCGTCTGGATGCCCTGGTAATCCGCCGGATAGTACGTATACTGGGGTCCCGCGAAGTATTCATGGTACAATCCCACGGTAACGTCCCCGAGTGCGCCACGCAGCAGGTTTTGCGGCGTAACGTAACTCACGTTGCCTTTCAGGACGTAATTGGACAGCCATGTAGCCTTGTTCTCCTCGTACGAATGCGGTTGATTCACCGTCGAGCCGTCTTCGCGGTACTGCGCAAAGCCGGCGGATCCGCCGGTCGTCGTGGAGAAATCGAACGCGGCGCGCGCCGCCCAGCGGCCCGTAAAGAGCTTCTCCGCCACGATTTCAATGCCGCGGATATCCTTGAACGCGTTATTGATATAGAAGATGTTGTCGTGCCCGTCGTTGGCGATGTTTCGGGTTCTCGACCAGATACTTCCGGCAGAATTGCCCGCTCCCCAACCCGTGGACGCAAACCCGCCGCCGTTGCGGTTGTACGTCCCGTTATACGAATAGCGCGTCAAACGACTTCCATCCTTGTAATAGGCGGCCAGGTCGAGCCGGGCGAAATCGAAGAAATTTTGGGTAAAGCCGACTTCGTACTGAATCGTGCGGTCGTAGCTCAGGCCCGGATGGCCATACCATCCCTGCCACTGGTCCATGCGCACCGTGGCGTACGGCGCGGCGTCGTACCAGCTGGTGGGAAAGCCCATGAGCGTAACCCATGACGGACGCTGGTTGAAGTGTCCGTAACTGAAGCGCAATTTGGAGTTCTCTGTAATGGGAAACGACAAGCCAAGCCGGGGCGAAAGCGCCATCTTCCACTCGCTGGACACCGTCTGCAAATTCTCCCAATTGTCCGGAAATGCGTCGCGGAAATCCTGCCTGAAGGCAAACCAGTCCTTCCCGGGCCGATGCGCCTGCCAGATCGGCGCGATGTTGCGCGGATGCGTACCGTCTCCGCCGTTGTGCGTCTGGAACAGCAGGGGATCGTAAATATTCGGCGAATACATGGTCCGCGCATTGAAGGCGTCGAAACGAACGCCCACGTTCAGCACGATGCCCTCGTATTCCATCTTGTCCTGCACATAGAGGGCCGCTTCCGCAGGATTGCCGTCGAACACATTGTCGAGATGCCAGACGTCCCCCGCCGGAAATTCCATGTAGTAATGCTGGTAATCGACGTCGTAGAGTTTGACCTCGGCGCCCGCCTTGACCTGGTGCGACTTGTGCAACTGGCTCGTAATGTCCGCCTTGCCCGTCCAGACCCGGCTGTCGCTGTAGTTGTTCACCTGAATCTGGCGCGCCTCCAGACGGAAATTGCCCGCCAGATCGAACCAGCTATCCCCCCACCGCACTGTTTCCGTGTTCGTATTCAGTTTGTCGTATTCCTGCAACGAGGTGGTGTAGTCCCGCAGGTAGGAAAGCGAAACCGTGTAGAAAGTGCGAGGATTCAGCGTATGATCCCACGTCAGCGTTCCGACATTGAATCTTTTCTCCTCGGGTCCCTTAAGCCAGTATCCCCCCCACGGGGCGTACGCTTTGCCGTCGTAGGGATCCCGTATGTCCGCATTGGGCTGCCAGCGAGCCTCCTGCGAGCTCGTGGTGTTGTTCCAGTTGCTTTCGGTAAGCGTACTGCTGTGGTACCACCCGTTCGTCACATTGAGCGTCAACTTCTTGCCCGGGCTGAAATGATAGCCCAGTTTGGTCTGTATGTTATACTCCGGGTTATACGCGTTGGACTGCGGAAATATGTTCACGCCCCGCTTGTACCTGCCCGAAACGAGGAACGTCATGCGGTTCACAGGCGATCCCCATACGGAACCCTCCACTTCGTGCTGCATGCGTTCCGCATAGTTCGCAAGCACGTCCGACGGGGTGATCTGCTGCCGATAGGTATCCAGCAACTCGTTCGCCGTCGGTACGCGCGCGCCGTCCCATCCGTAAAATCGGCGGAAATATTCGGCGTATGAATTCCGGTTGGCTTCCGTTTCCAGCTGGGTCTGCCAGTACCCCAGATCGAAGTTGGTGTATTTCCAGAGGTCCTGGCTATACATATTGTCTCCCCAGTGGTATTGTCCCCCTGGACGGAGACGATAATTGAGGGCGCCGCCGTAATTCCTGGAAAATGCGCTCGGCTCGTAGGTAACCACGTTTACGACGCCCGACATGGCGTTCCCGTATTCCGCGTTATAGCCGCCCGTCAGCACCGAGACCTCCTGAATCGCGGTGGTATTGATGCGCTGCCAGTTGTCCGAAAGCAATCCGCTGTTGAGCGAGGTGCCGTCCACCTGATAATTGACCTCGGTCTGGACGCCCCCTCGAAGGTATGCCGTATACCCTGTATTGAAAACCCCCGCCTGCTGCGCAAGAATATCGTCTATGTTCTGGATGGGCGTACGGGAAAGCGCTTCGGCATTCAAGCGTTGTACGCTGCCCGTGACGTCCTGCTCGACCAGCGGGCGTTCGGCGAGCACAATCACTTCTTCGCCCTCCAGGACTTCCTCGGTCAGGTCGAAATCAATGGTAGTGGTCTGGTCTACATACACCTGCACGTTCTGCACCGTGGTCGTCGCGAATCCGATGCTGCTCGCCTGAAGATCGTATGCGCCAGGGGGCACATTGATGATGAAATAGTCTCCTTCCGCATCGGTCACGGCCCCCGTGGTGGTTCCAAGTATGACGACGTTTACGCCGGGAAGCCCCTCGCCGTTGGAGGCGTCGGTTACGGTTCCGGCTATTTTGCCGGTCGTCTGGGCTTTCGCAGGAGGGACAGCAATCAATGCGAGGACGGCCATAAATGCCATCGTTACACGGATAACAGAAACGGGGCTGGACATTGCGTTAATGCGTTGAACCGGGCGGATTTTGCGAAAATGGCGCGGAAGTTTCTCCTGTGGAGCATTTCTCAAGCATCCCGGGCATGCTTCTGATCCCGGGACACATGGCCTTCCGTAGAATGCGCACCCCTCAATTTTTAAGGAGGGTCTGCGCTGCCTTGGCGAAGATTATTCTAACGAAATTAAAGCCTTCTTGCAAAATTCAATGGAGACACAATTGAAATTTCATTAAAAATTCACTTCTTGTACTTGATTCTTACCCCCCCCCGCTTTAAGGGCTTAAGGATGCTCTGATTAAAACGGACGCGTTACTCCGCGTCGAACAGGCTCCGCTGCCCATTCGCCAGGCGTCGGAAATGCCGCGTGGAGAGGGCGTTGCGCGGCGCATTCAGGCCCCACCGCTTGCGCTCCATGCGGAAAAGGCGGGCGATCAGGTCCGCCCAATCCCCCTCTCCGCGCATCCGCTTTCCGAAACGATTATCCGTGAGATCGCCGCCTCGCAGCAAGGCCAGCCGCCGGATGATTTTGTTTGCGCGGTCCGGGAATTCGCGGCGCGCCCAATCGATAAAAATGTCCTGCACGGCGCCGGGCAGCCGAAGAATCGTGTATCCGGCCCCCGTTGCGCCCCGGCTCGCCGCTTCCTTCAGGATGGCGGGCATCTCCTCGTCCGTCAAGCCGGGCACGATGGGCGCTACGTTCACGGAAACCGGGACGCCGCGCGACGCAAGCATTTCGATCGCTTTCAATCGGCGGGCGGGGCGGGACGTGCGCGGCTCCATGGTGGTCACCAGATCGTCGCGCAAGGTCGTGATCGACAGCACGACATGGACCAGATTGTAGCGCGCCATTTCTTCCAGCAGGTCGATGTCCCGGGTGACCAGGTAATTCTTGGTGATGATTCCAACCGGGTTGCGGTGCCGCAAAAACACTTCAAGGCATCCGCGCGTCAGGGCGAGGCGACGTTCGAGCGGCTGGTACGGGTCCGTATTTCCTGACAAGGCCACCACTTGCGGTTTCCAGGATTTTTTCCGGAAGGTCTCCGCCAGCAATTCGGGGGCGCGTTCCTTGACGAGGATGCGGGTTTCGAAATCAAGGCCCGCCGAAAAGCCGAGATATTCATGGGAAGGACGGGCGTAACAATACACGCATCCGTGTTCGCAGCCCCGGTACGGATTCAGGCTATACGCGAAGCCGATATCCGGGCTGTCGTTGCGGGCCAGCAGGGTTTTGGTGGCGTCCACGTAATACGTCGTGGGCGTCTGGCGCAATTCTTCTTCGTCCAGCGCGGCGGGGTCCTCTTCAAGGCGCAGGCGTTCGAAACGGTTCGGGGTATTGATGCGGGCGCCCCGACCCTGCCGAACGGGTAGCTCCATAAAGCCCGGATCGCCATCGGGCAGACGATTGACCGGACGAGCCGGAAGCGGGTGTGGAGGCGGCTTCGGGGGCGAAGCGCGCGGCGGGCGTTTGCGCATGGACATGTGAGGCAGTGCAGGATGGAGGGTGTCGGGTGGAACGGGAAGGATTCTCTGGCGCGTATCGCGGAAGGCTTCGCGAGGCAAGAGGTTGACGTGCGCCGGCGCGAGGCGGATAGTGTGGTGACGAACAGTGGCGGGCGGGGTGTGTGTTGGGCAGGGGGCGGTGGCGGCGGGCGGCAGCGGGCGATGGGCGGACGGCGGAAAGCGGCAATCGGCGGCGGATGGCGGGCAGGCGGCAGAGGTCGGCGACAGAAGGCGGGCGGAGCGTGTGTTGTACAGGGGCGGTGGCGGCGGGTGTGGCGAGCAGCGGGCGCAAGATCAATAAATATATGTGTAATATATGTGTAATCTGGACAAAAAGCAAAAAAATATTCAGGGACTCTGATTAAGTCCGCAAAGCTCAGAGGCTTAGCGAGGGGCGCGCTGGCGCAGGGTGGGGCGGTGAACGGGGCTGTGGCGCGCCTTTTCGCGAATACATAAAGGGTGTGTCACGTCCGACATGCCCCGAATCTGAAGCGTTTACCGCTGATTTCAACGACGCCAGCACAATGTCCTGTTTCCACGAACGCGAAGCGCTGATCAAAGTAGATTTAATCAGGGTGTCCTTAAGGATACTCTGATTAAATGTGCAAAGTTCAGAGGCTGCGAGAGGCGCGCTGGCAAGGAATGACGAAGCAATGTGGCAGGCCCCGCATAATGAGGAATGACACAGCCAGCGCGCCTCTCGCGGCCTCCCGAAGGGCGCTTCACGTCCGCCATGCTCCGAATCCGCAACGTTTACCGCTGATTTCAACGACGCCAGCACAATATCCTGTACCCACGAACGTGAAGCGCTGATCGAAGTAGATTTAATCAGAGCGTCCTTAAAGTGTCCCTAACTGAGGCCGGGATTATCCATGCCGAAGAGCCGCCCTTCCATCCGACCGAGTCGCGAGTTGATTTTGCTGATATCCTGATGCATGTCCTTGCGCAGGTTCTGGATTTCGCGGTTCAGATCCTTGCGGATTTGAAGGGTGCTGTAGAGCAGAAAGCCAAGAATTACGGGCACGGACAGAGAGGCCATGGCCACAATAGCGGATGTGATGGTTTCGGACAAAGCCATGATCGTTACGGGCGACAAAGGTGAGAAAAACGGGCGTGTGGCGCCGCTCGCCGATATACGGAATATACGGCGCAGGGGCTACCGTCGCAATCGCAAAAGACCGCGAACAGCCCCTCAAGACACGCAGTCCCCAGGATATAACCTCGCCCTCCGAAAAAATTATGTGCAACAGGGGCTTTGCAATAAATGGACTACCCGGCGGCGGGCTTGTCCATACCGAAGAGCTGCCCCTCAATACGGCCCAGCCGCGAATTCATTCCGCTGATGTCCCGGTGCAGTTCCTTGCGCAGATTCTGGATATCCTGATGCATGTCCTTGCGCAGGTTCTGGATTTCGCGGTTCAGATCCTTGCGGATTTGAAGGGTGCTGTAGAGCAGAAAGCCAAGAATTACGGGCACGGACAGAGAGGCCATGGCCACAATAGCGGATGTGATGGTTTCGGACAAAGCCATGATCGTTACGGGCGACAAAGGTGAGAAAAACGGGCGTGTGGCGCCGCTCGCCGATATACGGAATATACGGCGCAGGGGCTACCGTCGCAATCGCAAAAGACCGCGAACAGCCCCTCAAGACACGCAGTCCCCCCGGATATAACCTCGCCCTCCGAAAAAATTATGCGGAACAGAGGCTTTGCATGTCTGGCCCGCATCCGCCGCTTCCAGCGTCGCGAACGTCGGCGAAGCGGCGTCCGTCGCGCTCAATAATACCCGGCGGCGGGATTGTCCGACAGACGGAGCGCTGCGCATACGCTGCATTTCCTCCGGGAAAAGGGTAAACGTCCCGCCGGGCGGGCAAATAACGCAACCTTAATTTTTCAGGTCTCATTTTTTGGACTTAAAAAAATAAGGGCGCCCTGCTCAAAACCGCTTCGCTCAGCAGACGTGGTTCGGGTTGATTGAACAGCGTTTTTGGGCTTTTAAGTTTCAAATCTGCGACCTTTACCCGACCCGAACCACTTCTAGTCGATTCACAGGGAACATCCTGAATGCTCACACTGTCCAGCAAGAAGAGCGTGTTGCTCTGTGAAGCAAGAGATGAGCGATGCCGGTTTGCTTGACTTCCAACCTGTTAGGCATCACAATTCAGAGAGTGGATGATGATCCTTTCGCCTCAGCGAAAAGTGCAAACAAGCCTGGACAAGAAAAAGACGGGGTTAAGGCCAGGAAGATCGCCGGAAACGGTTCGCGCTTTAGGGAACGATTTCCGGGCTAATAAGAACGGATTGGTCGTACAATCGAGCAGCGTTCGCGCATCCAGACCGATGTCGCGAACCTTTCAAGCCGTGCAACGCCGCGGAGCGACGGTGTTCCTGGGAGATGTGCTGGAGATGTACGACCAATGGCCAGCTCCAGTCGTCATCGTGTCCGATGGAGCATACGGGGTATCGGGCTTTCCGGGCGATACCCCCACATCTGACGGGCTGATCGATTGGTATCGTCCCCATGTGCAAGCCTGGTCGAAAGCTGCAACAGGCGAAACCACACTCTGGTTCTGGAACACCGAGATCGGATGGGCGACGGTCCATCCACTGCTCATCGAGTTCGGCTGGGAGTACGTTGGCTGCAACGTTTGGGACAAGGGAATCGCACACGTATCGGGCAACACGAATTCAAAGACGCTGCGGCGATTTCCAGTGACCACCGAGGTGTGTATCCAGTATGTGCGACCACCGCGGTTTCTGATCTCCGGTCTCGAGGTCGAGATGAAGAAATGGTTGCGTTGGGAGTGGACGCGGGCGGGCCTTCCACTCAACCGGGCCAACGAGGCCTGTAATGTCAGAAACGCCGCAACTCGAAAATACCTTACACAGGACCACTTGTGGTACTTTCCTCCACCGGAAGCCTTTCAGCGTCTCGCGGACTATGCCAACACGCATGGTCATTCGGAAGGGCGTCCCTATTTTTCGCTGGATGGCAAGGTTCCTCTCACAGCTCGCGAGTGGGCGCGCATGCGATCAAAATTTCACCTCGAGCTCGGCGTAACAAACGTGTGGAACGAAGGAGCCGTGCGCGGCAAGGAAAGGGTTCGCCACGCCAATGGATCAGGGGGGTTCATCCATGCCAACCAAAAACCCGTGCGACTGATTCGCCGGATCATCGAAGTATCTTCCGCCCCGGGAGACATCGTGTGGGAACCTTTCGGTGGCCTATGCACTGCCGCTGTAACCTCATCCGATCTGGGACGACGCTGTTTTGCCGCCGAGCTGCTGCCAGAGTACTTTGCCGCTGCCTCCCTTCGGCTTAAGAACGCCGACCAACTTCGTCTAATATAGAAACTATGATTTCCAAATCGCCTCCGGTTCGGCGCCCACCCGATCCGGTCTGGGAGCATTACACCCTGTATGAGCGCGTTCGCGAAGCGATCTTTGCCGTACCGAGCAACTTTCGGTCCAATGTGATCATTCGGGGCATTCAGGCGACTGACCTCTTCAATCTGAACGCCCTTCTTGGAGCAGCGATCGAGGAAGGCGTGGTGGATACGCTCAACTCGCTACGCCAGCTTTGGGATAGTGGCGAACGCTATGCGATGTATTCGTTCGTGCGCCAGCCACAGACCTTTCCCGATGTGCGTCTTCAGAACGCAGCCGATTCGTCCGATGTCCTGCTTGGCATTGAACTCAAGGGCTGGTACCTGCTCGCCAAGGAAAAGGAACCAAGTTTCCGCTTCTTTGCAACGCCTGCTGCTTGCGGTCATCCCGATCTTTTCGTCGTCTATCCGTGGTGCCTGTCCGAGGTCATCTCTGGAGCGCCCCAACTGACCGCACCCTACGTCGAGCTGGCTCGATACGTGGCCGAATACAGAAATTATCATTGGGAATTTGGGATGCGTCACAAGAAGCCCGCCGGGGTCATCCTGTCCTCAGTGGATCATCCCTACCCCATGAAGACGGACGAGATTTCCGACAAGGCCGAGGAAGACGCGGGGCGGAACTTCGGACGAATCGCCCGGACGGGGATCATGGATGACTTCACGGATCGGGCAGGAAACCGGCTCCTGTCCGGTATTGAGGCCCGTCATTGGCGGAGTTTCCTGAAAATATTCACCGAAACCGCGAACGAGGCTCACATTGAGACGGCCTTGGCCCAATTGAAGGAACACGCGGAGAAGAACACCATCCGGCAGCAAGAGATCGATAGCGTGCGGGAAATCGTTGACGCGTTGGTGCATACGCTGTGGCCACGGCCAGACACGCCACGGTGATGCCCTCCTGTGCGCCGCCGCTCCTCGTCCCCGGACTTCACGGCCAAAGAGCTTCCTGCTTCGGTTTGTTTATCCGAAGCGATGCAGGAAACAACCATACGGTATCGTGCTCCCCGGATATAACCTCGCCCTCCGAAAAAATTATGCGGAACAGAGGCTTTGCATGTCTGGCCCGCATCCGCCGCTTCCAGCGTCGCGAACGTCGGCGAAGCGGCGTCCGTCGCGCTCAATAATACCCGGCGGCGGGATTGTCCGACAGACGGAGCGCTGCGCATACGCTGCATTTCCTCCGGGAAAAGGGTAAACGTCCCGCCGGGCGGGCAAACCTTAATTTTTTAGGCCTCGTTTTTTGGACTTAAAAAAATAAGGTTCATGGGCCGGGCAGGCGGAACATCCCCGGCTTGTACACAATAATCCTTAATGATTTTTATTTATCATAAAATAATTATAAATATTATATTTAAGTAAAAATTGAATCATATTTCGCGATTTTCAGCATTTTTCGGGAATTCCGACCTGAAAGGCTGTATATTGTTCAAAGCAGTGAGGCCAGGAACGTCCACAAGCCCCTTCATTGCGGATCCCGCAGATAGCATCCGTTCACGATTCGCGACAAAAGAAAAACGAGCATGGCGCTGGAGAAGAATCGCATACACTGCGGAAATACGTTTGAACTCCTGAGAGAGGTCGAAAACGAATCCATCGATTTGATCGTTTGCGACGGCCCCTACGGCGTTACGCAAAAAAATTGGGACAAGATTCCTTCGATTCAGGAATTTAACCTTAATCTCATCCGACGCTTCGCTCCAAAATTGAAAGAAGGCGGAGCGCTTTACCTGTTTGGCAAGCAAAATTGTATCGATTTCATAGATTATCGTCCTTATTTGAATCTAAAATCCAGAATAATCTGGTATCAACCAAGCCGATTGGCACAAGGCAGATTAAAGTACACGAACAATTACGATATAATATGCTATTTTATCAAAGGAAAAAAGCCGCGTTGCTATAACCTGGATGATATCAGAGTTCCCCAATTGGTAGAATTAGAACATCGCCTTCGCTGCGAGCGTGTTCCATCTGTTACGAACGGTGCATTCGGAAAAACGAAATTTAATGATAAAGGCAAAAATCCCGGAGACGTATGGGGCGACATAAAGCAGTTAACCTACAAATCGAAAGAATTGGTGCGACGGGAGGCACTCAACACCATTCAAAAACCGGAGAAATTGATGGAAAGAATCATTCTGGCGAGTTCTTTGCCTGGCGACCTTGTATTGGATCCATTTGCAGGAGTTGGAACATGCCCTGTCGTATGCAAACGGCTCAAAAGAGAATTCATCGGAATCGAAATTGACTCGAATTTTATTCTGGATGCGGAAGAAAGACTTCAGAAGATAGATACTAATCAGCAGATGCTTGAATTTGATCATGTCTCGTAAAGTTTACCGACGTATTGTCAATCTTGTGCTGAATGCTGCCGACTTGGCAAGATCGGTAGGGATACAAAATATTTTGCAGCCCGGCTTGGTCAAAGAAATGATTATCGCAGACATTTTGGGCCACGATCTAATCATATCAAAAAGAGCTGCTGACGCATGTGATCCAAGTGACTCATCTATTGTATACGAGTATCTTACATTTTAAGGAGGGGGGATCTGGTCAATTCGACCGAATGTTTAAAGAACCTGTGGATAAACGTGAAGAATCTTTACTCAGAATTTCGAGAAATACAAAAATATATTTTGCTGTATTTTATGCCTGGAATCAGATCAAAGTAAAAATTATATATGAAGCGGATCCGGCCGTCGTAGTAAGAGAGACTAATCGTCAATTGGATCGAAGTAGCAATGTCATTTCTCATGTAGGATTTTCGGAAAAATGGATACGAGAGAATGGCAGGATTGTTTATGAAGATTCAGGACTATAGAATTGAAAAAGGAAGAGGTCAAAAGACGAGATTTGACGGGTTCGGAGGCTTGTGGTGGTGAGCACAGCACGATACTCCCACCGCGATTTCCCGGCAAGCGAAACAGCGAGGATATCCAAATCGTCCCTGGATCAGAACGGCGGGCTGAATCCGTCCTTCCCTCGGCCTAGGGTCAGACCAGCGTTGATGGATATGCGCTTTTCCAGCGTACGGCGCCATCCTTCGTATTATAATTCCGTCATTAAGACATTTCATGGCCTCTGATGCTTTATTCATGGAGGCTACATCAAGACTTTTGTAGTTTTCTTGCCAACCAGGGAGCGTTGCCACATAGTCGCAAAATGCTCTTCGGTGCGCATTATCCAGAATACTTCTAAAATTATAATCGCAGGATTCGAGCAAATCGGTTCCTGCTATAAACTCAGGAATTTTTGTTTCAGAAGATTGCATATTTTGCCTGTCTGTTTGTTTATGAAACCACCGTGCCGGTCAAGAAAATGCGGCGCTGGGCCAAGTCTTCAGCACTGCAAGCATATTGTACCTCCAGTCGGAGCAACCTTGCTAACGGTTTTTGCCAAGAAAACAGCACGGTGTGTAAATTACCACGTATCGTCCATTTTGTCAACCGTAAAATCGACCTGCCGGCCCAACCTACCCAACCCTTTCCCGAACCAACCGGTACGCCGCCTCGCTGTCGAGGTCGCGCAGCAAGGAACGCAGATAGGCTTCGCGATCCTTCTCCGAGTCGAATTTACGGGCAAAGTCGCCGGGCGGCGCCAGATCGCTTAATTTTTCGCGCCCTTCCCGTACCCCGTCCATCAGGTCCAGTACGCTCCCCAGCAAGTGCGGCTCGCCACGATGCTTGTCCACATCGACCGCCGGAGCCACCCGGTCCGCCTTGATCTCCACTTCCAACACATCGTCCAGCCTGAAGCAAAGCATTTCTTCGAGTTCCTGCCGCTGTTCGGCGTCGCGCAATTCCTGGGCCAACGGCGTACGCCCCCGCAACCGAACCCGCAACATCCAGGCCTCGGCGACATCTTCCCCCGCAAGCGCGGAAAAATCGGCGGCGACCCGGGCGCAGATATCGTCTACGGTGTGCAGGTCTTGCAAATCATCCAGCGCGATCTCGACCCACTGGATAGGCGCAAAGGACCGAAACTCCGTTTCAACGCGCGCGCCATCACGAATAGTAACCAGCAAACCACCCTTGGGGCCCGTTTCCCCCGGATGCCTCCCCTGTATGTTGCCGGAATACCACGCCTTCGGCTCGGCGGCAACCCGCTGCCGCTTGTGCACATGCCCCAGCGCCCAGTAGGCATACCCCTTGCCTTGCAAATCCTCGACAGCGCAGGGCGCATACCGATCATGGGAGGCTGCTTCCTCCGCAGACATCACCTGCGTATGCAAAAGGCCCACATGCGGCGCATCCGATTGCGCTTCCGGAAAAGAAGCCGCCAGATTCTTCTCCTCCTTGGACGTCGCGTGTCCGGCGCCCACAATGCAGGCGCGCGGTTCGCCGGAAGGATCTCGAATTACATGCGAGACGGGCTTGAGTGTGCCGAAAAGATGGAGCGAGGCTGGCCAGTCCATCTTCCCGCCTCGGGGCGGCATCCCGGACGGATCGTGATTGCCGGTGCAATAGAAACAGGGAATGCCGGCCGCGTCCAGACGGCGCAGTTGCTCGAGCAGAACCTCTTCCGTTGCGAAGCTGAGCCGCTCGTTATCGAACAGATCGCCTGCGATCAGCACGGCATGGACCTCTTCCGCAATAGCCGTATCGACGGCGCGCCGGAAAGCGCGACGCAAGGCGTCCCGCAATGCCTTCCGCAAGTCCTCGCTGCGACAATGAAACGTCGTGTCGAGATGAATATCCGCCAGATGAAGAAATCGGAACATGAAACCGGGTGCTTTTACAAGGGAATGCGTTTCGCCGACAGCGCTTGTTCCATTTCTTCGGCCAGCCACGGGTGACATGTGAAGACGAACACCTGCCGCCGGGCCGCCGCCTCGGAAAAAATGTCGTAGCACCGGGCGCGCCGGTCCCGGTCCCAGTTCACGAACACCTCGTCCAGAAACACAGGCAAGGATTCCTGGCCCTCGTCCAAATGATCTATCAGGGCAAATCGGATCGCCAGATATATCTGATCCAGCGTGCCCTGGCTGAGCGGCGCTTCGACAGGCCAGGGCCGAGCGAGCGAGGATTGCTGCGGATCCCGGGCGGGATAAACACGAAGTCGTTCGTCCTCGTCGTAATCGAAGCGCTCGTACCGACCTCCGGTAACGGTCTGCACGTACCCGCTGGCCCGCTGCAATACGTCCGGCTGATGTTCCTCCCGAAAACGCCGATCCGCCTCGCGGACAATGTACTGCAACAAACGCAGCCGGTCATGGCGCTCCTCAACGGATTGCAATTCCGACCGAAGTTGCTCCTGTTCGCTTTCGAGCGTGGCGAGCGCAGGTTGCTTGAGAAGACTTTCAATGTCTTTCTCCGCTACCGTGCGTTTTTCCGCCAAGGCAATAATTTCTTTGTCCAATTCATCCAGCCGATCATTGACGGCGATCGCCTCCTCGTCCGACGCATCCCATGCGGCGCCCTGGCGCTCAAGTTCTTCGATCTCCTGGCGGGCCTTCGCCATATCCTCCCCCGGAAAAGCGGTCGGCAGTTTTTCCTCCAGCGTTTGGGCAAGCCGGCGCTCCTTTTTGCGCTCCACTGCGATAGCAATGCCCTTCTTGAGATCGTCGCCTCCGACTGCACGAAGACGCGCCTTCAATTCATCCCGCTGTGCTTCCAGCTCGGCATGTTGCTCTTCAAGGCCGCCGGATTGCGTCTCAATGCGACCCTGCTCCTGCCGAGCCATGGTTTGCAATTCGGCCATACACCCCACCATGCGTTCCTGCGCATTCCGCCACTCCCGCACCGCATCCTGAAATGAGATGACTTCGCTAACCAGCGTCACATCCGGGCGGTCGAAACGGCTTTCCGGAACAGGCAGCCCCTCCATCAGGTCGCGCACGGCGGCGCGTCGGGCAGCCACATCCGCTGCAATGTCTTCCAGGGACCGGGCCGCCGCAAAAGGCGCCACCGGGGCCGCCGCCTCACGCCGGTTCTGCGTACGCGCCTTCCAGGCCATATAACCGACGGCCGCCCCGACCACGCCCAGCACGACGGCCAGGTCCAAGCGACCCAACCATGCAGCCACGCCCGCCGCCGCTACAAGCAGCCCTGTCAGGATGGCCTGATTTCGGAACGCCTTGCGAGCGGCGCCCGCATCGGGTTCGCTCGCCCGCCGCATGGCCGCTGCTTGCCTTTGGACCTCCTCGGCTTGTTTGCGAGTATCCGCCTCCCGCTGCACATCGTCGAATTGCTTCATGCGCTCCCGCAATTCGGCGGGAGCAATGCGTCCAAGCGTATCCGCAAAACGATCATCCCATGCCGCCGTCAGCATATCGCGGGCCTTCTCGACCAATTGGCTCTTGGCTCCTTGCAGTGCATCTTCGGCGCGCTTCCGGTCACGCAACAACCCCTCGTACAGACTTCCAGGGGGCATATTCAGATCGAATCCCGTGCCCGCTTCCGCGGCGGCAAGGACGCACCCGGCAACCTCGCGATCAGATTCGAGCTGCTTCCGTTGCCTGTCCGCCTCCTCCATCTTTTCCGCGATTTCCTTCAGGGCCACTGCCGGATTGTCCGGGATCCCCACCAGTTCCGAAAAATCGCCTGCTTTCCGCCGGGCGTCGTCAATCTGTCGCAGGCGTTCACGGATAGGTGCGAGCCGTTCGATCCGCCGTTTTTCTGCACGCAATTTCGTCCGTTCCTTGCGCAGCTTCCGATCCTTCTGTTCATATTGCTCCACCTTGTCGCTCAAGTCGCGTAATTCCCGATCGCGCGCTTTCGCCTCGCGAATTTCCTGGCCCAATGTTTTCAGCCGGGCGGCTATTTGCTTCGATTCGTGCTTGCCCCGCTTGTCGGACCGCCATAACGCAGACGCTTCCTCGTCAATCTTCCCGGCGACCTCCCGAATCGGCCGAATAAAATCCACGCCAAGACCACCCACCAGCCGATCCTGGACAGCCTGCCATGCATTGGCCTTACTCTGCAATGCCACCAGATCGTACAGCGAGAGGGCATAGATCGCCTCGTACACATCCCTCGAAATGTGCATGAAAGGGATGTCCCGGTTGCCCAACGTTTCCGAGCGTCCGTCGGGGCCCTCCAGTTCACCGGCAGGCGTACTGAGCAATCGGCGCGTTACAACATATTGCCCGCCGTTGCCCGCCTCCATCGTCAAACTTCCCTGAATGCGTTCGCCGTCGCGCGGCGCGTAGGGATGCTTCTCTTCGCTCACGGGATATATCCCGTAGAGCATCGTCTGCAGGAAATGAAAAAACGTGCTCTTGCCCGCCTCGTTGCTCCCCTCGACAATCACCACCGGGGCATCGAGGTCCGAAAACGACCGGTCCCGCATCGCCCCGAACGCTTTGATATCGCAGGAAATAATTTTCATCCGTGCTTTGCAATATATGAGGACACTCTGATTAAATCTGACGGACGGCGCCGTCGAATGGGCCAACGAAACCTGATCAATCTACGGGATGGCCCGGTTATTTTTTGGCTATTTGTCGGTTATTTGCGAACTATCTTCCGGTCCATGCGCCAACCATAACGCGGCGTCCACCACCGGCGCGCCCGTCAGGCGACGCCAGTACGCGGCATACGCATCCAGTTGGGGTTGGTACTCTTTCTCGACGGCGGCCGCCTCCTCCTCCGTATCGGCGCGGTCCGTCTTGTAATCGACGATACGCCAGCCCGCATCGTCCCGATATACAAGGTCGATGATCCCGCGCACCACCGCCGCCTGTTCCGTCTCGTCTTCCGCATCGGCCTCCTCCGATACGGCCAGCGGAACCTCCGTATAAACTTCATGGGCGCGTTGCAAGGTTTCCCACAACGGCGATTTTTTGAACCGCTCCAGCGCAAGCGCCGCCATTTCTTCGTCCTCCCGGGTCAGCGGATCTTCGGTCCGCGGGAGATCCTCGCCCGCCTCGCCCCGATTGATCGTTTCGGCCAGCCGCCGCACCCGGACCGGCGCATTTTCGGAAAGGTCGCCCCGGACCGCTTCTTCAAACAACCGGTGTACGAGCTGGCCGTACTTCACGCCCCGGCCCTGTTTGCGAGGCCTGTGCGGCGCCGGCGTCGCCTCCTCCCGCTCGCCCGCCGCCAACCCCAGCGTATAACTTTTTGCCTTTGCAAGGCGCAGCCGCTCCTGAGCCTGCGCAAGCAGTTCGGCGTGCCCCGGCCCGTCGGCGGGCGCAACGCGCTCCTCCTCGTCGGAGAACGGCGGGGATTCAAGTTCGGGCGCATCCGCAAGCGAGGACGACAACGGCGACCAGGATCCCTTGTCGGATCCGGAGTAGACGGAAACCACCAGCAGATTTCTCGCGCGCGTGGCGGCTACGTACAACAGCCGCGCCTCTTCCGCCTGAACAAATAACACTTCTTCTTCTTTGTCGGCTTCCCATCCGGCAGGCTGCGCCACAATCTGCGAAGCATGCGGCCCCCACTGCTTCCGGATCGGCATGGAGAGATACGCATCCTCGTCGCTTCGGGAAACATGATGCGACGGTTTTTTTTGTTTGCGCTCAGAAGACGTATCGTACGGATCCGCCAGAAAAACCACCCGCGCCTCCAGGCCTTTCGCCTGATGCACGTTCATCACCCGCACCACGTCGCTGCGCCCGAACTCGACGGACATCTGCGCCGCACCCTGACTCGATTCCTCGACCAGCGCCCGCATTTCTTCCGTAATGCGCCCCCACGGATAGCCTTCCGCCGCCCATTCCTGCACCAGCGCCAGCAAACGGATCAGGTTGCCCGCCCTGAACGACGCATTCCCGTCGGGATGCGCCGTGGCCAACGCCAGATAGCCGCTCTTCGCAAGAACCGACTGCAAGGCCGCCGCAGGCGGCAACGTCGTAAAAACATGCTCGGCATGGCGAAGCAGGTCCTGCGCCTCGTAAAACCGGCGAGCCATGTCCTCGGGCAACCCCTGCGGGACGCCCGCATTCCAGTGAAAAATACCCCCGGCCTCCCGGTACGCATACAACATATCGTCCGACAGCCCCGCAAGCGGGCCGCGCAGAAAAGCAAGGAAAGGAACCGGATTGGCGGGATCGAGCACAGCCTCCAGCAACGTCGCAACGGCTTGTACTTCCTCGCTCTGACCAAGACCGTCTCCGCCCACGCCGTCGTACGGAATGTCCGCTTGTTCAAGCGCCCGCATGTACGTAGCCAGTTGCCCTTTCGTGCGCGTCAGAATAAGAAAATCGCCCGGAGAAGCCGGGAGATCGAGGAGCGCGTCGTCCCTATGGCCCGGGCCCTGCAAGCTGGTCTCGCCGCGCAAAGCCTGCGCAATAAAGGAAACGATGCGCCGGGCGTCTTGCCGGGCGATTTCGGCGCGGTTGTTTCGGGGGCGTTTCCCGATAGTGATAGTGCGAACGCACAAGGGGTCGGCTCCGTCCGGGCGGTGCGCCCAAAGCGGCTCGAACGCCGCCTGACGGGGCGCGGAATCTTCCGCAAAAACCGGGTCGAAGGCATGGTTAATCCACTCGCAAAGCGCACCCAGCGAGCGAAAACTGGTGTTGAGTTGCACCACTTTGCCGCCCGTCTCCAGCATGCGTTCCCGGACGAAGCGGCCAATGGCTATGTCCGCGCGGCGAAATCGGTAAATCGACTGCTTGTCGTCCCCCACCAGAAACAGGCTGCCGGGACGGGGGGTCAGTTTGCGCCAGTTCTTTTCGCGGGTTTCCTGTCCGGTCAGATAGAAAATAATCTCCGCCTGTACGGGGTCGGTATCCTGAAATTCGTCCACGAACAGCACGCGATAGCGGCTCTGCAAATGTTCGCGGACGGAAGGATTGTCCCGGAGCAGGGCCGCCGCCCGAAGCAACAGGTCCTGAAACGTCAATTTTCCTTGCTTCAGACGCTGGTCGGCGGACCACGCAACCGCATCTTCCACAAAACCCGATGCAAGCCGGTGCAGATATTCGCGCCATGCGCGCAACACAGGCGCCGTCCGATCCCGAAACGCCGGAAACAGTTCGTCCCGAATCGATTTGGCCGTTCCCTGATCGGGCCAGTGTTTCAGCGTGACGAAAGACGAGCGCAGATTTTCAAAGATGGACAGCGCCTCCGCCGCATCGGCGTCGTCGATCACCTCGGTGTTCTTGAGAAAATTCCGGGCCAGCGCCGCCGCGTTCATCAATTTGTCCCGCTGCCTCGGATTGGACGACAGGCCCTCCGATATTTCCCTGGAATAAAGAAACTTCCGAAGTTCGTCCACATACGGATCGAAATCCGGTTTCGGCGTGTCGGTCTCTTTGAGCGGCACGTCGGAATACTGGCAACGATCCCTGAAAAAAGCGTAAAGGTCGTCGGGAACCAGCCCCGCGCCGCGCAACGCTTCCAGCCGCGGATCCGGATCGGTCTCCCCGTCTCCGTACTGCTTTTGCACGAAACGGTCCCATGTTTCTCTTAGCAACATGGCTTCCTCGCGGCCTTCTACTTCCTGGAATCCGGGCGCCAACCCCGCTTCTATGGGACGCGTCCGAATCAGGCGACCGCAAAAGGAATGAATGGTCCCCATGAAGCATTGGTCGATCCGATCCAGGGCGGCGACAATGCGCCGCCGTTCCTCCGTGCGGATAGACGGATCTGCCTCCGCCTCCCGAAGCGCAAGAAAGAAGCGAACGCGCATTTCCCCGGCGGCCTTGCGCGTGAAGGTGATGGCGGCCATGCGATCCACTTCGCACGCCCCCGTCCGCACGAGGGCCGCCATCCGCTGAACCAGCGCATAGGTCTTGCCCGCGCCCGCGCCGGCGAACACCATCACGTTGCAATCCAGCTCCTCTGCGATCATGTCCCGCGCCGCCTGATCCTTCAAGGTCCTTTTCTCGTTCGAACTATGCGGCATGTCACGCCTCCAGCCAGTTTTCCAGCGCAGAAGCAAGCGACAGAGACGAATCGTCCGGGGACGGTTCGCGCCAATCTTGCAGCGCCTCCAGAACATCTTTTTTCTGCTTTCCTTCCGATTCGCACACAGACTTGTAATCGCAAAACCTGCAAACATCCCGCTTTTTGTGCACATGCAGAAAAGCGCCCTGCTCCGCGAGATCGAAAAAGGGTTTCAGCATGCCCGCGACTTCCTCCTTGCGAGGCGTGGAGTTATGAATCCGCAGCCCGTGCTCGCGTTCGTTCGGGAAAAAATATCCGCCGCGCACGGCACGGCCCGGCAAACCTTGTTCGGCCAGCAGTTCGTCCAGCGCAAACGCATACAACGCCCATTGCAAGCGCTGGCCGTCCGCCAGCAAATCGGCTGCGTTATAACTGCTCGCCGAGCCGCTCTTGTAATCCCATACTTCGTATCCGTCCGCCGCTTCGTCTACGCGGTCTATCGCGCCGCGCAAAAAGAACCGCACCTCGTTGGAAAGATGTATCGCCACCGGATCGGGACTGTCCAGCGGCCCGTCTTCGCCCGCTCCCTCCGACGCGCCCCATCCAAAACGCACCTCGAACCCCGCCGGACGCACGTCGGCGCGCGCCGATTCCTCGTTCAGAAAAATCCGCATCGCGCGCGCCAGACGACGCATATCCGTCTCGTAGCCGGTTTGCTCCCGAACCGGAATGCGCGCCTTGAAAGACACAAGGCCTTCGCGCATCAGTTCCTGCAACCAGTCGGCATGTTTTTCGGGGTCCGGGGATTCCCCGCGCTGCGACAAGGCGGTCATAAACTTGTAGAGTATGCCGTGCAACAATCCGCCGAACTCGGCCGCCGTCAGCCAGCGCCCTGGCCTGGCCTCCCGAATGTCCGGCGGCTGCGCGCGCAATACGTATCGCAAAAAATAGCGATAGGGACAAGCGGTCAGGGTTTCGATGCGCGAGGCGGACAACGTTTCGTCCGCGCCGCCCGGCCGCAGCGCCGGCGTAGCCTGACCCAGCAAGCCGTCGTACGCGCCATATCCCGGTTCGGCGCGGGCGCGAACCGCTTCAAGGCCCTGGCGCAGCGCCGGATACTTTTGCAGCACATCTGCAAGGACCGACGGGGCGTCGCGCAAACCAAGGGAAATGCCGACCGACGTAAGAGCATGCCGCGGTTCGGGCACGATCCGGTAGGTCTGCCTTGCTCCGCCAAACAATTCGCCCAACTGCTCGAAAACAGGCGACGGATACACTTCCCGACCCTCTACGAGGTCCCGCCGGTTGGCCGTCAACAATAGGCGGGAATCGGCCATGCCCAGGAGGCGAACCAGATTCCAGACCGTTTCGCCGGGGCGCGCCCGCTGCAACGGAAGCCGCCCGCCGGAAATGCGTTCCCGCTCTTCGTCCAGCAAAATCGGGTCCTCTATCCCCGCGCCGGGAAACGTGGTCTCCGCCAGGCCCACGATCACGGTATGCTTGCGGCCCGTATAGCCCCCCCGTTCCAGAGGAACCACGTACAGATGGCCGGGTCGGGCAACCGTCGCCTGGGTCTTGTGGCGTTCGAGGGAATAGACCAGGGCCTGGGCGAGATCGGTCAGGCGGTCCGTCGCGCCTGCAGCCATGTCCGACTCGCTCAATATGCTTTGCAGTCGATTGTCGAGGGATTCGATCACCGCCTGGCCGCGACCCTCCCGGTCCCGCAGGGGAACGAACCGCTTGAGAAAACGGCGCCCGGACTCTACGACGTCCTCCAGCGAAACGGACGGGGAATCCGGAACCGTCTTGTAGAGCCGGTCGAGCAAATTCATGGTTCTCCGGACGGCTCCTTCCGCAAACGCCTTGTACTCCGCCGCATCGTCGGGAACGGCCTCCGCCCAGCGGTTCAGCCGACTCCAAAGCCGTTTTCGGTCGCTTTTTACGCCATTCTCTTCATCGTTGTCCCAGGCGCTGCGCCCTCCGCGCATCCCGGCGGCCAGCACCGCGTCGGCGGCAGCGGCGACGGCGCCCGGCTCGTCCACGTAAAGAAGCCGGGAACGCAACAGGGACACCAGCAATTCCGGTGGGCAATCCGCCGCCATCCACTGGTAAAAACCAAGAAGCGATTGGCCCGCCCGGTTCAGGATCGCAGGAATCCCGGCGGCGTACCGGGCAGGAATATCCAACCCGTCCAGCACATCCACGATAAGCGGCAAATAGGGGTCTTCAGACGTGTAGACCAATTCGATTTCGTCCAGCCTTGCGCCCGCGTGGAGCGCCTCGCGAAGCGCGCCGCGCACCTCGTTCCCGGTCCCGACCGCCTCGCGAAGCAGCAGGTCCGCGGCCTCGCCGTGCTCTCTGTCGGCGCCGTTTCCGTGGCGCGTCCGGTAACTGTCCCCCGCCGGACCCACCGCGCCGTTCGCGGCGGCGATCGCCGGAGTCCTTGCAAATCGTTTGCATGCCGACTCCTGCGGCGGCGGCAATCCATAGGCGTCTGCGGAACGGCCAATCCGCACAAGGGACGGGCTTAATCCCTCGACGAACCGAAAAGCCAGCTCGGGAAGCGGCGTTTCGTCGAATACGGCGACCACGAGTCCCGGCGCGGGGCGCGTACGCATGGCTTGCCTGTACAAGTCGGCCTCGTCGTACAAATTTCCGGTTTCGATCCACTGCTCCCAGGCGCGATATATCCCGACGAAATTTCTGCGCTCCAGAGACATCTCGCCTGTCGAAGCCGCAAGTTCCTCCGCGGACATGCCCGCCAGCCGCAAACTCCGAATCGTTTGCAGAAACGTCTCCGCCAGCGCTATGGCGGCGTACGCCGTCGCATACGGATGATCCCTGGGCCAATCCGCCTCGCGCAACGCTTGCTGCATGAAAAAATACTCGGCGTCCTGCGAAACGGGCCGCCGGGCGGCGGCTTCAAGCGCAGGCGCACCCGAGCGCTCCGCCCATCCGAGGGGCGTCGTGAAATGCGCGTTGACCCATGAAACGCCCTGCCGCGCAAGGGCCGAGCCAATATTGTGCCCGATCTGGAACGTGGGCGCAAAGATAACTTTCGGGGCCACCGGATGCTTCCGGCAAAGCGCCGCCAGCTGCGCAAAATGATACCGCATGAAGCCCCAACAAACGTCCTGAAAATAAAAAAGCCTCGCTGCGAACCGCAACGAGGCTTTCCCAAAGAAACTGGCGACGACCTACTCTCCCACCATGTCAGGCAGTACCATCGGCGCTGCGGAGCTTAACTTCTCTGTTCGGAATGGGAAGAGGTGGGTCCTCCGCGCTATAGCCACCAGAAATTCAACGGCCGGCAATCCGGCGCGCGCCCTGCCCGAACCGGATACGCGCAACAAGCATGCGCGCGCTCCGAACGCTCGGGCAAAGCGAAATATCTGACAGATGAATTGTCCGTAGCAAACAAAGGCATCACGAGACGCGGCGTCTCGTCGATGCTCGCAAAACAATTGCGTTAAGTCTGACGGGTAATTAGTACGGCTCGGCTGAGTATGTTACCATACTTACACCTGCCGCCTATCAACGTCCTGATCTTGAACGACCCGTAGGGGAAACCTCGTCTTGCGGTGGGCTTCGTGCTTAGATGCTTTCAGCGCTTATCCCTTCCGTACATAGCTACCCTGCGATGCGACTGGCGTCACAACAGGTACACCAGAGGTACGTCCACTCCGGTCCTCTCGTACTAGGAGCAGATCCGCTCAAGTTTCCTGACGCCCTCAGTAGATAGGGACCGAACTGTCTCACGACGTTCTGAACCCAGCTCGCGTGCCGCTTTAATGGGCGAACAGCCCAACCCTTGGGACCTTCTTCAGCCCCAGGATGCGACGAGCCGACATCGAGGTGCCAAACCTCCCCGTCGATGTGGACTCTTGGGGGAGATCAGCCTGTTATCCCCGAGGTAGCTTTTATCCGTTGAGCGATGGCCCTCCCACGAGGTACCACCGGATCACTAAGCCCGACTTTCGTCCCTGCTCCACCTGTATGTGTCGCAGTCAAGCTCCCTTCTGCCTTTGCACTCTTCGCGCGATTGCCGACCGCGCTGAGGGAACCTTTGGGCGCCTCCGTTACTTTTTAGGAGGCGACC
>CAZSNF010000008.1:0-128639 GCA_964608315.1 uncultured Rhodothermales bacterium | reverse complement strand
TCGTTCCGTGGCGCGCGCCGCAGCGGGAGCGGCGGGACATAGGCGCCGCGCTGGACGACGGGAAGACGCCTTCCGCCGCAGCGCTCGCCGAAAGGCCCTGAAAAAGTCCGGCGCGGAGTGCGGGAGAATCGCGAAGTGCGGCGAAGAAGTAGAATCGGCCCGCGGCGATGGGTTCGGCGTGCGCGTTATTTGTTTTCGCGGCGAGATCGCCGGCCCTTTCGCCGCATCCTGTAAGACCATCGACGAGCCTGCCCTCCTTTGCCGCATCTGAGAACAACCATCGCCGGGCCTGTCCCCATGTTGGCGATCCGGTGCGCAGTCGTCCGCGCCGAACGGATCGAAACAAGCCGGCGCCGGAAGATTTCGCCGCCCGTTTGCAGCCGGCGCTCGCCGGGCGCGCGGCCCCTCCCGGCGAGACGAAGAAGCAAGTCGCTGCGTGTCGCCGGAGGGCAGGTTGCGAATGCGGGTTTAAAAATCTAACCGCTCGATTTTCGAGGTTAAATTATTTAAGGAACCTCTGATTAATTCTACTTCGATCAGCGCTTCATGTTCGTGCGTACAGGACATTGTGCCGGCATCGTCGAAATCAGTGGTAAACGCTGCGGATTCGGGGTATGGCGAACGTGAAACCCTCTGTGCCAACAAAAGGTGGGACACGCTTGTACACTAATTAGCGAACATATATCGGGTTTCTGTCGTCGTTCTGGCGGTGCAATTTCGTTTGACTTGCTCACCAACCCGTGAAGTCGCCATGGAATCGAAAGATTTTTCTCACCCGCCTGGTTCGTCGGAGTTTCCTTTGTCGAAGGTAGCGGCGCGTGCGAAGCACAAGGCGTTCGGATCGGGGATTTCCAGGACGAGAAGCGGGTATGGCGGGAGCGATATGGAGATGCGGCAGGGGCGTAGTGCGCGCATCGTCGCCCGTTAACGAAAAACGCCCTGTCAAGTCTTTGAAGCATGCCGTCCGACGCCGTATTCTACAGACGAAGGGCCGCTGTCGAAGGCGTATGCTCCAATGCAGTCCTGATCTCTGCCAAACGATCCGGACTTCCTGAACCATTGCTATTATCCGAGGACTTTTCCCGTCCTGCGCTATCGTGAATACCCTTAACATCAGCAACTTCATTTGGGGGATCGCCGACAACGTACTCCGCGATGTGTACGTGCGCGGGAAATACCGCGATGTGATCCTGCCCATGACCGTGATCCGTCGGCTCGATGCGGCGCTGGAGCCGACAAAGGAGGCGGTTCGCAACATGAAGGAGCAACTGGACACTGCTGGCATTACCAATCAGGACACGGCTTTGCGTCAGGCGGCGGGCGAAGCCTTCTACAACACATCCCCCTTCCGGCTTCGGGATCTGGTTCATCGCGGCAGGCAGCAGCAACTGAAGGACGATTTCCGGGATTATCTCGAAGGCTTCTCGCCGAATGTGCAGGAAGTGCTGAGCAAGTTCAAGTTCTACAACCAGCTTCCCACGCTCGTCGAGGCCGACGCCCTCGGCTTTCTGATCCGGAAGTTTCTCGATCCGTCGATCAACCTGAGTCCCCGGCCCGTCCTGAATGCTGACGGCAGCGTTCGCCTGCCCGGACTCGACAACCATACGATGGGGACGATTTTCGAGGAGTTGATCCGGCGGTTCAACGAGGAAAACAACGAGGAAGCCGGCGAGCACTTCACCCCCCGCGATGTGGTGGAACTCATGGCGCACCTTATTTTCCTGCCCATCGCCGACAAGATTCAGGATGCCCCCTATCTGGTTTACGACGGCGCCTGCGGCACCGGAGGCATGCTCACGGTGGCCGAGGAAACGCTGCGGCAGCTTGCCAAAGAGCACGACAAGAACGTTTCCATTCACCTGTACGGGCAGGAGATCAATGCCGAGACCTATGCGATCACCAAGGCCGATCTGATTCTGAAAGGGGAGGGCAGTGAAGCGGACAACATGAAATTCGGTTCTACGCTGTCCAGCGATGCTTTCCCGAACATGGAGTTCGATTTCATGCTGTCGAATCCGCCGTACGGCAAGTCATGGAAGAACGATCTGGAGCGGATGGGCGGCAAGAAGGGCATGCTTGACCCGCGCTTCGTCATTGACCACGACGGTAACCCGGAGTATTCGCTCATCACCCGTTCGAGCGACGGTCAGATGTTGTTTCTGGCCAACATGCTCAGCAAGATGAAGCATGGAACGAAACTGGGCAGCCGCATTGCGGAGGTGCATAACGGGAGTTCGCTGTTCACCGGGGACGCCGGGCAGGGGGAAAGCAACATTCGACGCTGGATCGTCGAGAACGATTGGCTGGAGGCGATCATAGCGCTGCCGCTCAACATGTTCTACAACACGGGCATTGCGACGTATATCTGGGTGCTCAGCAACCGGAAACCTGCGCACCGCAGGGGCAAGGTGCAGCTCATCGACGCCACCAAGCGGCACGAGCCGCTACGCAAGAACCTCGGCAAGAAGAACTGCAAACTCTCCGGGGAGGACATTGAGCGCATCAGCCGGGCGTTTCTCGATTTCGAGGAAACCGGGGAATCGAAGATTTTCCCCAACGAGGCCTTCGGTTACTGGAAAGTAATCGTCGAGCGGCCCTTGCGGATCGCAGGCGCGGAAGCGGGCCGCAAGTACACGGCTGCGGAGATCAAGGCGCTGAAGGAAAATGGCGAGCGCAGCGAAGAGGCGCCGCCTATTGTCAAGAAAATCCATCGTAAAGGCATTGAACCGGATCCGCTCCGCGGGCTGTTCGAAGAGACCGTAAACGGAAAGCCTGCCGTCGTGGAATACGAGCCGGATTCGGACTTGCGCGATACGGAGCAGATTTCATTGCTGGCGGATGGGGGTATCGACGCGTTTTTGCGGCGGGAGGTTTTACCCTATGCTGCGGACGCCTGGTACAATCCGGCAAAGGTCAAGATCGGCTACGAAATCAGTTTCACGCGGTACTTCTACAAACCGGAACCCATGCGATCACTGGAGGAGATACGGGCGGATATTCTGGCGCTGGAGCGGGAAACGGAGGATCTGCTCCCCGGGTTCATCCTGCGCGAGCCGAGGGTAGCCTATGTAACGAAGCCCAGAATCTACGTGGATACCTCGGTGATCGGCGGATGCGAGGACGACGAATTCCGCGAGGCCTCCATAGCGTTATTCGAGACTTTTCGTCGCGGCGACGCGACGCTTGTGATTTCCGAAGTGACGCTCAGGGAACTGGAGACCGCTCCGCCTCGTGTCAGGGATGTCGCTATTCAGGTTACGGAAGCGCATTTGGAAACGCTCGCAGAATCGCCGGAGGCGTACCATCTTGCGGACGCCTACATTGCATCTGGCGCAATAGGGCCCATCCATTATAGCGATGCCTTGCACGTGGCTATCGCCAGTCTGGGCAAGGTCGATGTTATTGTAAGCTGGAACTTCAGGCACATGGTGAGCTGGAATCGTATTCAGGCGTACAATAGCGTCAATCGGAATCTCGGCTATCCGGCCATCGACATCAGAACCCCGGAGGAGATTGGTCATGATCAGTAAGTCAATCCCGAAAAAATTCGACTGCATTCAGTTCACTCGCGAGGCCCGCAGGAGGATTTACGAGGAAACGAAGCACATGAGCCACGAACAATTGAGCGAGTATTACCGGGCGTTTCGCGAAAGCGATCCGCTGTGGAAGCGTTTGAAGGCCCGCGAGGCAGAACAGGCACAGTAGGTTTCGTTTCTGGAGATATTCAGGCGCTGGAGGAGGAGACGGAGGGGTTGGTGCGGGAGATAGTGGGAACATAGTCAACCATCATTCTGACTACAGCATTCGCGAACACGAAAAACGCTTGCAATATAAATCCCTGACAATTAACTTAAAAACCAAGGTATTTATATAAATACTCAGGGGTTATACATGACCAAGAGCCAGCATTTGTGGCTAAGGGCAGCCAGATTGCTTTCGGACCCCGGGTTTTTCGATGAGGAACGCGAGCGGGTTTTGGCAGACCATCCCTTGCTCAATTCGCAGGGTTTGGGACAAGTGCGGCGCCGCCGTCGCATCGTTTCGGCAGATAGTACGCCCTCGGTTCGCCGGGAGACAGAGTGTATCCCGGCCGATCTGGATGCAGCGCGGGATGATTTGCGGGCAGGCGGGCGGTACGAGCAGGGTATTCGCAACACGCTGGAGTACTTCGTTGAGGCGCGGGTTTCCGTGAGCTATCGTCTGAAGGGGTGTGGCTGGGCGCGTCACTTCAACGGCCCGGCTCCACCGAAACGTTCGAGTTATGCCCTCAAGCACGAAGTAGAGTCGTATTTGCGCGAACTGGATGCGCGTCGCAAGAAAAATGGCGGAGGAGCCAATAGTAATCGCTATCGCTATACGTCCAATGGGGCGTTTATTTGCGCGGCCCTCATGGCCGGATTGCGAATATGGTCGTATCGGGATTCGATAAATCCCGATCTCCGTGTGGGTAAGCCCTGGGCGGTCGCCGGTCTGCAACCGGAAGATTATAGCCATCCCGACGATGAACGCATGGCGAAGTTTTGGCGGTGGGCCGTACAACAGGACGTTGGTAATCCCCAAATCGAGGATTTTATCGCCGATACGGTCGATCGCCTGTATAGCGGTGCGGACTTGCAGCAGCTACAGGTGGCGACAGGGCGCTGTTTTGAGGCGTGGGAGACGTATGACCGCCTGCGGCGTGAATTTGGATTTCCGCTGTCCGGGGAAGCGGTGCGCTCCCGGCTGGGTTTCATGGCTGGACAGATCGAAGTCCCTGACGATTTCGACAGCATGGGCGATTCCGATATAGGGAGGATGTTCGGGGGAGCGACGTGAGGTTTTTTCTGGATACCCATCTGTTGCTTTGGGCGGCGAGCGACCCGAAACGGTTGATGCCGGAATCCCGCAACCTGCTTGGCGACCCCGCTGCGGAGTTACTGTTCAGTACGGCAAGCATCTGGGAAGTCGTCATCAAAAACGCGCTTGGCAGAAGTGACTTCCGCGTTGAGCCGCAGAAATTGCGGGATGGCCTGATACAAAACGGGTACGGCGAACTTGCGATTCGATCCGAACACGCTCTTGCAGTCGGCCTGTTGCCACCTATTCACATGGACCCCTTTGACCGCATACTCATCGCCCAGGCGCAGGTTGAAAACATCACGCTGCTGACCACCGACAGCAAAGTGGCCTGCTATCCCGGCCCCATCCGGGCAGTCTGATGGAGCGTATTACGCCCTATCCTGTCTACAAGCCCTCCGGCGTGGAGTGGCTGGGCAATGTGCCGGCGCATTGGGAGGTGCGGAGACTTCGCAACATTGCTGATGTGCGCTTCAGTAATGTCGATAAACACTCGAAGAAACACGAATCCGCGGTTCGTCTGTGTAACTATTTGGACGTTTACCACAACGACCGCATTCGCTCCAACATGGATTTCATGCGGGCAACGGCGACCGACGACGAAGTCAAAAAATTTGGACTTGTGACCGGGGATGTGCTGATAACCAAGGACTCGGAAACGTGGAATGACATCGGGGTGCCAGCGCTTGTGGCAAGCACAGCCCCAAGCCTTGTTTGTGGTTACCACTTGGCGTTGATTCGACCAAAAGCAGCAGCGACTAGCGGGGGGTTTTTGAACGCAGCGTTATTGTCCCCAAACATTGCCCCTCAGCTCCACATTTGTGCAAACGGGGTGACGAGATTCGGCCTATCCCAAAATGCTATCAAGTCTACATGGTTGCCCCTCCCACCTCTCCCCGAACAACACGCCATCGTCGTGTATCTCGACAAAGCCACTGCCTCCATCGATACCGCCATCGAACGCACCCGTCGCCAGATCGAACTTATGGAAGAATACCGCACCCGCCTGATTTCTGATGTGGTCACCGGCAAACTGGATGTGCGCGAGTCGGCGCGATTGCCGGAGCAACCGGAGCGCCCCGAGAAGGCAAAAAGTGGCCAATGACGCTGCGCGACGCGTCTGTATCCTGTGGCGCCGCTCCGAAATAAATGCGCAGGCCGCCCTTGGGTTACCCTGCATCTGACGAGGGATATCCACCGTGCAATGCTCCAAAGGATACTCTGATTAAATCTGCAAAGTTCAGAGGCTGCGAGGGGCGCTCTGGCAAGGAATGACGAAGCAGCGTGGCAGGCCCCGCGTAATGAGGAATGACGCAGCCAGAGCGTTCCTCGCAGCCTCCCGAAGGGCGCTTCACGTCCGCCATGCCCTGAATCCAGAGCGTTTACCGCTGATTTCAACGACGCAGTCATAACGTCCTGTGCGTGTGAACGTGAAGCGCTGATCGAAGCAGAATTAATCAGAGTATCCTAAAGTCCATGCCGAGTTTATGGGGATTGCGCTCGCGTTTTCCGGAATCGAATAAAGATACTAAACTGCTGCACGCCATCAGTGGTTATCTTGTGCCTGGACGCGAGGACACGCTGTTTGTATGGCAGAGCGGCTGGTCGAAGTACACGACCACGGCAGAGCCATATGCCTCGCCCGCGGTTAAATCGTTTGAGATGGCATAGATGATCGCTTCTTTTGTCGGCTTCCTGCTGTGTTTCACCCTCATCGGGGTGTCTTCCGCGTGGCTCAGCCGCGGCACCCGGCATGACTACTACCTCGCTGGCGGCAGCGTAAAGCCATGGCTTGTGGGGCTCTCCGCCGTGGCGACCAACAACAGCGGCTTCATGTTCATCGGCGTCATCGGCTACACCTACGCCACCGGCTTCCCCGCATTCTGGTTGATGTTCGGTTGGATCGCGGGAGACTTCCTGAGTTCTCTCTTTGTCCACAGCAGGCTGCGGGCGGCCACGGCGCGCACCGGCGAGGTAAGTTACGCCGGCGTATTGGCCAACTGGTATGGGGCGCCGCATGACTGGCTGCAACGCGTCATCGGCGTGGTATCGCTGCTGTTCCTGTTGGCTTACGCCAGCGCGCAACTGGTCGCAGGCTCCAAGGCGCTGCATGTGTTCTTCGGTTGGCCACAGTCTACCGGCGCCATATTGGGGGCCGTGCTGATCACCGTTTACTGCTTTGCCGGCGGTATTCGCGCATCCATCTGGACAGACGCGGCTCAATCCACCGTCATGATCGCTGCCATGGGCGTACTGTTTTTCGTGGCGACCGAATCTTTGGGCGGTTTCAATGCGGCGCTCTCCGCCATGGGCAGTATTCCGGGTTACACCGACTGGTTTCCCGGCGATCTGCCGTTACCCGGGGTGGGGGGGATGGCGCTATTCGTCCTGGGCTGGACGTTCGCCGGTCTGTCGGTGATCGGCCAGCCTCATGTGATGGTCCGTTTTATGACCCTGGACAGTTCCGAACGCATGCACCGGGCGAGAGTCTGGTACTACCTGTGGTTCACCGCCTTCCACTTTCTGGCCACCTCCGTGGGGCTCCTCTCGCGTATTCACCTGAGCGACGTCCCTGCTTTCGATGCTGAATTGGCGCTGCCAACCATGGCCATGGATCTGTTAAGCCCGGCTCTGGTGGGGCTGATTCTGGCCGGTATCTTTGCCGCCGCCATGTCCACGGCGGATTCACTGATACTGAGTTGTTCGGCCGCGATAACGCACGACCTGCTGCCCCGTCGGATAGAGCGTACGCTGCTCATCAAGGGAACGACTATCGCCACCACGGCGGCGGCGCTGGGCCTCGCAATGATCAACAGCCAGAGTGTGTTCAGCCTGGTCATCATGGCCTGGTCGGGCCTGGCAAGCGCGTTTGCTCCGCTGCTGATCGCACTCTGCCTGGGCTGGAAGCCTTCATTGCGCTTGAGTATATCAGCTATTGTGATTGGGCTTTCTGCAGCGCTGTTGTGGCGATGGCTCGGTTGGGAGCAACACATTTATGAAGGCCTGTCTGGCATTATTTCAGGCTTGGTAGTACTTCGCCTTGGGATCCATAGACATTCAGGCAAATCCTTGGGCTAACGGCAATGCCGCCGGGCATTCCCTGAATTCGGGCGCCATAATTCATGATGTACGATGAGCGGCAACAATCCGCCCAAAACCAAACAAACCGGTGGCGCGGGAGAGACTCGAACTCTCGACCTTACGATTATGAGTCGTACGCTCTAACCTGCTGAGCTACCGCGCCGGGACGCAAAAATAAAAAACAAAGCGGACACGTTATACGACATTTCCCGAAAAGAGTTCGGGGCGTCGCAGGACCTGTGCCGCGTATCGGTTCGCTTCGTACATTGGGTGGCGTACATTGCGCGGACTTGGGCGGCGGATAGCGTTTGTCGCCTGCGTTTCCGAAAGATTCTGCTATTTTCCACCCGACCTGGCCATGTCCTGGACGTCCGTCATTGGTCAGCAGCGCGCCCTAAATGCGCTGCGCCGCACCATATCCGCTGACCGGATAGCCCATGCCTGGCTGTTTTACGGCCCGGAAGGCGTCGGCAAACGGGCTGCGGCGATCGCGTACGGGAAAGCGTTGCTTTGCGACCGGGGCGGGGAGGAGGCGTGCGGCGCTTGTTCGCCATGCTTCAGGGTGGATCGGATGGTGCATCCCGACCTGCATCTCCTGATGCCGCATCCGTCGGACGCCGATCCTGCGGACGTGGTCGAACGCATTCGGCTCGTTGGCCAGAATCCGTATGCGGCCGTGGATTTCGTGCGGCGTCCCTCCCTGGACGATCCATCCCGATCTTCCAACAAACAGGCGCTCTACACCGTTGCCCGCGTTCAGGAGGAAATGTGCCGGGCCATGAGTTTTCAGGCCGTGGAGGGAGGGTATAAAGTGGCCGTCGTCAGCGATGCGGAGTATTTGCGAACGGACGCCGCCAATATGTTTTTGAAAATGCTGGAGGAGCCGCCGCCGAAGACCGTTTTCATTCTCGCGACCAGCCGGCCCGACCGTATTTTGCCCACGATTCTTTCCCGTTGCCGTCGGCTGCGGTTCGATCCGCTGCCCCCGGAAGCGATTGAGCAGGCGCTCGTCAAGCGGGAAGGCGTAGACCCGACGTCCGCCGCCACGCTTGCGCGCATGGCGGATGGATCGTACGCCGCAGGGATCGACCTTGCGCAGAACGAGGATTTGCGCGCCCTGCGAGCGCTTGTGCTGGAGTTTGCGCGGGCGGCGTACAGTCGGAATGTCGGGACGATAACCGATATTGTGGAGCGGATCGGGCGATTCGGGCGCGACAGGGTTGGACATGTGCTGGAACTGCTCCTTCGATGGATTCGCGACCTTATGCTCTACCAGACCATGGGCGAGGCGGCTCCGCTCGTCAATGTGGACCAGACCCGGGCCATCGCCGATTTCGTCGCCGCGCTTCCCCGGGCGGACGTCGAAGCCATGGCGTCGGTCATTGAGGAAGCGATCTCGCTGGTTCGGGGCAACGTACATGTTCCTCTGACCTTGACCGTCCTGGCCGGGGCGCTGGGCGAGGCCATGCGCGGTCCGCACCCCGGCTCATTGTATACGCCGCTGAGCGATGCGTACGGCGGCAAGGACGCGTCCCTCGGAAGGACCGGATAGTCTCCCGTTTCCAGTCGCACGCACGGATTTCATGCGCAACAAAACCCTGTACCTGACGGCCAGCGGAGATTTGCGGCTTGCGGCCAACCGGATGTGCTGGCCCGCCCAGCAAAACCTTGAAACCGCGCTGGTCCGGGCCGTGGAGGGGATGGGGTATACGGTGGACCGGCGCCCCGCATTCGATGCGGACAAGGGACATGGCTTTCTCGATAGCCAGCGGATGGGGCTGGAGACGTTTGCGGAAATCGACCCGGATCGGCCGCTGATCGTGGCCTGCGCCGCCTGGCAATACTCCCATCATGTGTTGCCGGGCCTGACCACGCACCGGGGCCCCATTCTGACGGTCGCCAACTGGAGCGGACAATGGCCCGGCCTGGTGGGCATGCTGAACCTCAACGGCAGCCTGGCCAAGGCGGGCGTTCCATATTCGACGCTTTGGGGAGAAGAGGTTGCCGATTCCGTGTTCATGGACCGGTTGCGCCGCTGGCTTGCGGACGGCGCCATTGCGCACGACACGAGCCACGTCCGCCCGTCGCCCGATCTTTCCGGAGACGCCGTCGCCGTGTCCGTCGGGCAGCGCATCGCTCGCGGCCTTGCCCGCCGCAAAGCCATTCTGGGCGTGTTCGACGAGGGCTGCATGGGGATGTACAATGCAATTATCCCGGATCATTTGCTCCATCCGACAGGCATTTTCAAGGAGCGTCTGAGCCAGAGCGCCCTGTACTGCGAAACGTTGCGCGTTTCCGACGAGGAGGCGGACCGGTGCCGGACGTGGCTCGACGAGCGAGGCATGACGTTTCGGACCGGACCCGATCCCGCCGAGGACCTGACCGACGAGCAGATTCGCCTGCAACTCAAAACGTATATCGCTGCGCTCCGCATGGCGGACGATTTCGGGTGCGACGCGATCGGCGTCCAGTACCAGCAGGGTCTGAAGGATTTGCTTCCGGCCTCGGACCTGGCCGAGGGGCTTCTCAACAATACGGAGCGCCCCCCGGCGTATGCCCGCGACGGCGGCCGCGAACTCTTTGCGGGCCGTGCTCTTCCGCATTTCAACGAGGTGGACGAGTGCGCAGGCGTGGATGCGCTCGTGACGCACCGCGTATGGACAGCGCTCGGCTACGATCCCGAAACGACGCTGCACGACATCCGGTGGGGCGATCCCTGCGGCGACCGGTATGTGTGGGTATTCGAGATTTCCGGCGCCGCGCCGCCGAAGCATTTCACCGGGGGGTATGCGGGCGCGTCGAGCGAGCGCCAGCCCCCCATGTATTTCCGGCTGGGGGGAGGTACGGTAAAGGGCGTCAGCAAGCCCGGCGAGATCGTATGGAGCCGTCTTTTCGTCGAAGAAGACCGCCTGAAGGCCGATCTGGGACGGGCGACCGTCGTGGCCTTGCCGGAGGAGGAAACGGAGCGCCGGTGGCGGGCCACCACTTCGCAATGGCCCATTATGCACGCCGTGCTGCACGGGGTGACGCGCGATCAGATGATGGCGCGCCATAAATCGAACCATATCCAGGTGGCGTACGCGCCGTCGGCGGAGGCTGCGGACCGGGCGCTTGCCGCCAAGACGGCGGCGTTTGCGGAAATGGGAATCGAGACGTACTGGTGCGGGGCGTGACGGGGGATTGGTCGCCCCGGCTCGTTCGCCAGATGCGTCACAAATCGTACCGAGGCTATTTTTTCCTGAGAAAAACCGTATCTATGCATTTATTGCATAGATACGGGGTGTTCTATGCAAAAACAGCATAGTTCAGATCCGAAGTGCTTACCGGAGCAGGTCTTCGATATCCATCTGCTCGATGTCCCCGGCAAGACCCTCGGGTTGCGGGCGGACCAGAGCCAGAATGGCCGCGTGGGGAATGATGAGATAATCCCGTCCGTTGAACTTGATTTCGATCGCCTCTTTTTTGAGGAAGAAGGCGTGATCGCCCGGCTCTGCCTGCAAGGGCAGGTAGCGCACCGAATCGCGGTCGGTAGTCCAGGGTTCGCCGGTATAGTCGGGATTCGGCATCACATAGCCCGGCCCCACCTTTTCGACCCGGCCCATCCGTACGTCCTGGCGCTCGGCTACAGACGCAGGAAGCACCAGACCGGCTTCCGTTTGCGTTTCGCCCTCTTCGGGAGCGATAAGGACGCGGTCTCCCGCAACGATCAGTTCACTCATAACAGGGAAAGTATGCGCAGAGTCGAATATCGTTCCGCCGCTGTTTCGCGCGATCCGGTCGGGAGGTTCAGCGTTTGCGCAGGCGGCGGAGTTCTTCCGCATACCGGTCCAGGATCCGTTCGCGGCTGTAGAACGCCGCGCGCCCTGCTGCGTTCGCTCGCCATGCGGCGTACGCTTCCTTGTCTACGGACGCCAGCAAGGCGGGCAGGTTTTTCGCCTCTGGCCATGCGTATAGCGGTCCCGGGCGGTGCGCGGTCATTTCCGCGCCCAGCGGGCTGTCCGCATCGCATACGGCGAGGACGGGCGTACCGCTTGCAAGCGCCGGAATCAATTTGGAAGGAAGGAAAGACCCGCCCGTTCCCGGCCGTTCCGGAATGACTGCGAAATCCGCTTCGCAGAGCGCCCGGGCCAGTTCTTGTTCATCCGACAGGCCCCGCACGTCGAACCGTTCGTCGCCCGTCTCGTCCGCCCATTTCCGCAGCGCGCCGGCGCCGCTGCCCTCGGCCTGGATTCGGAATGCGAAGGGGGCGTCGCTTCGGTGCAGGATGCGGCATAGTTCGAGCAGATGCTGTTTCGCGCCCAGATTCCCGGAATACAGGAGGCGCACCGGCGAGGCGGGGCCGTGTGCGTTGGGCGCGGCGCGCAGGTGGCGGGCCAGCGATGCGTGCAGCCAGTTCGGCAAGTAGAGTATCGGTTGATTGCGCCGCCGCCGGGGTTCCAGCCGCTCGATCATGGCGGGCGAAATCGTGCTCCACGCATCGGCCTCGTTGAAGAGCGCGTCCTGTACGCGCACCATCCAGCTTCCTTGTCCGATGCCCCCGGCCTGCGCGGCTTCGGCGGGCAGATCCTGGACGTTCAGCCACAGGGGCAGCCCGGTTTTTCGCCGGCATGCGGCGGCGTAGGCCACCGCGCCCAGCAGGGGGCAGAAGACCATCATGGCGTCGTAGTCGCCGCGCCGGGGGAGGCGCCGCATGAGGGAGGCGCAAAAGGAGCCTTCGTAGATAAGCCGTTCGTGGAGCGCCTGCGGGTTCCGGGGAATGTACAATCCGAATCGTTCGATGCGTACGCCGCGCCGCGTTTCGGACCGGATGCGCAAGCCGTTTTCGCCCGATTTGTCGCGCCATTCGGGATAGTAGGACGAGGCGCACCGCACCGTCACCTCGAAACCGCGCTCGGCCAGCCCGTAGCACAGGTCGCTGAACAGGACGCCGCCCCCGAGGTCCGGTTCGAAAACGTTGACGATGACAAGCAGGCGCATGGTCAGGCGGCGGCAAACGAAGCGGTCAGGCGCTCTGGTCGGGCGAGGCGGACGAATTCAGGCGCTTCAGGCTTGTCCACAGGAAGGAGCCGGACGCGGCGATCCCGCACAAGCAAAGCAATAGCCATCCGGTTCTGCCCATCAGCAAGTGCCCGACGCCGAACAGGGCGGAGTAGACCAGCGTGACGCCCGCCGCGCAATCGCCTGCGAGCCGCAGCATGCCCGTATCCTGAAGCACGTCCGGATTGCGGGCGGCGATGGGTTTCCATCCGGGGCCTCCGGGATGAACGCGCCGGTAGAACCGATCCAGCGTTTCGTCGCGCACGGGCCGGGTGAGCAGCGTAGCGGTAACCCATGCCACGGTGGTGAATGCGGCGACGGCGAACAGGTCGTTGGGAAAACCGGCTTGCAGGCCGGGAAGTTCGACCCCGAACAGGCCCAGGAAGAGCGCAAGTCCGAGCAGCAAAAGCGGGGACAGCGTAGCGGCCAGTTCGCTCCATGCATTGATGCGCCACCAGTACCAGCGCAGAATCAGGACGAGTCCGAGGCCGCTGGAAGCCGTAATAAGCAGCCCCCAGGCTTCGCTCACGGATTGCAGGTTCGCGGCGATGAAGACGGACGCGACGGCCAGGGCGAACGTCAGGACGCGGGACGCAAGGACGTACTGTTTCTCGCTGGCGTTCGGCTTTACGAACCGCCTCCAGAAGTCATTCACGAGATAGGACGTTCCCCAGTTCAGTTGCGTGGAGATCGTGCTCATGAAGGCAGCCAGAAAAGCGGCCAGCATCAGACCCAGGAAACCGGGCGGAAGCACGTCGCGCATAGCCAGCACGAACCCTTCTCTCGGGTCGTCCAGGTTGGGGTACAACACCAGGGCGGCAAGGGCTACGATAATCCAGGGCCAGGGGCGCAGGCAATAATGCGCGACGGTAAACCAGAGCGTGGCGAGGAGGGAATGTTTTTCGTCTTTTGCGCTCATCATGCGCTGGGCCACATAGCCACCGCCGCCGGGTTCGGCGCCTGGATACCAGCTCGACCACCACTGCACTCCGACATAGGCGAAGAAACTTACGGCGGTCAGCGTCAGCACGGCCCCGCCTTCCACAGCGTTTCCAAAGGTAGGCAACATGCGGAAGGTCGATTCCGGCAGGGCGCCCATCAGGCCCGCCATGCCGCCCGCTTCGGGCATATCCAGCACGAAGGCGGCGAGAATAATGCTGCCTCCGATGGCGATAACGAACTGGAACGCATCGGTGACGACGACGCCCCACAGGCCGGAAAGCAGCGCATAGACGCCGACGAGAAGCATGAGCAGGGCCACCACGACGAGCGGCGCCCCGATCTCCGCGCCGAGGATATGGAAAGATTCCCGTCCGAACACGGTCAGGCCCGGGAACAGGACGTCGATGACCGTTTCCATGGCCAGCGCGACCCAGCCCATAATAATGCCGTTGAGCACAAGCCCGAAATAGAGGGCCTTGACGCCGCGCAGTACGGCGGCGGCCTTGCCGTCATAGCGCATCTCGACGAATTCCACGTCCGTAAGCACTCCGCTGCGTCGCCACAGGCGGGCGAAGAAGAAAACGGTCAGAACGGCGCCAAAGGCCATGTTCCACCAGAGCCAGTTGCCGGCGATTCCGTTTCGGGCCACGAGCTCGGTGACGGCGAGGGGGGTGTCCGCCGCGAAGGTGGTGGCCACCATGGACGTGCCGGCCAGCCACCAGGGCATATTTCGGCCCGACAGGAAGAAATCAGAGGTGCTTCGCCCGGCCCGCCGGAAATAATACGCGGCGATTCCGAACGAGAGCGCGAAATATCCTGCTATGAGAATCCAGTCGAGCGGGGCAAGGAGCATGGCGTTCACAGGGTTGTGCAGCGTATGGGATACTCTGATTAAATCTGCAAAGTTCAGAGGCGTGCGAGGGGCGCTCTGGCAAGGAATGACGAAGCAAGTAGCGTGGCGGTCCCGAATAATGAGGAATGACGCGGCCAGCGCGCCTCTCGCAGCCTCCCGAAGGGCGCTTCACGCCTGCAACGCACCGAATCTGCGGTGTTTTCTGCTGATTTCGACGATGTGATCATGGCGTTCTTTACAGGCGACCGCGACGCGCTGATCGCAGTGGTTTTGATCAGAATATCCTTAACGACCTTCTTGACCGGCAGGCGTCCCGTGCGTATTCTTATGCGCGCATGTCGATAATATGCGCTATTCGATCTTTACGTACTCCTTATTTCTCTCGAAAATCCCGGTTTTGGCGCAATGAGCAGAACAACAAGTATACTGGCGTTGGCATGGATCGTTTTGTTTACGGGGTGCGCCGGCCCGGGAAACCGCGCGGATTCGTCCGTTGCGCCGTCTTCTGATCGGTTTACGAAAGTGATTCTCGACCAGGGGCTCTACGAACCCATGGAGCTGGACCTGCTCGACGACGGCCGCATCCTTTTCGTCCAGCGGCGCGGCGAAGTGAATATCCATGATACGGAGACGGGGCTGACCGAGACGATCGCCGAGCTGGATGTGGCCATAAATTTTGAGGAAGGACTGCTTGGCGTCGCCCTCGATCCCGATTATGCAGATAATCATTGGGTGTATTTTGCGTATTCCGCTCCGGACACTGCTGTGATACGGGTGGCTCGTTTCGTGCTTGAAGATTCCAGACTGGACATGGAATCCGAACGGGTCCTGCTGGAGATTCCCGTGCAGCGCGACGAGTGTTGCCACGTAGGCGGTTCTGTGGAATTCGGTCCCGAAGGCAATCTGTTCGTGTCGATAGGGGACAACACCAATCCGTTCGCCTCGGACGGTTTTAATCCCATCGACGAACGAGAGGGCCGCAAGGCCTGGGATGCACAGGGATCCGCCGCCAACGCCATGGACCTGCGCGGGAAGATATTGCGGATCACCCCGAAGGACGACGGATCCTACAGCATTCCGGAAGGCAACCTCTTTGCGGATGATCCAACGAAGGGGCGGCCCGAAATTTATGTGATGGGGAATCGGAATCCGTTCCGCATCTCCATCGACGACAGAACGGGGTATTTGTATTGGGGAGAGGTCGGCCCCGATGCGGGCGATCCGTCCGCCGAGCGAGGCCCCATGGGGCACGACGAAGTGAATCAGGCGCGCGCGGCGGGCAATTTTGGTTGGCCGCACTTCGTGGGCGACAACAAGGCCTATCGCGATTACGACTTTGAGGCGGAAGCGACTGGCCCGCCCTTCGACCCCGCCGCGCCCGTAAACGATTCCCCCAACAACACGGGGCCTGCGGCGCTTCCGCCCGCGCAACCGGCTTTCATCTGGTATCCGTACGGCCCGTCCGAAGAATTCCCGCTTATCGGAGAAGGGGGGCGCAACGCCATGGCTGGACCGGTCTATTATTACGACGATTATCCCGAATCCGACCGGAAATTCCCGCGCTATTACGACGGGAAATTGTTCATTTACGACTGGATGCGGGACTGGATACTCGTGGTTACGATGGACGAGCAGGGAAATTACGCAGCCATGGAGGAGTTCATGCCGACCACCGGCTTCGCCAATCCGATCGACATGCTTTTCGGCCCCGACGGGGCGCTGTACATGCTGGAATATGGCGAAACCTGGTATGGGCACAATACGGACGCCCGCCTGTTTCGCATTGAGTATGCGGTCCATAACCGCCCGCCCGTGGCGCGCATTGCGGCGGATCGTCCTGTGGGCGCCGCCCCGCTCACCGTCACGCTGTCCGCGGCCGATTCGTTCGACCCGGACGGCGACGGCGTAACGTACGTCTGGCGCCGCGAAGGGGACGGGGATGAAATATCCGGCGAGGAAGCGGTCTATTCGTTTGCGGAGCCGGGGACGCATGCGGTGACGCTCTCCGTAACCGATAGCGAGGGATTAACGAGCACGGAGACCTTTGATATTCTCGTCGGCAACACGATACCGGAAGTGCATATTGAATTTTCCGGCAATCGTACGTTCTTTTGGGACAACCGGGCTATCGAATACGCCGTGGTCGTAACGGATCTGGAGGATGGGGAAATCGCTGCCGGGGAGGTGGCGTTCACGATTGATTATCTTGCCCGCGGCGCCGATTTGACCGTGCAGGCCCGGGGGCATCAGGCGGCGCTGGAGCGCGCGGCGGGGCTGATCGGGCAAACGCTGATCGAGCAGTACAATTGCGGCGCGTGTCATCTCCAGGAAGAGGAGTCCATCGGGCCGGCTTTTGCGGCCATTGCCCAAAGGTATCCGCGCGACGAGGCTACGCGCGCGTATCTTTCGGAAAAAATCGTCGAGGGCGGCATGGGCGTCTGGGGAGAACGGGCGATGGCGCCGCATCCGCACGTTTCCGTTGAGGAAGCGAACCGGATGGCGGATTTCATCCTTGGACTGGACGACGTCGCTGCGCAGGAGGCGGGCCTGCCGTTGCGGGGCGCGTACGTTACCGATCGGCATCGGGCGGACGAGGACGAAGGACGCTATTTTCTGACGGCGTCGTACACGGATCGCGGAGCGCCGGGCGCACCTCGTCTTACCGGTCGAAGCGTGGTTTCGCTGCGGCATCCGAAGTTGCAGGCGGAGGACTTCGACGAGGGCGAAGAGGTCATGGCTTTTCCCATTCCGGAAGAGATGTTCGGGGAGGATGTCACAGGAGATGTCTTGACAGGGGGCGACGGGGCGTACTTCGTTTTCCGGGACATTGACCTAACCGGCGTCCGGTCGTTTATCGCCCGAATCGGAACCTTGACCGAGATGACGACCGGCGGGCGGCTGGAGGTCCGGGCGGGCGCTGCGGACGGGGAAGATCTGGGCTCGTTCGACGTCCCGATTCCGAACGAAACCAGTTTGCAGACCTATGAAATTGCGCTGGGCGGGGTTTCGGGCAGGACGGACCTGTATTTCGCGTTCGCGGCGGACGAGCCGGGCGGTTCGTCGCCCGTGCTGTTCGTAGACTGGATCAGGGCGGAACAGTAGGCTTCAGAACGAGATGCGGGCGCTTGCATGGACAGGGTACGTTATGGCGTCGGGAGTGTCAAGGGATACCATATATCTTTTTATGTCAAAATAAATATTTAATATTGAAATTGACATGGCCTGTCGTATGCGGTATATTACCCTGCATGATCAGAAGACATCTTGCTCCCGCGCTCAGACAGGCCGCCGAAACCTGGCCCGTCGTAACCGTTACCGGCCCCCGGCAGTCGGGAAAGACAACCCTTGTTCGGGCTGTTTTTCCAGAGCATGATTATGTCTCGCTGGAAGCGCCGGACCTGCGCGAACGGGCGCTGTCGGACCCGCGAGGCTTGCTTGCGCAGACGGATCGCATGATTCTCGACGAAATTCAGCGCGCTCCCGACCTGTTGTCCTATATTCAGACGCTTGTCGACGACGATGATCGTCCGGGTCGTTTTATCGTCACCGGATCGCAGAACATTCTGCTCATGGAGTCTGTGTCGCAAACGCTGGCAGGCCGGACCGCCTTGCTGCGTTTGTATCCCTTTTCTCTCGCCGAACTGCGGGGGCGGCCTCCATTGGACCCGTTTACGCTGGATCAGCATGTCCCGCCGGGTCGAACCACCGGATCGCCGCCGCCCGATAACCTTTGGGAAACGCTCGTCGCCGGTTTTTATCCGCCCGTGCATGATCGGGGCATTCCTCCCGGGGATTGGTTCGCGGATTATTTTCGGACTTATGTCGAGCGCGACCTGCGCGAGGTTATGCGCATTGCGGGCCTGCGCGCCTTCGAGACCTTCGTGAGGCTTGGGGCGGCGCGGACCGCCTCCGAACTGAATCTGAACAGCCTGGCTGGGGACGCAGGCGTCGCGCAACCCACTGCCCGCCGTTGGCTTACGGCTCTTGAGATCGGGTATCTGGCGACCACCCTGCCGCCGCACCATAGCAACTATCGCAAGCGCTTGCGCAAGCGGCCCCGATTGCATTTTCTGGACACGGGCCTGGCGTGCTTCCTGCTTGGCATTCGGGACGGGGCCATGCTTGAGCGCCATCCGTTGCGCGGCGCTATTTTCGAATCGTTCGTGGCGGCGGAACTGATCAAGGCGTTCGCCGCCATGCGTCGGGATGCGCCGCTTTTCTTTTGGCGAGACGCAGCGGGGCGCGAGATCGATATGCTGATCGACGCCGGGGACCGCCTGATCCCGATAGAGATCAAATCCGGGCAAACGGTGGCTCCCGATGCGCTGCGTACGCTTGCCTGGTGGACTTCCATTCCCGCCAATCCGAACCGGGGCGGCGCGCTGGTGCACGGCGGCGACAAACGCTTCGCGCTCGGGGAATATCAGGTGCTTCCGTGGTTCTTGCGGTGAGGGGATTTCAGAATGAATGACGCCCCACAGGGGCGCGCGCAATACTGACGAACCATCTTTTTTGCATCGCGCCTAAATTATTTAGGCTGAAAAATTTGAACTTAAATAATTAAGGTTGCGATCTGTCGAGAGATAGTTTCAGGCTGATTGGACAGATTCCGGCAGGATTCTACGGGAGAATGCGCGGGGTTCTCGCTGCCGCCTCAATACCCCACCGCCGCATCCTGCCCTCGCGGGTCGGCTCCGCCTTGATATAGCATACCCTCTGCGTCCCGCCGCGCGACAATGCCGTCCGCGCGTCCCCAGGCGCCGTTGTGATCCAGGGTCCAGCCCCGGCGCTCCAGTCCTTGCCGGGCGTCTTCGGAAAGGGCCTGCGCCTCGTAGAACAAGACATCCGGCAGCCACTGGTGGTGAATCCGGGGGGCCGAGACGGCCTCCTGAATGTTCATTCCATGGTCGATCACGTTCAGCATCACTTCGAATACCGTCGTGATGATGCGCCCTCCTCCCGGCGATCCGATGATCATGAACAGTTCTCCGGAGGGATCCTCCACGATGGTGGGCGTCATGGACGATAACATGCGCTTGCCCGGCTCGATGGCGTTGGCCTCCGAACCGAGCAGGCCGAACATGTTGGGCGCGCCCGGCTTGGCCGAGAAATCGTCCATTTCGTTGTTCATGAAGAAGCCGGCGCCGTCCACCGCCACCTTCGATCCGTAGCTGCCGTTGATGGTGGTGGTTACGCTGACGGCCCGCCCGTCCGAATCCACTACGGAATAATGCGTGGTTTCGGAAGATTCGAAGGCCAGCGGGTCTCCGTGCGCCACGGCTGCGCTGGAATCCGCCCGGTCCGGGTTGAATCCCGCCATACGCTGCTGCATGTATTCCTTCCGGATGAGCGCAGCTACCGGGACCTCGAAATAATCGGGGTCGCCCAGCCACTGCGCCCGGTCGGCGTACACGCGGCGCATGGCTTCGCCCATCAGGTGGGTCGCGGACGCCGTATGATGGCCCATGCCCGCCATGTCGTGCGGCTCGACAGCGTTGAGCAGTTGCGCCAGAGCTACGCCGCCGGAAGACGGCGGCGCCATGGCGAAGAACCGGTAGCCTCTGTAGGCGCCCGAAACCGGCGGACGTTCCACGGCTTCGTAGGCGGCAAGGTCTTCCATCGTGATCCATCCGCCGCCGCGCGCCATTTCTGCCGCGATCAGTTCGGCGGTCTCGCCTTCGTAGAATCCGGCCCGCCCCCGGTCCCGAATTCGCCGGAGGACTTCTGCAAGGTCCCGTTGCACAAAGCGTTCGCCCCCTTCATAGCGCTCGTCCGGGTTGGATTTCGTGAAATACTTCGCGGCGCTTTCGAACTGCGCAAAGGCGTCGCGCTGCGCGTTCAGGCCCGCCGCATCGCGCGGACTCAACAGGAATCCTTCTTCCGCAAGGCGAATCGCCGGAGCCATCACATCCGCCAGAGGCAACCGGCCATACTTCTCGTGCGCCAGGACGAGTCCCGCCGGGGAGCCCGGTACGCCCGAGGCAAGGTACCCCAGCCGGCTCAATGCGGGGATGGCTTCTCCTGCGTCGTCCAGATACATGTCCCGGTGGGCGGCGGCGGGCGCTTTTTCGCGGTAGTCGATGGTGGTTACTTTCGGGGCGGGGGATTGCCCTTCCTGGCTTCCTGTTTGTCCCGCTTCGCTCCGATTATGTCCCGTTTTGCTCTGGCCATATCCCGCTTCCCTCCCTGATTCCCCGTACCTGTCCCCATCCGCGAAACGGATCACCATGAAGCCGCCGCCGCCGAGGTTGCCCGCCGGAGGATACGTAACCGCCAGCGCAAACCCGGTGGCCACCGCAGCGTCTATCGCATTGCCGCCTTGCCGGAGCGCCTCGACGCCCGCCTCGGAAGCCTCTGTTTTCGCGGAAACGACCATGCCGCGCCGTGCTTCGACCGGCGTGGACGTCGGCTTTTCGGCGGCGGGCATGGGTGCGGGCGGGCGGGCGCATCCGGAGGTCCACAGGAGAGTCGCCGTTAGCGCGGCCCCGAAGAAGTTTCTCGCCGTCTTGCGATTCGGGCGGCGAGACGGGGCCGAAAGTCGATTGTTGTTCATGGCGTTCGGGATTGAGGACAGACTGCACCCGGAATATAGGAACGAGAGATGGAACGGTGCGCTTGTGGGGGCGAGTGGGTAAGGGAATGGAGTGCGCCTGGGCGGACGAAAATGATAGAAATAAATTCATAAAATCCATTATTTGACATTTTATGTTTTATTTTGTATCATTACGTCTATAAGGCCCGGACACGGTGTCCGGGTCATGTAATTGAGCACGGAATACCGTGGCTATCACGCAAGGCGAGCTCGCACGCCGACTTCGCGCGGCGCGTGAAGCTTGTCAGATGACCCAGCAAGAGGTGGCCGACCACCTCGAGCTTTCCCGTGCGGCCGTTTCCCAAATGGAACAGGGTCGTCGCAGGGTGTCGAGCCTGGAGTTGCATCGGCTCGCGCATCTCTACGGACGAGATATTCAGGACTTTCTGGAAGAGGACTTGTCGGAGGGGGAAACGGTCATGGCGCTTTTTCGTCGGCAACCGGGCGTTTCAGCAGATGCAGGGGTTCTGGATTCGTTGCGCCAATGCATCATCCTTGGGCGTGAGATCACCAATCTGGAACGGCGCCTCGGCCTGGATCGCGGATTGGCTACGATTCCGATTTATCCGGTTCCTCCGCCAGATTCCAAATGGGATGCGGTTCAGCAGGGATCGCTCGTCGCGTCGAAGGAGCGCCACCGCCTCAATCTGGGCGATGCGCCACTGCCGGATGTGGTCGATCTTCTGGAAAGCCAAGGCATTCGCACCGCACAGGTGGATTTACCCGATGATATATCCGGGTTGACACTGATCGACGCCAGGCATGGCACTTTGGTCGCAGTCAATCGGCGGCATCATGTCTTGCGTCGCCGCTTTTCGCGTGCGCACGAGTACGCCCATGTACTTTTCGATCGTGAAATCCGCGGCATGCTGAGTCGCTCGAGCGACCGATCTAATCTCAACGAAGTGCGAGCCAATGCATTCGCCGCTTCTTTTCTGATGCCTCGGAACGCTGTCCGATCCTTCGTGCACGGTCTCGCCAAGGGTCGCCCCAGCCGGGGCCAGATGGATGTATATGATGGGGAGTCCGCCCTGCATGTAGAGGGGCGCATGGAGCCGGGGAGTCAGGATATTCAAATGCATGATCTTGTTCGGCTGGCCCATCATTTTGACGTCAGCCGCACTGCAATGTTATATCGACTGAAAGACCTTCGCATAATTGACGAGAGCGAGCAGACGAGATTCGCCAAAGAAGACAGGGAGGGCCTTGGTCGCGCCATGAGCGATTTTCTGGGTTTTCCCGAACCCGACCATCAAGCCGAAAGGAATCAGTTTCACTCGCGGTTCCTTTCACTGGGAATCGAGGCGCTGCGGCGCGATGAGATCACCCGAAGCAAACTCCGGGAACTTGTCCATTTGGCAGATCCCGAACGCGATGCGGATGCGCTGCTGGAGAAAGTCGGTTTGGACGAAACCGAACCTGTCGACGTGATGCGCGGGGAATGCTGAAATTTACGGATGAGAACCAAAATGTTTGTGTCTCATTACCTTATCTGGTCGACGTGATGCGCGGGGAATGCTGAAATTTACGGAGGGAGCGGAAGTAAATGCGCGTCCCGCCTTCGACCACAGGCCGCGACCGAGGCGTTTTCGATAAAAAAATCCGTCTCTTTAACCCCAAATATCCCCAGCATTAGCAAAAATGTTACGGAAATGTTACTTTTTCAAACTCCCCGTTCAGATCGAATCCTGATTCTTGTCCGGCGCTCCCTGCGTTTTGCAAGGACTCCGAACGATCCCGGGCGGCGCGCGCAATGGTTTTGCATGCACCTTCCCCCAAGTCCTGATGAAATTCCGATGCCTGATTTTAGCGGTCTGTACGCTGGCGGGCGTCGCCGAGGCGCAATCGCTTTCTGACCTTGGCGCCCTCACGGTAGCGCCAGAGTCGCGTTGCTCTCCTTATGATCGGTCGGATTATTCGTATCCGCAGAGTGTGGAGGAACTGATCGTACAGGCCCAGGGCGGCGCGTACAGCCCGTATGACGGAACGGTGTTCGAGTCCTTGAAGGATAGCGATATCGAACACATTGTCGCAACGTCCGAAGCGCACGATTCAGGCTTGTGCGCCGCGGAGCGCGAGACCAGGAAAACGTTTGCGCGGGATATCGACAATCTTACGCTCGCAACGCCTCAGTTGAACAGGCACCAGAAAAGCGGAAAAGACGCCGGCGAATGGCTTCCTGCACAGAATCGTTGCTGGTTTGCCCGGACTATTGTGCATGTGAAGAAAAAATACGACCTGTCCGTAGACCAACGGGAATACGATGCGCTGCAGAATATCCTTGTCTAGGCTACGTGCGAGGGCGGGGTGACGGTTTCCGAGTTCGCCCTGGCCCTGACCGAATTGGGTTCTTCGGGTGCGGTGGAGAAGACCTACGCGGTGGCGCTCGCCGCCGATCCGACGGCCGACGTTACGATCACGGTCGCCAACGGCGATCCCACCGCAGTCGAGGTGGACGCCGACAGCGGTGCGCCAGGCAACCAGAACACGTTGACTTTTACCCACGGTTCTTCCGGCAATTGGGCTACCGCTCAGACGGTGACGGTGCGGGCGCTGAACGACGCCGACGCCGACAACGAGTCCTTCGATATTACCCACAGCGCGAGCGCTGCAAACGGCCCCTACGACGGCGTCGTGATCGACACGGTCGAGGTGACGACCACCGACGCCGGGCACGGGATCGTCGTGTCCGAATCCAGCCTTTCAGTGGCGGAGAACGGCGGTGAGGCCGCCTATGCTATCGTGTTGAACTCGCAGCCCTCGCACGACGTCATGGTTACCGTCGTTTCGGAAAATCCTGAAGCGGCCACGGTGAACACTGCGGACGGGACCGCCGGCGCTACGCAGACGCTGACGTTCAGCGCCAGCGGGAGCAATTCCTGGAATACGGCGCAGACGATTACCGTTGTCGGCGTCGACGACGACAACGATAACCCGGGAGACAGCCGTTCCTCGACGATCAGTCACGCGATTTCTTCGCTGGATGCGAATTACAACGGTCTCGACGTCCCCGACGCCACGGTCACGGTGGTTGACGATGACGCCGCCGATGAGACGGGTGCGACGCCGCCGCCACCGCCGCTCCCGCCGCCACCACCGTCACCGCCGACGCTCGCCACGTCCGAGATTGCGCTGTCCGTTTCTCCGAACCCCGTGACCGAAGGCGAGGAAATAACGGTTACGGTCGCCTCCTCGCAATTGGTTTCCAGCGTGGTAACCATTCCGCTCGTCCTGACCGCAGGCGCCGCCGAAGCGGGGGATTATGGCGCGCTCAACGCTATCGTTATCGAAGCGAACCAACTGAACGGAACAGGCGTGATCGCCACGGCGAAGGACGACGACCTGGACGACGAAACATTCACCGTGGCGCTCGGAAGCCTTCCCGCAGGCCTTGTGGCGGGGACGCCGGCGTCTGTCGAAGTCGCTATCGCGGACGACACGGATGTAACATCGACAGAATCTCCCGCCGACGAACTACCCGCGGCCTTCGCGCTGGAGCAGAATTATCCGAATCCGTTCAATCCGTCTACGGAAATCGCATACGAACTGCCCGCGCCCGAATACGTACGGCTTGAAGTGTTCGACAGGACGGGCCGCCGCGTGGCCTTGCTGGTGGACGGCGTGCGTTCGGCGGGGCTTCATACGATTCGCTTCGAGGCTTCGGGCCTTCCTTCCGGCCTGTACGCGTATCGCATGCAAGCGGGCGGGACCACGCTGGTGCGGAAAATGACCCTTGTCCGGTAAAGCGGCGTCGCCTTGTTCAAGAACAATTTTCCGGGCGTACGGCCCGGCGAATACTAAACTTTACGGCTGCGCCAGTATCGCCAGTCCGTCATTTCGTGCGAAATTTCTCGGCGTCGGCTGGCCATTGAACAGTTCTGCATTCATCTGCATGCCAAAGCAGTTCCCTTGATAGTCTTGGGCCAGGGAACTGAACAACGACGATTTGCAGCCCTGCAATTCGACCGTGTTTCATGGCAGGTACACAATCCGTATCGCCGGATATCAGGATAATGCGATGTACGACTTGCGAGACAGCGAAGGTCGCAATATCAAGACCGATGCGCATGTCTACTCCTTTTTGCTCAAAGTCTGGCTTGAAATCGCTATCTGAGAGATATTTACCTTGCACGGGAATCTTTTTTGGTTTGAAACCTCTAAACTTAAGAACTCCCCGTCGGACTGCAAAGGAATCCTTGGCGGCCAGGATATTGAGCCACCCGTCATTGTCATATGTCCGCTCTTGGCCAGATACCGGAAGTTTAACCGTTCCTTTGTATGGATCACAGTCATAGTAGAATGTTCGAAAGAGTTGCTCATCGTCCCGAACGATATTCCGCACGACTGTTTCGATGAAATCAGGATTATAGCGATACGTCGGTTTGGCGATTGCCCTTAAATAACCGCCATCTATCAGGATAGTTGCTCGTTGCATGCAGCACCCCCGTTCAACTAAAAAACCCCCGTACGTTGCCGCACGGGGGCGAAAAAATAGGCTCGCCTACGAGCATAGCGGATAGGAATGGGAAAAATACGATTATGGATTATCTATGTCAATACCCCTCTCGAAATTTTTGGTGCGGCAGCCCCTTGCTTCGTCCGGGCATTCTTACGCCAGGATCTGCCGCACCACTTTTCCGTGTACGTCCGTCAGGCGGTAGTCCCGTCCCTGGTGCTGGAAGATCAGCCGTTCGTGATCCATGCCCATCAGGTGCAGAATGGTCGCCTGCAGGTCGTGGATGTGTACGCGGTCTCTCACGGCCGAGTATCCGATCTCGTCCGTTTCGCCGAAGGTGAACCCGCGCTTGACGCCGCCGCCCGCTACCCACATGGTGTATACGTCCGTGTGGTGATCGCGGCCCACGAAGGGATTGTCGTCTCCGGTGCGGTTCTCCAGCATAGGCGTGCGGCCGAACTCGCCGCCCCATACCACGAGCGTATCTTCCAGAAGACCTCGCTGCTTGAGGTCCAGCAGGAGGGCGGTCGTGGGCCGGTCCGTTTCGTCGCAGCGCTCCCTGAAACCGATGTTGAGCGCTTCCGCTGCGCTGGCGCCGTGCGCGTCCCATCCCCAGTGGAACAACTGCACGAAACGCACGCCCCGTTCCACCAGCCGCCGCGCCAGCAGGCAATTGTTCGCATAAGAGACCGCTCCGGGTTTCGTGCCGTACATGTCGTGGACCCACTGGGGTTCGTCCTCGATGTCCATGGCTTCCGGTACGGACATCTGCATGCGGAAGGCCATTTCGTACTGGGCCATGCGCGACAGCGTTTCGGGGTCGCCGACTTCCTCGTAGTCCCGCTGGTTGATCGCGTTGATCGTTTCAATGGATTTTTGGCGCAACGCGCGGCTCATGCCTTGCGGATTGCCCACATAGAGCACCGGGTCGCCGTGCGAGCGGCACTGTACGCCCTCGTAGACGGTGGGCAAAAAGCCGCTGCCGAATACGCTGCGCCCGCCATCGGGCTGCTTGCCTCCGGAAAGCAGCACGATGAAGCCCGGCAGATTCTGATTCTCCGAACCGAGTCCGTAGATCGCCCAGGATCCCATGCTGGGCCGCCCCGGACGGGCATGCCCCGTGTGCAACAGGAGCTGCGCGGGCGCATGGTTGAATTCGTTCGTGTGCATCGCCTTGAGGAACGTGACCTCGTCGGCTGCCTTTGCGAAGTGCGGCAGCATGTCGGAGACCCATGCGCCGCTCTCTCCGCGCTGCGCGAACGCAGCCTGTGGTCCCAGCATCTTCGGGGTGCCCTTGATGAAGGGAAAAAACCTGCCTTCCAGCAGGGATTCCGGGCACAACTGCCCATCCAGGCGGTGGAGTTCGGGTTTGTAGTCGAACAATTCGAGCTGAGACGGCGCCCCGGCCATATGCAGGAAAATGACCCGCTTTGCGCGCGGGGCGAAGTGGAGCCCCCGGACGCTGTCCGCAGCGCCCTGGATCGCGGAGTCGGCGGCAGCGCACCCGGCGAGGGTCGGCAGGGCCAGGCCGCCGAAGCCCGCGGCGGCGGTTTTCAGAAAGTGGCGCCGGGTGATCCGGTGGAGCGCGTCAAGACGCCGCTCCCTGTACGCTGCATCGGTCATGGCTATTCTTTGGTCAGGAAGGCGTCGAGGTTGAGGATGGCGTTCGCCGCGACGGCCAGGGCGCCTTCTTCCGGCGAGGGGGACCCTGTCATTGCCGGGGAGGCCGGGTTGGGCATTGCGTACGCCGGTTCGGAGCCGTAATCCGTTTGCTCCGCCTCTTCGTATCCGGCGAAGGCGTTCTCTTTTATATGAACGAGCGCGGCGGCGGCTTCCGGACGTTTCCGGTAGTCGGCCAGCGCCGTTTCGTACAGGGTTACCAGATGTTCCAGCGCTTCTTCAGGCGGGTCCCGTTGCAGGGCAAGGCGATATCCCTGCCGCAGCCGGTCTTCGGGCGTGTCGTATCCTTCTTCCTGCATGCGGCGGGCGAGCGCCACGGCCGCTTCGACATACACGGGGTCGTTCAGCGTCACGAGCGATTGCAGCGGCGAATTGGTGCGGATGCGCCGGGAAGCGCACAGCTCCCTGCTCATGGCGTCGAAAGCGAGCAGCGACGGGTACGGGACGGTTCGGCGCCAGTAGGTATACAGGGCGCGGCGGTAGCGGTCTTCTCCTTCGCTCGTTACCCACGTGAGGTCACTGTACGGATTCGTCCAGAGGCCCGGCGGTTGCGGGGGAAACACGCTGGGGCCCAGCATCTTGTCGCTGAGCAGTCCGCTGACGGCGAGGGACTGATCCCTGATCTGCTCGGCGGACAGCCGGAAACGCGGCCCCCGCGCGAGTAACCTGTTGTCCGGATCGATGTCGAGCAGTCCGGGCGAGACATGCGACGACTGGCGATAGGCGGCGCTGGTCACTATTTCCTTGAGCAACCGCTTTACGCTCCACCCGAAGTCCTGCGAGAATTGCAGGGCAAGAGCGTCCAGCAGTTCCGGGTGGGTGGGCGGCTCGCCCTGCGTCCCGAAATCCTCGACCGTTTCCACGATGCCCGCGCCGAAAAGCTGTTCCCAGAATCGGTTCGCAGCGACCCGCGCCGTGAGCGGGTTGCCGGGGTCGAAAAGCCATTCGGTCAGCCCCAGACGATTTTTCGGGGCGCCTTCCGAAAGGGGCGGCAGCGCGTCGGGCACATCGGGATCGACCCGCTCGCCGTGCACGAGCCAGTTGCCCCGGTCGAATATATGCGTCGCGCGCGCCGTGGCCGCCGGAAGTTCCCGGATAATTGGCGTGGTAAGCGGTTCCAGTTCGGCCACGGCTTCTTGCAGGCGGGAGCGCTCCGCGCGCATCGCTTCGAAAGCCGGATCCATGTCGATGAACAGGCCGCGGAGGACGAAGACATCGTTCGGGCTGCGCCGGTCGGCTTCTTTCTGCGCGATCCGGATGACCGGCGGAAACAGGGCGCGTCCTTCGAAGAAGGGAGGGCGGTCTGTATCCCGGGCGTATTCCTCGAAGCGTTGGGTCCATGCCGCAAAATCGTCGGGGTTGACGGCGGCGTGCATCTCCTGCTCCAGCTTCTCCAGGTCGGCAATCAGCCGGCGGCCCTCTTCCGGTCGTTCGTCGAATTCGTAGAGTTTCGGCTCGTTGTTGTCCCGATCCGTATCGGCCGTGTTGTTGAAGAAGGCGAGGAGTTCGTAAAATTCTTCGCCCCGGAACGGGTCGTACGGGTGTCCGTGGCACTGCACGCACCCGATCGTCGTACCCTGCCATACCTCGAACGTGGTGTTCAGACGGTCCATGACGGCAGCGACGCGAAATTCCTCGTCGTCCGTGCCGCCTTCCGTATTGGTCATCGTGTTCCGGTGGAACGCCGTGGCGATGAGTTGCTTCGCGTCGGGATCCGGCAACAGATCGCCGGCCAGTTGCTCCGTCGAGAACCGGTCGAACGGCATGTCCCCGTTGAACGCCTCGATCACCCAGTCGCGGTATTTCCAGATCGTGCGGGGGGTGTCTTTTTCGTATCCGTTCGAGTCGGCGTAGCGGGCCAGATCGAGCCAGTATCCCGCCCAGCGTTCTCCGAACCGGGGAGAGGCGAGCAATTTGTCCACGGCTTCTCCGTACCGCATGTCGGACGGGTCTGCACAGAAGAGATCCGTGTCTTCAGGGGAGGGCGGCAGCCCCGTCAGGTCAAGGCTCACGCGCCGCAACAGCACCGTGCAATCCGCTTCCGGCGACGGGCGCAGGTTCTCGCGATCCAGCCGGGCCAGCACGAAACGGTCGATGTCGTTTTTCGGCCATGCGGGATCGGATACCTCCGGGATATCCGGCGTTTCCGGCGCCACGTAGGCCCAATGCGGTTCCCAGACGGCTCCCTTGTCGATCCAGCGTTTCAGCAGGTCGATTTCCTGGTCGCTGAGCGCCGGGCCCTCGGCGGGCATACGCTCGTCAGGATCCGTATGGGTGACTCGCCGAATGAGCTCGCTTTTTCCCGACCGGCCCGGCACGATCGCGTGTTTCCCCGATTCGGCGGGCTGGAGCGCATCGTCGCGAAAGAGAAGACTCAACTCTGCCTGCCGTTTTACGCCGCCGTGGCATGTCACGCAGTTTTCGTTGAGAATCGGGCGGATATGCTCGTTGAAATTCACCTCGCTTCCGCCGGCCCTGGACGCCCAGAGAGCAACGAAGCCTACCGCCAGTACGGCGGCGACCGTCAGGTTTCGGCGGCGAAGCAGCGAGGAAAACATCGATGCGCAGAGATTCGATGCGAAATATTACAGGGATACTCTGACTAAATCTACTTCGATCAGCGCTTCATGTTCGGCGTACAGGACATTGCGATGGCGTCGTTGAATCAGCGATAAATGCTTTGGATTCGGGACATGGCGGACATGAAGCGCCTCTTGCAGCCTCTGAACTGTACAGCTTTACCGCAGCCGGGCCCGCGTGCAAGCCCCCGGCGAAAGGCGTACAATTCGCCAGTAATGCGTATTCCGTCACCACTCGTTTTCTTCCTTGACGACGGGGGCGTGCACCGGCGCCGGATAATTTCCTGTAAAACAGGCATTGCAGTAGCCCGCCTTGTCCCGGTTGGCGCTGCGCACGGCCTTCATCAAACCCTCCACGGACAGGTAGGCCAGCGAATCGACGCCGAGCCATTCCGCACGCTCCTCGTCGGAGCTGAACTCGTGTGCAAACAATTCGCCGTGGCTGGGGAAATCCATGCCATAATAGCAGGGGTTGACCACAGGAGGCGCCGCTACCCGGAAATGCACTTCCCGAGCGCCCGCCTTGCGGATCATGTGGACGATGTACCGGGCCGTCGTGCCGCGCACGATGGAGTCGTCCACGATGACGACGATGCGATTTTTCAGTACGCCTTCCACCGTGTTGAACTTGCAGCGCACCCTCATTTCACGCCGGTCCTGTCCGGGGGCAATGAACGTGCGCCCCACATAGTGGTTGCGGATGAGGCCGATCTCGAATTTGCCCGAATAGCCCTGTTTTCGGCATTCGCTCACATACCCGAGCGCACTGGTATTGGATGAGTCGGGCACGGAGATGACGATGGGCTGCTTTCCCCCTTTTTTTGTGGACGGGACCGGCGCCTCGCGCGCCAGTTGCTTGCCGATCTGCCGGCGCACCTTGTCCACCATCTCCCCGTAGATCCGCGAATCCGGGCGAGAGAAATACACGTATTCGAAAACGCACTGGCTGATGTTGTGCGACCGGGGCAGATGGTAGCTCCGGAACGAGCCCGTTTCGGCTCCTTCCCGGTTGATCACCAGGATTTCCCCGGGTTCCACGTCGCGTACGTATTCGGCGTTGATCAGGTCAAAGGCGCAGGTCTCGCTGGCTACGCACCAGGAAGCGTCGCGCAGCCGCCCCAGCGACAACGGACGAAATCCGTTCGGGTCGCGGATGGCGATGAGGCTTTCGTCCGTAAGAATTACGAGCGAAAAGGCGCCTTCCAGCTGGGTGAGCGCATCCCTGATCTGGTTGATTTGCTTGCTTCGCCGGCTTTGCGCAATAAGGTGCAGGATCAGTTCCGTATCGCTGGTGGTCTGGAACAGCGTACCCTGATCGTTGAAGGACTGACGCAGTTCGCGGGCGTTCGACAGGTTGCCGTTGTGCGCAATAGCGAGGTTGCCGTCCTTGTAATGCACCACGAACGGCTGGATGTTCGCCTTGTTGTCCGAGGCGCCCATCGTAGAATACCGGTTGTGCCCGATGGCGGCGTTGCCGAGCAGTTTGGTTTCGAACAGAGACTGGTTGGCGAATACGTCCAGCACCAACCCTCGGCCCCGGTGGGCCTGCATGACGCGCCGTTGCCTCACCTCGTCGTAGGCGGAACTGACGATGCCCGTCGATTCCTGGCCTCGGTGCTGGAGGGCGTGCAAGCCGTAGTACGTATGCCGCGCTGCATCCTCGGCGTTGAATATCCCGAAAATGCCGCAATATTCCCGTAACTGATGCATTCGGTTTCGTTTAGGGCCTGTTAACACTATGCATAACGGACAAGGTAGGCAATTCCCGTACGCCATACAACGGATAATCGGAGTATCCTCAATCCGTTTCGCTGTTATTCTGTTTGCCGGAAGGCAGGGTGCGGCGTACGTGCACTCGGCCTATCCGGTTGTTTTCCACCGTTACGACCCGCATGATCAGGTCTTCGATTTGCAAACTGGCGCCTTCTTCCGGGATCGTTCCGGTTTCATGGAAGATCAAGCCGCCCAGCGTCTCGAAATCGTATGCTTCGGTGTCCAGCGAGGCGTCCAGCAATTCGTTCACGTCGTCCAGATCGATGCGGGCGTCGAACAGGTACGTGGCGTCGTCGAGCCGCTCGTAGAGTTGCTCCTCGCTTTCGTCGTGTTCGTCGCGAATTTCTCCGACGATTTCCTCCAGAACGTCTTCCAGCGTGACCAGGCCCGCCGTGCCGCCGTATTCGTCCACGACCACGGCCATATGGGTTTTTTTCGCCTGCAGATCCTTTAACAGATCGTCCAGTTTCTTGCCGGGCGGCACGAAAATGGCCGGGCGGGCCACCTCCCTCCAGTCGAGCGGTGCGTTTCCGTTCGCGCTCAGCAGATGGGGGAGCAAGTCCTTCGCGTACACGACGCCCAGGATGTTGTCCAGGTGATCGGCGTACAATGGGATACGCGAATGCCCCGTATTGCGGATCAGTTCGAGGGCTTCCCCGATGTCGGCGGTTATCGGAAGCGCTACGACGTCCAGCCGGCTTACCATGATTTCCCGGACGGATGTTTCTCCAAACTCCACGATAGAGTAAATCATCTCCTTTTCTTCCTCTTCGAGGGTGCCGTGCGCCTCGCCGACGTCGGCGAGCGTTTTGAGGTCTTCCGGGGAGATGCGCTCGCCTTCGGTTTCGAGTCGCTCGCGCATGAATCGCGTCGAGCGGGCAAGGAAGCCGGACAGGGGATACAGGATGCGATGCAGCGTCGCCAGCGGTCCGGAGACCGTTCGGCTGAACGTTTCAGCGTGGCGCACGGCCAGCAATTTCGGCGTAATTTCGCTCATGACCAGGATGACGAAGGTCAGCGCTACGACCTCCAGAACGACTGTGACGGCCCAGCTCCACGCCATGGCCTCGGCGATTCTGGCGGTCAGCAGGGCGGCCACGATGGCGGCGGCCACATTCGTAGCCGTGTTCAGGATCAGGATGGTGATGAGTAGCCGCCGGGGCCGTTCGAGCAGTTTCAGCACCCGCCTTGCCGTGCGGTCGCCTGCTTCTGCGAGAGACGCTTTCGCCGAACCGGTAAGCGAAAAAAGCGCTACCTCTGAGCCGGAAAAGATCGCCGACATCAGGAGGAGCGCCGCGAGCGCGAGTGCGCAAGCGGCCACGAAGGTCCCGCTCAGCGAGGCGGGCGCAGTCTGCGCGAGAAAGAATAACGAAGCAGGGTCGGGGTCCAATGCAGGGGCGGTCAGTTCCGCTCAAGCGACAGGAAAAAGGATACTGAAAATAGGCATTTGCGCATACATTCGCGCAGGTTTGCTTCCGCCGCGGCATGGAGCGAGCGAAGCGCCCGCGCGCTATTCGTACAGGTCGTCAAGGTCGGCGTCCGCCAGCTCCTTCAGGAAAGCAGCGATTTTCGTCGTCAGGTCGTCGAAGAACCGGGCGCCCTTGTCCGGCGTGGCGCGAGACGGGTCTCCCACGCCCGTGCTCTCGGTGATCTGCGACCATTGCCGTTCGGCCCAGACCCATTTTTGCCGCAGCCCTTCTATGTTGAATCGCCGTTCGGCGCCGTCGCTCGCCTCGTCGAGCGGCAGCACGAGTCGGGGGGCAAGGTACATCATCAGGCTCGTTTCCATTTCGCCGGCGTGATCCACCGGCATTTCGAAATATTCCGCAGGATCCAGCGCCCTGAACCAGTGCATTTCGCACAGAAACATGTTCGGGTGGGCGACGCCGATTTCCCGGATCATTTGCCGAAAATCATTGCCTCCATGCCCGTTCAGGATCAGCAGCTTCCGTATTTCGGTCCGCGAAACGGTATCGACGATATCCCCGAGTATCGCGGCCTGCGTACTCGGGAAAAGGTTCATGTCCAGCTTGACGTCGAACTGCCCGGTGTTGACGCCGAAAGGAATGGTGGGCAGCACGATGACGTTAGCCTCGGCTTCCCATGCCTTGCGCGCCGCTTCGGCGGCGATATGGTCGCATTGGGTTACATCGGTGGAGTAGGGCAGATGGTAGTTGTGCGCTTCTGTGGCGCCCCAGGGAAGCACCGCCACATCGTATCGGGTTTGCCGGACGGCTTTCCAGTTGGTGTCTGCAAGAATGTAGGGGCGAATGGGCATGGCGGAAGCAGGGCGGTTCGCATGGATGATACGCGCTTCGGGCGATGCGGTTACGATTTACGCCGTCTGGCGGGGTCGTACACGGGTTTCCCCATGGGGCGCGTACGGAGCGTACCGTTGCGCAGCGCCCGAACCCGGTCCCGGGCGATTGCCGTATAGTCGGGCGAAATATCGCAGCCGTACGCCGTTCTGCCATGCTTCAGCGCTGCGACGACCGATGATCCGACGCCCATATACGGGTCGAACACTGCATCGCCCGGATCGGTCATGGACAGCACGAGCCGCTCCGCCAGTTCGACCGGAAACTGGCAGGGATGGATTGTTTTCTCCACATGATTATTCTTCACACTGGGAAATTGCCACACGTCGCTGGGGTTTTTGCCTTTCGGATTTCCCGACAACCGCCCGATATTCGGTCCTTTGAAATGTCGCTTGTTCGGATATTTCGCCGGAACCCGGACCGGGTCCAGATGAAACGTGTAATCGTCGCTCCGGGTCCACCAGTTGATCGTTTCGTAACGCCCGGAGAAGCGTTTCGAGCAATGGAGGCCATGCCCGAAATGCCACACGATCCGGTTGCGCATTTTCAGGCCGTGCTTGCGAAAAAGCGGATACAGCGCCGCATCAAGCGGGACAATAGCCCCGTTCTTCACGTAATTGCCGACCTGCCAGCACAGAGAGCCGGAGGGATGCAACAGCCGTACGCATTCGGCAACGACGCGATCCTGCCGTTTCAGATATTCTTCCAGCGGCGCCCGTTTCTCGTAGGCCTTGTCGAGGTTATACGGCGGCGACGTGACGATCAGCTTCATGCGACCGTCGCCGAGTTCCTGCATGAATGCAAGGTTGTCCGCGCATTCGATAATGCATTCCGTCGCGGTCGCGTCCTGCCCGTTTGCTTGCATTCGGCGCGTTGTGCATCAGGTGGGCATATCCTGGCGTCCCCGCAGAGCCGGGCCAGAAACCTCCCCGGGCAAGGGACAACGTCTGCGTTTCTGGCCCGGGACCGGAAACCTTGCAAAGGGCGTCAGGTTGCGCTGTCCGCACAGCGCCCTGCGGACATATTCCGACATGGATCAGAACGGGAGATCGTCGTCTGGCTCGAACCCTGAGTCCGCCTCGGCGCCGGCCGGGGCCGCCGCTTTCCGGGGCGCCTGCGTTTTGCTTCCGGAAAAGCCGTTGCCCGCGCCGTTCCCTGATCCATTCCCGCCCCGCGAGTCCAGCATCAGCATGTCGCGCGCGCGGATTTCTGTGGTGTAGCGCGTGTTGCCGTCGCGGTCTTCCCAGGAACGCGTCTGGATTTGCCCCTCGAAATACACCTTGGATCCTTTGCGCAGGTATTCGCCGCAAATTTCCGCAAGGCGGGCCCAGGTCACCACATTGTGCCATTCGGTCCGCTCGACCATTTCGCCGCTGGAGTCCTTGTACCGTTCCGTGGTGGCGAGCCGCATGTTGCATACGGCCGTTCCGTTTCCGGTGTAGCGTATTTCCGGATCCTGTCCGAGATTGCCGATCAGGATGGCTTTGTTGATGGCGTATGCCATGAGAATACCTCTCTGTTTTTACGTGTATTGGTAGCGAATGCGATGTCGGCCCGCGACGCCATGGCTGCAGGCTCTCTCATATAGACCCGCAACATGCTCGAACATAACCTCCGGGATAAAAATTTTTTATCGAGGATACGCTGAGCGAAGCGGTTTCGAGCAGAGTACCCTTGATCCCGGGGAGGAAATTCCGCGTTCGTACGTTACGCACCAGGCTGGAAATCATGGCGATTACTTTCCCACATTTTTTGGACACGGCTTCTTTTCGGCTGTGGACAAGCGCAGCGTATTCACAGCGACAGGTGCACATTTTGTGGACATCGGGGTTGCGGGCATTCAGGCTGTGGATATTAGGATTATGGATATTCGGGCGCAGCGGTTCTGCGGGCGCGTTGCGGCGTCCTGTTTGCCTGCGGTGCGTCCGCCCCGCAGGTTTTTCATCGCGTATGAACGCGCCGCCCCGTACCTTTACGGCATGGCGCGGACGGTATGCGGAGTACGCCATGGCGTGTACGCCTGCGGCGGGTCTGGTTTGCATGCGATTCGCTATTTAAGGAAGCTCTGATCAAAACCGCTTCGCTCAGCGCGTTGCCTTCGCTCGCAGAGGAATGTCATGACCGCATCGCCATTCCTTGCCGGCGCGCCCCTCGCAAAAGCCCTGATCTTTGCGGACTTGATCAGAATGTTCTTTAATGTATGTACATTGAACATATGACGCAAGTTCCCGATAGAAAATTCACGTACGACGGCATGGCGGATCCTGCGTTTGCCCCCGGAGAAGAAGAGCGTTCGGCGTACGCTGCATTTTCCGCCATTGTCCGGCGATTGCGGCGGGATTGCCCCTGGGACAGGGAGCAGACCCACGAATCCGTCAAGCATTTGCTGATCGAGGAGGCCTATGAGGCTGTTTCGGCGATCGACGAGGCGGACCGGGAAGGTTTGTGCGAAGAACTGGGCGATCTGCTGCTGCATGTGGCGTTTCACGGGGCGATCGCCGAGGAGGACGGGCGCTTCTCGCTGACGGACATTATCCGCCAGGAAACGGACAAGCTGGTGCGTCGGCATCCGCATGTGTTCCAGAATGCGCAGGCGGACAATGCAGACGAGGTGGTGCGCAACTGGGAGCAAATCAAATTGACGGAGAGAAAGAAGAAATCGGCGCTGGAGGGGGTGCCCCGGCGTCTTCCGGCGCTGCTGCGGGCCCATCGCATCCAGCAGAAAGCCGCCGGCGTGGGATTCGATTTTCCCGAACGGTCCGGCGCCTGGGAAAAAGTCTGCGAGGAAATCCGGGAATTTGCGGAAGTGGACGCCCCGGACGTTCCCGCGGAGGAGCGGGAGCGCGAGTTCGGGGATGTGCTGTTTGCCTTGGTGAATTATGCGCGGATGAGCGGCCTCAATGCGGAAAACGCGCTTTCCCGAACGAACGACGCCTTCGCGCGGCGCTTTCGACGCATTGAGGAGCGGCTGGCCGCTCTGGGGCGGACGCCTGCGGAATCCACGCTTGCAGAAATGGACGCCTTCTGGGAAGAGGCGAAGGCGCGGGAGAAGGAAGGCGGCGAAGCGTGACGGGAAGCGAAAAATCGGCTCGCGCCCTGCAAACCGGGCCGCCCGTTTTCACTCCACGAGTCGTTTCAATTCCTGTACGCGGCGGATGATGTCTGCCCGCTCCATCGCGCGATATTTTTCGGGGAGAAGGGCTCTGCTCGTGCATTCCAGGACCGCCGCGAGCGTTTGCAATTCCACCTCTTCGGGGTAGGCGGGCGGGATAAAATCGCGCACCGCTTCTTCGAGAATCTTTCTGGAGATGGATTGCGCGCCGTTCTGCGTATCGGAGGGGGTTGCGCCGCGCCCGGTTTGTTGCGCGTTCGCCCGAAACTTTGCGCGCGTAAACAGCGCCTCCATGTCCGCCCCGCTGAACGGACGATCGCCGTTCAGCAAGACGTCCGGTATGTCGGACAAGTCCAGTCGGGCGCCGGTCCGCTGCATGACGACGCGCAGCAATTCCTCCCGTTCGTCTTTTTCTTCCGGGTAGAACAGGGCGATATGCTCTTCGGCCCGGCCTTGTCGTTTCAGGTCGATGGGCATCAGGTCCGGGCGCGCCGTAACGAGGAAGAAGAGAATGCGTCCCCGGTGGGACGGGTTGCTCATGAAGGTGGCGATCTGCCCGAACACGCGGCTGGAAACGCCCGAATCGCCCTGGGCGTCCCGGTTGCCGAGCGCCGTGTCCGCCTCGTCGATCATAACCGCCACCGGCGTCATGGCCTCCAGCAAATGGAGGATTTTTTCGAGATTGCCCTCGGTGACGCCCTGCCATTGCGAACGGAAGTTCTTCAGCGTCACCATGGGAACGCCTATCTCGCCTGCAAAGCAAGTGATCAGGAAGGTTTTGCCTGTGCCCACGGGCCCGCTGACCAGATAGCCCATGGGCAATACGTCCGGGCGGGCGGCCCGCAAGGCGTCGGCGGCCTGCCGGAGATGCGCCTTGGCCTGCCGGTGTCCGGCCACCATGTCCAGGTTGAATCCGGTTTCCACGAACTCCAGCATGCCGTACGCTTCCGCCTCGATGAATTCCTTTTTCATGCCGGAAAGCGTCTCGAAGATCAGCGTTGCGCGGTTTTCGAGCACATCGGCGAGGATGGTGCGGAGTTGGGTGTATCCCAGGCCTGCGGTGTGGTGCGCCACGGCTTCCGGGGAAACTTCCGAATGCTCCGCAAAAAGGGTTTCCCGGCCCAGAAGGGCGTTGCGCGCAAAAGCGAGGCGGGCCTCCTCGTCCGGCATGGGAATCCGTATTTCCGCCGTGTACGGACTTTGCACGAGCTGCCGATTCAGGTCCGTAAGGTTTTCCGCAATGAGGCAAAGGGTGAAGTCGCCTGCGAGAAAGACGGGATCGTGCGCCCATTTCTGGAGGAATACGAGCGCATTTCGGTCTTCGGCGGAATACATGGACGCTTCGGCCATCGGAACGATGGTTTCCGCATAATCCACCACGCAGGCAATGCGCAGCCCGTCGGCGAGGCGGGTTCGGAAATAATTTTCCAGTACGGAAAACACGCGCACGGGATCTCTTGGCAGCGCGCGCGCATACTCGGTGCCGAAAATGGCGTCGTATCCCGAAACGGCCCGGTGAAAATCTTTTCTCGACGCTGCGTCCGCAAAATGAATGCCTGCGGAGCGGTCGTAAAAAATCACCGCGTCCCGCCCCGCAAACAGATCGTCTGCAAGAAATTCGCGGAGCGGCGCATAGCTGGGGCGTCCGCCTTCGGCTTCTCCCGGGACGAGGTCGCGGACATTCCCGTAGAGAATGAATTGCGTGAGCGTTTTCGTGAGGTATTTGCGCGCCAGGTCGCGGGCCCAGGCCGGATAATTATTCAGGGCGTTGGCCGCGGAGGCTTGTCCCGTTGCGGCGGGCGCCTCGGCGGCGCGGACGTCGCTTGTCGCCGTTTCCTTTTCGGGGGCGGAGGCCGTCCCGGCGGATGCTTCCGGCGCAGGCGATTGTCGTGGCGCAGGGGATTGCTCCGGCGCCGTCGTATGAGGGGAATCGGTCAAGGTTTTCTATCCGGGCAGGTCCGCGTTGGGGCGAGCGCTGTTAAGAATACTCTGCTTAAGTCCGCAAAACCCAGAGGCTTGCGAGGGGCGCGCGGACGAGGAGTGACGAAGCAGTGCGGCAGGCCCGGCCAGACCTCATCGCATCCGCACGAGCGAATGCGCCTTGTCGTAGGACGTGCCGGAGAAGCCCTCCACCCGCAAACGGTAAAAGTACGTACCTGACGGGAGTCCGGTTGCATCGAAGAGAACATGGCGCCACTGCCCGCCCTCGGCGGGGCCTTCGACAAGGTTCGCCACGCTGCGTCCGAGCAGGTCGAACACGGTCAGGTGGACGATCCCGTCTTGCGGAAGATAATACCGGATCGTGGTCGCGTTCAAGAACGGATCCGGGAAATTTTCCGTAAGCACATGGTTTTCCGGGCGGTCGAGGCGGGCGGCAGCCGTGGCCAGCAACTGTTCGCGTCCGCCTGACGAGCGGCCGTAAAGACGATACGAGATGGACCCCGTCCAGGTTGCGCTTCCATCCGTGAAATCCCCGGCCATCGGCTGGTCTCCCTCGAAAATCACCACGGGCTCGCCGCTTTCCACGCGCTCTATGCGATATTCGACGATGTTTCCCGGGTCGATGAATTCCCAGTCAAGATGCACCACGCCGTCCACGTCGGTTCGGGCGGCCAGCGCGGCGCGCCCAAGCGGGGCGTTGCCCGTGACGAGGAGAGTACGGATGCGCTCGACCAGATCGTCGAAAATGGCCAGGTTATTGTCTCCCGGGCAACTCGTGGAAGCGCCGGGGAATTGCCCGTGTCCGCGCAACTCGTTTGGGGATACGCCGTAATTTTCAGACAGGAACGCAAAGGTGACGGCCAGCGAGTCGAGGGTGGGCGGAGACAACGTATCCATGCATCGGGGCGGGATGTAAGGGGGATGATAACATCCCAGCATGCACACTCCGATGTTTCCGGTGTTGTGGCCGCCTACGTGCGCGCCCATGGCCAGCGCGGGCGCGGAATCCAGCGAGGCGGCGCCGCGCAAAAAAGGCCGCCCCTGATACAGACGACCGCTTTGATCCAGCACGAAATGATACCCGATGTCGCTCCACCCCCGGATATTCTGATGCAGGTCCTGAATGGCTTTCAGTTGCGCCAGCCCTTCGTCATGCGTGGTTGCCCAGAAACCGGCGGCGTGATGAAAGGCCATGCGCTGGTAGCCTGGTCGGGCCAGCGCTATGGGGGCGCCCCGAAAGGGGTCGGCGTCCCATGCCGCCCTGTCGTACATGAGCGGCGGCAGGATGAGGCCCGTTTGACCGGGACCCGCCTTGCCGGGATTTTCGCGCGCGGGATCGTTCCGGGGGGCGGCCTGTTTCGCGTCGCGAGGATGGTCGTCGTCTTCGGCGTCTTTCCGGTTGTCGAAAGCGCCTGCGGCGTAGAGGACCACGGAGGCTTGCGTTTCGAAGCGTATCTCGAACCGGCCCGCCGCAAAAGCCTCCTCTCCATGAAAACCGGCGAAGAACGTATTGTCGGTGGCCGAAAACACGATATGCAGCGGACGCCAGGGGCCGTTTTCGAAGCGCGCCCATCCGGTCAGATGCCGGTCCGCCGTCGTTCCCTGCGCGACGAACCCGGTGGCTTCGGCAGGGATGGGCTCGGTAATCCATGCAGGCTCGCCCGCTTTGGAAAGCGGAGACGGCGCCACCGTTACGGCGTCGGCCCCAAGGTCGGCGAACAGGGAAGACGCTTGCTGGGCGGCGGCGGGGGCGGAAACCGCGATCCAGCCCAGCCATCCCGGCATGACGGCCATACACAGAAACAGTGCGCGCAGCCGTTTTGTCCAGAATGTCCCAACGGGATAACGCATAAAAAATCGGGGCATGCGCAGGGGCCAAGGCGTTTGCGCACCTGCATGGCGGGCGGATTTTCGCCAGACAGCCATACTATGCCAGACAGCCATACTATGTACGGGCGCCGGGAGTGCGTTTATGCGCCGTAGCGATTCCAAAAAAGCACGGGCGAGGCGGGCTAAAATCCAAGGTCCACCGTAAACCAGTGCGTCTGTTCGAGGCGCCCGAAATCTGCCCAGGCGTAATCGACGCGAATGCGGAGCGAGCCGTCAAGACGCAGATTCAGGCCGCCGCCCATGGTCAGTCCCTGTTCGCTATCCGCTTCGAACAGATTGCGATAGCCCGTCCGCAGCGCGATCAGGTTCCGAAAATCGTATTCCGCGCCGAAGTTCATGTATTCGTAGTTGTCGTTCGGGTGCGCCGCATCGACGCTCAGCGCAAAGGTATGATCCGCCGTATGCAACGCATCCCAGGACAGGCCGATCCGGAACAGGAGCGGCAACGGGTGCCGGTCCATAAGATATTCCGAATTGACGATCTCCACTACGCCGCCCTGTCCCGGCGTCGGGTCGGCGCTGAATACAATGTCGCGCCCGCTCATCTGCATCTTGGGGCCAAAGTTCGAGAAGCTGGCGCCGAGGCGCAGCCGCTCGTAGGGCGTCGTGAAGAGCGTACCCACGTCGAGCGCAATGGACGACGCCGCGCTGTGCCAGATGCGTTCCTGAACGAACTTGAAACTTCCGCCGATCGAAAATCGATCCGTCAGCGCGCGCCCGTATGAAACCTGAATGGCGTAATTTTGCACCTTGAAGCGTTCGCCGGTGCCTTCCGGTTGCGCAATCGTGCGCACGAGCATGTCCCCGGAGTCGAGGAAGATCAGCGAAGCGGCCAGCGTACCCACATTGCCGAGGGGCACGCCGAAGGCGGCGAAGTTGTAGTTGATGTCGGCCAGATACCGCGTATGCGCCAGTTGCACGGAAGCGCCGGGCAGCAGCGCAAGGCCCGCCGGATTCCAGTACATCGCGGACAGATCGTTGGCCTGGGCGACGAACGCGCCTCCGAGGGCGATGGGGCGGGCGCCCACGCCGAGTTTCAGGAATTGGCCCGCCGTCGCGCCTGTTTTCGTAATGGTTTCGTCCCGGGGCGCAGCGGCGTTTTCCTGCCCTCGAACGTCGAGCGGCAGCATCAGCAGAAGGGCTATCGCAGCAAGGTATCTCATGTCATTTTATGACGGCGAATTTTCCGATAGCCGTGCCTTCCGGGGAATCTACGTGGAAGATGTAGAGGCCGTAGGCGATGTTCATGTTGTCGCGGGTGCGCAGGTCCCAGAAAACCTTTCCGTCGTCTACCGTACTGCTGTGTTCGATCGTATCGACCAGTTCTCCGGCGAGGGTATAAATGCGGATCGTGCATTCCCGGGGCACATTGGCGAAATATAACCGCCGGTCGCCTCGTTCGGTATTCGAAATGGGGTTTCTCGGCTCGATTTCGTTCGTGGCGACGTAGGGGTTGGGCACGACATAGATGTTGTCCAGACCTTCCTGCGCAAGGACGGGGTCCGAGGCGGCGGCTTCCGTGCGGAACGCATACGTATCCTCGTCCGCGAACGGCTTGTGCGTTCGGATAAAGAACACGTCTCCTTCGTCGGGCGGTTCGGCGTCGTCGCCTGCCTCTACCGGGAACCGGACCTGCCAGGTGGCCATGTCCCGCCCGTCGATCATTTCCACGAAGATGATGGCCTCGTTCAGGTCCCATTCGCCGTTTCGGTTGGCGTCCGGCACGAACGCCCGCACCGGCTCGTTCGCCCTGGTCAGGTTCACGATTTCGAAGGGCAGGTCCAGGTTCGTTACGAACGCCTGCATGACGGTCTCGCCAGAGAACCGGATTTCGTAGTCGTTGGGTTGTCCTCGTCGTCCCGGCCCTGCCGAGGCCACGCGCACGTCGAACGGCAAGTCTGCGTTGCCTTCGGCCCATCCCGTCTGCTCGTCGTCGATTGTCAGGATGCGATCCTGCACGAACAGGTGCAACCCCTCGAACACCGGGTTGCCCTCTTCGTTTTGCAGAAGATCGCTCTGGTAGACGGGGGAATACAGGAACGAAGCAACCAGACTCTGGAACGGTTCGATGCTTGCGTCCGGCAGTATCTCGACGGAACCTGCGTCCGGGTACAGCACATAGTCCGATCCGGCTTCCAGCGTGCGTCCGTCCTCCGTACGCAGCGTGAAGGTATTCGCGACGATATTCTTGTGGCCAAGCCCGGAAAACTGTCCTGGCCTGCCCGTTACGGCGATTGTTCGCATCGCTTCGTTCGTAACCGTGTAGACCGTTTTGCCGTCCGCCTTGTCGAAGTCGATCCGGTACGGATTGTCGTTCGCCACGCCGGGCGCGTCCACGATCACGATATTCAGGTCGCCGGTCGCTACGCCTTGCGTATGCTCGAGGCGAACGGACGGCGCCGTATAGCCCGCCGCCGGAGGCCGCGGCACGACAGACATGGAATTCACGTCGAAGACGTATTCGTCTGTGGTGGGGTTGTACGTGATGGTCTTGCTGGTTTCCGTGGGCGGAATGCCGCCGGAAAATCCCTGTATGTCGCTGCCCCCGTAGCCCCGGTCGTAGGCGGTCACCGCGTAGTAATACGTCTGGCCATTGCGTACGTCGTTCGAATCCACGTAGGTATGAAAGAGGCCCGTATCGTCTCCAAGGTCGTAGGCGACGCCCCGGTCCGCAAACGGAATGGACGACGGACCGGAAATGCCGTTGTCGAGGTCGAATTTCGCTTCCACGCCCCGTTCGTCGGTAAGCGGGCGGAAGAGGAATCGGGTGCCGTTCACGTCCGTCACGGTTTGCTGGTCGGCGAATTCGTGATCGGTCGAGCGGTAGATCGCGTATCCCTCGAAATCCGCCTCGCGCGTGAGCGGGTCGATGCTGCCTTCGGAGCGGGTTCCCCAGTACAGCGTCACCTTTTTGTCTCCGGGCACGGCCCGCGCGATCGGTTTTTGAGGAGGCTTGGCGAACCGGTATCCCACGTCGTAAATCTGCTGCACCGTGCGGGCGTTCAGGCGCAGGTCTTCCAGATTCTCGCCTACGAGCAGGGCGATGGAGAACCGCTTCGTTTCCCCGGCGCGCAGCGGAAAATCCCCGGCTCCGTAGATAAATACGTAGTCCCCCGGCTCGGTGGGGATGTCGTCGAAGCGGCCCGGCTCCACGAAATTCCACACGCGCGCGTCGTTGGAGATGTTGTTGCCGCCGAACGGGGGGGACGCAAACGACGTCAGCCCGATCATGTCGCTTTCGTCGATGTCCGTGAATTCGAAGTTCGGCTCGCCCGGCTTGGTGATGTCGAACTGGGAGCCTGCGGTGGGCATGCCGTCTCCTTCGCCCTCGTCTCCCGTGCCGGGTATGCCGTCAAGCCCCACGTCGTCCGTTTCCGGGTCCCAGTCCCCGTCGTTGTCCAGGCCGTCCGTCCATGATTCGTCCAGCATGCCGTCCCCGTCGTTGTCCACGCCGTCGCCGGGGAAAAACGTTCCCCCGGAGGCTTCGCACGAGGCGGCGTCCGCGCCGCTGCCGTCGATGCATTCGCGGCCTCGTCCGGGGCTTTCGAGAAATTTGTACCCGAAATAGCCCGGCGGCCTGCCCGCCACGTCAGAGCGCCCGTCGTCGTCCCAGGCGAACACCATGTTCAGGTCCGTATCGAAACTGGCGAGGTCGTCGTGCCAGTCGCTCGGCCCGCCGACATGCGGATCGCCCCACATCCCGAAGCGAACCCGCTCCAGGTTCTTTTCGCTCTTGTTCGTGATTTTGTAAACCAGGAAGATGGCGTCTTCCGCCAGCGGATTCGACCACTGGTACAGCCGCGTTTCGACCTCCAGTCCGAGGCCCTTGCGGGTGGAGTCGCCGGGGAACGGGAAGTACGCGAATTCCCTGTTCGAATAGTCGTTCATGAAGTACAGGGCTTCCTTGTCCGCGTTGGAGGCGCCTTGCTGGAGCGCGCCGGGCCATACGTATTCGCCGAGGTTGACGTTGTACCAGTCCTCCGGCCACGGATCCGGCTTGCCGTCCAGGTCCCTGTCCCGGTCGTCGCTGGTCGGGATCAGCCTGGACTCTGCGTTCACCACCTGAATGCCCTCGAAACTGCCCACCGGCTCGGCGCAGGGAATGGGTTGCCAGCCCCAGCGTTCCCGGCCGTCCGGGGACGTTTCTCCCCCGTTGGAGGCCAGGCCGTCGGAGACCACATGCATCACATAGACCGTGTCGCCCGCCGCGTCCCGCACGATCTGGCCGTTCTCGTCGCGTTTCGGGACGCTTTGCGGGTCCTCGCGGTCCGGATCGACGATTTCGGCGCCCACGAACGGACCGAACTCGTACCCGTAACCCAGCCCGTTCCACACGATGTCGGTAATCGTGTTGCCCGGCGAAGATATCGACCCGAAGTTGGTGATCTGGGTGGTGATCTTGTTGCCGTTCATGATGGCGTCGCGCCGGTTCGTGAAGTCCGGGCATTCGGCGCTGGCCGCTACCGGCGATCCCGACGACGCCATGCGCTCCATCCAGTTTCCCACCTGGCGGTACGACCAGTCCCGCGAACGGTTTTCGGTCTGCTGCGCCTGCGCGTCCTGAGCGGCGGACAGCGGGAGCAGACAGGCGACGAGACCGAGAGAAAAGGCGGTGCGAAAAGGCATGGCGCGGGGCATGTTCTTGCGCAAGGCGCGGGCGGGCGTCAGAAGTCTATCGTTACGCCGACGCGAATTTCGCGCGGAGCCGAGAAATACTGGGGCCGATTTTCCCAGTCTTCGAGGGTAGGCACGCCGGGCAGGCCATAGGCGGGGCGCCAGGTGGCGTGCCGGTTCAGTTCCTCGCTCAGCGAATAGGAAGCGCGGCCCGTGTCGTTAAATACGAATACTTCGTTGCGTATGTCCAGCACATTGAAAATCTTGGCGAAGGCGCGCAGGTCGAACGCTCCGAGGGCGAATGTCTTGAAAATCCGGGCGTCCAGTTTCAGTTGCGTCGGTTTTCGCCCGCTGCGCGGCAGGTCGTCGATGTTCTGGTCGATGAGCAGCGGCGTGTACGGATAGCCCGTGGCGAAGCGTCCGATGAACGAGACACCCCAGCTGGCGGGCTTCGAAACGGTTACCACGGACGAAATAATGTGCCGCTGGTCGAAGTCCGTGGGGATGATTTCCAGTTCCGTTTCCCGCCCGGACAGGAAGTTGAAGAAAGCCGCGTTCGGATCGTCGTTGTCTCCCTCGGCGATCTGGTAGGTGTAGTCGAGGTTCGCCGACAGCAGGCCGTTCCTCGAGCGCCGTTTCGTGAGAGCGAACGTTACGCCCTTGACGTTCACGTAATTCTGGTTCGTATAGATGCTGTAGACGTCTTCGCCCGGAATCGTGCTGTAGCGGATGGTGCGCCGCGTCAGATAGTCGCGGATATCCTTGAAATAGCCGGTCAGGTCGAACGCCAGCGTTTCGGCGAGTTGCTGTTGCAGGCCGATTTCGTACTGCACCGTGCGTTCCGGGCGCATGTTGGCGTTGCCGAACGTGGGGGCGCTTCCCACCGGAAATTCGAATTCCGGGTTGACGTACATATTGCGCAGTCTCGGCATCTGCGCAAAATGTCCGTAGGAAAAGTGGATGATGCCGCGGGCCGTAATGGGGAACGATACGCCGATGCGGGGCAGGACCATCGTTTTGGGGCTGGCGTCCGCCGGTTCGGCTTGCGGATCGAGCAGGTCCGGGATATACCGCCCGCGGGGAATGAAATGCTCGGCGCGGACGCCCGCATTCACGATAAAGTCGGTGAATTCCAGTTTGTCCTGGACGTAGGCGGCGAGATGGGTGGCGTTTTGCTTTGCGCAATCGTAGTTCTCGTACGCCCCCTCGACGCTCAGGAATTCCGTGCAGCCGTATTTGTCCCGCGAAGGATTGTCGATATCCACGACAGTGGGGGCGCGGTAGCGGTTGCCGTCGTACAGGACCGCGAAATTTTCCCGATCCAGCGTGTGCAACTCCACGTCGATACCCGCCATGGCCTCGTGCACCAGCCCGAATTGCCGGGTAAAGTCGATTTTGGCGCGCAGCGAGGCGGCGTCCTCGTAGATGTGGGATTTTTCGTTTCCGGCGAACAGGAAGTTCGTGCCCGGAAAGCCGATCATATTGCCCTGGCCAATGCCGTCCCGGTCCACGACATAGCGCGTATCCTGCGGATTTTCGTAAAGATGTTGCCGGAACCGGTTCTTTGCGTACGAGAAGCGGGCGGTGTAGAAGGAGCGGTCGTTGAGCGTATGCGTCCAGTGCAGGGCATGGTTCCAGCTCCGGTCCCTGTAGTCCGAGTTCCCGTCGGGATTATAGCGGTAGCTGAAATCGAAGGGCGTGGCGCGCACGCCGTCGCGCAGGTGGCTGTATTCGATCTTGACGCCCCGGAAGGGTCGGAAGGTGATCTTCCCGAGGATGTTGAAACTTTCCCGGGGGTTCAGGGCGACCCGTTCGTTCGGCAGGCCCCGCGACGAATCCGCCGCGTATTCCCACCACGGACGCCCGTGCATTTCGTAGTACCAGTTCGGGCCGTCGTAGTCGGGGAGATATTCCCGGATTGCGGCCAGCCGGTCCAGGTCTGCGTTGAAGTTCGCCGAGTCGGACGGGAGGAAGCGCCGCCAGCCGTAGATGTGGCCTCGGTCTACGTCCCGGCGCCCGGATACGAAGAAGCGCAGTTTGTCCGAAAAAAGCGGCCCGCTCAGGGAGCCTTCCAGCACGTATACGTTCAGATCCTGCCCGTCGGGGGTTCCGTAGGCGGCCCTGTCGCCGGTGAACGTATCGCCGCCGTACGCGCTGAGGGAGCCTTCGAAGGAATTTCCGCCCTCTTTGGTTACGAGGTTTACGATGCCCGACATGGCCTTGCCGTACTCGGCGTTGAAAGCCCCCGAAATCACCGTCATTTCCTGGATGGCGTCGGCGGCCACTTCGGTGGCGAGGCCGTTCGTGTTGAAGGGGTTCCCCACGGACATGCCGTCCACGAGGTAGGCGATTTCGTTGGAGCGGCCTCCCCGGATATGGAAGGCGCCGCCGGGTCCCTGCGTAACGCCCGCCTGGGTGGCGAGTACGCCAAAGAAGCCCTCGACGGGCAATTGTTCTATTTCCTCGGCGATGGTCGTTTTTCGGGAGGAAGTCAGGTCCTTCCGGATGAGGGGGCGGTCCGCCACGACCACGATTTCTTCCCCCGCTATCGTTTCTTCCGCCATCTCGACGTCGATGCGCGTGGTGTAGTCCGAGGAGACCAGGACTTCCTGGATGACTTGCCGCGCAAACCCGATGTAGGTGAAGGCCAGCGCATACTCGCCGGGCCGCACGTTCAGGATGACGTACTCTCCGTCGGCGTTGGTGGTGGCGCCTTGCGTCGTTCCTTCGATGACGGCGTTTACGCCGATGAGCGGCTCGCCGGCGGCGCCGTCGATTACGCGCCCGGCGATTTTCCCCTGCCCGAACGCAGGAAGCGCGAGAAGGAACGCTGCGCAGAGAAAGGAAAGGCAGAGCGTTTTGCGCATGATTCCTTCATGCGAAAAAGAGGAAGCGCAGGGGTCTGCCAGACGTGTCCGACAGACCCCTGCGCTGGAGGATTTACTTGAGGAGGATCATGGTCTTGCTTTGCATGAACTGGCCCCACTCAAGCGTATAGATATAGGTTCCGCTTGCGACAGAATGTCCGGAATCGCTTGTGCCGTCCCAGGACACTTCATAGGAGCCAGCGGCGTGGGGCGTATTGTTCACGAGCGTTCGGACAAGGCGTCCCGCGACGTCGTACACCTTTACGCTGACGGCCTTGTCGAGCGGCAGCGTATAGCTGAACGTGGTCGAGGGGTTAAACGGATTCGGGTAATTCTCCGAGAGTTTGTAGTCCGACGGCAGAATGATGCGCTCGTCCGCGATTTTTACGGTGAAGCCCTCGCCGCCCTGGAGTACGCGCATGAACACGCGGTTTTCGTTTACCGCCGACGATGTCGTTTCCCGCGCATACGTGCTGTCGGCGGGGTTGAACGTTTCCTGGATCACGAACGTGCTGTCGTCAACGCCTTGAAAGGCCACCGCCAGTTCGTTGAAGTTGTCGCCGTCCGGGTCTCCGAGATAGGCGAATTTCGAGACGAAAACGCCGCCCTGGTCTCCTTCCTCGTAGTAGGTGCTCATTGTCCCGCTTGAATCGCGTTCGATCATATTGAACTCATCCTTGTCGAACGGTTCGAAATATAAAGGCCCTCCCACCCTGTAATTGTTCGGGTCTTCTACGTCGCCGCCCTGGAATTCCGCGATGCGGATAAATATCGGGTCTTCATCCGCCGTGCGGGAAGCGCCGCCGTAGGTTACGCCGGTTCCGAACACTTCCATCTTGCCGTCGCCGTCAAGGTCTCCGGACCCGATTCCAAGCGTGGTGAAAGTCGCCCTAAAAATATTCGCTACGACATTGTCCGCTGTAATCTCCAGCGTGTTTTCTCCGGAGTCATAGTTGACGAGGACTGCTTCGCCTGACTGCAGATTGCCATAGAACACCTCGTCGTTTCCATCCCCGTCGATATCCACGACAGTGCCTCCGAAGAAGGCTACCTGATCCGCTGCGGCGGCCCGATAAAATGCGTTGTCGGCGACCGAATCGGGGAATTCGTAGGTATCGGCGCCCGTGGCCCGTCCGGTCGTCAGGTTGAAGTTGTTCCAGGAATGCAGCGAAAGGTCCATATTGCCGTCGCCGTCAAAATCTCCGGCGCCGATGTAATAGGGACTGCCCCCCCCCCGGTTGACCGGATCGTGGTCTACGACACGAGAATTCAGTCGAGCTTCCTCGACCGGCTGCTCGAAGCCGCTCCCAATATCGCCGTCCACGGAAAAGATATACCATTCGTCATGGGCGTTATTGCCGTTATTACCCCAGAAAAGTTCCTGCTTGTCGTCGCCGTCGATGTCCATGATCTCCATGCGTTCCTGACGCCAGCGATTCGGCAGGTGGTCATCGAATTCGTAGATATAGGCGGGCTTATCGCCAAAATCAGTTCCGTTGAATTCGTATACGTAAAGGCCCGTATTCAAACCATTGTCTGCAACATTGGTTGAATCGTAGTCGCGGCCTGCGAAGAAGATAATTTCGCCATTATCGTCGCCGTCTAGGTCGCCGGCGGCGATAGACCGGATGTTATTGGTGGTTCCCGTCGAATCGACCCACGGCGTCGAATACACCAATTCCCAAGTGTCCATCCCTGCGTTTTCGATTACGTGCGCGCGTCCGCCGCCCGTATAGTCGCTGACGACAATCTCCATTTTGCCGTCGTTGTCAAGGTCTACGGGTCCGGCGATGTCCCGGGCGCCCGAGTGGCGGCCAACGGCGTAAGGATCTTTTATATCCTCGGAAGCATCCACCCTGAACAGGTGTTCTGCCGTTTGCGCCGAAGCCGTCCCGGCGCCCATAGCGAGCAGCACGAAGGCGGAAAGCAAGGAGAGGTAGCGAGAAGCAGTAACGAATTTCATGACTTTTCAGGTGATTCAGGTGGCTGAGAGACCGCTTTCTATATGGAGCGGGGCACATACTTTAACACTTCCGAAGGAAAAATGCAAGTGGTTTCTCAGCGCGGGGATATTTTTTTGATTGCAGGGGAATCGGCGGGTCGCTTTCTGTCGATTTGGCTCGGGGCGTCGCCCTCCGACCTGCTCTGGATTCAGTACGCGACGCGAAGGGGTCCGGTGGATTTTTGCGCCTTTTCAGAAAAAATAGCGCCCGGCCTTGCGCTTTTGCCGCATAGCGCATTATTATCAGGACGTTGCTGTTTGCGTCTTAACTGCACGCCTTGCTGGTCCATCTGCGTACATCACATAGCCTGCGCGTTTTCCGCGCCTTCGCGATCACGCCGATGCGTCCAGCCGTACCGCCTCAGCCTTTTGAATCCAATTCGTCTGGAAAACATGAAACGATTTCTACTGCCTCTTTTCGCGATCCTGCCGCTTTTCGCCGCGCCGCATCTCGCCGTTGGTCAGACGTCTGTTACGATCAACACCACGCCCGACGTACGGGTAGCCTGGACGCTGGATCCGCGCGATCACCCGAATATATTCGATCATTATCCGGATCAGGACGACGCCGAGCAGGGTTTCGGCGCGCGCAGCGTACTGACCGGCATGGACTTCGACGGGGACGGCAACAAGGAAATCCTGTTCACCACCGACGAAACCCTGGCGCCCCAGGGGCCGGATCCGGGTATGCTGGACGTGGTTCTGTATGAAAACGCAGGCGACGATATGTACGAACATGTGTGGAGTTTCACGCACGAACCGTCCAATTCGCTGCCCGCTCTTGCGTACGGCGACATCGACAAGGACGGCTTGTACGAGATTTACTTCGGCGTGCCCACCATCAACAACGCGGCGGACGATCTGCTCATCTTCGAACAGAACGCCGACAAGACGTTTCCTGACGAGCCGACTGTGAAGTACGGCTACGAAAAGGACGGGTCGCTGGACTTCCGGCCTTCCGGGTTCGTCATCGGCGATTTCGACGGCGACGGGACGCAGGAACTGGCCACGACGTCCCGAACGGGCGGAAATCGCGAACTGGTCATCATTGCGCCGAACGCGGGCATCGACGGTTTCGCCACCTTCACGATCGAGTTCGAACTCGGCAATCAGGTACTGGGGGGGGGGAGCGTTTACGATGTGGATGCGATCGACTTCGACAACGACGGCGCTATGGAAATCTGGGTCAACACCTGGGATAATTTCTCGTGGGCTATCGTGGAGGCGACGGGCGCCGATGCGTACCGGCTCGCAGCGGAAATCAATTCCCACGATGACCGGGGCGATCCGGGTTCGTTCAATTCCAACAAGTTGCTGTTCCACGATGCGGACGGCGACGAAAAAATGGAACTGCTCGCGCCCATGACGAACGGGCGACTGTACTACCTCGACAATGTGGACGACGTGTCCACGATCACGGGCGCCAGTTTCATGGAAGTGGGCGCCTACCACAATAATACCCGTCCGCGCGGCGCCGATATCGGCGATATCGACGGGGACGGCCATTTCGATATTATCGCCACGACCGGCACGGACGAGACCGTCATGCGCATCGAGTACAAGGGATCCGGAAGCCCCGCCGACTCGACAAGCTACACATGGACCGAGATGGTCAACTCGGCGGATGAAGGAGGCCTTGGCGAACGCTATTATCCGCCGCGCATTGCTGACGACCTCGACGGCGACGGCCACAACGAGGTCGTGCTGACGAACCTGTACGCCAGCAGCCCGGGCCAACCAATCATCGTCGTGCTGGAATCCACCGGAATGGAGCAGGCAACCAGCGCGGAAGACGAGCCGTTCGAGCTTCCCGAACAGTTCGTATTGCGCCAGAACTATCCGAATCCGTTCAATCCCTCCACGACCATCGAGTACGAGATTATGGAGGCTACGGTTGTCACCGTGCGCGTATACGATGCGTTAGGCCGCGTCGTAACGACCCTGGTGAACGGGACGATGCAACAGCCCGGAACGCACCAGGTGCAATGGGATGGTCGTACGGCGTCCGGCGCGCAACTGGCGAGCGGCGGGTATTTCTACTCGCTGGAAACGCCTGAATTCCGTCAGGTTCGGCATATGACGCTTGTCAAATAAGCGCTCGCGGGTTGTAAATGCCCGCTATTTCTCGTCGTAAAAACAGGAAAAGGTCCTTCCTCGCAAGAGGGAGGGCCTTTTTCCTTTACTATTTGTTCAGGCTGTCCGTCCCGAATGAAAGCGACGGAGCGCCCTGCCCCTACCGCCCCCGAACCATCCCCTTTTGCGGCGCGGAAGCGGCGCAGGCTTCAGGGGGCAGCGTACGTGAAGCGCCTCTCGCAGCCTCTGAACTTTGCACATTATAATCAGAGTATCCTTAACGAGGTACGTCCGATATTCTGACGTGGATAACAGGTTCAATTTCCGTTATTGTTATATTGTGCGGTACATTCAATGCATAATTTTGCACCTTTGTTGCAGGAAATTCGTAATATAAATGTAATCTGTCTCCCTGTCTCTCGCCGACCACCGGATGAATTGCTATGTACTCCGACGACATCGTTTTCGAGGTTCCGATCATCATTGAACCTGACGAAGACGGCTTTCACGCATACTGCCCGGATTTGCCCGGTTTGCATATATGCGGGGATACGAAAGAGGAGGCGTTCGAGAACGCCAAGGATGCAGTAAAGGGATTTCTGCTGGTCAAAATCAAGTACGGCGAACAGATCCCCCCTGCTCTTATCCGCCGCCAACCCAAGCCTGTTGCTTGCCGGACAACATCGCAAAGGGAACATAGGGAAACTGTCGGTTTAGCCCTTGCCTTTGCATGAGTGCTTACCCGAAGCATGTGTGGGACCAACTGCGGAACACCACGTTCAAAAAGTTCCAGGCGGCTTTGAAGAGGGATGGATGGATTCTGGAATCGACGCCGGGGGCGGTCCAAATCTACAGACATCCAGATAGACCGGAAGGGAAAAACGTGGTGTCTGTGCATTCACATCCAAGTCAGGTCATACGCAGGGGGACCTTGAAAAGCATGCTTGATTCCGCTGGATGGACGACTGAGGAAGATTTTATTCGAGTAAAACTAATCAGCAAGGGTAAAGGGAAGAGGAAGGGTCTCAAGTAGTCCCTTGGCAGGCGACCACATTGTATGAGGAGCCGAGGCTCTCAGAGGCCCTGATTGGACAGCGTTTCGGGGGTTTCAGGGCGCAGGATCGTCAAGCCTCTTAATGCGCCTGATATTTCCCCCTACCATCCCCGAACCATCCCCTTCGCGGCGCGATGGTTTCCGGCGTCCAGGACATAGTAGTAGGCCCCGGGGGCGACGGAGCGGCCTGCGGCGTCCCGCCCGTCCCAGCGTACGGCGTGGCGGCCTTCCGGTTTCCACTGTCCCCCGGCCAGTTGCGCGACTTCCCGCCCCAGCACATCATATATGCGGAGGGTTACAGGGGCAGGGCGCGGCAGCGCAAACCGGATTTCCACCGCCTCCCGGAACGGATTCGGATAACTCTGGAGGAGGGCGAACGCTTCCGGCTGTTCGGTTTCTGCGGCGGTTACCTTGTCGAGGGGCGCCACGTTGCCTGCTTCGCTTTCGATGGAGTTCGCGCTGACCGACGTCACGAAATAATGCAGGGGATCGCCCTCCGCAAGCATTCCGTGTCCGTCGACGAACGAGGTTTCTCCGGTCACTGCGACCAGGTTGTTCGGATCGTCCATGGCGAAGGCGGGGGGCGGCCGCGCAGGGGAGCGCACCCGATACACCGCATAGCGCCGCGCTTCGGGCGCGGAAGAAGAGTCCGGCGCGCTCCAGGAAAGCCGTACGCCGTCTGCGCCGGTCAGCGCGAGGGTCAGCAGGCCGGGCGGATCGGGCGCGGACATATCCTTCCATTCCATGGGCGGCACAAGCGCCGGCGTACGGTACAAATCCGTCCGCAGCGTGTCCGCAAAGCCCCTCGACGAAAAAACGCTGATGTTTTTCGCCCGAAAGAACACGCTGCCCTGAATATCGTCGCGGGCGCGGTTGAAGCGGACCTGGCGGGGCACTTCGCTTGACGAAAACAGATTGCCGGTGAAGGTGGCCCGGTCCGCACGGTATAAACCATGCCCGACATACAAATGCCGTCCCGCTTCGGCTGTGCGTTCGGCCCACCAGGGAGCCAGTTTGGCGTAATCCTGTCCGCCTCCGAAGGCCCAGTAGAGTTGCGGTACGAGGTAGTCGATCGTTCCGGCCTCCAGCCAGGCTGTGGCGTCCCCGTAGATCACGTTATGGGCGTCCAGTCCGACAATGCCCGAAGGGACCCCGTTTTTCCAGATGCCGAAGGGGCTGATCCCGAATTTTACGGACGGACGAATCGCGTTCACGCTGTCCGCCACCTGGGCCACGAAGAGATTCACGTTGTCGCGCCGCCAGGCGCCGATGCTGCGAAACCCTCTCGGATCGTCGTTGAAGGTTTGCCTGTCCTCCGACGTGATCTGGTTCGGCGGGTACGGGTAGAAATAATCGTCGAAATGCACTCCGTCGATGTCGTAGCGCCGAACCACGTCCGCAATGACCGTCGCAATGTAGTCCCGCACTTCCTGCAATCCCGGGTTCAACACCGTCAGCCTCCCGATGGAAAGCGTCCATTCGGGACGCCGCGCCGAGACGTGAGAGGCGTGGTTGGGGTATCCCGAACCGCGCACGGCCCGGTACGGATTGAACCAGGCGTGCAGCTCCATGCCGCGTTTGCGCGCTTCCTCTATGGCGAAGGCGAGGGGGTCGTAGAAAGGATTGGGCGGGACGCCTTGCGCGCCCGTAAGCCAGTAGGACCAGGGCTCGTAGGGCGATTCGTACATGGCGTCCGCCTCCGACCGCACCTGAAAGAACACCGCGTTGACGCCCGCCGCTTGCAACTTGTCCAGCATGACGGCGAGCTGCGCCTTTTGCTGGTTTCCTATGGACGCGCCCCGCGCGTTGGGCCAGTCCAGATTGATGACCGTGGCGATCCAGGCCCCCCGGAATTCGTGCTTGGGCGCAGGCTGGGCGGATGCGGGCTGCCCCGGCCCTGCGGCGAGCGCAAGGAGTAACGCCGCCGCGCAGCAGGCGATATGTTTTTGGAAAGGCATGGTATCCTGTGTCCGGATTGCTTTGCAGGGGCGCTACGGGAAAATATCGAAAAAAATGCGCGAATCATGGGAAATTATCAAATAATGCGGCGGGGTTGCATATCCAGGCGATAATGCTATATTTGTAACAAGCGTTGATCCATTCCGTAAAACAATCGGGGTGTTCGCTTTTTTGCGCCGTGCGGGCCGGAAAAGCATCCACACATAAACCTGAAAGCGTCAAAGGCATGAAGGATCATTTTGCCTCCTTTCTGCTGAGCGTCATTCTGTCGCTCCTGACCGCTTCGGCGTCTCTTGCGCAATCCGGCAAGATCGCCGGGCGCGTCACCGACGTCGCCGGGACGCCGATTCCCGGAGCGAACGTGGCGATCGACGGCGGCGTCAGGGGGGCGGCGACGGACGCGGACGGCTATTATGTCATTCTGAACGTTTCGCCGGGGGACTATGCGATTCGGGGTTCGTTCATTGGTTTTACGCCGCAAACGATACAGGATGTTCGGGTCAACATCGACCAGACGACCGTCATCGACTTTCTGTTGAGCGAATCCGCCGTCGGGCTCGACGAGGTTGTGGTCACCGCCGATCTCCCCGTCGTGCAGGCCGACGTTTCCAACAGCCAGTTGAACGTATCGTCCGATCAGATTGAGGCGCTGCCCGTCTCCAGCATATCCAGCGTGGTGGGTTTGCAGGCCGGCGTACAGGGACTGTCCGTGCGGGGAAGCGGTTCGGACGAACTGGCGTTCATGGTCAATGGCCTGGGCCTCCGGGACGAACGCAACAACGCGCCCTTCACCAATATCAGCCTCGCCTCCGTGCAGGAAGTGCAGGTGCAGACTGGCGGGTTCAACGCTGAATACGGCAACGTGCGTTCCGGGGTGGTCAACGTAGTTACGAGGGAAGGAAGCCCGGATCGGTATCAGCTGGACGCCATCGTACGCTACAGCGCGCCTGCCCAGAAACATTTCGGCGCCCGCGCCGACAACCTGAACGCCTACTGGATTCGCCCGTTCGTGGACCCGGACGTGGCCTGGCTCGGCACGGAAAGCGGAGCCTGGGACGAAGCGACCCAGCAGCAATATCCCAATTTCGAGGGATGGGTCGCCGTGTCCGATCAATTGCTGCGGGACGACGATCCCGGCAACGACTTGACGCCGGAGGCGCTTCAGCAAGCGTTTCTTTGGCAGCACCGGAAAGAAATGGAGATCGTTACGCCGGATTACAACATAGACGCGGGGCTGGGCGGCCCCGTCCCCGTTATTGGAAAATCGCTGGGGGACCTGCGTTTTTACGCGTCTTTTCGGTACGATCAGGATATGTACCTGATCCCGCTGCATACGGACCGGTTCCGGGCGCATACGGGCCATGTCAAGTTGACCGGCAACCTTGCTCCCGGCATGAAAATCACGGTGGAAGGCTTGCAAGGCCGCAACAAGGGTACGGCGAGCAGTCGGGCCGGACAGCCGGGCGTTTTTCGTTCGCCTTCAAGCATCGCCGCGCAACTGAACCGGGTCAGCTTCATTGATTCCCGCACCTTTTCGACCGATTACTGGGGCCCCACCACGGTGAACACATGGATGGCCGGGGCCAAATTCACGCATTTGCTGAGCAACGCTTCGTTCTACGAAGTGCGATTCAACGCGTTCGGGTCCCGTTACGACACCAATCCCGGCCCGCTCCGCGACGAGACGCCGGTCGTAACGTTCGGGGGCGTGGGTTTCGACGAAGCGCCTTTCGGCTTCCAGCCCAAGCCCACCTTCGGCGTGGACGGCATGAGAACCGGCGTGGGCATGAGCAACGCCCGGGACAGCAGCCGCGTCATTACGTATAATCTGCAAGGCGATTTCACCAGCCAGGTCAATCGGTTTCTGCAAGTCAAAACAGGACTGGAATTCAATCTTGCCGATACGCGGGTAAACTACGGGCGATACGACGAATTTCTTCCTAGCGGCAATTCCCACTCGACCTGGGAAAAGAAGCCCGCGCGAGGCGCGGCCTATGCGCAAGGCAAGCTCGAATTCAAGGGCATGATCGCCAACCTTGGCGTACGGCTCGATTATTTCAATGCGGGAGGCGACTGGATTTCCTACGACGATCCGTTCACCAGCGCCTTTTCGGCCCGGTTCGCCCATCAGATAGATTCGTTGCTGGCGAAAGAACCGACCGCCCGGCTTTTCAAGCTGAGTCCCCGCATGGGCGTTTCGTTTCCCGTAACGGCCGTCAGCAAGCTGTTTTTCAATTACGGGCATTTCCGCTCGCTTCCCGACCCTAATAATCTGTATCTGATTCGTCCTTTTACGGAAACCGGACAAATCAGCCGCGTCGCGAACCCGAACAATCCGCTGCCGAAAACGATTGCATACGAACTGGGGTACGAACAATCGTTTTTCGATCAGTTTCTGGCTCGCCTGGCCGGATACTACAAGGACGTATCGCTGCAACCGTACCTGGTGGAATACGTCAGCCGCGACGGGCAGGTCAATTACGACGTGACCGAACCCAATTCCTATGAAGACATCCGGGGTTTCGAGGTGACGCTTTCGCGGACCCGCGGGCGCTGGGTGCAGGGATTCGTCAATTATACGTACATGGTTTTTACGTCGGGATATTTCGGACTCCGGCGCAATTTCGAAAACCCGACCGCGCAGCGCGAGTTCGAGGAAAGCGACTCGGAGCGGCGGCGCGCTTCTTCAAAGCCCGTTCCCAGGCCCTACGGACGTTTGAACCTCGATGTGATTTCGCCCGCCGATTTCGGCCCGAATATGGGAATGTTTCATCCGCTCGGCGGCTGGCGCGCCAGTTTCATCGGAAGCTGGCGGCAGGGCAGCAAATATACCTGGACGGGCGGAGGCGCCGTGCCCGGCGTGCTGAACAATGTTTCGTTCCGGGATTCGTGGAACCTGAACCTGCGCCTGTCGAAGCAATTCGATATTCGGGGTCGTCGCGCGCAATTTTTCGTGGACGTTTTCAACGTGCTGAACCGCCGCACTCTTTCGTTCAGCGGATTCGTGGACGGCAACGACCAGAATGCGTATCTGCGTTCGCTGCATCTGCCCGAATCGGACGATTACGACACGAACATTCCGGGCCAGGACAAGATCGGCGCGTGGCGCAGTTACGACACGTCTTTTCAGCCCATGGAGCGCATTCCCGCGCGGGCCAGCGTAACGGCGCCCGATCCCGGCGTTATCTATTGGGAATACGACACGAGAACCTGGCTGGAATACCGGGACGGCGGCTGGGTTTCCGCCGATCGGCAAAAGGTGGATGATGCGCTGGACAACAAGGCGTACATCGACATGCCCAACCAGAACTATTTGACGTTCCTGAATCCGAGAGACGTTTACTGGGGGCTTCGGATTACGTTATAATGCGTATGCAATGCGACGGCAACACATTGAAGGTGCGTTGACGACACGGCGTACATCATATTGCGCGCCTCCTGGCAGGTCGGGCTTGCGTCGCCGGGCGCGTCGAATATACGCGGCGGCGGTTGCGCTGGCGTTGTTCGCCGCGGGCGCGGCGGGCGGTTTGCGTACGGTCGAGGCCCAGTTTGCGAACAAATGGCTTTCCGCAGGTTCGTTGCATAACTGGTATTCCGAAATCGGGAGCGAGTGCGAGGGATGCGGTTTCGTAAGAACCCAGCAGGATGGCCTGCGCTGGCCTGGCGTCTATCGCTTTACCGATATGCAGGCGGCCAAGTCGTTATGGATCGGCGCCGCCGACGTAACGGACGAATCAGGGACCACATATCCTGCGCGCGTGGTGCATGTCGGCCCCCGGGTCTCGGGCTCCGGGGAATTTTTTCCGCTGCGCTTTGAAATGATAAGCCGTCGGGATCCTCCTGCGGTGTTCGTGGACGGCGCGCTGTCGGTTCCCGAAGCGGAAATGGCCAACGACAATGTAGACCCGGATCAGATTCCTGACGTGATGATCGTGAACGAGGCGAACACGCTCCTTGGCGTTACGATGGAGCGCAAAATCATGCAGTTCAGCCAGGAATATCACGACAATTATCATGTGATGGAGTATACCTTCACGAATACGGGCAATACGGACGGCGACCCGGACGTCGAATTGCCGAATCAGACGCTTGAAGGGGTGTATTTCTTCTACCAGTGGCGCTTGTCCGTAGCGAAGGAAACGCGTTACGTAATAGGTAACGGAACCGGCTGGGGGCTGAACGCCATGCTGGATACGCGCGGCGACGGCGTGAAGCCCGATCCTCCCGAAGAAGATTTTCGGGCTCAGTTCGTCTGGCATGGCAAGTTCCCTCCTTTTACGGCCTATGACAATATTGGCGGGCCGATTCTTCCTCAGGTCTTGCCTGCGGTGAACATTGCGCCGACCGACACGCTCGGTCGCCTGGGCGCATCCCAGTTCGTCGGCGTGGTTACGCTGCATGCGGATACGTCGCCCGCCGATCCGACGGACGACCCGAGTCAGCCTTCCACAACGACCTGGATTGGTTCGGACGCTCCCTACACGTCGCAAAACGACGCATTCAATCCGGCCAAAATGGAAGTGGAGTATGGCCTGATGTCGAGTGGTCACCGATCGCCGCGCCATGCCGACGTGGTGGAGCCTTCCGGCATGGACGGTTTCCTGAATCCGACCGGAGACCCTTCGCTTGGCACCCCCGGGGGATTTTCCAACGCCAACGGCTATGGTCCCTATACGCTTGGGCCGGGGGAAAGCGTACGTATTGTGCTGGCGGAAGCGGCGGCGGGGCTTAGCCGGGATGCCAACATTGCGATAGGAAAAGCCTACAAGGAGTCGGGCGCCAACGACGCCCTGGAGATTCCCTATGAAGCGGGTGGGTCGGTGCACGCCATGACCAAAAACGAATGGGTGTTTACGAGCCGGGATTCGCTTTTTCAAACCTTTCGCCGCGCGCAAGCCAATTTCGAATCGGGATACGCGATTCCTCGCCCGCCGGCGCCGCCCGCCCAGTTCGAGGTAAACGGCGGCGGCGATCGCATTGCGCTTTCGTGGCAACCGTACGCTTCAGAGACGCTGCCGGACCAATGGGAAATTTACCGCGCCCAGGGACGTTTCGACAGTACCTATACGCTCATCCACGCCGCGGAAGGCAGCGCTGCTTCGTTCGACGACACGACGCCCATACGAGGCATCGATTACTACTATTATATCGTGGGCGTCCGTTCATCGAACGATACGAACGGGCTAACTCCCGCCGGCTCCCTGCGCAGCAGTCGTTACTATTCCCAGACCTATACGCCCACGCGGCTCAAGCGTCCGGCCGGAGAAAGTCTGTCCGACATACGAATCGTGCCGAATCCGTTCAACATCGCTTCCTCTCCGGACGTGCGTTTCCCGGACCAGACCGATAAACTGGCTTTTTTCAACATTCCGGGGCAGTGCTCCATCGAAATATTCACGCCGCTGGGGGAATTCGTTGATCGCATTGAACACGATGACGGCAGCGGGGACGCATTCTGGGATCACACCACATCGTCCCGCCAGGTGGTGGCGAGCGGGTTATACATCGCTGTCATTACGGATACGGAAACGGGCGAGCGGGCGATCAAAAAGTTCGTCATCATCCGTTAGAGAGGCCACGACGCCATGAAAGGATCGGTACTCATTGCTATCGGATGCTGCCTGCTCGTCTTTTCGGCGTTTGCGCCCTGCGCGCGCGCCCAGCAGGACAAGATTGCCCAGACAGGCATGAAATTCCTCAGTTTCTCTCCCAGTCCGCGAGCCGCTGCCCTTGGCGACGCGATGACGGCGATGGAAGGCGACGCGCAGAACCTGTTCTACAATCCGGCGGGCATGGCGTGGCAGCGTTCGTACGCAAGCGCAGCGATGGCGACGACGCAGTGGATCGCCGACATCGAATTTTACGCCGGGAGCCTGTCTTTCCGGCCCGGCGGCGGGCGTTTCGGCGTGTTCGGATTTTCTTTCATGAGCGTTGATTTCGGCGAACTCGAAGAAACGATTCGGTTCGATAACGACCAGGGATTTATGGACGTCGGTACGTTCAATCCCACATCCTGGGCCTTCGGTTTCGGGTATGCGCGGCCTTTGAGCGATCGCTTTTCCGTGGGCGGACACGTCAAATACGCCATGGAGAATCTGGCCGAGAGCATTATTGGCTACGATACGGGCGGGACAGGCGAATACGTGCGCGCGGACAATAGCGCCGGCGTGTACGCCTTCGACTTCGGCGTATTGTACAAAACCGGATTTCGCAGTCTGAATTTTGCGGTCAACGCGCGCAATTTCTCGCAGGAAATAGCGTACGAGGAGGAAAGTTTTCAACTCCCCCTTACGCTTTCCATAGGCGTATCGATGGACGTCATGGACCTGCTGAACGATTCTGTCATGGAACCCGGAGGCGGGCGGAGCGGGAAAACGCATGCCCTGCGCATTGCCCTCGACGCATCCAATCCGCGTGATTTTTCGGAGCAGGTCAAGGTGGGCGGCGAATATTCGTTTTTGCAGACCTTCTCCTTGCGGGCCGGGTACGTATTTCCGACGGACGTACAGGGCGTCACGTTTGGAGTCGGCGTACAGCGCTTGTTCGGAAACGGAGGTCTCTCGGCGGATTATTCCGCCACCACCTTCGATACCTTCTCCGCGGTACATCGAATTTCCCTGTCATTTTCCATCTAACGCCTTGCGCGCCATGAAGCCGGGATTGCGCTACAGCGACTGTCTGGACAGGACGCCGATTTTCGGATCGGGCGCGCGGCGGTACGTCGCGATCGCCGCCCTGCTTTTCGTCGCCGCGGCCTCGGGGTGCGATTCCGGGCCCGCCGCCAGTCTGTACGACCCGGACAGGCCTTCGGCCCCCGATCCCGTGCTTGCGTCCATTGATCCCGCCGGATTTGCGCTTGCCGGCGTGGACGTCGTAACCCTCGACGGCAGCAATTTCTCCGCAACCGCAGCGGACAACCTGGCGTATTTCAACGACGCCCGCGCCGAGGTAATGGAAGCGTCGCCGACGCGCCTCCAGGTGCAGGCGCCCGCAACGCCCGGCGCCGACATCGAGGTTCGGGTCGCCGTGCTGGGCGCGGAAAATTACAGCAATGGCATAGCGTACCGACTGGAAGCCGCCGTCGAGCCATTCGGCGATATCGCCGGGTTCGAGGAACCGTTTTCCATTACTTCGGATCCAGCGGGCGACCTGTATGTGTCCATGAATTCCGACGGGCGCTCCGCGGGGGTTCTTCGCATGGCGTCCGACGGCGCCCGCTCCCTGTTCGTCGAAACAAGCTTCATATGGACAGACATGGCGTACGGCGCGGACGACATGCTGTATACGGTGCGCGCGGTGCGCGCAGTGTTCCGGTTCAGCGAAGGGGGCAGGCAGGAAGTCTGGGGCGTTGTTCCAGACAATTCCGTGAAGCTTTCGGCGATTGCGTTCGACGAGGAAAACAACCTGTGGGCCGGCGGCAACAACGCCAACGTCTACCGCATTGCCCCGGACAAATCCGTGGAGGCTTTTCCTTTCGAGGCGAACGTGCGCGCCCTGCGTTTCTTCGACGGTTATTTGTACGCCGCCGCCACGCGAGATGACGCAAGCGAAATATGGCGCTGGCCTGTTTCCGGGGGAGGACTTGGCGAAGCCGAACGGTACTTCGACGTGACCGGAGAGGCCGGCGCGGAAGCCTTCGCGCTCGCCTTCGCTGCGAACGGCGATTTGTTCGTAGGTACGGACGGGGCGGATCCCGTGCTGCTGGTTTCGCCGAACGGCGACGGGCGCGCGTTTTATCCGGGCTTGTTCCTTCCGGCGGCGGTTTCGTTCGCGTGGGGCGCCGCGCCCAACTTGTATATGGTGCAGGGCAGAACGGATGCGACGCCCCCCGGTTTGATCCGGATCAACACGCGCCGCGAAGGGGTCCGATAGATTTTCGCGTCCTCTCATAAAAAATAACGCGCCCCCTTGCGCTTTTTTCGCATAACGCATTATATTTACGACATTGCTAACAATGCCCTAACGTACGGCATGCGCGTTTCTGGCCTCCTTCGCGGTTGCGTTGACGCGTCTGTTTCGTACCTCCTCAGCCTTTCGAACCCAATCCACCGAGAACATGAAACGATTTTTACTGCCTCTTTTCGCGGTATTGCTGTGTGCCGCGTCGTCCCATTTCGCCGCTGGTCAAACGTATGACGGGAGCGTTGCGGGGGACCTTCGCGATCACCCATGGACCTACGAGGGCGGGGTTTCTTCCATGCCGGAAGACGCCGACGGGAATCCTCTTCAGTGGAGCAGCGTGCACGGCGTGGCCGTCGACCCGGAGGGGAAGATCTGGGTTCAGCCGTTCGGCGCCACCGACAGCGTCGAGGTTTCCTCGGGAGAGTATGCACCGACGCGCGTCATTTACGTGTTCAATGCGGACGGCACCGTGTCCGATTTATCGCCCATCAAGTTCGCGGCGTCGGGCGACGGGGCCATTGACGATACGCTCGGCGTCTTCTGGGACGGAACCGCCTGGGAGGGCAAAAGCGGACGCGGCCTTTCGACGGACATGGCTGGAAATATCCTTGTATCCCAGTGGAAAACGCTGTATAAACTGGATTACAAGACCGGTGCGGCGCTTGCCAAAAACACCTTTCCGGTTTTTTGCTCGCTCGCCGAGGCGGCGGCAAGCGACAACAACGTTTTCGTAGGCGCCGTATGTCCTGCGCAACCCATCATCATGCTTAACCCGGACGATTTGACCGTCGTGGGCAACGCGGTGGAGGCCGCTCCGGGTTTTTCGCGGGATTTTGCGGTATCGGCGGACGGAAATCGCATTTTCTGGGCGGGTTATACGAACAGGGCGGTTATCGAATACAAACGCGCCGATGAATTTTCGGAATACGATTCCCTGGGCGTCGTGATTCCGGGCGTTTCTGCGGAATCGTTTGGCTTCGATTCGAAAGGCCAACTGTGGGTGGGAGCCGGTTCGGCAAACGATGCGGCGAACACCTACGTAGGCGCAGACGGCGACACGGTCGCAACGTCCTGGTCGATCCAGACCCATTACGCGTTCGATATTGATGATCTTGCCGTGGATATGATTCCTGTAGCGCTCGACAGCATCAAGTGGAATACGACGAAGGACCCCGCCGCCTCCGTGGGAGAAGGTCGGCCCAGAGGCATCGCCTTTTCCCCGGACGGGATGACGGCCTATGTATGCCAGTTCAACCAGGCTGCTCCCTCGTGCCAGAAATTCATGCGCAGCGAATCGACCAGCGCGGAAGACGAGCCGTTCGAGCTTCCCGAACAGTTCGTATTGCGCCAGAACTATCCGAATCCGTTCAATCCCTCCACGACCATCGAGTACGAGATTATGGAGGCTACGGTTGTCACCGTGCGCGTATACGATGCGTTAGGCCGCGTCGTAACGACCCTGGTGAACGGGACGATGCAACAGCCCGGAACGCACCAGGTGCAATGGGATGGTCGTACGGCGTCCGGCGCGCAACTGGCGAGCGGCGGGTATTTCTACTCGCTGGAAACGCCTGAATTCCGTCAGGTTCGGCATATGACGCTTGTCAAATAAGCAGCGTTGGCCGTAAAGGGCCTGCTATTGTTCGTGGTCAAAACAGCAAAGGCCCTTCCTCGCAAGAGGGAGGGCCTTGTTTCTTTAAGGACACGCTGATTTGGCTTGCCGCCTGGACATTTCCCCGGGGGAAATTGGGCGTACCATGCAGGCGTTCGGCGTTGGCGGGCGCGGTGCGGGCGGGCGCGGCGCGGCGCGGCGCGGGATCATGAGGCAAACTGCGCGGCCGCGCCTCACCATTCCCTTGCAACGGAAACCCCCGTGTTTTTTGCTCCGTCAGGCAGTTTCGCCCGCAGTGCGCCCTCTTTGTGCAACGCCCGATCCACGGCCAGCATAACCCGCTGCCGCCCTGCCTCGCCAGCGAATTCGATCCGCCCTTCGACGAGGGGCGCGGGCTGTCCGTCCACCCAGGCCGAGACGCCTTCCCCCGCGCCGCCGGGCAGCTCCACAGTCAGGATGACCGGGGCGGGCGTTTCGACGTCCACTTCGAAGTACGCCATGCTGTATCCGGCGGCTTCGGGCAGTTCTGCAAGCGGCAAATCCCCCGCCACCGTACTGTGCATGGGCGCCCAGGCCACGCCTTCTCCGGTAACAGCGAATACGGGACCTGCCCGCCGGATTTCCTCAACCACGGGGTCGGATGGTCGCCATACGCGCCATCTCCGCACCGTTTGTTCCCCATCCGCCGAGGCGGGTGCGCGATACGGTCCTTCTTCGCCCAGCGCGGACAAAAAAGCCACCAGGTCCACGAACTCTTTTCGGTCGAGCGAGGCGGTGAGGCCCGCCGGCATGAGCGATCCCGGAACGATTTCCCGCGTCCGGATGCGGCTTTTGGGAATGCGCTCCACGCTGCCCGCCGCGTTCCGCACCAGCACTTCCGTCTCCGTTTCGCCCATGAGGTTTCCCGTCGCAATGCCGCCGTCCGTATGCACGATGCGAATCAGGGTATACCCGTCCTTGACGGCCTGCTCGGGTTTCAGCAGGGATTCCGTAAGATAATCTATGGGGGCCGTGACCCCGATCGTCGACAAGTCCGGTCCTGCGAGTCCGCCCGCCCCGCCAATCACATGGCAACTGCCGCATTGCAGCCGTCCGTAGAGCGTTTCGCCGCGGGCAGGGTCTCCCGTTCCTTTCACGTCGTAATGGAGGCGTTGCAACGCCCAGCCGTCCATGTCCGGATCGACGCGAGGCGCCTCGGAGACCGCGCCCGAAGCCCGAAACGCATCCCGAAGCGGTTCGTAACTGCGGTTGCGTCCGCGTATCCGATCCAGGCCTTTTTGCGCGAATGCTTCCGGGACGCCGTGCTCGCGCAAGGCGTCTGTCAGCACGTCCCGCCCGCCGTCCTGCATGAGGAAGGCATTGAAAAGCGGCCAGGGGTCCGTATCGTCCGCCACGCCCTGCAAGTCCTGTAAAAAAGCAAGGGCGACCGGCGCGGCTTGCTTTATATCGACGGCGGGCAGGAGCCGGGCCGCTTCCAGCCGAAACGCCACCGGACGATCTGTACGATCTGCGCGGTCCGCATCTTCCACAATCGCCTTCAGGGCGGCGAAACTGGCGCTGTCCCCAAGCGCGGCAAGTCCTTCGAGCCCGGCTTCCTGCAAGGATTCGTCTGCTTTTTCCACGAGGTCCGTCAGGGCGGTTCGCAAGGCCGTTTCGCCCCAGTATCCGGCGAGGCGGGCCGCCCGCGCCCGGATTTCCGGGTCCTCGCGTTCGAGCAGCGTTCGCAGTCGGTCGGTAGCGTCGGCGGGACGGCGGTCCTCGTCTTCCGCGGCGGTCAGCAAGGCGTCGAGATGTTCGAGCGCGCCGTTTTCTCCCCGCGTTTCGTTCTGCACTGCAAGGTTCAGGAGCGCTTCCATGGCCCTGACGTCTCCGCGTTCCGCAAGGGATTCCAGTACGTTGGCCGTCTGCTCGTCGGGGATATTGCCCCGGGTGTAATGCGCTGCGAGGCGGGCCGCCGCTTCAGGCGCTTCCGCCGCCTGCAAGGCAAAAATTATATGCCGGATATTTTCGCCGAGGAACGTGCTGTCCTGCTCGAAACGCGGCCTCCAGTGCGGCTCCAGCTGCCGGATGGCGCGCCACAATGCGTAATCCAGAAAATCGTCCATCGGACGGTCGAGCGCCCGCAACGCTGCGTTCGCAGCGTTGGCCCCGGCTTCGGCGCCGGCCACCGCGCCCCGTTCGCCCAGCACATGCACGGCCTCCCTGCGTACGCGGGGGTGTTCGTCGTTGATCAACGCGGCCAGCAACGTATCCGTGTCGGGAAGCAGGTCCGGAAAATGTCCCAGTACGCGGACGGCGGCGGCGCGCGCCCGATGATCTTGCAGCCCAAGCGTTTCGCGGAGCACGTCCGCGTTCATTCGCCCGATGGCCTGGTATGTCCAGAGCATCTGGAGCAATGCGTGGGCGGCGTCCGGCGCATTCCGATCCAGGCGGGCCACTGCTGCCTCCAGCGCCGGCTCGACTGCCTCCGCGCCGCGTTCCCTGAGAAGACGCTTGGCCTGTCGTCGCGTCCAGGCTTCCGGCAAGCGAAGGGCCGCAAGCAAATCTTCTGTCGAGGCGTCGCGCAGGTCCGGCGGCTTCGCGAGCGGCCGTCCCGCAGCAGTAATGCGCCAGATCCGTCCATGCCGGTGATCCCTGCGCGGATCGCGAAAATCCACTTCGCCATGCTGGATGATCGGGTTGTACCAGTCGGCCAGATACAGTGCGCCGTCCGGTCCCACATTCAAATCCACGGGTCGGAACGCCACATGATCCGTCCAGATCAAATCCTCCTGTTCCTCGGACGAAAAGCCGCTGCCGTCCTCGGCGAGCGCAAATCGTTTGACCCGGTTCGCCCGAAAGTCGCTGGTGATGAGTTGCCCGCTCAGGGAGTCGGGAAAATGCCTGCCGGAAAGAAACGCCAGCCCTGCATATTTGGGATGCTGCGGATTCAGGCCCGCGAGCGTCCGGGCGGCTCCGTAGGCGGGCGTATAAGCCGCCTGGGGAAAAATGAAATACACGCCCTCTCCGCCTGCTCCGTCCGTGGCGAACGATTGTCCCCACTGGTCGAAATCGTATCCCCACGAGTTCCACATGCCGCGCGCCAGCACGTTCAGTTTCAGGGTGGAGGGTTCGAATTGCCAGATTCCGCCCTGTTTGAGTCGCCGCACCCCCCAGGGGGTTTCGATATGGCTGTAGATATAAACGGACTGATTCAGATAAAAAAGGCCGTCGGGACCCCACAAAAAGCGGTGGATGATATGGTGGGTGTCGTCTGCGCCGAATCCCGAAAGGACCACGCGCCGCCGGTCGGCCCGTCCATCCCCGTTCGTGTCCCGCAGGTGCAGGATTTCCGTGGAATTGGCCACGTATACGCCGTCGTCGCCGGGCAGTACGCCCGTGGGCGTCAGCAAACTGTCGGCGAACAGGATGGAGCGATCCGCCGACCCGTCGCCGTCCGTATCCTCCAGCATGAATATCTTGTCGTTGGCTGCTTGTCCCGCGACGGGCTGCGGATAGGATGCGCTGGTCGCCACGAACAAGCGCCCCTGTTCGTCCCACGCCATCTGGATAGGCGGATCGATCATGGGATCGGCGGCGAAAAGGTTGATTTCGAAGCCTTCCGCTATGTGCAGCGCCGCCATCTGGGCCATCGGATCGGGGTCCGGGATATTGGTCAGGCTGGACTGCGCAGCCAGCGGGGGAACGATCGCAAGGCTGGCTATGGCCAGAAGAAATCGTCGCATGTTACTCGCGGGTCAGCGTGAAAACGAGCGGGCGTCCCATACGCAACCGGCCGATCTCGTTTTCCTTTTCGTGAATGATGGGGTCCAGTTCGGTGAGTTCCGGGGCGTTTTGTCCTTGTTCGTACTGCCGAAATCCCACCAGGTAAGTTTCGTTCTGCGGGCGGTACTGGCGGAAGTACAGCCGATTCTTGCCCACGATGGCGCGGCGCAGGGCGGTTAGTTGTTCGGTTTCTGCGGGAGGGCGGATGGCAAGGCCTTCCCGCCATGCGCGGGCGGAACCCGCGGCCAGCGTCTGGCCTCCTGCGGCGAGGCGGTACGTTCCTCTCGGCAATCCGGTAATCGTCACCTGCCGCGTTTCGTGGGGATAGGGCAATCGATTCGGAATCATTCTGTAGACGCCGGGTTCCTGTTCGGCGTCTTCGCGGCGCGCGCCGCCAGAGATGGTTCCGGAATCCGCATCCACGGACACATCGACGGAAAGGTCGGGCGGAAGCGGCTCCATCGTTTCGACGAGGCGGCGGGCCAGCGCCCGGTACCCGGCTTCGTTCAGGCGAATTCCGTGTTCGGCGAGGGTTTCGCCTTGCTGCGCCGCCTGTTCGTATTCCTCCGCCATGGCGTCGAATACATCCGCCCAGCCGCACCCGCGCACGGCAGCTACCTCTTTGATGGCGTCCCGTACGGCGGCAAGCCGTTCGTTCAGCGCCGCTGCGTTCGGGTTGGGCGAAGTGCGTTCGTCCTGCGGGACGGGAGAGACGAGTACGCAGCGGATGTCCCGCGCAGCCAGCGTATCAAGGAGCGCATGATACCCGTCGACCGCTTCGGACAGGGCGTCGTCGTTTTCGAAGGCCAGCCCGCCTCCGTACGCCAGCACGGCCACCGCGGGTTTCGGAGAGGTCAGTTGCTCCACAAGGTGCTCGAATCCCGTGGGAGGATGGGTGTAGTGCTCGCGCGCTTCCCCGAATACCGTGTCGCCGCTCCAGCCGATGTTGCGGAAGGTCAGGCCGGACCGGCGCACCGTGAGCGCCGCCTCGATATAACCGAAATGCTGGGCGTTTTCGACGAGGGCGTCTCCCGCCAGCACGACAGCGTCCCCGTCCTCAAGGAAAAAGCGGGGCGGATCCTGCGCCTGGGCAGATCCGCGCCGTATCGGGAAAAGCAGTGCTCCGAGCAGAAGCGCGGCGGCAAGCGGGCGTAGCGGTTTCATGCGGCCTAAAATACAGATTGCGGCGCAGGTCGTCAAGACAGCGCGACGCGAGGAAACAGGCCCTAAGTATTTATCCGACAGTCCGATTTACTCCACTCGCATCGCTTCGTGGAAGCGTTCCGGCGTGACGTACCGGGTGTGATAGTTTGCCCAGTCGTCCGGGAAACGGCGGTACACCGGATCGTCTTCGAGCCGTCCCGGAGGCGTGGCGTAGGCCGCGTCGTCATGGGAGGGGAGCGGCAGCACGGTTTTGGAGAAGCCCGTGTTGTAGTCGCCGTCCTTCACCCATCCGTCCCCGATGAGTACGAAATCGCGTGTCCATCCTTCCGGCGGAGGCGGCGGGGCTTCGAACCGGAAAGCCATTTCGTCGGCCGCATTCATGATTACGTACCGGTCGTCCACGGTTTCGAGCAGTTCGCGCACGTCGCCGAACCGCGTGTGATAGCCGACGAGATCGCGCCAGACCTGGCTTGTTGCAGCCAATTCGTCGTAGACGGGCAGTTCCGGCGAGAAGGCGTCCGCTTCGTATGTTTCCGAAAAGCCCCGGTAGCGCAGGTCCGCCGCATCGGGCGCCAGGCGCCGGGTTATTGTCTCGGCGTCGGGCCGACCGACGGCCCAGGCAAAGGCGTCCCAGAAAATTTCCAGATTCGTATGCAGGCGCAGGCGCATACGGTCGGGAGTATTCGGCGCGTCGGTTTCATGCCCCCCCGAAAAAACGTCCGAGAGGTCTATGAGCACTGTTTTCGTCTTGCCGGCGGGAAAGCCGAGGTTGGGGTGGATGGTTCGCCAGCCGCCCCGGCCGTCGGAGACGTCCAGGCGCAGTCCCTGCGGGGGGACATGCGATCCTTGTCCGAGCGCCATGTTGATCGAGCTATCCGTGGGATAAACCCAGCCGGAAGCCACAAGCCATAACGGGCCGTTTCGGGCATCGTCCGGAATGTTTTCCAGCGTCAGTTCCACGTAGTGATCCCGCGTGACGCCCTGGTACTGTCCGTGTCCGAAGGTGGCGAGATACCGTCCGTCTTCTTCCGCAAGAAGATCGGTTACGTCCTGGCCCAGATCGTCCCATGCCTGCGCGATCGGATGGGGTTTTGCGGTTACGTGCACCTTCATTTCAGGGGGAGGGAAGGCGAACCGCTCGTCCACGTAGATTTCGGTATCGTCGGGATGATCGACGACCAGAAGCGAAACATGATCGAAGAAATGCGTTTCCCACAGTTCCGCCGTGATACGCACGTCGTACCAGGGGGGCGCGCCGTTCTCGCCGGGGCGGGGCGCCAACTGATCGCCGCGTATTTTGACCCAGTCCTCGGTGGTCATTACCCCCGCCGTTTCCTGGGCGTTGATCTTGAGGCCCAGCGGCGAACGCCAGATGAAGTCGGTGACGAAGTCGATGCGCTCCCCGTTCCATGCAAAGAGCCATGGGCATGACCCCTTGAGTCGCTGCTGCGCCAGCACGACTTCCCCGGAGAGCAGATCGAACTCGGCCTGCACGCTGCCGTTGGGCCACACGATGCGGGCTATGTCCGCCACGGCGTGCGTACCCAGTCCGAAATGCACGATCGGTCCTTCGATCACCTGTTTCTGGAAGGATAAACCGGCCCGGATTTCCACCTCGCCCCCGATGCCGAACGAATTGATGCGCTGGTCGCCCACCGCTTCGGCGGCGCGCAGATGCATCTGTTTCCAGTGGTAGGGCATGCTCCCTTCGTTTTCCAGCCGGACCGGCGCGCCCGTTTCGGAAAATCCGATCAGATCAAGCCGTCCGTTGGCGGTCAGGTCGGCGATGGCGAAGATATGTTCGGAGAAGGCGTGTTCCGTCGGATGCAGAACGCCGCCCGAATGCGCTTCGTCCGCGTCCCGCAGCCAGAGGCGGGCGCCCGCAGGCGTGGCCGCCGCCAGGTCCAGCCCGCCGTTGTTGTCCAGGTCTGCGACGAAGAGCCGCGCGTCGCCGGGGGCTATGTCCGCGGGCAGCCCTTCCCAGCGGGCGATTTCTTCCGAAGACCATACGGCGCTCGCGTCTTCGTCGTCGGTGGAAAGCCGCAGAATCGTTCCGTCCCCTTGCAGCGCCGCCAGATCGACCGTAGCGTCGCCGTTCAGGTCTGCTGGCCGGACGGCGAGGATGCGCCCTGTTTCCCCCGCAGTCTGTCGTTCGAAAAGTCCGCTGCGGCGGTTGGCGAAAAGATGCAACGTTCCGCTTGCGTCCACGAGCGCAGCGTCCGGGTCTCCGTCTGCGTCGAAATCCCCCCAGGCAAAGCCCCGCAACGCTTCGACGTCATCGAAAAGGTCAATCGGCGCGAACGTTCCGTCGCCGTTGTTTCGGAGGGCGAGGGGGGCGCCTTCGATGCGGGCCGCCACCAGGTCCACGTCGCCCTCCAGATCAAGGTCCGCGGCCCATACATTCGCAAGCGAAGCGGTCAGAATCTCTCCGGGCAGTCCGAGTTGCGAGGTGGTTTCCGCAAAGGCTCCCGTGCTGTCCTGCCGGAACATGCGCAAGCCGCCCGCGCCGACCAGCGCAAGGTCCATCGTAAAGTCGTAGTCGTAATCGAGGCCGGCTACGCCCTGCGGTTCTCGCCCGTCGCCGCCGGGCCATTCGAGTATTTGCCCGTTCGGGAGATGTACGCCGTCCTCGTTTGCAAGCGCCAGCGCGACGCCCGGGGCGTTCGCTGCCTCGTCGCCTTCGTTGGCGCTGACCGCATCGCCGCCCGCCGGAGAAAACACCGCCGCGCTGCGCCAAAGGTTGTCCTCGGCGTTCAGCGGTTGCGGAGTGAACGTCAACTGTTCGTCGCGGGGCGCGATGGCGGGGGGCGGTTCGGGCAATCGCAGAAAGCCCGTCATCAAGTCGCCGACCTGTTCGGCGGGCGTCTGGATGGCCCGCAGATCCTGTCGGTACGCGGAAACCCGCAGCAGCACGTTCCGCAAAAAAGCAATGTGGGTCGTGGCCGTCGCAAAGTCGAGCGCGTCCGGATCGGCGACGGCGGCGACGGCGGCAGTCAGTTGCTCAAGAGCTTCTTCCGGCCAGGACGCGGACAAGGTTTCGATATGCGTCAGGGTATTTCGCAACGTTTCGCCGTCGCCGGAACGCGCCGCCGCCCCGGCGCGCCGGACGAGGGCGGCTCCATTGTCCGGATGCGCTTGCAACAGGGCGTCGAGCAGCCCCGCGGATTCGGAGTCGCGTCCGGTTTCTGCGAGGTGCTCGGCCAGCGCATACAACGCCTTCGCATTCGTCGAATCCAGCGCCGCGGACTCCTGCAAGCGCCGGGTCGTTTCCGCAACGTTGCCCTGGCTCTTCTCGAACAGGCCGAGCAGCAGGCGGATCGTGCTGTTTTCCGGCGCAAGGATTTCCGCTTCCGTCAGATATTCCGAGGCCAGCGCATAGTCGTTCCGTCGCATGGCGAGCAACCCCAGATTAACCCATGCCGAGGGTTCTCCCGGCGCCAGTTCCGTTACCCGACGCAAATTTTCCTCGCCTTGCCGGTCGATCCCCGATTCAATGGCCGCCAGACCCGTATAGAACGCCGAAACTGTTTCGCGATACGTTTCGGAATCCGGTTCCGGGAGGTCCGGGCCGCCGCACGCCCCAAGGCATGCGGTCAGCAAAATTATTGCAAAAACAACCCGCGCCCTTCCTGATCGGGGCCGGGTCGAAGCGTCAGAGCGCCTGGTCATAGGGCGTAACAGCGGACAGGTTGGCGAACGGGCTGCGGTTTCCGGGCGACCTATGCGATGGTCACGTCGTCGTCGAGATATACGTCCTGGATGGCGTTCAGAATCTCGACGCCTTCCTGCAAGGGCTTCTGAAAGGCCTTGCGTCCGGAAATCAGTCCCATGCCCCCGGCGCGCTTGTTGATCACTGCCGTTCGCACCGCTTGCTGCAAGTCGTTTTTCCCCGATCCGCCGCCGGAATTGATCAGGCCGCATCGCCCCATGTAGCAGTTGGCCACCTGGTACCGCGTCAGGTCGATGGGGTGATCGCTCGCCAGTTCGGTGAACATGCGCTCGTCCAGTTTGCCGTAACTCGAGGCCCCCATATTCATCGCCTTCAGGCCGCCGTTCTGCTCCGGCTGCTTCTGCTTGATGATATCGGCTTCGATAGTTACGCCAAGGTGGTTGGCCTGTCCCGTCAGGTCGGCGCTGGATTCGTGGTTCACGCCGTTCTGGTTGAAGGCGGAATTCCGGACGTAACACCACAGAATCGTGGTCATGCCAAGTTCATGGGCCGCCGAGAAGGCTTCCGAGACTTCCTGTATTTGCCGGTCGGAATCCGCCGACCCGAAGTACACGGTGGCGCCCACGCCCACGCAGCCCATTTCGTACGCATCCTCGATCTTCGCGAAGAGAATCTGATCGTACGTGTTCGGGTAGGTGAGCAGTTCGTTGTGGTTGAATTTCAGGATGAAGGGAATCTTGTGCGCGTATTGCCGCGCCACGGCTCCGAGGACGCCGAACGTGGAAGCCACTGCATTGCATCCGCCCTCGATAGCCAGTTCGACAATGTTCCGGGGATCGAAACAGGCCGGATTTTTAGCGAACGAGGCTCCGGCGCCGTGCTCGATGCCCTGATCTACCGGCAGGATCGACAAGTACCCCGTGCCGCCGAGCCGTCCCGTGTTGAAAAGTTGCTGCATGGAGCCCAGCACCCGCGGCTTGCGGTCCGAACCGATCCATACGCGATCCACGAAGTCGGGTCCCGGCAGATACAAATGCTCTTTCGGGATCGTGCCGCATTCGTGGTCGAGCAAATACCCGGCTTCGTCGTCAAGCAAGTCGGCGGTGCGGGAAATCAGGACATCACTCATGACAAGGTAAAAAACGAAGGATTAACGGAAAATCGGAGTGGTTTCTGGCAAAGCCAAAATCATATTCAATATACGCAAATTTTGCGTACGCATTCTGTGAATTGCCAGCGCATTGGCTTGCTCGCAGAGGCCGCCGCGCCGTATCTTGCAGTGCAACCGGATGCGTCGCAGTACGTTCAGGATACTCTGGTAAAGCTTCGCTGATCGCCATCTGTTCTCTAACGTCTTTGCGCCGCATGAAGCGCATCGTCCTGCCTTTCCTGTTTCTTGCGCTGGCGGCGTTTCTGCTCGGCGCGTGCGGCGGAAGCGATTCCGCAAGCGAAGGCGCCGCCTCGCCGCTCTTTACGCGATTGTCCGCCGCCGAGACGGGGATTGCCTTCGCGAACAGGATCGAAGAGCGGGAAGGGTTTAATGTGCTGGAGTACGAATACTTCTATAACGGAGGGGGCGTGGCCGCCGGCGATGTGAACGGCGATGGCCTGCCCGATCTGTATTTCACGGCCAACATCGATCAGGACCGTCTGTATCTCAACCGGGGCGGGCTGGCGTTCGAAGACGTCACGGAGCAGGCAGGTCTTGCGAGCGAATCCGGCTGGACGACCGGCGTGACGATGGGGGACGTCAACGGGGATGGCCATCTGGACATTTATGTGTGCAAATCGGGCCGGGTGAGCACGGATCGCCGCCGGAACGCCTTGTACGTCAACAACGGGAACGGGACCTTTACCGAACGGGCGGCGGAATACGGTCTGGACGATCCCGCGTATTCGAACCACGCGGCCCTGTTCGATTACGACCGGGACGGCGACCTGGATTTGTATCTGCTGAATCATTCGATCCGGCGTTTGAGCCGGTTCGACGTGGAGTATATGCGAAGCGCTCGCGACTCCCTGGCAGGCGACAAACTGTACCGGAACGACGGCGGGTTTTTTACGGACGCGAGCGAAGCGGCGGGCGTCATCGGCAACCCCCTTGGCTTCGGACTCAGCGCCGTCGTTGGCGACGTGAACCGGGACGGCTGGCCCGACCTCTATGTTGCCAACGACTATATCGAGGACGATTACCTGTACGTGAACAACGGGGACGGGACCTTTACCGAATCCGTGCGCGATATGCTGACGCATACGTCCTACTCGTCCATGGGGGCCGACGTCGCCGATATAAACAACGACGCCTGGCCCGATATCGCGACGCTCGATATGATCGCCGAAGATCATTTCCGGCAGAAGGCGTTGCAGGGGCCGGAAGACCATGTGTTTTACGAAGACTTTCGGAATAAGGGGTTTCACGAGCAGTATATGCGCAATATGCTGCACCTGAACCGGGGAGACGGGACTTTTGCGGAGATCGGGCAAATTGCAGGCGTTTCGAATACCGACTGGAGCTGGGCGGCGCTGCTGGCCGATTTCGATCTCGACGGTCGCAACGACCTCTTCGTCACGAATGGCTATATGCGCGACTACACGAATCTCGATTTTCTCCGGCATACGCTGGTGAATGCGCACAAGGAGGCCAGCGCCCGGGGAGAAGCCTTGTCCTCGCTGGACATGGTCCGGCAGATGCCTTCCACGCCCATCCCGAATTACATATACAGAAACGAGTCGGGAATCGCCTTTGCGAACAAGACGCGGGACTGGGGGATGGGCGAGGCTTCCTTGTCGAACGGCGCGGCGTACGCCGATCTGGACGACGACGGGGACCTTGATCTGGCGGTCAACAACATCAATGCGGAAGCCTTTGTCTATCGGAACGATGCGGACCGCCTTGCTGCGGGACATTACCTGAAGGTTCGCCTCGAAGGACCGGAAGGCAACCGGTTCGGGATCGGCGCTGCGGTCGAGGCAACGGGGGGCGGACAGCGGTTCTACCGGGAAATGAACCCGGTGCGGGGGTATTTGTCGTCCGTGGAGCCGGCGCTTTTTTTCGGCCTGGGCGACCTGGAGCAGGTCGATCTCGAGGTGATCTGGCCGGACGGGGCGCGCCAGCGGATGCAGGGCGTTCCGACGAACCAGGCGCTCGCGCTGCATCGCCGGGACGCCGATGTCGAAGCGCCGGACGAACAGGAAGGCGCAGCGCTTCGGGCGTCGCCGTTTTTTGCGGAGCAAGCGGAGGCCCGGGGGTTGCGGTTCGTGCATATCGAAAATCCGTTCGTCGATTTCGAGCGGGAGCGTCTGCTTCCGCATATGTTGTCCCGGCAGGGGCCTGCGCTGACAGCGGGAGATGCGAATGGGGACGGGCTGGAGGATGTATTCGTCGGCGGGGCGAGGGGCCAGGCAGGGGCGCTCTTTTTGCAGCGCCCCGACGGATCGTTTTACCGGGGTCCCGGCGCGGCTTTCGAGGCGCATGGCGGCTATGAGGATACAGACGCATTGTTTATGGATGCGGACGGCGACGGCGACCAGGATCTGTATGTGGTTAGCGGCGGATCGTTCGAAGCGGAGGATATGTCGGCGTATCAGGACCGTCTCTACGTCAACGACGGCGCCGGATTGTATTCCCATGCCGCTGAGGCCCTGCCCGCCCTGCACAGCAGCGGCGGCGCGGCGGCGGCGCGCGATTTCGACGGAGATGGGGATATGGATCTGTTCGTGGGCGGGCGGGTGCTTCCGGGCCGCTACCCGCTGGCTCCGCGCAGTTACGTGCTGGAGAATACGGGCGGAACGTTCGCGGACGTCACGCCGGAGGCGTTGCGGGCGCCGGGGATGGTGACCGATGCGCTGTGGACGGACATGGATGGAGATCGTCGCGCCGAACTGGTTCTGGCGGGAGAATGGATGCCGATCCGGGCTTTCCGGTATACCGGGGAATGGGCGGAGATTCCCGCTTCCGAAACAGGTTTCGCCGGTACGGAAGGCTGGTGGAATGTCCTGCATGCGCAGGATCTGGACGGCGACGGCGATATCGACCTGGTCGCCGGCAACCGGGGTTTGAATGCGCAGATGCAGGCCGGGCCGGACAAGCCCGCCGCGGTGTACGCCGCGGATTTCGGCGCCGACGGGCGCTCCGAATTCGTTATGGGATACTACATTGGCGCGCAAAGGCGTCCTGTCCCCTGGCGAGACGAATTGCTGGAGGAGATTCCATTGCTTGCCCGGCAATTTCCGGATTACGCCTCGTACGCCCGCGCCACGCTGGACGATGTTTTTTCCGAGGCGGCGCCCGCAGTCAGGCTGGAGGCGTTCCGATTTTCAAGCAGCGTTTTCGAGAACGCCGGAGAAGGCCGGTTCCGGGTTCGGGAATTGCCTCTCGGAGCGCAGTTCGCTCCGGTGCATGCTATCCTCTTAGAGGATGCGGACGGCGATGGACAGACGGATATCCTTCTCGCGGGAAATGCTTTCGATACGCGGGCGCAATGGGGTCGTTATAATGGGGGGCGGGGGTGGCTGTTGCTGAATCGCGGCGGGATGACTTATGAGAGCGTTCCTGCTTCCCGGAGCGGTTTTCTGGCGCCCGGGGCAGTGCGCGGCATGGTTCGCGTCGCCACCGCAACGGGTCCCCTTGTGGTGGTTGCGCAGAACGACGCAGCGTTGCTGGCGTTCGCGCCCGCGGACGCCAGCCCGGAATGAAGGATATTCTGATTACATCTCGCGATACGTTTCTATGGATACTATGAATAATTAAGGCAAAACGGTAAAGGAGGGTCTGTGGTTGCGCCTTTGAACGAAACATCGGGCCCCGGATACCGCTGCCAGCCCCTTGTCTGCGCACCCTTATGTTTCGTGAAAAGGCGCGCCACAGACCCGTTCCATCCTGCACCAGTACCCCCCTTCGCAGCCTCTGAACTTTGCAGAATTAATCAGAGGTTCCTTAAAATATTTTCGGGTTTTGGCCTCGCTGCGCCGCGAGAGAGCCATACGACAATAGATAATTTATTTTTTAAGGCAAATGCACATACACACTTAACTTTTTAAGAATGTATGAAATTTTCGACTATGCACATTGAGCGTTCCGGGCCGGGTTCGGGTTAATTATAATAGGAAAAAATATTTTCGGGGAACACCTGCCCTTGACTATGCATACTTTTGTTCATACCATGCTGATACGCAGTACAGGCAACGCCCCCCCCCCTTCTTCTGCGCGTTGTCTCCTTTCCTTAAACCATCTGGTCATACCTTACCTGATTGCCATGAAAACGGTAACTGGCGCTTTTCGAACCTGTACCGCCCTCTGCGTTTTGCTATCCGCGGGGCTTTTGCTTTCAGGCCTTCGCGTGGCGAATGCGCAGGTCCTCACCGTGAACGGCGTCGTGGTTGCCGACGAGGACGACGCGCCGCTTCCCGGCGTGAACATCCTTGAAGACGGTACGCTGAACGGCGTCGTCAGCGATGTGGACGGCACGTTCGAGATAACCGTGTCCAATGCGAACGCCTCGCTGGTCTTTTCCTTTGTGGGCTATGTTACGCAAACGGTCCCTGTGAACGGGCAAGCCGAACTGACGGTGCGGCTCGTAGAGGACGTCGAATTGCTTGAAGAAGTGGTGGTTACCGCCTTCGGCATCGAGCGACAGCAGCGCGCGCTCGGGTATTCCGTGAGCGAAATTTCCGGCGAGGACCTGCGCGAAGTGCGGGAAAACAACGTGGCGAACGCACTGGCCGGGAAAGTGGCCGGCGTACAGGTCACCAAGCCCGCCACCGGTCCCGCGGGATCGAGCCGGGTGATTATCCGGGGCGCGTCGTCTCTGGGCGAAGACAGCCAGCCGCTGTATGTGGTGGACGGCGTTCCCATCGACAATTCCACGCTCGGTTCCGCCGGGATGTGGGGCGGATCGGACGGCGGCGACGGCATCGGCTCCATCAATCCGGACGACATCGAGAACATATCGGTGCTCAAGGGACCTTCCGCCGCTGCGCTGTACGGTACGCGCGCCAAGAACGGGGTCGTTCTGATCACGACCAAGCGCGCAACGCCCGGCCTTGGCCTCGGCGTAGAGTTTTCCAGCAACACCACGTTCGAGTCGGTGCTGGTCAATACGGACTGGCAGAACGAATATGGCCAGGGGACGCGGGGCGAAAAACCGACTTCTGTGGACGATGCGCTGAGCTCGGTGGACCAGGCCTGGGGAGCGCGGCTGGACGGCTCCGGCGTGGTCAGCTGGGACGGCACGATGCAGTCGTACGGTCAGGCGCCCAACGCCATCGACAACTTTTACAACACGGGTCTCACGACCACCAACAGCCTGGCGCTTTCGACGGCAACCGAGACGAGTTCGCTGCGCATGGGCTTTTCGCATTTGCAGAACGAAGGGGTTAGTCCCAATTCGGGGTTGTCCCGCACTTCGTTTACCCTGCGCGGCGGGTCCCAATTCGGTTCTCGCCTGAGCGCGGACGCGAAGCTCAACTTCGTGCGCGAGTATGTCAAAAACCGCCCCCGGTTGAGCGACTCGCCGGGCAATGCGAATTATTCCGTGTATCAGCTGGCGCCGAACGTGGACGTAACCACCATGGAGTGCCCGCCCGAAGACGAAGCGTGCACGGACCCTGGAACGGATGTGGACGGCAGCGAACTGCATCGCGGGCTGTTCGGCAACACGTTCCAGCAAAACCCCTACTGGGCGGCGCATCAGTTCACTTCGTCGGACGAAGATCGCCGGATCATTGGTTTTGCTTCCCTGAGCTACAAATTTGCGGACTGGATTTCGTTGACGGGCCGTTTTGGCGGCGATACCTACGCGACGCGACGCACGAGTATCACGCCATGGGGCACGGAGTTCAGCCCGCTGGGCGGTCAAAACGAGCAGGAATTCCGCATCACGGAAATCAACACCGATTTTCTGTTCAATATCGACCGTTCCCTTCCCGGAAACTTTGGCCTGGTGGCGACAGCGGGCGGCAACATTCTGTACCGGAGCCGGGAGAACCTGACCCTGAGCGGAGGCGGCGGATTCAATGTGCCGGGGCTGGAAACGGTAACCAACCAGAACACGCGCTCCCACGGGTATGGCTTCAACGAGAAGCAGATCAATTCGCTGTACGGATCGGCAGAACTGTCCTATAGCGATTATCTCTTCCTGACGGGGACGGCCCGCAACGACTGGTCCAGCACGTTGCCCATAGACAACAATTCGTACTTCTATCCGTCCGTCGGCGTCAGTTTCGTGTTTTCGGATGCGCTGAATATGCCGGACTGGATCAGTTTCGGCAAGCTGAGGGCCTCCTGGGCGGAAGTCGGCGGCGACACCAATCCGTACCAGCTGGCGTTGACCTACAACCTGCAGGGAAGCCACCTCGGGCAACCGCGCGGCGGCGTGGCCCAGGGTCAGATTCCGCTGGCCAGCTTGAAGCCTTCTTCCACCGTCGGCATCGAGGGCGGTTTCGACATTCGCTTCGTCGACAACCGTTTCGGGCTGGACTTTACGTATTACACCGAGACCGCGACCGACCAGATTCTTTCGACGACCATATCGAGCGCTTCCGGTTTCGGAAGCCAGGTCATCAACGCCGGCGAAATCAAGAACAGCGGCGTGGAGTTGCTGGTCAGCACGACGCCGTATCGCACGGCGGACTGGCGCTGGGATATGGACGTGAACCTTTCGCGCAACATCAACGAGGTGGTGCAACTGGTCGAAGGGCAGACGTCGCTCGTGCTTGCAGAAAGTCGCCACAGAGGCAATTTCGTGACGGCGGACGTGGGCGAGCCGTACGGCTCCATCAAGGGCCGCAAGTACCTGCGCCAGAACGTGCCCAAGATGATTGATCCCGTCACCGGAGAAAACGTGGACGATTTCTGCAACGCCACGGGCGCCATCGTGCACGATGCCGACGGGTTGCCCATGCGAACGCCCGGCATATGCGTACTCGGCAATGGCACGCCCAACTTCCTCGGAGGCGTCAGCAATACGTTGCGCTATAAAGGATGGCGGCTTGGCGTGTTGTTCGACATGCGCTTCGGGGGCGAAATTTTCTCGGTCACCAATAGCGCCGGTTACGCGAACGGCCTGCACAAGAACACGCTTGAGGGCCGCGAAGGCGGCGTTGTGGGCGAAGGCGTGGACGAAGACGGCAACCCGAACGCCGTGCAGACGGAAGCCCAAACCTACTGGAGCCACATTGGCGGCGGCACCATCGGCGAGGAATTCGTATACGACGCCAGCTTCGTCAAATTGCGCGAGCTGAGCCTGAGCTATCGCTTGCCTGCGCGCCTGCTTGTCAATACGCCGGTCAAATTCGCTTCGATCTCGCTGGTGGCCCGCAATCTGTGGCTGCTTTACAGCAATGTGGACAACCTTGATCCGGAGTCCATTTTCAACAACACGCAGCAAGGCATTGGGCTGGAGCATTCCGGCGTCCCGCAGACGCGCAGCATTGGCTTTAACGTCAATGTGAGAATGTAACAACGTGAGGCTGTATCCAGGCTATCCTGTCACGCTAAACCTATATCGATTCATGACCTACCTTCAGAAGTTTATTCCGGGTTTCTTGCTGATTTCGTGCCTGCTGGTTCTGTCCTCGTGCGATAGCGGGTTCGAGGAGATGAACGTGAACCCGACGCAAGCCGATCAGATCGATCCGAATTTCAAACTGACGAACATCCAGGTGCAGATCAGCGGTCAGCGCTACGAAAACTGGCGGACGAACCTGATCTACAGTTCGACAATGATTCAGCATTTCGCTGCCTTGCCGGGCTACTGGTCGGGGGACAAGTATTTCTACAATTCCTCCTACTCCGCAGCGATGTGGGACCGGTATTATCCCAACATCGCCAGGAACATAGAGGATTTGCTGCTGCAGACCGGCGAAGACGCCGAACAGTCCAATATGCATCACATCGCCCAGATCATGCGGGTGATCATGTACCACCGGCTGACGGATCTGTACGGCGACGTTCCGTACTCCGAGGCGGGCAGGGGCTTTATCGAAGGCATTACGCAGCCGAAGTACGATTCCCAGAGCGAAATATACGCCGACATGCTGGCGAAGTTGGCGGCGGCCGCCTCGGGGCTTGATCCGTCCAGGCCGACGTACGGGAATGGCGACCTCATGTATCAGGGGGACGTGGAGCAATGGCGCAAGTTGGCCAATTCGCTCATGCTTCGGCTGGGGATGCGGTTGGTGAAGGTTGACCCCGCCGCCGCGCAGAACTGGGCAAACCAGGCTATTTTGGGCGGAACCATGGAAGGCAACGACGACATCGCCTACGTGCCGCATAACGATCCGTCGGGGTGGCAGAACGGGAACGGCCAGGTTTTCACCGCAGACAGCAACCCCCGCATGAGCAAATTCTTCGTGGACTGGATGGTGGCGCATGAAGATCCGCGCCTTGCAGTGTACGGAATGATTCCTGTGGCAGGCGCTGATCCGGTGGGCCTGCCCAATGGCAAGACCACGGGCGGAGCGGATCCGGATCACGGCATAGAGAACGACCCCAGCTGGATTGCCTGCCCCGACGGCGCCGCTGACGACGCTTTGTGCGGCATGAACGTGTACATGCGTCCGAACCCCATGATTACAGGGCGGGACGACCCCATGTTCTTTATGACCTACGCCGAGGTGGAATTACTCAAGGCCGAGGCGGCGGTTCGGGGCTGGCACGGGGGAGATCCGGCAACCCATTACGCGAACGGCGTACGGGCGGCCATGGAATATCTGGCCATGTACGACCCCGGTGCGGCCATATCCAGCGACGCTATCGATGCGTATCTGGACGCCAATCCGTACAGTTCGGCCACGGCCATGCAGCAGATCAACGAGCAGATATGGGCGGCGACGCTGTTGAATGAGTATGAGGGGTACGCCAACTGGCGCCGCACGGGTTATCCTGAACTGACGCCCGTTAATTATCCGGGCAACAGGACCGGAGGCGCCATTCCCCGGCGCTTGAACTACCGCCAGGCGGAAGCCGTAGCGAATCCGGAGAATTATTCCGCCGCGGTGTCCCGTCAGGGTCCGGACGAACTCACCACGCGGATCTGGTGGGACAAATAGCGTTTCGTTAGTTCCACCGTTAAACAGGCCGGGGGCGTTCCAGGGGAAAGCCCCCGGCTTTTTTTGTTGCCCGGATTTGCGTGGATTTACCTACCGCAGCACGTTCAGGAGCCGCGAGTACTTGATAATGAATACCTGGTCTGTGAACTCTGGTTCGAAGGCGCCGAATCCCCGGTCCAGGTCATAGTCGGACGTATGGTTGAAGACAATGAACAGCCCCGTGCCCGCCGATTGCAGCCATCCGAAGCGCAGGTTCATCGACCAGAGTTCAGCTGAACTGTTGTACTGAAGCAACGTTTGCAGGTACATTCTCGGCGTGAAGGAATAGGAGAGTCGTGTCCGCACCAGATTCGCCGTAAAATCGCCGCCGGGCAGGTTTACCCAGTTTTGCGTCAGGCCGATTTCTGTGTTGAACGCCTCGCCGACCCGCCCCCGGATGGTGGACAGGATCGTAACCCGATCTCCCCCGAAAAATCCGCCTGCAATAACCCGGGTGCTCAGACTGAGCGGCAGGCTCTCGTCCGTAATGCCGACGATCATGGCTTCCCGGTGATGGTACGACCCTTCGGGCACCCGTACGCCCTTGCTGATTTCAAAAGCGTTCCGGACGCCTTCAGTGGTGAAGTTTATGCCTGTGTGAATTTCCCAGCCGTTTTCCCATTCCCAATGGTTGTCGATGTGGAGAAAGCCTGTTTCGTACAATCCGTCCAGCCCCCGGTACCCGTAGTAGCTGACATGGGGACGCAGTTCGTGAAACCGGAGGAAATCGGGGCGGTAGCGGTAAAAAACAAGACCGTTGAAATACCGGTAGGCGGACGTCCGCTGCATAAAACCGAGTTCCGGATTGAAGTTGTCGGCTACCTCGGCATACCCTGCGTTCAGCAGCCAGGCCTCGGAATTGTAGTTGGCGGTCGCCTGGTACGCATAATTATTTCCCGACATGCCCGGCGTCGCCGACAACGCCCCGAAGCCCGATATAAAGCCGTACTGTCCGACGCCCAGCTGGCCGTCCAGGGCGAATACGCGGTTGTAACGGTCTGCTTCCGCGAGATCGCCGACACCCTGCCGGTTCGTGAACAGTACGCCCGCAAAGGTGCGGTTCGGGAACTCGCGTTTGACCCGCGCCACGCTGAAATTATTGCCGGGAATATCCTCTCCGCCCAGTTGCCGGGTTTGCATGTTGAGCGCCCCGATCCGGTAATCGCCCGCCGAACCCGAAACGCGCGCGCCTCCGAGAATAGGCACAGCCACGCCGTTTGCGCCAATCCCGATGCGCCGGCTGAAGAACAGATCGACCTGCCCTGGCGCGCCCACCGAAAACACCCCGGCGTTTTCAAGGAAGAAGGGACGTTTTTCGGGAAAGAAGAGATTGAAGCGGTCCAGATTGATTTGCTGTTCGTCTACCTCGACTTGCGCGAAATCGGTGTTGTACGTTACGTCGAGCGTCATGCTGGGGGTCAAACTGTACTTCAGGTCAACGCCCAAATCCCCTTCGGGGCTTGTGGCTTTCGAGGTGGTTTGCACTGGCGTGGACATGGTTGTGCGCGCGCCCTGCCCCAGTGCGTACGGCATGACTTGCAGGTTGCGCGGCGCCTGGATATCCAGTCCCTCCAGCGTTCCGGCCAGCGAAACCCGCGTGAGGGTGTATTGCCGGGGAAGGGGAGCCCAGTAGGCGGTTTCGTTCCGCCGCCGGATGCGCCGCTCGAAGTTGACGCCCCACGACTGGTTTTCGCCCGTTGCGAAACGCAATGTGCGCAAGGGAATGGCGAACTCGGCGCTCCATCCGTACGCGCCCGTTTCCGTGTGGACGGTCCAGGCGCCGTCCCAGTTGACGTTCAGTCCGCCGCCCGAGCCGCTCTGGTTGCGCGGTCCCTGCGAGAACCGGCCGCTGTTCTGGCCCTCGTTCGTTACCTGCGCATCGTATTCCACGCCAGCGGCGTTCGTCCCGAAAATGAATCCGTTTTGCCGGTCCCGGTACGTGTCCAGAATCAGACTGAAACTGTCGGCCTCCCGGGGGTCCGCATCCCGGCGGCTGTCCGATACGATGATTTGCGCCGGTTCGCTGTCGTGGCATACGACCCCTACGTACAGGGTTTGCGCGGTGTACTGGATGCGGACCTCGGTTTTTTCGGAAGCAGGTTCGCCCTCGTTCGGGGTGACCTGGACGAATCCGGTCGCCGGATCGATGGCCGTCCAGGCGGGGTCGCCCAGTATGTCGCCGTCGAGGGCGGGCAGGGCGTCGCTGTCGCTTTTCACCGCGCGCAGGGCGGAAGTCGCAACCGGCCCGGCGGCGTCGGCGACGTAGGCGCCGGGTTGCCTGGCCTGTCCCGTTTGCTGCGCCGCGGCGGGAGGCGCAAGGGACAAGGCCAGAAAAAAGAAGAGGGGCGCAAGCGCTGCACGGCTTGCATAGCGCATCCTGAAGTGCATGGTAGCCGGAAAGGATCGGAGAGACAGGGAGATTCAGATGCAAACCAGAAAAATACAATATAGGAACCTCTGATTAATTCTACTTCGATCAGCGCTTCGCGTTCGTGCGTACAGGACATTGTGATGATGTCGTTGCAATCAGCGGTAAACGCTACGGATTCGGGCGTGGCGGACGCGAAGCGCCCTTCGGGAGACCGAGAGGAACGCGCTGGCCGCGTCATTCCTCATTATGCGGGGCCTGCCGCATTGCTTCGTCATTCCTTGCCAGCGCGTCCCTCGCAGCCTCTGAACTTTGCAGAATTAATCAGAGGTTCCTGTAAGATATAACGTAAACGCAGCTGGATATGTATCTTATGTCACTCATGGAATGCGGAACAGGTGTTCCGGGTCTAACTCTTGCGTATTTTGCGTTTGCCTTAGATTTTTCCAGGGAGGTTGCGCATCGAACGGGTATATTCAGATAATTTTTCGTTCAAACTGTGGTCTCCATGCAACGCGATGTACTGATTTTTCCGCGTGTTTCGGCATTCGTTGCGGCGGTGTTCGCCGTATGCATCCTGCCGCCTGCCCTCCGGGGCACGGCCCAGACGAGTGCGCCGTCCTCTCCGATAGAGCTGGATAACGAGGGCGTGATGCAGGCCCTGTTCGTCGAAGAAGAGATTGCGCTCGACGGGTTGCTGGACGAAGCCGTTTGGCAGAGGGCGGCGCCGATATCCGGTTTCAGGCAATACGAACCGGTGGACGGCGCGCCGGCGTCCCAGGAAACGGAAGTGCGCGTTTTGTACGGCGCGAATTATCTCTACGTCGGGGCGTTGCTCCATGACGAGGAGCCGGGCGCGATAGAAAAGGCGCTCGGGCGGCGGGACGATTTCAATCGGGCGGACTGGTTTCTGGTGGCCGTGGATGCTTATTTCGACCGGCGCACCGCCTATGTCTTTGGCGTGAACGCCGCTGGAGTGCAGTTCGATGCGCTCCAGACGGGGGGCGGGACTACCGGGGGCGGAGGCGGCGGGCCGGGAGGCGGCGGAGGCGGAGGCAACAGCAATGCGCCCCGGGGCATGGATCCTTCCTGGGACGCCGTATGGTATTCGGACGTGCGCGCTACGCAAGCGGGGTGGTCCGCGGAGATGCGCATTCCGTACAGCATGTTGCGTTTTTCGGAAGCGCCCGCGCAGACATGGGGCATTCACTTTACGCGCAGGATCCCCCGGCTCGGCGAACAATCGGAGTGGCCTCATGTGCCTCGCATACAACGCACCAACCTGGTGGCCCAGTTCGGCCGCCTCGAAGGCATTCGGAATGTGAAGCCTCGCCGCAATGTGCAAATCATACCGTATACCGTCACCGGGGTGAACACCCTCGAAAGAGAGGAAGTCGCCGGAAAACGGGCAAGCAGCCGCACCTTCGATGTGGGCGGGGACCTGAAGATCGGTCTTGGCACGAACGTTACGCTGGATGGGACGATCAATCCGGATTTCGGCCAGGTCGAGGCAGATCCGGCGGTGTTGAACCTGACGGCGTTCGAAACCTTTTTTCAGGAACGCCGACCCTTCTTCGTAGAGGGCATCAATATCTACGATTTTTCCGTGGGTCCCGGACGGCTCTTGTACACGCGCCGCATTGGGGCGGACGCCCCCATTATCGGCGCCGCGAAGCTTTCCGGGCGCACCGGATCGGGGCTTTCCTTTGGCGTGTTGGGCGCCGCCACGGGATCCGATTTCAGTCCTTCGCGAGGGTATGGCGTCGGACGAGTTACCCAGCAAATCGGGTCCTGGTCGTCTGCGGGCGGCATTGCAACCCTGTTCGAGGGGGTTGACGCCGGGGAGGACGGACTTCGCTTGCGCAGCCTGACGGCGGGCATGGATTGGGACCTGCGGTTTCTTCAGAACCGATACGGGGTCGAGGGATTTCTTGCAGTAGCGAACAGAAACGAGGTGGAGGCGGATATTGCGGGAGAGACCGGGTTCGCCAGCAAACTATGGCTCCGCAAACGGCAAGGCGCCCTGAACGGATTCGCCGGGCTGGACGTATTCAGCGATGGCTTTAACCCGAACGATACGGGCCAGCTGCGTCAGAACAATTTCATTGCGTTTCTGTCGTCGGGAACGTACAGTGTGCGAGGCGGAAGACCTTTTGGTCCTTTTTTGCGGGGCGGCGCGCGGCTTTTCTTCGTGCAGGAATTTTCCTACCGGGAAGGACTGGACCTCGGACAGCGATTCGACCTCGGGTCCCGCTGGACTTTCCGCGGTTTCCAGGCCATTAGATTGGGTTTCGAATCCGAAAATCCGTTCGGCGGGTACGATTTGTACGAAACGCGGGGTCAGTTGCCCTGGTCTCCGCCGGGCAGCTTCACCGCGCAGGCGCAGGTCGAAACCGACGAACGGCGCGACTGGCGAATCGGGCCGGGCGTAGACGTTACGTTTTACGGCAACGGGGGCAGCGAAACCGAACTGAGCCTGGAAGGGCAATGGAATGTAAGCAACCGGTTGTCGCTGTCGAGCGAAATAGAGGGCGCATGGGAGCGCGACGTGCTGGCCTGGTCCGCAAACGAAACCTTTTGGCGCGCCGGGTCCGGCTGGCGCATTGGGGAGGACGCGGCTCATCCGGACGATCTGGACGCGGCGGACTTCAGGGCGTTTGACGACAAGGGTACGCTGGAGGCTTTGCTTTCCGGCGTCGAGCCGACTGCGCCGGACCAGTATTACGTGTCCATGTTCGGCGCGCGGGATACGCGCTCGACGGACATTACCCTGCGCGGTACGTTTACCCTGACGCCCAGGTTATCTGTGCAACTTTACAGCCAGATTTTCGCTGCGCGGGGCCGCTACGACCATTTCCAGCTGCATCGGGACAGGGACACGCTGCTTGATTTCGACGCGTATCCCAAGCGGGACGAATTTACGTTCAGCAGTTTGCACTCCAACCTTGTGCTGCGCTGGGAATACCGCCCCGGCTCTGCACTGTTCGTCGTCTGGACGCATGGGCGGAATGCGGAAGACACGCTGAATCCGCTTGCTCCTGACGCGGCTTCCCCGTACGCCCGCTCGACAGGCGGTCAATTCGGCGACACCTTCAAGGCTTTCCCGGAGAATGCGTTTCTGATCAAACTGAATTACAATTTCCTGAATTGATCAGCCAGCGCGCTCCTCGCAGCCAGGCCTCCGTTGCTCCTGCGCGGCGCCCTGATTCCGTATCCTTAAAAATTTAATCCGTCAATTTTTGTTCCTTATTTTTTAAAGTCGCGTTGGCGCGGCGGTTTTGCGGCGTTTGCTGTTTCTGGAGTTTTCCGGGCCAGGAGCCCGTTTGGCGAAGGCGCTTGTCACAATGAATAATGAAAATTTTATGAAAAAAAGAATTGTTGCACTATTTATTTGTATTAAGTCTAAATTGGCGGCGTTCTCAAGAGGTTCTGTATCTTCACGGAAAGGCAATTATGGCGCCCCTCACCAGTTTTGGCCACGGCATTGACGTCAAGCTGGCCTTTTTGGGCCTTGAACCGGCCACGGCGCAGCGTATGCGCGAACTTGGCCTGCGCGAAGGTACGCAGGTGGCTATCCTGCAAAACTCCGACAAACTGATCGTTCGCGTTTCCGATAGTCGCATCGGCCTTCGGCGCGAACTGGCCATGTGCATTTTCGGCAGTCCGGCTATCGCGTTATGACGCTGAAAGAACTCGAACCCGGCGAGTGCGGGATCGTTACCGGCTTTGCAGGCCCTGCTCCGCCCGGTCGTTTGCTGGAGATGGGCCTGTTGTCCGGTACGCCCGTCGAGGTGGTGCGATATGCTCCTCTGGGCGACCCCATTGATTTGAAAGTGCGCGGATATCACCTCTCGATTCGCAAGCACGAAGCCGCGATGATCCGTGTCGAGCGCGCATGAGTCCGGGTCCTCGTTGACGAATACCCCGCCTGCCTTGCGTCGGGTTGCCCTGATCGGCAATCCCAACGTAGGGAAGACGACCGTATTCAATCTGCTGACGGGGCGCCATCAGAAAGTTGCGAATTATCCCGGCGTCACCGTCGAACGCAAGAGCGGGCGGCTTATCGGGGCCGAACAGGTCGAAGTCGTGGATTTGCCGGGGACCTACAGTCTTAACCCCCGATCGCTGGACGAGCAGATCGCCTACGATATGCTCACCGGGCGCATCAAGGGCGAAGCGCCGCCCGACCTGACGGTTTGCGTGGTGGACGCTACGAACCTGGAGCGCAACCTGTATCTGGTTTCACAGGTGATAGACCTCGGGCTTCCGGTGGTTGTGGCGCTGAATATGATGGATTCGGTGCGGGAGAGCGACCTGGCGATCGATGCGGATGCGCTTGCCGCTGCGCTGGGCCTGCCGGTCGTGCCGATGGCGGCGATTCGGAAGGAAGGCCTCGACGCCTTGCGCCGCGCTATGTTCGATGCGCCTTCGCCTGCTCCGGCGCGCCGCTGGTCGTTGGCGCCCGTTGTGGCCGCGCAAGTGGAGCCGTTATGCGACGCGCTTGCCGAGGATGCTCCCGATCTGCCGGAGGCGCATCGTTTCAGCGAGGTATTGCATGTCCTTGCCCATGAGCAAGCCCTGGCGCGCTGGGCGATGCGGGCCCCGGCGTTTCATGCCGCGGCGGTGGCGGCCCGGGAGGCGCTGGAGGCGCGCAAGGCCCCGTATTTGCAGGCGGAAATGACGGGTCGCTACGCCTGGCTCGGTCCCATCGTCGCGCAGGCGACGTCCCGCCGCAAGGTTTCTTCGGGCCGGACCTGGTCGGACCGATTCGACGCCGTGCTGACCCACCGCATTTTCGGGATTCCGATCTTTCTTGCCGTCCTGACGGTTGTTTTTCAGGCGGTCTTTTCCTGGGCCATTCCAGCTATGGATTTGATCGAGGCCGCCGTGGCTGGCCTCGGTACGCTGGCGCGCAGTACGCTTCCCGCCGGCGTTCTGACGGACCTGCTGGTCGAAGGAGCGATTACAGGGGTAGGCAACGTACTTATTTTCCTGCCGCAGATTTTGTTGCTGTTTTTCTTTATCGGGTTGATGGAGGACACCGGCTATATGGCTCGCACCGCATTCATCATGGATCGGCTGATGAGCAGGGCAGGGCTCAGCGGAGGTTCGGTGGTGCCGCTTTTGAGCAGTTTTGCTTGCGCCATTCCCGGCATCATGGCGGCCCGGACGCTCGACAACGAGCGTGACAGGATCATCACGATCATGGTGGCTCCGCTGATGAGTTGCTCGGCGCGCCTGCCGGTGTATGCCCTGTTCATCGCCGCGTTTATTCCGCCGGATAAACTGTTCGGGGTCTTCGGCTACCAGGGATTGACGATGTTCGCGATGTATCTCATCGGGACCCTGACGGCGTTCGCGGCGGCGTGGATTCTGAAACGATACGTGTTCAAGGGGGCGGCTTCTTTTTTCGCCATGGAATTGCCCCCGTACAGGAGGCCGAAGGTGCGCTATTTGTTCTGGCGAATGATCGGGCGGTCCAAAGTGTTCGCGTATCGCGCCGGGAAGATCATCTTTGCGCTCAGCATCGTACTCTGGTTTTTGGCCAGTTATCCCGACACGCCGCCTGGCCCGGACTTGCTGGAGCGACGAACGGCCATTGAAACGCAGCGCCAGGGCGCATATGATCGCGTCGCTGCGCAGGAAGGCGCCGACATTGCTGCTGTGCTGGCCCGGCCTCTCGTAGCGGAGGCGATGCGTTTTTTTTCAGCCGATCCCGAGGATGGACCGGCTCTGGATGCCTTGCGCATGCAGCGTCCCGAACAGGTGGCCATTGCTGAAGCGTTGCATCGGGCCGAGCAGGAGTACGAGGCCGATTCGGCGTTGCTGGCCGACGCCGAAGCCAGTTACCGGATTCGCCACAGTTTCATCGGGCGGTTCGGGCGCGCGCTCGAACCCGTCATGCAGCCCCTTGGCTTCGACTGGAAGATTACAGCGGGCATTATCGCGGCGTTTGCGGCGCGGGAAGTGATTGTGAGCACCCTGGCCACGCTTTACAGCGTTGGCGATGCCGACGAGACCAGTCTCGTCTTGCGCGATCAACTCAAGGCGGACCGGTATCCCGACGGACGTCCCGTTTTTACGCCGCTGGTGGCGGTGAGCCTGTTGGTGTTCTTCGTGTTTGCGCTGCAATGCATGAGTACGCTGGCCATTGCCCGCCGCGAAACGAACACATGGCGCTGGCCGGTCGTCATGTGGCTGTACATGACCGGGCTTGGATATTTGTGTTCGCTCCTTGTGTATCAGGGCGGGCTGATGCTGGGGCTGCATTAAGGACACTCCGATTAAGTCCGCAAATCTCAGGGGGAGCGGTCTTTGGTGCGCCTTTGAGCGAATACATAAGGGTGCGCAGGCTATGGGCTGGCGGGATATTTCGGGGCCCGATGTTTCGCTCAAAGGCGCACCAAAGACCCGTTTTGTCCTGCGCCAGAGCGCCTCTCGCAGCCTCTGAACTTTGCACATTTAATCAGAGTATCCTTAACAGGCCCTGGTCAGAGTATCCTCAAGCGAAGCGGTTTTGATCAAGATCTCCCTCTGTTTCGAAGAGGCGGGAAGCAAAATCCGGCGGAGGCGTCGGACACGCGGCGCTTGCTCCAAACCAGCGATAGCGGTTGCGGGCGATAAAACGATAGACGGAATCCCGCAGGAATCGCGGGATAGCCAGCGCAACGACAAGGACCGGCCAGGGAAAGCGCAGATATCGGGCGACGCGAAGGGCGGCGGAGGAAGATGTGTAAACGACGTCTTCCTCCACGAAAGCCATACTGTCGGGAAGCGCTTCAAAATCGATTTCGGGGTCGGCGAAAGCGACGATGCGGCGGGCCGCGGGAGACTGGAGCCGCGCGAAGCGGAGCGTCTTGCGCTTGTCTCGCTTTACGATCCAGCGAACGGTCGCGTTGCAGAAGTTGCAATCGCCGTCGAACAGGATAACGGGGCGGTGCGGCATGAGTGGGTCCGTCAGGGTTTCTGAACAGGCGTTGTTCGGAGGCCACGCGCGGACTTTGTTTTCGGCGGTGCATGGTTTCTGCGCAGCGCGTTCCGGCGAACAGGCACAAGTTTCTAAACGCGACCGGGTCCTCGCGGCGCAGAGGGCAAAAACATCGTATTCCTCGTTGGGCGTTCGGACCAAGGCGCCCGCCAGAGCGTATACTGCGCCTGCCCGCGGCATGTTCTGATTTTAAGGAACCGCTCATCAATTCTACTTCGATCAGCGCGTCGCGTTCGTACGCACAGTGACGTTATGACGGCGTCGTTGAAATCAGCGGCCAGCGCTGCGTATTCGGGACCTGCCGGACGCGAAGCGCCCTTCGGAAGGCTGCGAAGAACGCGCTATCGGCGTCATTCCTCGCCTGCCGCATTGCTTCGTCATTCCTTGCCAGAGCGCCCCTCGCCGCCTTTGAACCTTGCAGAATTAACCAGGACATTCTTAATCGCAACAATTTTTTGACAAGACGTTTTTTTTTTGTATTTAGTATCGTGACCATATTTTCGTTCCGAGCAGGCAACATCAAACAAGAGGCTGTTATGTCATCCGACGATAAGCCGAGGGAAAATCCTCAGGGGGCACGGATGTCTTCCGTAGTTTCTGATCCGTCCGATTTGTCGCTGCTTTTCAGGAAAGGCCTGGCGGGCTTTGCTCGTTCTTCGGTCGCCTGCGTTCTTCAGACGGCGGCGTTTTTGTTGGCCTTGTCCGCGCTGGCGGCGGCGCTGGCGTACGCACAGACGTCGAAAGAAGCAAAATCCTGGTCCGCCGCGAATACGGAAGGCATTGCGGCGTCAGATTCCCCCGCCGGGCCGGAGTTCATTGCGATGGCGGGCGTTGCGGCGCCCTGGGACGATGACGACGACGGGGACGGGGACGATGACGGAGACGGGGACGATGACGACGACGGGGACGGGGACGATGACGACGACGGGGACGGGGACGGGGACGATGACGACGACGGAGACGGGGACGACGATGACGACGGGGACGACGATGACGACGGGGACGATGACGACGACGGAGACGGGGACGACGATGACGACGGGGACGACGATGACGACGGGGACGATGACGACGACGGAGACGGGGACGATGACGATGACGATGGAGATAACGTTTCGTCGAATGCGATATTGGGTGCGCCGCAATACCTGGGCGCTACTGTTGGCGACGCCCGGGTGACGCTGTTCTGGCAGGCTCCGTCTGGCAGCGAATCGGAGGTTACCGGCTATGCCTACCGGAAGAAAGAACAAGGCGGCGTTTTCGGTAGCTACACGGACATTCCGCAGAGCGGCCCCGGTGAGGCGAATACTCACAGTTACACGGTGGCGGGCCTGGCGAACGGCATGGGGTATGTATTTCAGGTGTGCGCGAAGAGCGCGCAGGGCGGAGGGTCGCCCGCCGAACTGAGTGTCGTTCTGCCGTCGGTAACGAGCGCCGAGAGCGAGGAGTTGCCGACCGAGGTGTTGCTTTCGGTGAATTATCCGAATCCTTTCAATCCGGAGACGACGATACGTTATGCGTTGCCGGAAGCGGGCGAAGTGCGTCTGGCGGCGTACGACATGCTTGGTCAGGAAGTGGCGCTGCTCGTTGACGGCGCACAGCCTGCGGGCTGGCATGCGGTGCGCCTTGATGCAAGCGATCTGCCGAGCGGCTCTTACGTCTACAGATTGCAGACGGCGGATAAGGTCGTTGCGCGAACCATGACGCTCGTCAAGTAAAGGACACGCTGATCAGGGTCTGTTAAGGAACCTCTGATTAATTCTGCAAAGTTCAGAGGCTGCGAGGAACGCTCTGGCAAGGAATGACGAAGCAGCGTGGCAGGACCCACGTAATGAGGAATGACGCAGCCAGCGCGTTCCTCGCAGCCTCCCGAAGGGCGCTTCATGTCCGCCATGCCCTGAATCCAGAGCGTTTACCGCTGATTTCAACGACGCAGTCATAACGTCCTGTGCGCGTGAACGTGAAGCGCTGATCGAAGTAGAATTAATCAGAGGTTCCTTAACACTATGCAGCGGCGCTCTGCGGGGCCTATTTTCCCGCCAGGCCAGGCGCCGTGGCGCGATGCGACGGCGCCGAATCGGGCGCTGCATATTAAGTCCTGCGAATGAGCATCCGGAAACATCTTTCCCAACCGGTCGATGCGGCGCCTCTGGCCCTGTTCAGGATCCTCTTCGGCGTACTGATGATATGGGAAGTGGTGCGTTATTGGCGGCTCGGACGAATCGAGCGGTACTATGTCGAAACCGAATTCTTTTTCAGCTTCATCAACGGCCTGCCCACGTTCGGCAGCGGAATCTACGCGATTTTTATCGCCATGTTTGCGGCGGCGTTTTTGCTCGCCATAGGTTTTCGCTACAGGCTGGCGGCTGTCGCGTTCTTTGTACTCTATACGTATGTGTTTCTCATTGACAAGGCGCAGTACAACAATCACTATTACCTGATTTCCCTGCTGGCGTTATTACTCTCGGTCACGGATGCGCATCGGCGTTTCTCGCTGGACGCCCGCCGAAAGGCGACGCCGTCGCAAGCGCCTCGCTGGCAGGTTTTCGTCTTCCGGCTTCAGATAGTCGTTGTTTTCCTGTACGCCGGGATCGCAAAGATCAACGGGGACTGGCTGGCTGGCGAACCCGTACGGGCATGGCTCGAAAACCGGGCGGACTACTTCCTTTTGGGGCCATTGTTTACCCAGGAGTGGTTCGTCTATTTCTACGCCTACATGGGGTTGGCGTTGGATCTGGCGATCGGACTTCTGCTATGCTGGAAGCGAACCCGACTCATGGCGTTTCCGTTGCTCCTCGGCTTCAACTTCATGAACTGGTGGTTCTATGACATCGGGATATTCCCCTACCTCGCTGTCGCGGTCTATGCGCTTTTCCTTGACGCCGATGCGCTTGCGCGTTGGTTGCGACGCTGGGAATTAACGCTTGCACAGGCGCCCGCCGCAGGCGACCGAGCCGAAAACACGGCGTCCCGACAACGCTGGATATTCAGATTTGCATTTCGCGAGCGCCCGCTTGGCGGTTACCGGCTTCAACCCGTCACCGGCGTATTTCTGTGCGCGTTCGTTTGCCTGCAGGTTTTCTATCCGCTACTCCACTTTGCTATTCCGGGAAACGTAAGCTGGACGGAGGAGAAGCATTATTTCTCGTGGCATATGAAGCTCAGAGATAAGGATGCAGAAGAAATTCGCTTCTTCACCATCGCCGAGTCAGGCGCCGAGCGTGAATTGTCGACAAGCAACCTGACCGGACGGCAACGGCGAAAGATGGCGGGTCGGCCGCACATGATCATCCAGTACGCTCGCCATCTCGGAAACAAGCTCGAAATGGAAGGGGAAGATCGCAACGTGCACGCACGCGCTATCGTGACGCTCAATGACCGGCACAGGGGGCCTCTTATTGACGAACGGGTTGACCTTGCGCGCGCGAAATACCGGCGATTCGCACACAACGAGTGGATCGTCCTGGAACCCGAAGAGCGTCTTACGTCAGCGAACCGCCGGGATTAGCGGCAAGCGGCGAAATATGTCTGATCGAACTGTCGCTATCGACGTCTTGCGCTTCGCCAATACACAGTGGTATAGAAATTTTGCAACTTTCAGGTAGAAGGGGGCGTATGCGCGAAAGAGCCGGAAGGGACAAAGCGGTATAAAACGATAGCGCGTTGACGCTGAAACAGGGCGGGTAATCACGGCCCGGATACGACGATTTCCACCGTTGCGAGCGCTATGCCCGATATCTCCGACATGGAATCGTAGAATGCGACGAATCGATTGGTTTCGGGCGCATCGTAGTCCTTCAGGTTATGAGCCCACCGGTAACCGATCGGCTGATACCAGAGCGAGGCCTGGATGGTAAAGGGTCCTTGCTGTTCGTTCACATCAACGATGTAGCGTACGGCGTCGCTTCCTCCGGTAAAGTCGGCGTCCTCCCTTGCCCGACCATGCACCGCTATATCCTCGGATGCAGTCGCTTTGTCGAATCCCCGCGGCAGCAACCGGTTGTCCTTGACGTACCGCACCCCTTGCAACAGTCCCGTCGTCACCTGATCCTGCGTATCGACCATCACGGATTCATAGATCTGCACCTGATCGCTTTTTGTGATTTCCCGGTAATGGGGTTCGTAACGGGCCGGATCCGCGTCGTTGTCGTTTCCCGGGATTTCGCCCGTGGACCGGACGCCGCCGGATTCGAAAACGGGGGTCCCGTTCCGGTCGCGCACCGTAAAACGGATCCAGCTTCTGCGCGAGGGATAGCCCGTCGGAAGTTTATGCCCGGCCAGATTTTCAAGACGCACTTCGACATGCAACGCATCGTCTGCCCGTTCGGCGTCTTCTATCGAGATGCGCGCGGTGTTTGTCTGTAAATGATGCTCGGTTTGCCGGACCGCGGCGTCCAGTTCGTTCGGGAGCGCTTCCACGCCCAGTTCGGCCCGGTACCGGTTGAGCATGCGGAGCATAAAGAAGTTGCCCCCCTGAAATACGTGCCGGGAAACTCCTGTGCGCTCCTCGCCCAATACCGAAGAGATGACCGTGGCGTCCTCCACGACGGGCATGTGGCAGGACTGACAACTTTTTTCTTCCGGGTAGGCGCTGTGCAGCCATTCCAGATAGGGGACTTGCTCGGGAAGCTCGCCTGCAATCTCTCCTGTGGGCCCGATCGCTTCAGTGAACAGGGTATGGCATGTCGCGCATAGTTCGGATTTTTGAATATGGCGCGACTCCACTTGCCGGAATCCCGATGCGGAATGCATAACGGTCCGCCTGCCGGCGTCCACCTCATAGGGCCCGAAAATGGCGCGTTGTTCCATCGGCGTCTCCGTATCGATCGCGAACCCGGCCGTGAAGCTTTCTCTGGCGCCCAGGTTATCGGCGGTGATCTGGTGACATACGGTGCAGGAAACGCCGTCCGCCGCCAGTTCATCGGTGCGGTGCGTATTTTCGCCGACCGGCAGGTGGGGAAAGACCTGCCCTTGTTGGCCCGCGGCCTTTGCTTCAAAGCGGGACATGGGCATATGGCAGGCGGCGCATTCGTCCTCAATGAGGGCCTGCGCTTGCGGATGATCCATCGTTTCCCGCCGTACTGCGGCCTGCCAGTACGGATCGCGGGCCGAATTGGCCATCATGGAAGCGCGCCAGTCCGCGCCGATCGAGATGTCTTCGCCGGAAGGGGTGATCAGGTTGCTATGACAACTTATGCACGCGGCGCCGGTCGCGAACAAGTGCGGATCGTCGGGTTGGACGGAAGCTATTCCCGGCGCCTGGAGGGGCGCAGGGAAGAAGAGCGGATGCGCGAACGCCAGTCCCGCCGCAGCAATAAGAATTATCAGAAACAGCTTTCCGCTCATGAGTACATTTCCCGATCAGGTATGGGTTACCAGCCCTCGAAAAAGCCCCCGTCGAACCACTCCCACAACAGATAGACTATAAATTGCGGGGCGGGGTGGTGATTTACAGGGATACGGAATCCGATGTTGAGCATCACGTGCTGTCGCCGGTTCAGGGAGATTTGCGCCTGGGGCACGATGTCCCAATGCAAAACGCCCTCTGATCCCAGAGAACGGGTTCCGAGTACTTCCAGCATGGGCGACCAAGTGCGCCCCCAGTCTCCCTGCGTGAAGCTTTTGCCCGCCACGCCGCGAAAAAAAGCCTCGTCCGTTGCTGCATTCCGATTCAGGGGGATATCGAAACCACCCTGAAATTGCAGAAAAGCGTCCGCAGGCAGTATCTGCCCGAAGGAAGCAAAGGGTTCGATGCGCGTCAGGCCTTTTCCTGTGCCCTTGTTTTTGTGTCCCGTGGGTAGAATCACTTCGCCCCCGAGGCTGAGTATGCTGCCATGAGACAAGCTCTGGAGCATGACGCGTTTCAAACCGAGCGCGACGTCTCCGAGTTGACCGCCTTGCCTGCGCTCCTGGAAACCGAATGGTACGATTACCTCGAATTGATTCCGCGCGCCCAATCTTTTTTCATAGAGCATCTCATGGATAATAGCGCTCTCGGCGTCGATATCTATCGTGGTGGTCCATACCGCTTCGTCTTCCGGGAAGGCTTTTTCGGTAACCAGAGGCCGCGGCGTATTCAATTCGCCTCTGGGCCATGCGTCGTCCGGGCACAGGGTGCGGATGTGGTCCAGTATTTTTTGCAGTTCGTCCTGCGTCAGCGCATCGCCAAAGGACGGCATCTCCCGGGCGAATCCCCGCACGGGTCCTCCCTGATGGGTCACTGCAAGCCAGTCGGCGTCGGGTTCGCGGGTGGCGAAGTTGCAGTCGGTGAAATCGGGGAGCGGAACATCGAACCCCAGTAAGGCGGCGGGAGCGCCCCTGCCGTCTGCGCCGTGGCAGGTTGCGCAGGCCTTTCTGTAGAGTTCCTCGCCCGTTTCGTTCGTGCGCGCAGGTCCGGGACTGATTTGTTCTACAATATCTCTGCGCCGCAGCGTCTCGTATGTATGCGTGGGCCCGGGCCTGATTTGCCCCCGGCAGGTTGCGTGCGGCGCCCCGGCGTTGCGCGCTTCGTCCGGGCCGATTGGATTCCCGGCATGGACGAAACCCGAAACATGGCGGCTTCCCGGCCCGGCGGCGGCGAGCGCATTCGCCGATCCCATGCCGCAGCCAAGCGCCAGCAGGGTCAGTGCGCAAACAGATCGAGGCAGGAACGAGGGGGACATGCGGTTGCGGGCGGCATAAAAGTTTTCTGTACGCTACGCTACGCTCGGGATCGTCTCGACGGCAAAGATACGCTGTTCGGATCAGAACGTTGCCTGTCCAGACGCGCGTCCCGTTTCACGATTAGACCGCCGCCGGACAGGATTCATTCGCCTGCCTGCGGAAAATCATTTTTTAGGATACTCTGAATTAAATGTGCAAAGTTCAGAGGCTTGCGAGGGGTCGCTGGCAAGGAATGACGAAGCAATGTGGCAGGCCCCACATAATGAGGAATGATACAGCCAGCGACCCCTCGCAAGCCTCCCGAAGGGCGCTTCACGTCCGCCATGCCCCGAATCCGTAGCGTTTACCGTGATTTCAACGACGCCATCGCAATACCCTGTACGCACCAACGCGAAGCGCCGATCAAAGTAGATTTAATCAGAGTGTCCTTTACGCAACGCCGTCCAAAATATCGCTAAGCAAGTCCCGCCATGCAAACCTGCTGGCCGGTCGGGCGTACTCGTCGATTTGTTCGCCTACTTCGGCGACAAATTCCAGCCTGCCTTCTTCTCCTGCCAGGCTCATCGTGACGGAGACGAGTTCTTCGATCGGAAGCAAATACAAGTTGATGCCGCGACTCCACATCAGCCGAATTCGGTTTTCAATCGGTTCGCTCTCCGATGCCTTAGGTGCCGGGGCATTGATGAGCGCCTCGGTTACATGGTCTTTTATGAGTTTGTTTTCGAATGATCGCACATCGGAAAGCGTGACTTGCCGCTCCTTTACTTCAACGGCGTAGACGATTTGCCCGTTATTACGACACTCGAGATCGCCGACCATGCCTGTTGCACGGTCTGACGTGGTCGAAGTTTGCCGCAAAACATCGTCCCACAGTCCGAAACGGCGACCAAGCACCCGGAGCAACGCCGCCGTTAGCGACATGGCATGTTCCCCTTCACGAGAGATGGCCAGGAGTTCGCGAACGAGATAGCGCATTTGCTCCATGCTGATTCGAGGCAGAATGGGATACTCGAATTGCTGGCTTTTCAACTCATCGTGGAAGGCGAAAAGCACCTCGCGAAACACGGCGAGCGTGTAGGCCGGATCATTGCGTTCTTCTACACTGCTCAGTACGGTGTGGAGAGCGCGCCAGTAGGGTAGCGTATTCGGTCGTACGTTCGGGGGGTCGGGAAGTATCCGGGGTTGTCGCAGCGGATTGCTGACATAAGGATCCGGACTGGTGCCCAGAACATTCTCGTTGTCTCTCACCCACGGTACGACGACATTGGTGGCGAAACTGCGAGGATCCCACTGCGACGGTGCGTTATCGCCGCGTTGCAGACAAAGCGCATCAAGTTCCGGGTCGGTCAGTTTGCCAAGCAACTGTGTCGGCAAGCAATACAGGAACGACACGGTCTCGGAAGACATGAGGCCGCGAACATGCGAGCGAATTTGCTCATCCATCTCCGGGGGCGGATCAATGGTTGCTTGATCCTTTTGAATAACTTCATCCCAGAGTTGCGCCAACAACTGTTTCGCTTTCTCTCTATCGGGCGTCGCCATTACCGCCTCCCGTCAGCGGTTCGAAATTCATCCACAGCGACTCCCGCCGTTTTCCTTTGGACGAATTACATAGTTTCTCCGGCGCATCGACGCGGCGCCAGTCGGCGAACAATTCGTCGTAGAGGGCTGACCGGTATCCGGACAATACTGCGCGCCCCTGAATGCGATGCAGCAACTCAGCAAGTTCGCGATGGTCGTCGTCGGTCATTTCGTGGCCGTAGGCAGCGGTGTCGCCTCGGCTATCGTGGACGTACGGAGGGTCAAGATAGAACAGGGTACGGGGCGTATCGTACCGCGCAATGACATCCAGCGCCGGGGCGTTTTCGATCTGTACGCGTTGTAACCGCTGCGTAATTTCGGGCAGTCCTTCCACAGCGCCAAGCCAGCGCGACACGGCGCCGGCCATGCCCGCCCGGGACGTTAGTACGCAGTGCGCCCACCGGCCTTCGCTGCTTTTTTGGGCCAAACCGGTGCGCGTCTGTCGTGCGCGGACGTAGAACCGTCGCGCTCGTTCCAGCGGGGCCAGACCGGGTTCGCAACGACAAGCATTGGCGAGTTCCTCCCGAGAAAACGGCGTCAGCCCAATGGCCCGGACAAGTTCTTCGTACTGGTCCCGCAGCACGGAGAAGAAATTGACAAGCTCCGAATCCAGGTCGTTATAGGTTTCCACGGGCGCCGGGGCGCGATTGATGAGCACAGCGGCCGAGCCGCCGTAGACATCGCAAAAGTGTTCCGCATCGACCGGCAGGCGGGGGAGAATGAAATCCAGATGTACGTACTTGCCTCCATACCATCCGAAGGCAATCATTTTGCGTCGCGCCTGCGCCGCATTTCCGACCAGGCGACGGGATATTCGCCCCGTTTTGGGAGGAGTATCCTGAATTGCTTCGTCAAGGAGTCCTTGGGCGGGTATCGTCATCGTGCATTTCTATTGACTTTCGTGCAAAAACGAACGGGCGGGGCCTGGATCGGCGCTGGTTCATCCAAACATGTAAGGGTAAGGATATTGTGCGGCGTTGAACCAGGCAGTGCGCTGGAGGCAGGACACTGCTTTTACCTATCGGAAAATACCGTAGACGCCCGCCGAAATCAACCTTGAAAACGGCGTGGCGCGTCCGCCATGCCCCGAATCCGCAGCGTTTACCGCTTGATTTCAACGATGCCATCGCAATACCCTGTACGCACCAACGCGAAGCGCCGATCGAAGTAGATTTAATCAGAGTGTCCTTAACAGGCCCTAATCGGGGCGTCCTGTATTCGAGGCGCATTGCGCGCTGGCGGCTCTGGCGCCGACGGCGACATGGAGGAGGATGCCTTTGATGTCTCGACGCCGGCCTCGTCGTTCGCGAGAAGTCGCGCCTGACTGCGGGAATCTCGGCTACTTGAGCAGCGACATGGTTTTGACGGCGATCCGATCCTCCGTACGCAGGACGTAGAAATACGTGCCGCTGGCGAGGTCGGAGGCGTCGAACGGAACGTCGTAGCGCCCCGCTGGCCGCGCGCCCTCCGTCAACACGCGCATCTCGTGACCGAGCAGGTCGTAGACGGCGAGCCGTGCGTGCTGCGCTTTATCGAGAGAAAACCTGATAGTGGTGGACGAATTGAACGGGTTGGGATAGTTCTGCTCGAGGGCGAACGCTTCGGGTATCTCTTCTTCCGCGCCGTTGCGTTCGGCGGAGGTTGTAACGCTCAGATCCGTAATGGTCAGTTCGACGGAGGAGGGAGCGCCCGCTTGCACCCCGTCGGGCAGGTCGCCAAGCGCGACGGCGAACGTTTCGTCGTCTGCGTCGTTGTCCGCGTTCGTAGCGACGGCGCCGGCGTTGCTTGTCTGATTTGCCTCGATCACAATGGAGGCAAGCGCGACGAAGTCGTCCGTTTCCGCCGTATCGACGGTGAACGCAAGGGGTATGGTTACGTCGCTGCCGAGCGGCTGCGTGAGGGTCGCCGCGACGGTGATCGTTTCGCCTTCGGTCGCCGGGTTCGGCGATGCGGACAGGCTGACTGCGGGGGTCACAGGCGGCGTAACGGGCGTCGTCACAGGCGGCGTAACGGGTGGGGTCACAGGCGGCGTAACGGGCGTCGTCACAGGCGGCGTCGGGTCGTTGTCCTCAACCGTCACCTGAGCGCTGGACGGGCTCCCCACGCCGTAAGACGCGCCGTCGACGACCTCCACCGACACCGGACCGTTCGGCTCGTCGTTCGTGTCCGCCACCGTCGGGACGCTGTACGTCGTTGTCGCCGCGTTCGCCGCGAACGTCGCCGTCCTGGCGCCCTCGTTCGCCGCGGCCACGAAGTCCCCGTTCGGGGCGTCCGACACGCTCAGGTCCACCGTCAGGGGCGACGCCGGAGCCGGACTCGCCGTCAACGTGAACGTCGCCGCCGTCCCCTCCGTCACTGGAGACGTCCCGGCCGCGATCGTGATATCCGGCTCGGCGGGGCTATCGTTGTCGTACACCGCCACGGACGCGGAGCCACCTTTTATTATGTAGCCCGCGCCCATCGCGGGGTCCTGCGCGGAGCTTCGCAACGTTATCGCCACCGGTCCGCTCCGCTCGTCCGTCCTGTCCGCCACCGTCGGGACGCTGTGCGTCGCCGACGTCATGTGCGCCGGGATCGTCGCCGTCTGGAGGCCCTCGTTCGCCTCGTCTACGAAATCCGAACCCGGCGCGTCCGCCACGCTCAGGTTCACCGGCAGGTCCGCCGCAGGCGCCGGGCTCGCCGTCAGCGTGAACGTCGCCGCCGTCCCCTCCGTCACCGACCCGCCACCTGTGACCTCGACATAGGGGTCATTGTCGACAAGGATAATGTGGTGAAGAGAAGGATCGCCAATGGAGGTAAGGGTGACGTTCACGCCTCCGTCCAGCCCCGTCGCCGTCGCCGCGCCCAGGCTCACCGTCAGCGTATCGTTGTCCGCGTCCTCGTCCTCCGGGACCCACACTCTCATATCGATATTCACCGGGGCCCCATCGGCGTCGCCTGTGAAGGTCACGTTCGAGGAATTGAGGCTATGGTTGCCAGCAGCAGGATTCAGTAATGCTACCTGCTGACCTTTGTTTTTGTCGAAAATGAAGGGAATGGTCAGCGTCTCTCCAGCGTACAGCTTTCTCCCTGTGGTGATTTCGATTTTGGCGAGTTGGCCCTGATCAAGCGCCGGATCCGTGAAAAGTGCCTCGCCCTCGTCCGCGGTTTCGTCTGCGATATGGACTGTCACGGACGTCGGGTCGTCGTCCCGCACCGTCACGGACACGGAGTCCGCGGCTCCCAGCACGTAGCCGGGGTGGGGGTCTAACTTCGACGGGTCGTATATCCTCAGCGACACCGGACCGCTCGGTTCATCCTCCATGTCCGACGCCATCTGGATGTAGCGCGTTGCCGTCGACCTGCCGCTAAGTATAACCGTATTCAGAGTTGAGAAAGCACCCCTGTCCACCTCACCAACGAAGTTCGCGTTCGGGGGTTCAAACACTTTCATCTTCACAATCAGGTGCGACGCCGGAGCCGGCGTCGCCGTCAACTTGAACGCCGCCTTCTCCCCCTCCGTCACCGAAGACGTCGGCGCCTCGATCGTGATCACCGGCATCGTCTGCGCCCCGGCCGGCTGCGAAAGCGCCGCAAGCAGTGGCAGGCAAAGCAGGGCGGCTACGCGTGTGTGTGGGGTACGCATATTATTTTTCCGTCCTCTTCATCGTCAAGCTGCCAATTGGCACCATTTTAAGGATACCCTGATTAAATCTGCTGCAAATTTAATCAGAGTATCCTGTAATATACGTCATCGGGCGTGAGATTGTCAAGGCTCTGGTGAGGGCGTTCTTCGTTGAAGTAGCGCAGGTAGTCGCCGATCCCCTTTTTGGCCTCGGCCACCGTCTCGTACGCCCGCCGGTAGACTTCTTCCTGCTTGAGGCTGCGCCACAGGCGCTCCACGTACGCGTTGTCCAGCCAGCGGCCCTTGCCGTCCATCGAGATGCGCACGCCGTGCGCCTTCAGTACGCCCGTGAACGCCTCCGACGTGAACTGCGCGCCCTGGTCCGTATTGAAAACAGCGGGCGCGCCATAGCGGCCAATGGCCTCTTCGAGCGCTTCGACGCAAAAATCCGCCGCGAGCGTGTTCGAGATACGGTGAGAAAGCGCCTTGCGGCTCTTCCAGTCGATTACGGCGGCGAGATAAAGGAAACCGCGCTCCATCTGCGGGTGCGTTTGGGCATGGAATACCTCCATATGGGTTGGTTGGATCGGAACAAGGTCGCAATATTACCCCTTAAAAGCCCGAAAACGATGTTCAATCAACCCGAACCACCTCTCCTCCGTCCAGCCAGTCGATTTGAAAATCAAGTTCCGCCATAAAACGCGTCGATATTTTCTGGCCACTCGTTTTCGTTGAGTTTGTGTCCCTTGTAGTCGCCGAGGCCGCGATTTACGAGGCGGCCTTCGTAAACTACGTTATCGAGCTAATACCATACGTAACGGGGAAAGTCCCCCTCCCAGAGGCTGCCTGTCGCGCCGCAACGAATAGCGGCGCGCAGCCATTCGCAAATCATTGCCGGGTCTTTGATTTCGGGAGGGCAGGGCGTGGCGTCGCTGCGCAAGCCGGGCGGACCGGCACAACCGGGATAATCCTTGTGTTCGGGGCTGCCTACATACCGGACACGTTCAGCCAGTCTGTCTAGATCGACCCCTGGCCGTACATGGATAGTCCGGATACGGTGATGTTTGCGTTTGGGCGCACGCATTATTTATCCATATTCGTTGGAGACCTGCCCGCCATAGGGACATATTGACCGAACGAAGAAATCAGGCGAGCATTTCGGGCTGGCTCTCGAAGGGATTGTGCAACTACCTTGTTTAGCGGATTCCGCAGGCATGGTACGCCGCCCGGGGGCTATTGTCAAGCGTTTGCGGCAGATTCGTTACCGGGCCGATATTTCAGGTCGCGTCCTGCTTGCATACCGCCTCCCCGCCCCCTAATTTTCCTGAGGATACGCCCCGAAACTTTCGCCGCCGACCGGGCTTTGGCGCCGCCTCGCTTCATGTCTCGCACCATATCCCATGCAACCACATCCCGCGCTGAAAGGCCCGTGCTTATTGCGGGCGGCGGCGTGGCGGGCCTTGCCCTCGGCTGGCGGCTGCTATGCGCCGGGCGGACCGTGCATCTTTTCGAGCGGGATCGGGCCGGGCGGGGGGCCTCCTGGGCGGCGGCGGGCATGCTGGCGCCGGACGCGGAAATAGGATTCGAGGACCCCGAACTCTACCGGCTCAACCGGGAAAGTTTGCGCAGGTGGCCGTCGTTTGCGGCGGCGCTGGAAGAGGCGAGCGGAATAGGGATCGGATTTCGGACGAACGGAGCCGTGCACGTGGCCCCCGACCGGGACGCGGCGGAAGCGTTGCGCCGCCGCTACGATTTCATGAAAGCGCAGGGACTGGACGTCCGGTGGCTTTCCACCGCGGAGGCGCTGGATATAGAACCGTTCATTACGTCTCGCCCGGCGGCGGTCATGTATTCCCCGACGGATAGCGAGGCGGACGCCCGGGCGCTCGTCGAAGCGTTGCGGGCTGCTTTTCTGCAAGCCGGGGGCGTCCTGCGCGAAGGAACGTCCGTGTGCGCCGTCGAACCCGACGCCGAGGCGCCTGCGGTCGTTACCGAGGACGGCGAGCGCGTCGCGGGATCGTGCGTGGCGCTCGCCATGGGCGCCTGGTCGCATGGCGTGGAAGGGCTGACTATGGATCAGCAGCCGCCCGTGCGTCCGGTGCGGGGGCAAATGATCGAATTGCAGGTCGAACCCCCGTTCGACTTGCAGCATGTCGTGCGTAGCGCGCATACGTACGCGGCCCCCAAGCCCGGCGGGCGCGTACTGATCGGCGCCACTATGGAGGAAATGGGCTTCGACGCCCGTGTTACGGCAGGCGGGCTGTACGCTATGCTGGAGGAGGTCCGCAAGATCGTGCCGGGCGTCGACGATCTGCCCGTGCGCGACATATGGGCGGGCCTTCGTCCGGCGAGCAGGGATCATTCGCCCATCCTGGGGCCTTCTTCCGCGCCCGGGGTGGTCATGGCGACCGGTTTTTACCGGCACGGCGTCTTGCTTGCTCCGGTCGCTTCCGAAGAAGTGGCCCGGTACGTATTGACTGGAGAAACCTCTGCATGGATCGCTCCGTTTTTACCGGAACGTTTCGAGGCGGTATCTGCGTGACGGTTAAGCCGAATGCGGCGCGCGGCATGCGCCGCCATATACAAAGACAGCGCGCGGCATGCGCCGCCGTACAAACGCGCTGCACAACCAGGCGGATGGACCATGTCTTCCGAATCTCTTATCGACGTGTCGATCAACGGGAAAACGCATTCCGTGCCGGCGCAGGCCACCGTGTCCGTCCTGATGCGGGAGATGGGGTTCGACCCGACCCGCGCAAAGGGCATTGCGGTGGCGGTGAACGATACGGTGGCGCCGAAGGGAACATGGGACAGCCATGCGGTTCGGTTTGGCGACCGGATCGAAGTGATTGCGGCGCAACAGGGAGGATAGCATGACGACGAACGGACGCCCGGATACGCTGCATATCGGCGACATGGCCTTGTCGTCCCGGCTGATCATGGGAACGAGCCGGTACCCGAATCCGCGGGTGATGCTGGATGCGCTCGAGGCGTCCGGGACGGAACTCGTTACCGTAGCGATCCGGCGCGTAAATTTGCGGGACGCTTCGGGGGAACGTTTTCTGGAATTGCTCAAGCCGTATCGCTGCCTGCCGAACACCGCCGGATGCTATACGGCGAAGGAGGCGGTGCTGGTGGCGCAACTGGCCCGCGAAGCGCTGGAAACCCGTCTGATCAAACTGGAGGTCATCGGGGACGACGAAACGCTGCTTCCGGATGTCGAGCAGTTGCTCCGGGCGGCGAAGGAACTCGTGGACGACGGGTTTTCCGTGATGGCCTACGCCAACGACGATCCGATCGCGTGCCGTAAACTGGCCGATCTCGGATGCGCCGCGATCATGCCGCTGGCCTCCCCGATAGGCAGCGGGCAGGGACTGGTGAATCCCTACAATCTGTCGCTCATCCGGGACCTCATCCGGGATACGCCGCTGATCGTGGACGCCGGTATCGGCACGGCGAGCGATGCGGCGCGGGCGATGGAACTGGGCTACGACGGGGTGCTTCTGAATACCGCGGTCTCCGATGCGCAGCATCCCGTGACGATGGCCGCCGCCATGCGCCGGGCCGTGGAGGCGGGCAGGCTGGCCTTCCGGTCCGGGCGCATGCCGCGCCGCACCTATGCGCAGGCTTCGTCGCCGATGGAGGGACGCATCGGTGGATAACGCACAAGCGGCGTCGAAGCAGGATGCGGGCGGGACGGCGTTCGCATGGCGTTTGCCCCGACTCTTGTTGATCGGGGACGGATTCACCGACCCCGAATGCGCCGACCGGATCATCGTCGCCGCGGAAGCGGCGTCCGGGCCTGTTTCTGAAAAAACTTCCGATCAAACCCTGTGGGTGCACTTGCGGGATCGCGCCGCGCCCGACAGGTTGTTTCGGGAATCCGCTGCCCGTCTGGTCGAACGCTTGCGCAAGGTTTCTCCGTCGATGCTGCTTTCCGTAAATGGCCGCCCGGAGGCGGCCGAAGCCCTGGGGTGCGGGTATCATGCCGGGACGCGCGATCCGGCGCCGGGGTTTTCGGGCGACTCCCGGCAGCCTTACGGCAGATCGGCGCACAATCTGCAAGAGGCTCGGGCCGCAATGGGCGGAGATCGTCAAAATCGCGATTCGGGTAGCGCCATCGGGACCAACCCCCGCGCCACAGGGAGTCATTCCCGGGAGCGGGAGGCCCATCCCCCTCAATATTTTTTTTTCAGTCCTGTTTTCAGCCCGCAGGGCAAGCCCGGGTATGCCGGCGCAGGCGTCGATGCGCTGCGCGATTTTGCGCATCATGTCCAGGGGCGTCTCCCCGTATATGCTCTTGGCGGCGTTACCCCCGAACGCATCGGGCCGTGTCTTGCGGCGGGAAGCTACGGCGTGGCGGTTTTGTCCGGGATTATGCAGGCCGACCGCCCCGGAGAAGCGGCCCGCGCCTATCTTAACGCCCTGCGCGCATATCTCGAAGATGCTTCATGAAAGTGGCCCTTACCATTGCAGGCAGCGACTCCGGCGGCGGCGCCGGCATTCAGGCCGATATAAAAACCATGCAGGCCCATGGCGTGTTCGCCGCGAGCGTTGTCACGGCGGTCACTGCGCAGAACACGCAGGCCGTTCTGGATGCTTTCGAACTTCCGCCCGACCTGATCGCAAAGCAGATCGACGCGGTATACGACGATTTCGACGTAAGCGCTACGAAAACGGGCATGCTGTCTTCTGCCGCGGTCATTGCAACCGTTACGGAAAAATTGCGCTCGCGCCGGGTTTCTCCTCTGGTCGTCGATCCGGTGATGATTTCCAAAGGCGGATTTTCCCTGTTGTGCGACGATGCGGTGGAAACGCTTTGCGAACGGCTTCTGCCGCTTGCCGCGCTGGTTACGCCCAATGCGCGCGAAGCCCGGCGCCTTGCCGGGTTCGACGTGGATTCGGAAGAGGCGCAGGAGGAAGCCGCCGCCGCCATTCATGCCCTGGGGCCGAGGGCCGTGCTCGTCAAGGGCGGGCATGTGGACGAAACGGGCGACGACGCCGTGGACGTGCTGTACGACGGCGAGCGGATGCATGCGTTTCGCGCGCCCCGCATCGCCACGAAGCATACGCACGGCACGGGCTGTACCTGTGCGTCCGCCATCGCGGCGAATCTGGCGCGCGGGTTTTCGCTTAAGGAGTCCGTTGCGCGAGCCAAGCGGTATGTGACGGAAGCCATCCGTTGCGCCCCGGAGATCGGACAGGGCCATGGCCCCGTGAACCATTTTTATTTTCTGAATCCGGGAGACGCGCTGCCCTCGGCGGAATAAAGGGAGGGACGCGCGCCGCAGCGCCGCCTCTTCGCGCAAGAAGCGGCGTCGGGGCTGCATAAAAGGTACGCGATACGACGAGCGCGGCATTGTCGAAATCTGTGCATTGAACATGTCCGCCCTTCGCCACTGTCTGTCAAGTTTGCCGTGTAAATCTTTTTTTTCATTGCCCGGCGGCCTCTTTTCCTGCCTGCTTTCCAGCAATAGACGTTTTGAGGAGCGGCAGCGTTGTGTCTCAAGGGCAGTTTTTCAAAGACAGTCATTGCTTTTGGCGTTTTGCGCAACGGCGATATTGCAAGAATCTATTGGAGGGACGTCGAATTTGCAGGGAAGGTGGGAATTCAGAGCGAATCCATAGCGAACAAACGGAGCGGCATGGCGTTGTACCCGCGATACGTGCCCGTAGCTCAGCTGGATAGAGCGTCTGACTACGGATCAGAAGGCCGGGGGTTCGAATCCTCCCGGGCACGCATGGAACGCGCTCTGGCGTCGCCCCACGCGGCGATACCGGAGCGTTTTCTTTTCATGCGAAAATTGCATAGAACATGCCCTCTTTATGCAAAAATTGCATAGATGATTTGCGTTTATGCGGGAAAATATGTCCGGGCGCGATGTTTTTGAATTTGATTATGCAAAAATTGCATGGAAAACCCCAGTTCTATGCAAAAACTGCATAGATGCTTTGCGGGCGGTTGGCGCGTACGCCGAAGCGCGACGCTCCTGTGGCGTCGCCCGGTTGGCGAAAGGGCTTGAATTCGCCGCCGGGGCCGCCTGGACCAGAGGGCAGAACCTGGAAACAGGCGAACCGATGCATCTGATTCCCCCCTTAACGAGCTCGCTCAGCGTGCGTCTTGACAGAGCGCGCTGGTGGAGCGAGGTCGAGGCCCGGATGGCTCTGCCGCAGAATCGCGTGGCCCGCATCGCGGTCGACGAGGACGGCACCGATGGGTATTTTGTCGTGAATCTGCGCGGCAGCGTCGAAGCGTCTTCCGGCATGGAGGTGCGCGGCGGGCTGGAAAATCTGTTCGACGCCTTCTATCACGAACACCTGAGTTTCGGAAATCTGCCCAGCGAGGGACGAAACCTGTATCTGGCGTTCTCGGTTTCGTTGTAGGGGATCGGGAGGCTGCGAGAGACGCTCTGGCTGTGCCATTCCTCATTATGCGGGGTCGCCACGCTATTTTTGCTTCGTCATTCCTTGCCAGAGCGCCGCTGCATAGTGTTAACAGGCCCTACTTCGATCATACAGTATGTACGCCGGTCAGGTAAATACGGAAATAGCGCCCTACGATCCGGTTTCGGCGATTGAAGAGGCCGAGGCGACGGGCGAAACCGCCATCATTTTCGCAGACATTCGCCAGACCCTGCGGATTCCGCTTGTCACGTCGATCTGGCGCGCGCTCGCCGGCGTGGAGGGGGGATTGCGCGCCGTCTGGGCGGCGGCGAAGCCGCTCTATGCGTCCGGCCAGCCGGATGCGGCGCTGCGCAGGGCGCTGGAGCGTGTCGTGCTGCCGGTACCTGAACCGCTCGTTCCCGGCCAACTGGACCGCGCGGGCGTTACGGCGGGCGACCTTTCGGCGATCCAGGCGCTTCTCGATGCCTATAACCGCTCGAACGGGCTGAACCTGATGGCGCTCACGGGCCTCGTCGCGACGCCCGGGGGACGGCCCGCGAAGCATCCGGTTTCTCCTCATGCGCCGTCGTGGCCTGCCTTGCCCCCGCTGCTTGCGCAAGTGGACATGGCGGCGGACACCTGGGCTCTGGTTCATCGTCTGAATCGCTTCGGGGCAACGCCCGACGAACCTGGCCTCGCCACGTTCTGGCGACACCTTGCCCATTGGCCCGGTTTGCTTGCCGTCATTCATGCGGGTCTCGCGCCGCTTCAGGAAAACGGGACAATCCAGCGCGCAATTCAGCAATTGCTGGCGGGAGCGCAAGCAGAGGGAGTCTCCCTTGCGCGTCTTCGCTCAGAGCGCATCGACATGCCGGAAGCGGCGCGGGCGATGATCACGCAGTACGTGCGCCATCCGGGGCTGGTCGTCCGTATGGGCGCCATCGGTCACGGCCTCGCGCACTGGCTGCGGCAAGCGGAAAACAGATTTGATCCGGGTATCCCGTAGCCCGTGCATTCCATGGATATTGCCTCCATAAAAGCGCTGACCTTCGATGTTTTCGGCACGGTCGTCGACTGGCGAAGCACCATCATTCGCGAGGGGCGGGCGCTCGGCAAGCAGAAAGCGCTTTCGGTGGACTGGGAGGAATTCGCCCATGCATGGCGGGCCGGATACGAGCCGTTCATGCACCGCGTCCGCACGGGCGAACTGCCCTGGTCGAACATCGACGCGCTCCATCGGATGATCCTGGACGAATTGCTGGTCCGGTTCCGGATCGAGGGACTTGGCGAAGCGGAGAAAGATCATCTGAACCGCGTATGGCGCCGACTCGATCCCTGGCCGGACGCCCGTGCAGGGATCGAAAGGTTGCGCCGACGCTACCTCGTAGCCCCCCTCTCCAATGGAAACGTTGCCCTCCTGACCCACATGGCGAAGCAAGCCGACCTGCGCTGGGATTGCATCCTTTCTTCGGAACTGGCGCGTCGTTACAAGCCCGACCCGGAGGTCTACCTGACGGCGGCCCGGTTGCTCGGTCTCCTGCCGGAACAGGTGATGATGGTCGCCGCCCACAATGCCGACCTGCTGGCGGCGCAGGCGGTGGGGTTCCGCACTGCCTTCGTCTATCGAACCCGGGAATACGGGCCAACCCAAACGACGGACCTTGTCCCGGATCCCTCGGTGGATGTCGTCACCAGGGATTTCGAGGATCTCGCAGATCAGATTGCCTGAATACGGACACACAGGGCATCCACCCGCACATTAAGCGGGGGCTACCAGGATCGGATGATCGTTTCCGGGACGGTAGGCATCATGTCCCAAACGCACCGCGTTCCTCCTCGATCACCGCGAAGCGCCGTTCCGTCGCCGGCGGCTAACGACGCCGCCGACGTCTGAAGCCGTCGATACGGCCGACCGCAGCATCCGTCAGATCAAGACCGATGCCGAACGTGGCGCTGCAGGCATCGTCCTGCGACGCGATGTCGAGCAGAAGTTCCTTGCTGAAGATGCGGTCACTCGTATTCAGCCTGTTCCGTTGTCCATGCTCCGCATAGGGCTCGCGGGCATGGACGACATCGTTCAGCGACTCGTCAAAAAACAGTTGCGACGTGAATTCGTACGCCTGCCCTTCCGCATCTTCCGTGCGGATCTTGAAATGGATGTGGACCGCCCGGCCTGGATACCAGCCGGGATAAATCGTTGCAAAAGAAGCGGCGCCGTGCTCATCCGTTCGCTGATATCCCCTGAGGAATGATTCGCCGCGCGTATCGAAGCCAAACGCATTGTCGTTGAAGGCCGAATAGCGGCCCAGCGCGTCGCACTGCCATATGTCTGCGAGCGCTCCGGCAAGGGGAGCGCACGCCCCGTCCCGGATCTGCGATACGTTGAAGGTGAGCGCAAGCGGCAGTCCGGGTTTCACTTCTCCGGTCGAGGGTTCGAGCCGGATATCCGATCGTTCGAGTCGTTCGTCGGTGAAGTACGGTCCTTCGGTCATTTCCGGACGAACGATACAGTCGGGCAGCGGTGCGCCGTCCGTTCGGGCCGGGAAATTCGCGGAAGCGGACGTTCCGGCGATCGAGGCGTACGCGGCGCCGCCGAGGAGGAATGCGCCGCCACCGCCGGATAAGAGCTGAAGCGCTTCTCTCCGACTCAGAATTCGCCCGACGGGCAGATCGTCCTGATCCATCGCGACCTCCAATTGGTTTTGTCCGGGAGCGGGATGCTCCGTAATACTGAGGAACCTCTGATTAAATCTACTTCGATCAGCGCTTCACGTTCACACGCACAGGACGTTATGACTGCGTCGTTGAAATCAGCGATAAACGCTCTGGATTCAGGGCATGGCGGACGTGAAGCGTCCTTCGCAGCCTCTGAACTTTGCGGAATTAATCAGAGGTTCCCTGATTATAAGCGATGGCGTTCCGGGTTCCCAAACGGAAAAAATTTCCACCCTCATGTTGACCTATAGAATAATTGCATAATAGCCCCTATCTTTATGCAGTTTTTGCACAGATCGCGTTTTTACGTCTGGTTGTGGACACCCAGCACATCCTTTCTTTCGTTGCCGCCGCCGAGGAAAAGAACTTCAGCCGGGCTGCCGACCGTCTATCCCTGACCCAGTCTACGCTGAGTCGGCATATCCAGCGGCTCGAGGAAGAACTGGGCGTGGAGTTGTTCGACCGGAGCGGACATGCGGTGGAGTTGACCGGGGCGGGCGCGGCGTTTTTGGAGGAAGCCCGCCGTCTGCTGGATCAGGTGGAGGGGGTCCGCCGGGAAGTGCAGCGGGCTGCTCGGGGCGAGGTGGGCCGCCTTGCCATCGGGTTTACGGGGTATGCCATGTACGGCGTACTGCCGCGTTGCCTGCGCCGGTTCCGGGAGCGCCATCCTCATATTGCGATTACTCTGCGCGAAATGCGGACGCACGAACAACCGTATGCGCTCCGGCGACGAACCATTTCCGCCGCGTTCGGCAGCGCTTTCCCCGAAGACGTTGCGTCCGAGGCAGTGACTCGCGAAGAGGTGATGCTGGCGTTGCCCGCGCGCCATCCGCTCGCCGCCGCTTCCGAAGTCGCGTTGGCCGATCTGGCGGACGAATCGTTTATCCTGGTGGATCGGGCGTTCGAGCCCGCCTTGTTCGATGGCCTCGTGGCGGTGTGTCGCCAGGCGGGGTTCGGGCCGCGCATTGCGCAGCGGGCGAACCGGGTCGGCGCGGCGCTGGGCATGGCGGCGGCGGGGCTGGGCGTGGCGTTTGCGCCGGCTTCCCTGCGGAATCGGCCAGGCGCGGAGGAAGTTCGGTTCGTGCCGCTTGCGAGTCCTGCGCCCCGTCTTGTGCTCAGGGTGGCGTGGCTTGAGGACGATCCAGACCCTGTGCTGCGCCATTTTTTGGAGGCGGTGCGTTCCGTATCCTCCGCTGCGCCGCCCCTGGCCCCAACGCCGTAACCGCCATGACGTCTCGTTCTTCCGGCTATTTGTGGCGCCTTGCCCTGATAGCATCGCTCGGCGGGTTTCTGTTCGGCTACGATACGGCGGTGATTTCCGGCACCATCGGGTTCGTCAAGGACAAGTTCGGGTTGGGGCCGGTCATGGAAGGGTGGTACGTCAGTTCGGCGCTGACAGGGTGTATTCTGGGCGTTTCGGCGGCGGGCTTCCTGAGCGACCGGTTCGGGCGCAAGCGCGTCCTGATGTTGTCCGCCGCGCTGTTTTTGCTTTCCGCGATCGGATGCGCATATTCCGGCGGGCATTTCATACTCATCGTATACCGGCTTGTCGGCGGCGTAGGGGTCGGGGTGGCTTCCATGCTGTCCCCCTTGTATATCTCCGAAGTATCGCCTTCGCGGGTACGAGGGCGCATGGTGGCTATGTACCAACTCGCCATCACGGTCGGCATTCTGACGTCGTATTTCGTAAATGCCTGGCTGCTGCGTCGCGCGCCCGGCGTATCCGAAGGCATTTTCGCCGGAGACGAGGTGTGGCGCGGCATGCTTGGCAGCGAAGCCGTGCCTGCGCTGTGTTTCCTTGCGTTGCTTTTGATGGTGCCGGAAAGCCCGCGCTGGCTGGTGGCCCGGAAACGCCCCGGCGAAGCCCGCAAGATTCTGGCGCAGGTGGCGGATACGGAAACCGCCGCCGGTCAGGTGGCGGAAATCGAGACGGCGCTGGCCCAGGAGCCGGAATCCTGGAAGCGCATTCTGGGGCATCGGGGCATCCGGTTTTCGATCCTGCTGGGCGTGGCGCTCGGTTTTCTGACGCAGGTAAGCGGCATCAACGCCATTATTTATTATGGCCCGAGGATTCTGGAAGAGGCCGGATTCACGCTGGGCGACGCGCTGGGCGGCCAGGTGGTGATCGGCGTGGTGAATGTGCTGTTCACCCTGGTCGCCATCTGGAAAATAGACGATCTCGGCAGAAGGCCGCTCCTCATCGGGGGCGTATCGGGGCTGGTCGTTTCGCTGCTGGTCATCGGGGGGCTTTTCCGGTTCGGCGCGACGGAAGGCCCGTGGCTGCTCGTCTTTATTCTGATTTACATCGCCTGCTTTGCGGCGTCGTTCGGCCCGGTCATCTGGGTGCTGCTTGCGGAGATGTACCCGACGCGCGTGCGGGGGCGGGCCATGTCCGTCGCCACCTTCGCCCTGTGGGGCGGTACGGCGCTTGTGGGGCAGACGGTGCCGTGGCTGCTGGATACGCTGTCGCCCGCCGGGACCTTCTGGTTGTTTGCCGTGCTGTGTTCCCCGGCCATCTGGCTTGGCTGGAAGGTCTTGCCGGAAACGAAGGGGCGCAGCCTGGAGGAAATCGAGGCGTACTGGATGGGGAGGGGGTGAAAGGGGGGTGCTGCGGGTGTGGTTTGGGTTCGAGGAATTTCGTATTTTCCATGCTGCTGGCGATGCTTTCGGCGGTAGCGCTGGGCCTTGGCTCCATTTTATACTCTGGAGGGGATCAAAAACAATCCAGGTCAAATGTTCGAGCGTGAATCAAAGGATAATGGAGCCGCATTACAGTCGACAGCAGGCAGCGTGGTCGATCTGTTTTGCGGCGTTGGAGGATTAAGCCATGGTTTCGTACTCGAGGGATTCAATGTGCGAGCGGGTGTCGATGTAGATCCATCCTGTCGATATGCGTACGAGCGTAACAATTACGCCCGGTTCATTACGAAAAGTGTCAAGGACATTGATGCGGACGCTATCAAAGAGTTGTATGTCCCTGGCGAGCCATCCATTCTTGTTGGTTGCGCGCCGTGTCAACCGTTTTCTACTTATAGCAGGAAACGTTCGGACCAGAAATGGCGCCTGCTTACAGAGTTCGGTCGCCTTGTTCATGAGGTGCGGCCTGACATTGTATCCATGGAAAATGTGCCGAGACTCAGCACTTTCCAGAAGGGAAAGGTGTACAGCGAATTTCTTGATACGCTGACGACTTCTGGATACACTGTGTGGGAGAATGTAGTGGATTGCGCCGCTTACGGCGTACCCCAGACCCGCAAACGCCTTGTGGTTCTGGCATCCAGAGTTGGCCCGATAGAACTTGTGTCGCCGACCCATAAACCGTCAGATCAAGTGACTGTCCGCGACGCCATTGAACACTTGCCGTCCATCCCTGCAGGTGGCAGGGACCCTAATGATCCTATCCATTGTGCAAGCGGGCTTTCTTCGCTCAACTTGAAACGTATTCGTGCAGCTAAGGAGGGAGGTAGTTGGCGCGATTGGGACGACGAGTTGATCGCGGATTGCCATAAGGAAGCGACTGGTCGCTGGTACGGTAGTGTCTACGGTCGGATGTCTTGGGACGCGCCTGCGCCGACCATCACCACCCAGTGCAATGGATTCGGCAACGGCAGGTTCGGCCATCCCGAACAGGACCGGGCGATTTCTCTGCGTGAGGCGGCCCTCCTGCAAACATTTCCTATGTCCTACGAATTTCTTCCGCCGGATCAGAGTTGCGTGATTGCGCCGACGGCCAGATGGATAGGCAATGCGGTTCCTGTCTCTCTCGGATGTGCGGTTGCACGGAGCGTACGGCGCACATTAGTGGAGAATGGTTATGCCTGAGCCTCAGTATCAAATGACCTTGGACCTGAATGTGCTCAACCATCTGGGCATTAACCTGTACAGTAACATCCCCGCCGTCCTTGCGGAGGCGGTCGCGAATGCATGGGATGCAGATGCCGAGACAGTTTGCATTAATGTGGATAAAGGCGATCAGACAGTAGTCATTACCGACGATGGCCATGGTATGTCAGTCGACGACATCAACAAGAAGTATCTGCGGGTCGGGCGCAATCGGCGAGAAGGCCGCGACGCACTGACTCCGCAGCGTTATCGCCCCGTCATGGGCAGGAAGGGAATCGGTAAGCTCTCCCTTTTCTCGATAGCCGACACGATTGAAGTGCAATCCGCCAAGAATGGGACAAGCAACGGATTCACGATGTCGCTTCCAGACATCAGATCCGTTATAGAGGGCAAGGTCGGTGGCGGAACCTATGAGCCAGCGCCTTTGCCAAGAGATAAAATTGATATTCAGCAAGGCACGAAGATCACGCTACGCGATCTTCGAAAGCGCCTGGATAACGTCGAGACCTATCTGCGTCGCCGAGTCGCACGACGTTTTAGCGTGATTGGCTCTGAGCACTTCTTTGCTGTTCATATCAACGGGGATGAAGTTGGAGTCACCGATAGACACTACTACCCGATGCTGGAGTTTGTCTGGTATTACGGGGAATACGGGGAGCAATGCCTGCGGCAATGCAAAAACGTTTCTGAAAACGAACCGCGAAACGCCAAGTGCTTTTCGGGATGGATCGGCACAGTCAAGATGCCCAGCCAGCTTAAGGATGGCGACGAGAGTCTTAATCGGATTCTTGTGCTATCGAGAGGCAAACTCGTGCAGGAAGACATCCTTGAGAGCTTGGATGAGGCTGGAATATACACGAAATACGTGATCGGCGAAGTGCTGGCGGAATCTCTGGATCAAGACGACAAAGAGGATATTGCTACGACGAGCCGACAAGCACTCATCGAAGACGACGAGCGATTTCGACAACTGAAGAAGGAGCTTGTGGGTGAGCTGAGCTACATCCGCCAAGAGTGGACGAAACTTCGAAACAAGGGCGGTAAAAAGGCAGCCCTTGAAAATCCGGCAATCAAGGAGTGGTTCGAAGGTCTCGGCTCTGACGACAGGAATCGCGCGACGCGCATTTTTGGCAAGATCAACGAAATGACGATCGCCCGCCCAGAGGACCGTACAGTATTATTTAAACACGGCGTTCTCGCCTTTGAGACACTGAAAGCCAAAGAGAATATTGATGCGCTCGATGAGATAACTGGCGAAAACATCGTACAATTCGGCAAGGTATTCGGCAATCAGGATGAACTGGAGGCAACTTTTTATTACCAGATTGTCCAAGGTCGAATTCGCGTCGTTCGCGCATTACAGGAAATGGTGGACGAAAACGCACGTGAGAGAGTAATTCAGGAGCATGTATTCGATCACTTGTGGCTACTTGATCCCTCTTGGGAACGAGCGACCGCAACGGAGTACATGGAGCAGCGGGTCAGTACAGCATTTCAAGACGTTGATGCAGGTCTGTCCGAGGAAGAGAAAAGCGGTCGCGTGGACATTCGCTATCGCACAACCGCCGGGAAACATGTGATTGTTGAATTGAAGCGTGCGGGAGTCGGTACGAACACCTCCCAACTGATGGGACAAGTAGACCGCTACAGAAATGCACTGTGGAAATTGCTTGAAGGATCTGGTGAGCGGCACCCTAACATAGATACCGTCTGCGTTGTGGGAAAAACCCTTCGTGACTGGGAGACCCCGAAGAGGCGGGATGAGTCAGAACGAGCGTTGGAAACGAAAAATATTCGAGTATTGACATACCAGGAACTCATTGAGAACGCGTATAGGGCCTACAACGATTTCCTCGAAAGGAGCAAGGAGGCAGGACGCATTATTGCGCTACTGGGCCGTATTGAGGAGATGGATAATTAGCGACGGTGTCACGGAAATGGTCACCCACCCTTAAATATTATCGGACTGTATGCGAGAAACGTCTCCATATATCATATAAAAAGGATAATCATCATTTTCCAGAAACCCGAAGGCAGAATCAATGAATACGCAAAAAAACAGCAAGATTGCTATTTTGTTAGGGGCAGGATCGTCGATGCCGGCTGGGTTTCCTTCTACGAAAAATTTAACGCAATCTATTTTATGTGGATATGGAGTGCATAGACATACAGACACAAGATATAGATATATTTCTGATCCTAATCTCGCCGTGAAACTTCAAGGAGTACATCATGAACATGACAATTTTGTAATTATTTCTAAATTTATGGCGAAATGGTTTTATGAACAAGCACAAAAATATTATTCAGAAGTCAAGCAGTCTAACAGACAAGCAAACTACGAAGACATATTCTATTTAGCAGATCAAGTATATGCAGATGAATGGGAAATAGAAAATCCGGCAGTTCATTCATTCGTCAGTGAAAAAAAAGAATATTTCACATATTTATTCGCAAATATATCAAATACAACCTTGTAACAATCAAATATACTCAATACTTGATGAAATTCGTAATTATCTTACAGATATGATATGCTACAAATTATCATATCTTCCACAGAGAGTAAATCATTTGGAAATATTTAAATATATCTGTATGCATTTTAATGTATCGTGTGTTGCAACACTTTGTCATGACACGCACGTTGAGACGTTTTTTTCTAATCAAGGCATCCCGCTTTCAGATGGATTTTCTGTTGATTCAGAAGCTGGCGTTAGATATTGGAACGGATCTTTTCTTTCGAATGAGAGTATCCCATTTCTCAAGGTAGACGGCTCCGTCGATTGGTTCCGATTTAGCCCTGTCAATGGGGGCGATGCAAGAGTCGGAATACCTCTTGACGGCGATCATGAACATACCAAAACGCAGGATGGCGTCCTGCAAGATCCGCTCAACGGCGGCAGGCCATTGTTACTGATCGGCACATTTAATAAAATATATGATTATAGCAGAGATATATTTCTTGATTTGTTTTACCATCTACGATTGTTATTAGATCAAGCCGACACTGTGATTATCTGTGGTTATAGCTTTGGCGATAAGGGAATAAATGGAGAAATTTCGAATTGGTATCATAAAAAACCTGATTTTCGAAATTTTATAATAATAGAACCTGAACCTGAAAAAATGATTCAAAATGCACGTCCACTTATACAGAGAAATTGGGATAAGTGGATTTTTCAAGGTTCGTTAATAGATAAGCCTCTTCAGGATATCACCGTAGAAGAAATTGTCACCGCAATCACCAATTTTCAAGACTAAAATATTGATTATTTACGTATATAATTTTTCAAAAACATGATGTGCAAATTTCTTCTTGAAATTGATGAATATCTACATCTCTAGAAACGCCCGAATCCTCCCCGGCAACGAACGGTCGATCTCGCATTCCCAGATTACCAGCGCCTTCCAGCCCATTTTCCGAAGGCGTTCTATGGTGATTTTGTCCCGCTCGCGGGTCTTCGCAATCTTGGGTATCCAGTACTCCCGATTCGTTTTCGGTTCTCGCGATCCGCGCGGACAGTCGTGACCGTGCCAGAAACATCCATGCACGAAGATCACCTTCCGGCGCGGACCGAACACCAGGTCAGGTTTTCCGGGCAGGTCCTTGCGATGCAGCCGGTAGCGATACCCCATGGAATGAACAAGCCGGCGGACAGTCATCTCCGGCTTGGTGTCGCGGCTTCTGACAGCCCGCATAATGCGGCTGCGGAGTTCATTCATCCGGATTCCGTTGCAACAACGCTTTGCATGTATAGAACACGGTTGAGTCGAACCTGCGCTCGGGGCTCAATCTGTTTTCTCCGCCGTTCAGGATCAGGGACGGGAGCATGTCGGCGGAAAGGCGCGGCTTTCTCAAGCGGGGGATATTCATGTACCTTATCATGCGGATTCCGTTATTGCACAGGTTGTCGGGAGTCAGTTCATACTCCATCGTCAGCGATGTCTACCCAGTCGGAATTCCAGCCGATGTGACGCATGATATCTTCGCGGGTAACGACCGGAACGCGCTTTGTTATGCGGAAGCGGAGAGCGCCTCTCGGCACAGTTTCGATGATGGTGAATTGACTGCCGTGGGGCTGCCAGGTAAAGCGATGCTGATTGTTCCGGTATGCCTCGAAATTGCCCCGTTTGTTCTCGATCCAGTGGCAATCGTTGGCGGGAAAAGGATGCAATGAGCGTTCGTAGAGCGTGAACGTCATTTCTGGAAAGTTACGGATCAGGACGAGAAACCGTAGATGGTCGTACTCTTCGTGGGCTTCGGCTATGCGGTTATTGTAAACCTCGATAACGGCTTCTCCGGTCTTTTGCAGATCATCGAAGGGGTTTTCGATGCCTTTTGAGTATACGGGACTATTGCGACCGCTGATCAGGCGAACCTGTTTGCCAATCGTTTGGTGTGGCTGAAACTTCTTGATCGTCTTGACCGACCATGCGAAATTTTGACGATAAAGATCGGCGACGCCCAGAGGCTTTCCCCGCGCTTTTCCGCCGATAGCATCGGCGAATACGCGTTCAAACTCCCCTCCCCGAACATCGGTGCGTCCTATAGCGCGCAGGTGCGCCAGCTGATACGCGATCTTTTCGACGACGTCAGGCGGGAACTGGTTCAGCGGGTATGGTTCGGGATTCCGGTATCCTGAACGAAGTCGCGTTGGCGGCATGAGTTACTGATTTAATGACAGCTTTGACCATAGGGACAGGGACGGCGTTGCCAACCTGTTTCCTGATCTGCGAATCTGTTCCTATCGCCTCGAACGATTCCGGGAAACCCTGCAAACGCAGCAGTTCCCGCGGAGTCAATCGCCTTACGCCGTTAACGAGCAAGTAGTTGTAGGATGCGCCTGCCCGCAGGGCGCATGAAAACGGATGACTGCTGACGTTCCCCCCCTTGTTCTCATGCCATATGGATGGAGTAACGGCGGGCGCGTGCGCCGCTTTGCGTTTGGCCTGGATGCGCTCGCTCGCAAAATGCCGGATGTCCGGGTCTGTTTCCAGAATATCCGAAAGGGGTTTATACGCCTTGCGTTCTCTCGGCCATTGATAGATTTTCAGGGCTTCTCGGTCCCGAAAGCCCACAATGATCAGGCGCTCGCGCTTTTGCGGCAATCCAAAGCGGAGCGCATTCAGAATCTTGTGGGAGCAGGCGTAGCCTATTTCTTCCAGCGCGTCCAGAATCAAGCGAAGCGTTTTGCCCTTGTTGATTGTAGCGAGTTGCCGCACGTTCTCCAGAACAAACGCTTTCGGGAATTTGACTGACAGGATGCGCACCACATCGTAAATCAGCGTTCCCCGGCTATCCGACATAGCCTCCATCTTGCCGATAATAGAGAACGGCTGGCATGGAAATCCGGCGAACAGAATGTCGTGGCTCGGAATGTTCTCGATGTGGATTTTGGTGATGTCCCCGTCAGGGCGCATGCCGAAGTTATGTTCGTATTGATCTTGCGCAGCCTTGTCGATGTCGGAGGCGAAGACGCAGCGCAAGCCCGACGCTTCGGCGGCGTAGTGGAAGCCCCCGATCCCGCAAAACAGATCGGCAAAGGTGGACAGGAGGGGTTCCTTGCGGGCGCCGGCGGACATGGCGGATTCGGGCTGGTGATGCTTGGGTTGCCCCATGATACGGGACGGCGGCGAGAAGGTCAAGAATTTTTACGGTTTACGCCATAGATATTTCCGTTATTGCGTTGTTCCAGCTTTGCATCGCGACTTCTGACAGCCCGCATAATGCGGCTGCGGAGTTCATCCATCCGAATTCCGTTGCAACAACGCTTTGCATGTATAGAACACGGTTGCGTCGAACCTGCGCTCGGGGCTCAATCTGTTTTCTCCGCCGTTCAGGATCAACGCTGGAAGTATATCGGAAGAAAAATGCGGTTTCCTTAAACGGAAATGGTCCATGTACTTGATCGTACGCGTTCCGTTCAGCGCAAAAGATTTGTCCGTCTGGTTGCCAAGCGCTATGCCGCGATAGATTTCGTTGTAGTTGATCTTACCGACCGTGAGCAGTTGACGGAAGCGCCATAGGTGTCGAACAGCCTCCCGGAGCGATCGCGTCACTTTGTTTTTCTTTCCTTTCCAGGAATCCACAGGGATTTTCAGAATGGAGAGATTCGACCAAGTGAAGACGTCAAAGCACGGATTCGCTAATTCTGCTGTTTTGCCGACCGTCTTCCAGATCGGCTGCACCAGATACGGCTGCTGGAAGTCGATGCACGCAGCGATCATTTCGTTCATCGCCTGGACGATCCGGTCAGCGTTCAGGAGAATTTCGGCGATGTTGTCGGGGTCCTGTATGGCGAATGCTACGGGTCCAATGATATCCCGAATCTCTGCGCGGCAGGCATCGGAGAGATTGGCGAATAACTGGATGGCCGCGTACGCAGACGTAATGGGCCGGATGACCAACTCCGAGCACCATTTTTCTTCAGGCTGCTTCGCAGTGGTATTATCGGGAACTACGGTAAGCTTCACCTCAAGCGGCCTGCAAAATTCGCCGCCGGCGGTTCGCGTCACCACGTCCACGCCGGATAATGCGTCATGGAGCAAGCCGCTCAGCGGCTCGAATACGGTTTCGAACTCGAAGCGAATATCCGCGCCGATTTTCGGGGTCCCGAATACGTCTTCCATGGAAACGCCATCGTCGTCGCGGGCCCTGATCTCCCCATTTTTATCCACAGCGACATACACGGGCGGGACGCCATGGTCCCGCATATAGCAGCAAAGCGATATTGGAAAGGTCGAATTGAACTGATTCTTGCCCCACAGGTCGTCTCCTTCGCGATTCGAATTTTCGATGCCGTACAAGCCTGGAGTATTCATAATACCGCTTCGCGGATGCAGGTTGCTACGAACGAGCCGAGTTCTACGGGAACCGCATTGCCGATCAATTGCTCTGCGGTTGTTTTGGCCCGCGGCCACGCCCAATCCTTCGGAAATGTCTGAATGCGGCTCCGCTCATACGTTGTCAGAGGTCTTGCTTCCGAGATTGGGGCGGAATCAAGGGGATGTCCAGGGTAATTAGGGGGAATCGGACGGTTCACGCCCCGAATCGTCGCGCTCGGTTCATTGATGGAGTATATGCCTCTCCGGGAGTAATTGCGCGGATGGCGGTAGTAATGCTCCGTATCGAGTTCGTCGCCCATGTATTCCGCCACCGTAAGCTGTTCGGCGGAGCCGCCGTACAAGAGGTCCTCCAGCAATCCGTTGGGAGGAACCAGCGTGGAGACAGAAAAGAACCGCTTCCTTAATTGCGGGCACCCGCACAGACTTGCGTCCAGAACCGCCTCGGTAACATGGTATCCGCCATTTTTCAGAACGTTTTTTGCCCGCGCATAGGCCGCGCTTCCCCTTGTCCGCGTCACATTTTCCATTACAATGACCTGGGGCTTGCAGCGGGTGGCGATGATCGCAAAGTTTTCCGTCAAGCTGGCCCGGCTTCCCTCGGTTCGTTTCCCGGCGCTTGAAAAATCCTGGCACGGCGGGCCGCCTGTCACAACTTCGGGGGCGTACTGCGAGACATGGTCCACGGCTGCCTCTATGTCGGAGAGATCGACGGAGAAGACAGGATGGTCGAAGTTTTCCTCGTAACACGTCAGGGCAGGCCCCCACTTGTCGTACGCCGCTACGACATCGAAGCCCGCTCGCTGAAATCCCAGGCTGAGCCCCCCGGCTCCCGCAAACAAATCGACGGTCCGCATTTGTCTGGCGACGCCGTTAGCGGGCGCTCTGTATCGAGGTATAGTCCTTGAAAACAAATTGGGCATCCGCATTTTTCGCTTCATTGCCTTGCCTCCATTGCGTGTTTGCTCCTGCGCGGCGGCGACCGTCCGCTAATCGTACAGGACGAGAAGGCCGCCGCAAAACGGCCCCCCTTCGGGATTCCAGCCGATTTCCCGCAGCCGGCGCCTGCGGCAGGGAGCCCAACCTCAAAATAACGAGATTCGCGCAAAGAATCAGTATTTTACCGTACGATTTCCCGGCTCTCGATAACCCGTACGCCTTTATGCGGCTTCTCGCCGGGGCGGTCCAAACGGAACAAGGTTGCGGCGTTGCGGTTTAAATTTTTGTCTCAACTTACCCTGCTCACCGAATTGGTTATCTCAAAATGCGCAAGCTGCATACCGTCGCGTACGTCTTGTTAACAACGCTGCTGCTGGTTGGATGCGACAGCAACGACGAATCCGGGCTGCCCTCGGTGGCCGGGCAGTATTCCGGGGAGCTGCGAATCACAGAGGCAGACACGCCAAACATATCTGTCAATTTTCTGATGCAGGCCAATGTGATCCAGAGAGAGGAGGACCTTACGATTACCGCCTCGCTCATAATGGATGGCGTAAGCGAGGCGTTTCCGGCCGTTACAGGCGAGATAAGCAAAACGGGATTCTTTATCCCGACGGCAGGCGGAACGGTTCAGGTTCACGACGACCCGGATCCGGAATGCGGGGACCTCGAGTCCTATTCCTCGTCGATTACGTTCGAGGACGACGTAATGACCTATACGGCGCAAGAGACATCCGAAAGTTGCGACTATGCTGCGATAGCTCGCTTGACGCGCCAGGGATAATGCCCTGCGCGCGATAAGCGTTGCGGCCGTGCGCGCTCGTCCATTCTGTTTGCAAGCCTGTCCGCATGTTTCCCGATCCGGTCGCTATGACGTTCTGCGCAGTTGGGCCGCGCGCGTCGCTCCATAACGGCTTCGCGACGACAAAAAACGCCAGATTATTTGTCTTGGCTCATTCCATTCGCCCCATCAACGCGAATCGTCTTGACCTTTCCGACATTCGTCCGCAATTGACGTCCTCTCTTCCCCCCAAGCCCCCATGGGAGCCGCACAAGCCTACTACGACAAAACCATCGACCTGCTGAAACGTCTGCGGGATACGCAGCTTCCCCATGTCGAACAGGCCGCCGGGTTGTGCGCCGAGCGCATCGCCAAAGGCGGGCTCGTCTTTCTGTTCGGCGCCGGACATTCCCGCATGATGTGCGAGGAAATGACCCCGAGGCAGGGCTGCTTCGTGGGGTTCGTGGCGCTCGTGGAGCATGCGGTGTCGAACCATGCCTCCATTGTGGGGGCCAATGGCCTGCGCGGCCCGCTTTTCCTCGAAAAATACGAGGGCTACGCCGAGGAAATTCTGAAAGGATTCCGGTTTGGCCCGCACGATGCGTTCATTGTGATTTCCACGTCCGGGATTCGCCCGCTCATCGTGGAAATGGCGCTGGGCGCGCAGCGCCGGGGCTTGCCCGTGATCGGCGTCGTATCCCGGGAGCACTGCGAGCAGTCGCCGGCGGCCCATTCCTCCGGCAAGAAACTCGTGGACGTCGCCGATGTCGTGCTGGACAACCAGTGTCCTCCGGGAGATTGCGTACTGGAACTGGAGGGAATGGAGTGGCGCACGGGTCCCGTGTCCACCGTTACGGGCGGCATGCTGATCAACATGCTGCGCGTGGAGGTGGCGGAGCGGCTTCTCGCCAGAGGCGTGCGCCCGGAAGTGCTGCCAAGCCATCAGTTCGTCGGGAACGTGAGCGCCGAGGAGCAACTGGACCGTTTCTACGAGGCCTACCGCCAGAGCCTTGCCCATATGTACGCCGGAAACAATGGCGAGCATGCCTGAGGAATACGTCATAGGGTTCGATGTCGGGGGGACCCGCATCAAGAGCGGGGCCGTGTCGGCCACTGGCGAACTCACGGAGCCGGGCGTGCAGCCTTCGGGTTTTTCGTTGCCGCCGGAAGGTATCCTCAAAGCCATGACGGACGAGACGGACCGGATTGCAAAAGCCCTTGGGCGGCGGCCCGCGGCGATCGGGCTGGGATTTCCCGGCGCGGTCGATCCGGAATTCGGGAGCGTACTCCTGCCCGGCAAACTGAAAGTGGAGGGGTTCCCCATTGTGCCGCGTCTTATGGAGGCCACGGGCATCCCGGTCATTGCGGACAACGACGGGCGCCTGTGCATTCTTGCGGAAGCCCGCTACGGGTTGGCGCAGGGCCGCAAGTGGGTCGTTTCGATTACGCTGGGAACCGGCGTGGGGTCGGGGGTGATGCTCGACGGCAAGGTGCTGCGCGACCCGCATCTCATGTTCGGCACCCAGGCTAGCCATATTATTCAGGATGCGCATAGCGACCGGCGCTGCATTACGCGGGGCATGGGCACGGCCAATATCCTGTGCGCGGCGGCGAGCCTCGCCATGATGGTGCGGGACGGTCTTCAGCGCGGTTTGCCGTCGGCGCTGAACGACGTATATTTCGAAAATCCTCATGCCGTCGATTTCGCGTCGGTCATTCGCGGGGTGGAACAGGAAGACGCCCTGTGCCTGGACGTCCTGGATCGCTGGACGACGGCCCTCGGGTGGTTTCTGGTCAGCGTGGCGCACATGTATTCCCCGGAAATCATTATTCTTGGGGGAGGGGGCGCGAACGCCGCCGAACATTTTCTGGATCGGGTGCAGGCGCATATCGACGAACATGTTTTTCGGTATCCGCGGGGAAGTTCGGTGCCGGTCGTACTTTCGGAACTGGGGAATCATGCAGGGGTGCTGGGCGCGGCGGCGCTTGCCTGGGAACGGGCGGAACGCACGGAACGCGCTGGCAAGGAATGACGAAGCAGCGTGGCAGGTCCCACGTAATGAGGA
>CAZSNF010000007.1:111843-139834 GCA_964608315.1 uncultured Rhodothermales bacterium | reverse complement strand
GAGTCTGGACCGTGTCTCAGTTCCAGTGTGGCTGATCATCCTCTCAGACCAGCTACGGATCGCAGCCTTGGTGAGCTTTTACCTCACCAACAAGCTAATCCGCCGCAGGCCCATCCTTGAGCGACCGAAGCCTTTCAACCGGAGATCATGCGATCCCTGGTCTTCATGCGGTATTAGCCACCGTTTCCGGTAGTTATTCCCCACTCAAGGGCAGGTTACCTACGTGTTACGCACCCGTTCGCCACTTTACTCGGGTTCCGAAGAACCCTTTCTCGTTCGACTTGCATGTGTTAAGCCCGCCGCCAGCGTTCGTCCTGAGCCAGGATCAAACTCTCCATAGTAATGAAGTTGCATGATCTGCTTGACTCGTATTTATGTCTGTCTCATCGTGCGCGCCGGTAATCCGGCGCACAGGAATCAACGGGACTCGCTATGCTTCCATTCTCATCAAAGAACACGGCTTCGCGACCGCAGCCCGCCCGAAAGCAAGCAAACCGACCGCACCGCCGCCGCGCAGAATCAAACCGGACAAACCGACTGGAAAAAAGCGCGGACAGATAAAATACGCCAACAAACCCATAATGTCAAGAGTTGCCGGCGCAAATTCCGGCGGCCTTAGACCGGAACTGCAAGGAGTAGTTCCACAACTGTATTATGAAATGTGCGTTGAGACGGCTTTCGCTGCGCCGAAGCGCGATCAAAACGCGCATCCGTACGAACCGGGAAAACCGCATTGCGTACCTTGTTGCAATCCCGTCTGCAACACCCACGCAATCCCCGGATCATGCCGCCGGAAACCGTCCAGCGCGTCTTTTCAGGATCATGGGCATACGTCCGATCTCTTCTGCGCAATCCGTACTGGTGGGGAGGACTCATCCTGTTCGGTATCCTCCTTGGAGCCTGCTATCTGCTTGTGAATCAATGGCTTATGCCGAAGATCACACGGCAGGGAGATCATCTGCTTGTCGCCGTTCCCAGCGTAATCAATCGGCCGCCCGAACAGGCGAAAAACAACCTTGAGGCACTCGGGCTGCATGTCGTACTGGAAACGGAGCAATACAATCCGGCCTACCCCGCCAATGTAATCGTGGATCAAAATCCGGAACCGTCTGCCCTGGTAAAACCAGATCGGCACATTTATCTGACGGTCAACAGCGGGGAATTGCGGCGCGTGGTTGTCCCCAACGTATTCGGCCTTTCCATCCGCGAAGCCGAAAACCGGCTGCGCGTACAGGGTTTGCGCATAGAGGAAGCGCTGCCCGACTCCATCCCGGCGCCCCATCGCAACACCGTTACTGGACAAGAACCGATCGCCGGAGACACCCTTGAGGCCGGCGCTTCCGTAACCTTGTGGTACAGTACGGGCCTAGGCTCAGAATACAGCGCCATACCGGATATCGTCGGCATGGACATCGACCAGGCGCGCGACAGCCTGCTCGCCCGACAATTGCGCGCTATTGTAATTGGCGCGCCGGACAGCCTCGCCGATCCGAACGCGCCCGATACCCTGGTGCTGCGGCAGAGTCCCGCCCCCGGAACGCAGGTACGCGCCGGATCCGAAGTGCGTTTGCATATCTGGCGCAACGAACAGGCCGAACCGGACGCCAACCTGTAAACGATCCGGGCGCGCAACGCATGCCCGGGTGCAATCTCACCGAATATTCGTCACGCTCACGCAAAAAGAAAACCGCCATGAACGGCCAATACCTCCTCCCTGAATTTGATCGGGAAATCGAAAAGACCCGCACAATGCTTGCCCGGACGCCCAACGAATGTCTGGACTATCGTCCGCACGAAAAATCGTGGACCTTGCGGCAACTCGCCGCCCATGTAGCCAACATCCCCACCTGGACCGGCCCGACGTTCCAGATGGACGAACTGGATATGGCGCAGCCCTTCGAACCCTTCGTTCCCGAAAACGCGGACGAAATCCTCGCCGCATTCGACAAGGCGACCGCGGAGGCCCGCCTCGCACTGGAAAACGTATCGGCGGATACCTTCCTTGAACCCTGGACGCTAAAGTCGGGAGACCGGGTTCACTTCACCATGCCGAAAGGCGTCGTATTTCGCAACTTCGTGATGAACCACCTGATCCATCACCGCGCCCAACTCGGCCTGTACTTGCGCATGTGCGACGTGGCGATCCCGGGCATGTACGGCCCTTCCGCCGACGAAACGATGTAGATGCGACTTGCGCGGCAGGGCGGCCTTTAAGGAACCTCTGATTAATTCTGCAAAGTTCAGAGGCTGCGAGGGACGCGCCGGCAAGGAATGACGAAGCAATGCGGCAGGCCCCGCATAATGAGGAATGACGCGGCCAGCGCGTTCCTCGCGGCCTCCCGAAGGGCGCTTCGCGTCCGCTGCGCCCGAATCCGTAGCGTATGCCGCTGATTGCAACGACGCCGTCATAATGTCACTGTACGCGCGAACGCGAAGCGCTGATCGAAGCAGAATTAATCAGAGGTTCCTTTAATAACCGTCTGACAGGTTCCAGGTAAGCGACAACTTCAGGCGGCGGCCCTTCGGGCTGTGCGTAAAGCCGTCGAACGTCGTTTCCCAGTTCACGAACGGCGGGTCCGCATCCAGCAGATTGAGCGCGGACAACGTCAGGTCGAACCCGCCGGGAAGACGGCGGCGGGCGGTCACGTCAAGGGTCGCGAACGCATCGATGTCGACAGGGGCGCCGCTGTCGTCCAGGTCGTCTGCATTGGTGTAGGAAGGAACGTAATTCAGGTAGCTAACCAGCGAATAGCGGCTCCTGTGATAACCGACGTTGGCTCTGGACTTCCATTTCGGAATGGGCGGAGCGGCCGGATTGTACCGGTTCAGATACCCGGCGCCCTCCAGTTCGCCCGCCAGCTCCACGCCGCCGATCGAAAGCGCTTTCACAAAGTAGGAGCGGGTCCAGGTGCCTTCGAAGCCTCCTGAAATAACTCCGGCGCCGGCGGCGAAGCGCGTACTGACATGCCAGTCAACGCCCGATGTGGTAATGCCCGGCCAGTTAACCGCCGTAACGCGGATGCGCTCAATGAGCTGGGGATCGCAACCTTGCGCGCCGCCGGGACACGCAACGTATTGATGCACGGCCGAACGAGCGGCTCCGCCCCGGGCGTACAAGGCCGTAACCCCGCTATGCGGCAACACGCCGATGGCGTCCCTGAAATTGTAGGACCAGTAATCGACAGTAGCTTTGAGGTGCTCCTGGGAAAATGCCGCGCCGATATTATAGGTCACCGCTCGCTCAGGCTCAAGATCGGCGTTCCCGAACGTGTCGACCGGCTTGTACGTGCCGGTTTCAGCGATGTAATCCAGCGCCGTACTCTGATCCTCGTTCAATTCGTCCACCGACGGCACCCGAAGCGTAGATTGCAACGAACCGCGGAAAATCAACGCATCCGTCGCCTGGAAGCGCAGGGCGAACTTCGGATCGAAGCTGCGCACGATTTCGTGAAATTCGTAGTTCGCGGCAACCTGGGCGTCGAAACGCGCCCCTATCGTAAGAGGAACCTCGACAAAGAATCGATGGACCGTGCGGGCGTCGTCGTAAGGATAATACCCGGTGGTGAACGTATAGGGTCCGACCTTGTCCCTGCAACCGACGTCTCCCGGAACCGCACAAGGGTTCGCGTTCAGGTTGGCGGGATCGTTCGGCGTGGCCGACACGGCGTTCCGGCGAAACTGATACCCGACCGCATACGCCGCAAGCCCTTCGACCAGGCCGCCGCTCAATACGGCGTCGGCCACAAACAACCGGGCCTTGTTCTCCAGGTCCAGTTCCTCGTTGACCCAATCGAGCAACGCAGGACTGTTCGCAAGGCGCCCGGCATGGTCGGGATTCGCCCTGTTCTCGAATGCTGAGCCGGGCTGCGCGGCGTGCAAGTGCGCATTGCTGAACGGATTGTAATACATGCACGATCCCTGTCCCGGCGAGGCGCCGTTAAGCGAACCAAGCCGCATGCCGGCGGGCGACGCGCGATCTACCTCCACGCCCACCCCGCAATCAGGACCGCCGAAACCGCGGAAGGCGAGAAATTTCCTGTAGGCGTATTCCGCCGGAAGATTCACGTTGTTGGAAGCGCGCGAGTAACTGACCGCTACGTCCAGCTTGGCGTCCCGGCCGCCGAACGCCTCGAACGCATGGTCGACCGAGGCGGAAATGCGCTGCGTACCGGACGCGCGGGACAAAAAACGCGACGGCCCGCTGTTCCCGACCAGACGGCCAAAGAAATACCAGTCGTTTTCAAGACACGCCGCTTCGGAAGCAAAGCCTGCGCTGCCCGCATACGCGCCGCAAAACGCCTGCCTGCCAGGATGGGCGGAGGGCACGATCTGCGTGCCGTCGTACGGAGAAATAGGCGGATACGATGGGGTAGTCCGCCAGTCGGGCGTCGAGGAATGGGCCCATAGCCCCTCTATGCGGTAATTGGATTGGTCGGAGAAACTCCCGGTGACTTCGCCGAAAGCGCGGACGTATCTGGTTTGTTCGATCAAATTATCCCATGGCGCATAGCGGAAACGGCAGGTGACAGATCCGACGACATACCCGCCAAAATCCTCGCAACGGGGATCAAGGAACCGCCGCTCGGCGTCGCCATGGGCGGCAACCAGTTCGGCGACGAAAGCGTCCGCATCTTCCGCGCCCGTCAGCGAGGGCATGTAAAAAGCGCCCGGGTTGCCGGTGTACGACCAGCCTCCCGCCTGCGGATACGGACGCAAGGCCCAATCCCGCTCGTCGGTTCTCAACTCCTGCCTGTACATCATTTCCGCAGAAAGCACGGCATGGGCGCCTCCGACGTCTCCCCCCCAGATCGCCCCGGCGTACGTATCGCCGGCGTCGGCGTAATACTCGTGAGACGCGGAAACCTCCAGTCCGTCGAAATCGCTGCGCGTTACGAAATTGGCGACGCCCGCCACGGCGTCCGACCCATACACGGCGGAAGCCCCTTCCTTCAGCACCTCAATGCGGCGGACAGCGATGGCGGGAATTGCATTCACGTCCACGAAACGACCGCCAATCAGGCGGGCCGGGACATACACCTGCCGCCGGCCGTTCAACAGCACGAGCGTACGAGAAGCCCCCAGGCCGCGAAGATTTACGTTGGCCACGGTTTCCGGCACGGAGGTAGGCGATCCCGCGCCATTGTACCAGCTCTGCCGCTCGCCGATGACGCCGTGAGCCACGCTGAGGTTCTTGAAAAGCTCGGTCATTTGCGGCGCGCCCTGCTCGGCCAGCGCGGCCCGGTCGACTGCCGTAACGGCGTATGGCAAATCGATGGGAAATTCCTCGATGGACGTACCGGTCACGACCACTTCTTCCAGATTCAGCACAGTAGGCGTGATCCGTAGCGACAAGGTCGCGGTCTCTCCGGCGCCCACGGTCACCTCGCGCACCAGCGTAGCGTAGCCGATGAGGGAAAGACGCAGGGATTGCTCGCCCGCCGGCACGAAGGAGAAACCGAAGGAGCCTGTTTCGTCCGTATACACGATGGCGTCCAGGCCAGTGATATACACTTCGACAGCTTCGAGGGGACGGCCGTCCAAGGCGTCCAGCACGGTCCCTGTAACGTCGCCCGTCGATTGGGCATGGACCGGCGCGCCCCACAAAACAACGAACGCCATAAGCGCGACGGCCAAAACGCTTCGGGCGAACCCGACGGAGCGCCTCGCGACGCATGCAGCAGACGAAGGAAGAACAGAAGAGGAACGCAACAAACCGGGGGACGGTAACATAACAAAACTAGATTCGTGAACAGGACGACGAAACTATTGGCGCAACCAATAGAAATAATATAACCACTGGAAAATTATTCCACAATATGGATCGCGAACTTGTCGTTCACGTCTACGTCCACGCGTTCGCGGTGCTTGGTTTGCAGAAAAAGTCCTATGTAATCTGGCTGGATCGGATATTCCCTGTGCCCCCGATCGACCAGCGCCGCCATCTGTACGCTCCGCGGACGACCATAGCGGACCAGTGCATCGAGGGCTGCGCGGGCCGTGCGGCCCGTAAAAAGCACGTCGTCCACGAGTACGACGTCCCGATCCGCAATATCGCGCGCCATGCGGGACGTATCGGCGATTTCCGCGGCGGGGTCCCGATCGTCCCGATATCCGGATACGTCCAGATCGCCGATCTCGAACGGGCGGCCTTCAAGCATCTCCATCTCGCGGGCGATCGCCGCCGCCACGGCAGCGCCTCGGCGACGGATACCCACCAGCTCCACGTTGGACGCCCCGCGGTTGCGTTCGACAATCTCGCAGGAAAGCCGCACCAGCATGCGCTGTACGCGCTCCGGCGACATGATGAGCCTGCGCGCCATAGGACAAAAACAGGAAAATGAGGACGAAGTACGGGAATTCAGGATACGCTGATCAAATCTGCTTCGAGCAGCGCTTCGCATTCGCGCGTAAAGAACGTCATTAATGGCGTCGTTGAAGTCAGCGGCAAACGCTGCAGATTCGGGGCATGGCGGACGCAAAACGCCCTTCGGGAGGCTGTGAGGAGCAGCTATGCCTTGCACGCCCCGCTATGTCTCATTGAAACATCGCCTTGATGCTGCCCCAGGTGCGCCGAACGGCGGTCGGCGTATACGCGATCTGCCTGGACCCTACGATTTGCCTTCCCCCATCGTCCAGCACGGCGTACAAGGTATACCGTACTGCTTCGGCCCCCTTGTACAAATCGTCGTCCCTGTATACATACGGATATTGCGGCCCGCGCGGCGCGATCTCGACCACTCTTGGGACGGCGCCCGATTCCGCGCTCACTTCCACTTCGTAATGATCCAGACCGTCTTCGGACTCCGCAGCCCATTCCACGACGGGTACGCCTTCGTCCAGCAAGACATCGAAGCGAAGCGCCTTGAAGTTGCTGACATAGTCAAGCCGGGCGTCCGCCTGCGACGCTGCGTCGAAAGGAAGCGCCGTGAAGCCGGGAAGGCTTCCCGTCGCCGCCGTCGCAAGCGCTATGAGAACGAATCGTTTCAAGAAAGACGAAAATGCGGGGCCGGGTTCAGAAAGCATATCCTGCGCAACATACGCACAGTTTCGTATAACGTCAAGATATGGCGGGCGTTCCGCCTCATGCCTCTTGCGCAACGGACGTCCTGTTCGGGCATCCGTCCCGGATGCACCGCCCATACATATTGAGCGAATGGTGCTTGATCTCGAACTGGTATATTTCCGCAACCATTTCCTGTATGCTCTGTATGCGCGGATCGCAAAATTCGAACAATTCGTTGCAGTCCATGCAAATCAGGTGGTCGTGCTGCCAGTAGCTGAAAGCCCGTTCGTATTTCGCCTGATTTCTCCCGAACTGATGCCGGACCACCAGATTGCAGTCTATCAATAACTCCAGCGTGTTGTACACCGTCGCGCGGCTTACCCGATGTCCGCTGTCTTTCAGGCGGATGTAGAGTTCGTCGGCGTCCACATGATCGGTCGTGGCGTATATTTCCTCCAGAACAGCAAAGCGCTCGGGCGTCTGCCTGCGACCGCGTTTCTGGAGAAAAACGCCGAAAATGCGGCGAACTTCTTCCATTTGCTGAGTGGGGACGGACATGAGGAAGACCGGGATGCGCTGGGGGTTTGACCCTGTTCTGAACCGTTCCGGGGGATGTGCGGTTCCGAAAAAATATGACGCAAAAACGCCGAAGCAGATTACGCCGCTGCGCATTGCCTCACCTGCCCGGCCATTTGGTCAGCAAATCCTGAATGTCGCGCCAGATGATCCCGGCAAGATCGTCCTCGTGCATGGAGCCATTGAGACGTACGATGCGATCCGGCTCCGCCGCCGCCAGGTCGTCGAATGCTTGCGCTACCCGGTCGTAGAACGCCTGCCCGGCCTGTTCCATGCGATCCGGCGCGGGGCGCAATGCACCCTCCGGGAGAACGGCCAAGTCTTCGGAATCTTCGAAAAGCGGCCCGGAGCGCTGGGCGCGGCGGCGCACGGCCTCGTCGGGAGGAAGCGCAAGCAGCCAGGTCCGATCCGGACGAAGCCCGTCCGCAACCCGCGCATTCAGGGACGATATCCAGTCCAGGGCCGCAATCCCGCGGCCTGCGCCCTGGTACGCCGTGGTTGAATCGTAGAATCGGTCGCACACCACAACCTTTCCCCCGTCCAGCGCCGGGCGAATGCAATCTTTCACGAGTTGCGCCCTCGCAGCGGAAAACAGCAATAATTCCGGCAATGGGTCGATCGCAAGATCGGGCGTGTCGAGCAGAAGGGATCGAATATGCTCGGAAAGCGGCGTACCTCCGGGCTCCCGAAAAAGTACGGCCTCGCGCCCTTCCTCGTTCAACCGCTGGACCAGCCGAGTGGCCTGGGTGCTTTTCCCGGCGCCGTCAACCCCTTCGATCGTTACGAAAATCATAGGATACCCTGATTAAGTCCGCAAAGCTCAGGGGCTTGCGAGGAGCGTGCCTGCAAGGAATGACGAAGCAGCATGGCAGGCCCTTGCTTGCACCCGCATTCTGCAACCGGAGAAAACGAACTCTTTGCAAATTGGACAGTACCCTGTTATAATACGGCGAACTTTTTTTCCGCTCGATCTTTTATTTCTTCGGGCGGCAACGCCCTGTACGCCTCTCTTGCAACCCGTATTGCGACGCCTGCATGAGCATGTTTGATTTCGAGTTCGAGGACTACGACGAGCCTGCTGACGAAAAACGAATGAACGCACTGCTCTCCGCCTATGAGGGGAATGCGCCTGCGTGGCTTGATTCGGATTCGTTGGAGGATATCGCCAATTACTACTTCGAACAGGGACGCTACGAAGACGCCCTGCGCGTCGTTGATCGGTTGCTGGACGTCATGTCCCAATCCTCGGACGCCTGGATGCGGCGAGGCGTTCTCCTGAACAACCTCGAACGACACCAGGAAGCGCTGGAAGCCTACGACAAGGCGCTGGCCCTGAATCCGGTAGACGCCGAAACGCACGTCAGCCGGGGCGCCACGCTCAATGCGCTCGGACGGAACCGGGAAGCGCTGCACGCCTGCGAAGAAGCCATCCGAATCGATCCGATCCACGACGAAGCGTTCTTCCAGCGCGGCGTAACGCTGGAGCATCTCGATTCCCTGAAGGAGGCCCTCGCCTCGTTCCATCGATGCGCGAAACTGAATCCCGAACATCCCGAAATCTGGTACGAACTCGGGTTCTGCTACGACTGCCTCGAAAAAGACGCGGAAAGCATTGCCTGCTACGAACGGCACATCGACATCGATCCCTATTCCCAGGACGCTTGGTACAACCGGGGCATTGTGCTCAGCCGAATGTCCCGCTTCAAAGCCGCCGTGGATTCCTATGAAATGGCCATCGCCATACAGGACGATTTCGCCTCGGCGTGGTATAACCGGGGCAATGCGCTGGCCAACATGGGCCGCCCTGAAGAAGCAGTGGAAAGTTACCGGAAAGTGATTGCATTGGAGGGCGGCGACGCGGCAACCTGGTACAATCTCGGACTCGCGTTCGAGGAAATGGAAGAGTACGCACAGGCCTTCGAATACTTCGGAAAAGTCGTTGAGAAGGATAACGCGCATTCCGAAGCCTGGTACGGAATGGCGTGTTGCCTGGACGCACTCGAACGATACGACGAAGCGCTGCAACTATTCGACCGCGCGCTGGCGCTGAAACCCGACATTGCGGAGTTCTGGCACGCCAAAGCGGATTGCCTGTATAACGCAGGAAATATTGCGGAAGCGTTGCAAACCTGCGAGCAAATCGTAACCGCCCATCCCGACAACAGGGACGCCTGGCTGGATTTGGCCGAAATCTGTTTGGAAACAGATCATCCCGAAGCAGCGCTGAACGCCTGCAAAACAGCCCTGACGTTGCATCCCGACGCGGACGGGTATTTTCTGCAGGCGCGGATATTGTTCGCACTGGAGCGAACGGACAAGGGCCTGCATTCGCTGAAGAAGGCGCTCCGGATGGATCCGGACATGCGAGAGGAATTTCGGCGCAGTTGTCCGGATATGTGGCGCGACATCCAGCGCTGACGCCTGCCGGGATTCGGAAATGGGCCTGCGCCGCGGGTATAGCCTCCGAAAAAGCCTGACGCACGCCGCACAGGGCCTGCTGATGGGCGCCGCGGATATTGTCCCGGGCGTAAGCGGAGGCACCGTTGCCTTCATTGTCGGCATTTACCCCCGGCTGATTGCCGTTATCAGCCATGGCTTTTCGATGCTGACCGCGCTGGTCCGAGGGCGATTCGACGACATGCGACGACACGGCGCGCTCCTCGAATGGGGGCTGGCGCTGCCGCTCGCCGCGGGAACAGGCATAGCGCTTGTTGTCGGAGCGAAAGGCATTCCGATCCTGCTGGAAACCTGGCCCCACCGGATGCTGGGGCTGTTCCTCGGTCTGGTGGCGGGATCGGCAGCGGTTCCCTGGAAACGAATCGAGCAGAAAAACATGCCCGTGCTATGCATGGTTGCGGCGACGGGCGCAGCGGCTTTTTTCCTTACGGGCATTCCGGCGGCGGGACATGCGGCGGCGCCTTCGGGCATCCGTGTGTTCGCCTCTGCAGCCATTGCGATTTGCGCTATGATCTTGCCCGGCGTTTCCGGGGCATTCCTGCTCAAGGCCATGGGTATGTACGAAACAACCCTGCATGCGCTGAACGACGGGAATATCGGATATATCGCGCTGTTTGCAGCGGGCGCAACGGCGGGCCTGGGATTGTTTTCGCGCTTGCTCAACCGCCTTCTCAAACAATACGCCGACCTGACCATGGCGGCGCTGACGGGCTTGATGATCGGCGCGCTGCGGGCGCTCTGGCCATGGCAAACGGCGGAACGCGCGCTTGAGTGGCCCGGCGAAGGCCAGCCGATCGGAACGGTTGTGTTGCTGGCGGCGGCGGGCTTTGCCTTCGTAGCAAGGATGGCGCAGCGTGCGCGCCGTACGGAGCGCCCGGAAAAAAGCGGCCCCTGAACGGACGCATTACAACGCCAGCCGTTCGGAGCGATGCGTGAGCTGGTTAATCCGGTCGCGGTCTGCTTCGACGCCTAATCCGGGCTGCTCCCAGGGCGCCTCCACAAAACCGTCGGGAGACATGATCCACGCGGGCTGCACGATATCCTGCGCCCAGTAGCGGCTGCCCGGGGCAAGATCGCCCGGCAGGGTAAAACCGGGAAGCGAAGCCAGCGCCACATTATAAGCGCGGCCTATGCCTGTTTCAAGCATTCCGCCAACCCAGGCGTCGAGACGATGCTTGCGGCACAGGGCATGAATCGAAAGCGCGGCGGACAATCCGCCCACGCGACCCGGCTTCACATTAACGATGCGCCCGCTGCGCAGTCGAACCATATCTTCCGCCCGATCCAGGCCGGTGATGGATTCGTCGAGGCAAATCGGCGTAGCAAGCTGCTCCTGCAAAGCCGCATGGCGAATCAGGTCGTCGTGTGCAAGAGGCTGCTCGATCATGGTTAATCCATACCCGTCGAGGGCGCGCAGAAGCTCGATGTCGGCCAGCGTATAGGAAGCGTTCGCATCGACGGACAACGGAATGTCCGGACCGAACTCCGCCCGCACCGCCTCCACGCAACGCACATCGGCGGTCCGTCCTATCTTGATTTTCACATTCCGATAGCCTTGCGCCAGACGCTCCCGTACGCGCTCCACAAGCAGGCGCTCCTCCGGCTGCATGCCAATGGCGATTCCGGCGGGAATACGCCGCCGGGCGCCGCCGAGCAAAGCGGCAAGCGAGATCCCCGATTGCTGCGCTTCGAGATTCCAGCACGCCATTTCCAGCGCCGCTTTCGCCATCCGGTGCCCGCGAAACACGGCCAGGCGGGCAAGCACATCCGAAGGAGCAGCAATCGCGCAGCCCCTGAGAACCGGGGCGAACCATTCCCGAATGGCGAGCCACGCCGTGTCGATCGTTTCGGGACTGTAGCGCGGCGTTTCCTGCGCCACGCATTCGCTCCATGCGATTTCTCCGGTGCGCGCAGTGATTTCGAGCAACAAAATGCGGCGGCTATCCTGTACGCCGGATGCGGTCCTGAACGGCTGCTTCAGCGGCAACCGGATCTCGCGCATCTCGATCGTGTCGAGCGTCAGCATGCGGCGTTCTCCGCTACTCCGAACGTCTGCGCAAGGCGTCCCTGACCACATCGACAGGCATCTTGCGCCCGGTCCATTGCGCATAGGCCACCGCTGCCTGCTCCACCAGCATATCGAGCCCGCCAACAGGCGCCGCGCCCCGACGGGCGGCGTCGGCAAGCAAGCGCGTCTCCTCGGGATTGTACACGATGTCGTACACGATATGGTCCTCGCCGAAATCGGCGGCGTCCGGCCAGGGGGACGCGTCCACCGCAGGATACATGCCCACGGGCGTCGCGTTCACCACAAGCCGCGCACTGCGAACCGCAGCCCGGGCAGACGAAAAGGCGCGTACTTCAAGCGCCTTGTTCTCGTCGAACGCAGTCAGGTCTTTGGCCAGAATATCTGCCCTGGAAGGAGTCCGTGCAATGAGCGTAAGACGTTTGGGGCGAAACGTAACGAGCAGCGCGTAGGCGACAGCGCGCGCCGCGCCCCCGGCGCCAAGCACCGCCATCTCGGCGCCCCGGAGCCGATCCGTCAGGGAAAAAAGCGGAGCCAAAAAACCGGGCACATCCGTATTATCCCCGAAAAGCGTGCCGTCAGGACGGCGCACAATCATGTTTGAAGCGCCGACAGCGCGCGCCCGCGGAGACAATTCATCCAGATATGGAAGGACGGCCTGCTTGTGAGGAATGGTGACGCCCGCACCCGCGAAATGCAGCGCCGCAAGACCGCGCACCCCATCCCCGACGCGTTCGGGGAGTACGGGAAAGGCTGCGAACGCAAAATTGACGCCCTGGGCGGCAAAAGCCGTGTTATGAATAAACGGGGACAGCGTTTGCCCCAAAGGATAACCGAGCACACCTACCAGACGCGTGTTCGCATCGATATGTACGGCGGGGAACTCCATGCTACCGGGCCGGCTTCTCCCCGACCGGCGCCGCCGCATCTCCCGTCGAGCGGGGGGATGGAGCAATGAGCGCGATCAGCAGATTGCCCGGATCGAGTCGGGGCGGGCCATTGTCTATGGAAAGCACCTGCAATTGATTTTTTCCGCGCGCGACAAAAAGCGGCGTCATGCTTGACCCATATTCCTTCCCTAATCTGGAATAAGAACCTTCGTCCTTGACGGCAAACGTCTTGACCGAAGCGCCCGCCGCGAATTGCGCGGTAAGCGACGCATGGTTGATGCCCGCGCCGAAGAGGGGACGCCCCCGCAAATGCTGCACCGGTATCTCTCCCGCATCCTCGCCTTGCTGGTTGTCCCGCGTAGCCAACTGGTACATCTCCGCGCTGTCGAAAACTTGCGCAAAACGCACCACGGTAAGCGAATTCACTTCATCGTTGGGCGTAAGCACGACAAGCCGCCCGATCCCGCTCAAGTCCAGTTCATCCATAATGGATTCGGACAATACATTGCCCCGCAGCGCATGCAGTCCCGCCTCGCGGGCGCTGGCGACATTGCTGGCGTTGGCGTCTATCATCAGTACGCTGACGCCAGCCTGGTCCAGGGCAGAGGCAATGTGGCGGGCCCAGTCGTGAGCGCCAACGAAGAGCACGCCCTGGGGGTCGGGTTCCGCAAGCCCCAGCCAGCGCGCAACCGGCGAAATCGTAAGGCCATAGATGGCTACCGTGCCCACAATCACCAGAAATATGATGGGGACGATAAATTGCGATTCCTCCGGATATATCTCCGCAATCCGGAACGTGAAGAGGGAAGCCACAGCCGCCGCCACAATGCCGCGCGGCGCCAGCCAGGACAAAAATATCTTTTCCTTGACATACAGGCGCGTACCGAGCATCGACACAAAAACCGCAGCGGGGCGCACAAGCAACATCAGGATAAGCAGGAAGACTATGGCCTCCCAGCCTATGTATTGCATATCGGTCAGATCAAGTTGCGCCGCCAGCATAATAAAGAGGGCAGCGATCAGCAAAACCCGCAAGTCTTCCTTGAACTCCACAATGCGCCGCACCGCCACAAGGCGCTGATTCGCAACCGCAAAACCCATGGTGGTCGTGGCTACCAGGCCGCTTTCCGGCTGCAGGGCGTCCGAAACGGCGAAAACGGCAATGACGACCATAAGCGCCAATGGATTCTGGAGATAATCCGGCACCATGCGGCGGCGCAGCAGAAACACGAGGATGCCTGCTCCGGCGACGCCGACGCCCACGCCCACGAAAAATTCCAGCAACAATCCACTGAGCGCATGCGACGCCACGCTGCCCACGGTCCCCCCGCCCGTCTCGCCGATCAGCAAAAGCGTTTCGAGCACGAGCAAGGCGAGAATCGCGCCGATCGGGTCGATGGTAATGCCTTCCCATTTTGCGAGCGCGGCAATGCGCCCCTTGGGCCGGATGTGCCGGAGAATGGGAACGATGACTGTGGGGCCCGTGACCGTCAGAATGGCCCCGATAAGCAAGGAAATACCCAGGCTCAGCTTCAGCACGAACAGGGAAGCGAGCGACGCAAGAACCCAGGTGATCAATACGCCGATACTGATGAGGCGACCCACCGCGCCGCCCACCTCGCGTAGTTCGTCGAGGCGCAGACTCAGCCCGCCCTCGAACAGAATAATCCCGATCGAAAGCGCCACGAACGTAAAAACCCATTCGGCGCGCATCGCCGCCGGATCCAGCAAACCGGTGACTGGCCCGGCGATAAAACCGAACGTGAGGAGCAACAAAATGGATGGTACGCGATACCGCCACGCAATCCATTGGGCGCTTACGCCAAGTACGAAAACCGCTGCTATGCTGAAAAGGGCGGACACGATGCAGGAAAAAGCATTTCGACAAAAGGCAGAACGACCGGGTTGAATCCGCCCGAAAACATCCGCTCTAACTCTGCGGGATACGCTCTCGGTTCCGCAGCGGAGAAGATTGCGGGCTGATCGCGCCGCAACAATTCAGGATAGCCCCCGTCCCCCGATTCTGTCCTCCGTATCGTGAATTCCTGCACTCCCCGAATGCCCGCTGCATATTTCTCATTGCTTCATCGTAACATTATGCGAGCGGCCCGGCAACGAACCCCGGTCGCGGCGGCGAAATTTCCTTCCTTGCCCGAAAATACAGATTGCCGTATGCCACACACATCAGATTTTCTGGGGGACGTAAACCGATCGTTCATGAAGGCGGCCCGCCTCACCAGGCATCCCGAGGGCCTGCTCGAACAAATTCGCATGTGCAACAGCGTCTATGCAATGGAATTTCCCCTGGTCCGGGACGACGGGTCTATTCGCGTCATTCAGGCGTTTCGCGCCGAGCATAGCCATCACAAGCACCCGTCGAAGGGAGGCATCCGCTATGCCCCGACCGTGTCGAAGGACGAAGTGGTGGCGCTGGCCGCCCTGATGAGCTACAAATGCGCGGTGGTCGACGTGCCGTTCAGCGGCGCCAAGGGCGGCGTCAAAATCAACCGCAACAACTTTTCGAACCGCGAGCTGGAGCGAATCACCCGGCGCTACACGTTCGAACTGGTCCGGAAAAATTTCATCGGGCCGGGCATCGACGTACCCGCTCCGGATTACGGGACGGGCGCCCGGGAAATGGCGTGGGTTTTCGATACGTACAGTCAGTTCGCTGACAACCCGCTGGACGCGGCGGCCTGCGTGACCGGAAAACCGGTCGGCCATGGGGGCGTACGCGGACGCCGGGAAGCCACCGGCAGAGGGGTCTTTTTCGGTATCCGCGAGGCCTGCAACAACAAGGACACGATGGATGCGCTGGGACTGGACGTCGGACTGGAAGGCAAGCGCGTCATTGTGCAGGGTCTGGGTAATGTGGGGTTCCACGCAGCGTATTATCTCCAGGAAGCCGGCGCACGCATCACAGGCATTGCGGAAATGAACGGCGCGCTCGTCAAGGAGGACGGACTGGACGTACAGAAAGTAGGCGCCTGGCGGCAGGAACACGGCAGCATCGAGGGGTTTCCTGACGGGCGCATAATCCAACCCCCCGAGAAAGCGCTTGAACTGGATTGCGACATTCTGATACCCGCCGCCCTCGAAGAACAGATTTCGAGCGAGAATGCAGGACGCATTCAGGCGCGCATCATTGCCGAAGCCGCAAACGGGCCAACCACGTCCGAAGCAGACAGCATACTGCAAAAACGCAACGTATTCATCCTGCCGGACCTGTATCTCAATGCAGGCGGGGTCACTGTGTCGTATTTCGAATGGCTGCGAAACCTTTCCCATGTGCGTTTCGGGCGCATGAGCAAGCGATTCGAAAGCAAGACACAGCAAAAAATGCTGGCCGCCATCGAAACGGCCACCGGGAAGTCGTTATCGCCGGACTTGATGGCGACGATCGGCAATGGGCCCGACGAAATCGACATCGTCAATTCGGGGCTCGAAGAAACCATGGTGTTCGCCTACAACGAGATTTACGACATCTCGAAACGACTGAAAACCGATCTGCGCACGGCGGCCTTCGTAAGCGCCATCGACAAGATCGCCGTGCTGTACAACGAGATGGGAATCTTTCCGTAGGGTGGAGGAACGACTAGATAAACACATTGCCAAAAGAAGCCGTTCAGCCAAATAGTTCCGGGGTTTCGTATTCCGCTATCCATCGATCCCAATGATCTGAATCAATGAACAAAGTCATCCGTAATTCGTTATGCTCGTTCAACGCTGTCACGCTCTTGGTCCCATGTGCGGAATTCGCCTTGCAACGAACGGTTTCCTGAGTCATTTGGTCATGTGTCAGGATAAAGGTAATAGCGCGATCTCTGGATATGGATTGAACGATATAGTCGCAATTTTGCCAGAGCCTTATCTGGACTATATGAAGCGCGTTATCTCGATTGAAACCCGATGCCTTGTACTCATAATATCTACCCCCCTTTTCAAGATCGCCTCGGTCTTCATTCCGATTCACCGAACGGCAACCGTGCTTGCGGATAAAATACTTTTCCCATAGCGGACTTCTGGATTGCGGCGAAAGAACGCTCGTAATATTATAAAAATCGCTCTCCTCCAGAAGCCCCCTCATAACAATATCAATGAGGGAATCCTTAATCTCGTACGCGGCATGAGCTATCTCATCCTTGACATCCAGGCTTTCAAGCACGAATTGCGCCCGACGCAAAACTTCCTGGCTACTCATGGCGAGTCTTGTATTGTTCAACGAATTCGTATTTCGTCAGCCAGAAGACGCCGCCATTCGCACACGAGTTGCCTTTCCAATCCACATCCTTGATTCTTTCGACAAGGAGTGGTACAGGGATTTTGGATTTCAGGTAATATCCCCTGTTATTCGGCGTTGGGCTTTGGGTCACTTTCCTGGGGGAAGCTCCAAAAACGAATACATCAAAATCCTGGGGGCCGGAAAAGTCAAAATCCCGGGTGCCTTGCACTACGGATGGGTGTTTGACTCTAAGGTCTGCTCCGGGCGATCTGTCCAATACGAAAAAGCTTGTTGGCACATGATAATCCCTGCCATTCAGCGTAAAACAATTGTGCCCCAGATCCGTGATAGACGCTATACGCCAATGATGGGGAATTATGCGTTGCCGCGTGTGTTTTCTGTACACATTCGGAAGTATGAAAGCAACGGTCTGAATGTTATGAAACAATATGGCCCTGCGAATGAAGGCAGACGACAACTTGTGATATCTTCCGTACGGCGGATTTCCAACAACCAATACGCTATCGAATCTGTCGTCTATCTCGTACTTGAACCAGTCGGCCTTGATCACATCCTTGTGCTGGGGGTCGATATCGATCCCGATCTTGTTCGGGTGTTCGATTGCGTCCAGAAACGCGCCATTGCCCGCGGACGGCTCTATCACCAGGTCGAATCGCGACAGGTTGCCCAGTTGAGCCAGGCATCGGCGCACCACTTCATGCCTGGTGAAGTACTGGTCAAGCGCTTCGCCCGTCGTGCCTGGATCTATTCGATTCAATTGATGCATCTTCCCGACTCCATGTGTATGCCTGCCCCTGCTATAAACTCCCGCAAACCAATGCATGCCCAAGTAATCCTGTTCGCCCGAAAATCACCCGCACCCGCTGGTGGAGCCGCAGTTGGGGCACGAATAGCAGGCGCCGCTGCGGACCGTGATGGAGCCGCAGTTGGGACAGGCCGGACTGTCCTCCTGATTGCGGAAGGTGACCTTGCCCGAAGTAACCGAACGGTTCCCCTCCATGGCTTCCATGAACCCCTCCACCGTGCTGCCGACGAGCGCATCCACAGGCTCGGGCGGTGCGGAAAGCTGCGTCTGCATCTGCGCCTGGAGCTGGGTTGCATTGCCGGAAGGAGGCCCCCCTTCGCCGGAAAGGCCATTGTCGGGCCCCTCTTCCTCGCGCTCGTGCACCCGCATAAACTTCAGGGACAGGTACCTGAAGATGTAGTCCATGATCGACTTCGTGATCGGGATCTCCTTGTTTTGCGTAAAGCCGTTCGGCTCGAAGCGCATGTGGCTGAACTTGTTGCAGAGATCCTCCAGCGGAACGCCATACTGCAAGGCGATGGATATCGAGGTCGCAAACGCATCCATCAACCCGGAAATCGTGGAGCCCTCCTTCGCCATCGTAATGAAAATTTCTCCGGGCATGCGCGATTCGGGATACAGCCCGATATGCAAATATCCCTCGTGTCCCGCAATGGAGAATTTATGCGTCATGGACGGGCGCTCGTCCGGAAGCCGCTTGCGAATCGGCTGATACACGACCTTTTCGATAATTTCCGGCTCGGACGTCGCCATGCCGTCGCCGGAGGTTTCCTCGTCCCATGCCTTCTTTTTCCTGGTGTTGCCGTCCTTCGAGGTAGAAAGGGGCTGGCTCCGCTTGGAGTTTTCGCGGTAAATCGCCAGCGCCTTGAGCCCCAGGTCCCAGCCCTGCACATACGCGTCGGCGATCTCTTCGACCGTTGCGCTTTCGGGCATGTTGACCGTCTTGGAAATGGCGCCGGAAATAAAAGGCTGCACCGCCGCCATCATCCGGATGTGGCCCATGTGATGAATGGAGCGTTCTCCCCGGAACGGCTTGAAGGCGCAATCGAAAACCGGAAGATGCTCCCCCCGGAGATCCGGCGCGCCTTCGATCATATCGTTTTCGTCGATATACCGAATAATCGCCTCGATGTCCGCAATCGCGTAGCCAAGGCGAGTAAGCGCTTCGGGTACGCTACGGTTCACGATTTTCATCATCCCGTCGCCCTGCCCGGCCAGCAGTTTGTATTTGACCAGCGCAATATCCGGTTCGACGCCCGTCGTGTCGCAATCCATCATGAACCCTATGGTCCCGGTCGGCGCCAGCACCGTGGCCTGAGCGTTCCGGTACCCGGCCTGTTCGCCGGCGGCAAGGCAATAGGTCCACGTTTCCCGGGCCGCCTCGAGCAAATAGTCCGGACAACTGGCGTGAATCGTATCGACAGCCGCCGCATGCATGCGCATCACCTCGAGCATGGAGGAGCGGTTCGGGGCAAAGCCTTCAAAGGGGCCGATCTGAGGGTTGGCGGCGATTTCGGCGCTGCGGGCGTACGCTTCGCCATGCTCGATAGCCATGAGCGCGCCGGCCACGGCGCGGCCTTCGTCGCTGTCGTAGGGAAGCCCCATGGCCATCAGCAAGGCGCCAAGGTTGGCGAACCCGAGCCCAAGCGGACGATAGGCATGGGAATTTTCGGCGATCGCGCGCGACGGATAGCCTGCATTGTCCACCAGGATTTCCTGCGCCGTAATAAAGATGCGGGTAGCGGCCCGATAACGCTCCACATCGAACGAGCCGTCTTCCCGCTGAAACTTGCGCAGGTTCAAGCTGGCCAGATTACAGGCCGAATCGTCGAGGAACATGTATTCCGAGCAGGGATTGCTCGAATTGATCGGCCCCGACTCCTTGCAGGTATGCCAGCGCTGGATCGTATCCTCGTACTGTACGCCCGGATCGCCGCACACATGGGTGCCTTCGGATATCTTGCGCAGGATTTCCTGTCCGCCGACCTCATCGATGCGCTCGCCATTGAGTACGCCCCGCAATGCGTACGGGCCGCCAGACTGCACGGACTCCATAAGCGCATCGTCCACGCGCACGGACTGGTTGACGTTCTGGAACGCTACGCTGCCGTAGGCCGGACCATTGAACGAACCATCGTACCCTTCCTCAATCAGCGCCCACGCTTTCCGTTCCTCTTCCTGCTTCGCCGAAACGAATTCGAGAATATCCGGATGCCAGGATTTCAACGTCTGCATGATGGCTGCGCGGCGCGTTTTGCCCCCGGACTTGATGGTCCCGCCGGTGGCGTCCTGTACGCGCATGAAACTGACCGGCCCGGACGGCTGTCCGCCGCCGGAAAGTTTCTCTCTGGAGGAACGCAGTTTCGACCAGTCGGCGCCGACGCCCGACCCGAACTTGAACAGCCGGGCGCTTTCCCCCATCAACTGCCAAATGTCGTCGATGGAATCTTTCACCGATATAATGAAGCAAGCAGAAGCCTGCGGACGGCGATAGGGATCCACGGCGATGGCGCGGCCCTTCTTTTCGTTCCATCCGAATATCTTCTTGCCGCCCGTGTCGCGAACGCCGTACTGCTGATGCAGGCCCACATTGAACCACACGGGACTGTTGAACGCGCCGTATTGGTGCAGGCAAAGCCAGGTCAGTTCGTCGTAGAAGCGTTCGCCGTCTTCGGCGGTGGCGAAGTACTGCTGTTCGACGCCCCAATCGGCGATCGTGCGCGTAACGCGATGAATGAGTTGCCGGAGCGAATCCTCGCGCCCTCCTTTCGCCGGATCGACGCCCGACTGTTCGACGTCCCCGTAGAAATACTTGCTGGCCACTACGTTCGTAGCCAACGGGCTCCAGGATTTCGGAAACGCCACGTCTTTCTGCTCGAAGACCGCCTCGCCCTGCTGGTTTTTGATGGCGGCGTCGCGACGATCCCATTCCACCGCATCGAAAGGCGACTGCCCTTCCTCGGAGAATACCCGCTCGATGCGCAACCCCCTGGCGAATTGCTCGGAAGCGAAGCCTTCGGCGTCGGGTGCGGGAGAGGATTCTCTGGCGCTTGCGTTATCGGTTTTCAAGCCGGAAAACAGGCTGGAGGCGCGGTCTTGCTCGGGGACGGATCCGTTTCGGGGAAAGTTGCTATCCTGCATAGTCGAAAAAACGGATAAGGGGGCGAAAATAAATAACGGAATACCAGCCCTGCGCCAACCAAACTCTGCAAAGGCAGGAACCGGAGCATATAATAAACAAGATAAAGAACCGTTATGCAAGGGCTTGCGACGGTTTTCTTGCCCAACACGGCGGATTTCACAATTGCCGGGTCCTATCCGCATTTCGGCAAACCCGCGGTGCGTATCTCCCGCCCGGACAGTATTTTACAAAAAGACCGTTATTGCACACGTTTCTTTGCCCACACTCCAATCACAGGTTATCCACGCTTTTTCTCACGATTTGGGGAAAAATTGTTGTCCCGCATTTTATGCAATAACGGATATTAAGGTCTCGTGCGCAGCAGGATTCTGCGCATGCATCGGAAATAAGGGCCTGTTAACACTATGCAGCGGCGCTCTGCGGGGCCTGTTTTCCCGCCAGGCCAGGCGCCGCGAGCGCAGTGTGGCCCAGCCACATAAGCGAGCGGCAACGCCGCATGGCGGGAAAAGAGGCCCCGCCCTTCGGGTTCCGCCGGTCACGGCGTTACTCTGCGTTGCTCGTCGCTCATTTGGAACCACCAAACTTCACTCCTCGCGCCTTGATTGACGCCGTGCCTGACGGAACAGAGCATTGCTGCATAGTATTAACAGGCCCTAATGAATCCAAAAGGGCGCTTCGTCGTATACGGCGGGCGTCTTCGCGACGGCGAACTTGCCCGATATAAACCCAAATCGACGGCGGACAAAATATGTTGCAGGAAAACATTGAGCACAGCGCATATCCTCATCCAGAGGAGTTCGAGGTCATGCGCCCGGAGTATTCCGAGATAGAGGACGCCTATTTTCGGGCGGTCATCACTATCTCGTCGTTTCGCGTAACAGGCGAGAGCCGCACGGAGGCGGGCGCTCGCCGGGCCGCACTCTACGAAGCGGAAAAAACCTACCGCTCCTATCATCCCTCCTACAGGGTGCGCAATCCGTATCCGGACACTTTTGCAGATCGCGAAGGCACGAAGTGGTCCCGCATCCCTTTGTCGAAACGCGACGAAATGGGGGACTATCGATTCGTAGACGCGGAAGACGAGGAGGATTTCGCGGATATCGAATCCATGCTCACCTGGGATGTGCGTCCGGGCGACGCCAATCCGGACGATTGAGCCGTACGGATTCGCGGCGATATCCCGCCCGTTATCGCGCAATCGCGAATCCGCGCGCAAGGCGCTCCCGACCAATACGGATGCGGCAGATGTAGGTCCCGCTGGCCAAATGACCTGTTTGCATGGTCAGGCTATGCGTTCCACCCTGTTGCATTTCATCAATGAGCACCGCCACGCGCGCGCCCAGGGCCGTGTAGACCTCCATGCGTACATGCTGCGGTTCCCGGAGCGCATATTGAAATTGCACAGAGGCGTTCGCGGGATTCGGAAATGGAGGGAAAAAGCGATTCTCGACCTCCGGCGGCGCAACGGACGCAGAGACGATCCTGTCGCTCAGGAAGTTCACGTAATTCAGGGTTCCGAGCAACGCCGTGCGGGAATCGTTTTCGAACACGAAATAAAGCGCATGGGTCCCTCCGGGATCGACAAGGGGAGCATGTATATCGACGTACCCCTTGCCCGTATGCTCGTCGGCAATGGCGACGGCGCTGATTTGCGGGCCGTCGAGCGAATCTGCATGCACCGAAATACTGGTTCCAGCGACAGTCGGGCTGAACCGATACGACAGGGCCTCGACATCGGCAAGATTCGCGGGGTCGAGCACAAGGTATTCTCCCGCCGTAATGCCGGATACGGCCTGCAATCCTTGCGCATCGTTCGCGGATTCAATGGCGAGTCCGTCCGAGAGCCGAAAATGCTCCGCCTCCTTGTGCAGGGGCTGGAGTATTGAAACGGTTTGTCCCGTGAGCGGAGCGTTGGCGTCTCCGCCCTGATCGGTATAAGTGGTTTCGACCAGATAGAACACGTCGGATCCGTCCGCCCCGTGGGACGGGGCTAACGCAAATGTTCCGCTACACCCGGAATAGATGCGCTCCGCATGGCTATGATCGTCATGACCAATGGCTGGCTGCGTACGCACCTCCCCGCAATCGACGCCGGCGCCCGTTTCGCCTTCTTCGGCGTCCTCCACGCGAACGAGATACGAGACGGACTGTCCCCATGCAAAAAAGGAACCGTTAGCCGGTTCGATAATGGACGCGACCGGACGCGAATTGCCCGCCACAACGGGAATAGTGGCGACGTCGACGCCGCCGGACCGATCGCGCACCGTCAGACGTACATTGTAGAGGCCCGCCTGCGTGAACGTCCAGGTCGCCGCAGGGCCGGTCGCATCGGCCTGACCGTCGTTCGTGAAGTCCCATGCGTACTCCAGTTCTTCGGACGAATCCGGGTCGTGCGAATCCCCGGCGTCGAACTGCACGGTCAGGGGAAGGGGGCCAGCGTCCGGGGACGCGCTCGCCACAGCCACAGGGGCCTTGTTCAGCGGCGTAAAGGCTATGCGCAAGAGGCGGGCGTCCGTGTTGTTCCGGCCGAACTTGTCGCTCCCCCATTCCAGCAGGTAGAGCGCGCCATCTGGCCCCACCTCCATGTCGATCAGCGCATTGAAACGGAACGAGGGCAGGAAAGGCTGAATAGCGAGCATCTCCCCGTTATCGTCGAACGCGATTTGCCTGATCCAGTCTCTGGACCATTCGTAGATAAAAAGCGATTTGTCGAAATACTCGGGCAATTTGCCGGGCGACCTCAGGGCGGGATCGAAATGATAGACCGGGCCCGCCATCGCCGCGCGCCCCCCGGGGCCGTCGACTTGAGGAAAATCGGAAGACCCGCCATAGGGGTACCATATCCACGCGGGCCGGGCGGGCGGCAGATTCCTGAGCCCGGTATTGTTCGGAGAATCGTTCGCAGGAGCGGCGCAATCAAAGACATTCCCGCTGCGGCGCGTGCGAAAATCATAGTCCCGGTACGGCCGGTTATCGCCGATGCAATACGGCCAACCGAAATTGCCGGCTTCCCGGGTCCGGTTCCATTCGTCGTGGCCGCGGGGGCCCCGCGCCGGGCTGTCTCCTCCAGCGTCCGGCCCGATGTCGCCCCAATACAGCCAGCCCGTTTCGGAATCGATCGAAAAACGGAACGGATTGCGGGAACCCATGACATAGATTTCAGGACGCGTCGAGTCCGCGCCGACCGGAAAGAGATTGCCGTCGGGAATCTCATACGTTCCGTCGGGCAACGGTTTGATTCTGAGTATCTTGCCGCGCAAATCGTTCGTGTTGGCGGATGATTTCTGAGCGTCCCACGCCGATCGTCCGGTCTGTTCGTCGATAGGCGCATAGCCGTCGGATGCAAACGGGTTCGTGTTGTCTCCGGTCGCGATGAAAAGATTGCCGTCGGGATCGAAGGCGAGAGATCCCCCCGTATGGCAACACTGATCCCGTTGCACGGGAATCTTCAGAAGAATCCGTTCGCTCTGCGGATTTATCGTATCGCCGTCGAAAGTGAAGCGGGAAACGTGCTGCACCGCCTTATTCCCCGCGGGCGAGTAGAAGAGCCAGACCCATCCATTGGACGCGAACGCCGGATCCAGCGCAATGCCGGTAAGTCCATCCTCGAATTCATGAAAAACATCCAGCTTCAGCGCAAGAGAGGTGGTTTGCGTAGCGGGATCGTATTTCCTGACGTTTCCATACAACTCAACGTAAAGGACCGCGCCGTCGGGCGTCACAACCAGTTCTATGGGATTCGCCGGATTTTCGTCCAGTACGGTTTGTTCGTACCGGGCGTCCTGCGTAGCGGAGCAATCGCCGCCTTGCCCCATGGCGAAAGAAATGCCTCCTTGCAAGTGTTCGAGAAATTCGGGCTCCGAATACGTTCCTTCCGTATGTCCCATGCCGGTATACCACGACCGACCGCCCTGGTATTCATGGCACCAGGAAATGGGATGATCGGCAGGCTGGGTTCCGCCGCTGTACGTGCTCTCGTCGAGCACGGCGAGAATATGCGCCTCGCCGCGGGGATTGTTTCTGTAGTTGTACCACTCGTCCACGCGTCGCCAGCGTTGCGGAAGAGACTCCGTCGAGGGATGGAGCCTGTCCGGGACCAGCACATCAGCCTGTTGTATGTGGGGATGACTGGCGAAATACGCGCCGACGAGCCCGCCATACCACGACCAGCCATATTCCGTGTCCGCCGCCGAATGGACGCCAACGAAGCCGCCGCCCCCGGCAATATATTTTTCGAAGGCGGCCTGCTGCGATCTATTCAGCACATTACCGGTCGTGTTGAGGAAAACGACGGCGTCGAACGCCGCAAGGCGCTGATCGGAAAACAGGGCGGGGTTCTCCGTGGCCGTAACCTCGAAATGGTTTTCGCGCCCCAGATTGCGAATCGCCCGGACGCCCGCTGCAATGCTGGAATGCCTGAATCCTTGCGTTCGGGAAAAAACGAGGATGTGCGGATCGTCCCGCGCAATCGCTTGCACAAAGGCCCTGCGATCATCCGGCCAGGGCGCGTGACCGGATAAAACGACAGACAAAAGGAAAAGAGACGACCAGAAACCCTGTTTCATCGCGGCGGGGAGGGAGAGGGCGAATGCGCGGGCGCTGAGCGAAGCGGTTTCGATCAGAATATCCAGCGCTTCCTTAACCTTGCAAGTACGCCGTATGTTCACTCGCATGTTCGACGAATGGGCCGTCTCCCCCAAAAAACGCCTGTCTGCTGACCGGGGACGGCGTCGTTAGGGCAATGTGCGGGAAACCGGCGGGCCTTCTCGTACGTCCATGAACGGCGAACCTCGTTGCCCGTATTTCGCTGCGAACCATCCTCTTGCATTCCCGACAAAACATAGCGTCCAGCCTGCCCGACGCCTTGCGCGCGGGCCCCTTCGGCTCTTTGTTGCGCGCGATCGGACGTGTGGCCGACAAGGAACGCCTCGACGTATGGCTGGTAGGCGGCGCCGTGCGAGATATTATTCTCAAGAGAACGGTCCCGGAACTGGATTTCGTAACGGTCGGACCCGGCAGCGGCATTCGCCTGGCCAAAGCGCTTGCGAAAGAACTTGGAGGGCGCACCGTGCATGTCTACAAAACCTACGGCACCGCCGCCATTCGCGTACCCCGGCCCGGGAACCGCGGAAAATCCGGGGGAGACAAGACGCTTTCGCTGGAATTCGTAGGGGCGCGAAAAGAAAGTTACCGGCGCGAATCCAGAAAACCGGTCGTTGAGGACGGCTCGCTGACAGACGATTTGCGTCGTCGCGATTTCACCATCAACGCCATGGCGGCGGCCGTCAATCCGGATCGTTTCGGGGCGCTGGAGGATCCGTTCGACGGACAGGCGGATTTGCGCAGGGGCCTGCTCCGCACCCCGCTCGACCCCGACGTTACGTTCGAGGACGATCCGCTCCGCATGATTCGCGCAGCCCGATTCGCCACCCGGCTACAGTTCCAGATCGACGGGGAGGCGCTGAACGCGATGACGCGAAAGGCCGAGCGAATCGCTATCGTGAGCCGGGAGCGCATTACGGACGAACTGCAAAAGATCGTCTGCGCCGCCTGTCCCTCCGAGGGATTCCGGATTCTTTTCGAGACGGGCTTGCTGAAACGCATTCTGCCGCCGCTGGCCGCACTGCAGGGCGTCGAAACCGTGGACGGCCATCGGCACAAGGACAATTTCTTTCATACGCTGCAAGTCCTCGACAATCTCTCGGCGATGACCGCGAACCGGGACGGCGAGGAAACCTGCTATTTGCGCTGGGCGGCGTTGCTGCACGATATCGGCAAGCCCCGCTCCAAACGCCTGTCGCGCGGCGCGGGATGGACCTTCCATGGACATGAGGAAATTGGTGCGAGAATGATTCCCGGCGTCTTCAAAAAGTTGCGGCTTCCCTCCGGCGAGCCGGTAAAATACGTGCAGAAACTGATCCGGCTGCATCACCGCCCCGTTTCTCTGGTGGACAACGAAGTTACCGACGCCGCCGTGCGGCGGCTCCTCTTCGAGGCCGGAGACGATATCGACGATTTGATGACGCTGGTTCGGGCGGACATTACGTCGAAGAATCCGCAGCGCGTGCGACGCTATCTCGCTGCGTTCGATCTCGTCGAGGAGAAAATGCGGCGGGTGGAGGAAAAGGATCGGCTTCGTAATTTTCGCCCCCCCGTGGACGGACGCGAGATCATGGAAACGCTGGGCATCGGGGAATCCGTGGCTGTGGGGGTCGTCAAGGAAGCGATCCGGGAGGCGATTCTGGAAGGAGAGATTCCCAACGAACACGACGCCGCGTTCCAGCTGATGATGGAGATCAAGGACGACGCGCTGCGGCGGGGCGCGCTTTTCGAGGAATTTATCGCGCAACTGCAAGGCCCGGAAAACGCCGCCATCGGCGCGATCAAGGAGGTCGCGTTTTCCGGAGACGTGCCGAAGGACCGCGCCGCCGCCTGGCGATATCTGACGGACGTCAAGGACCGCGCCATGGGGCGTCAGCAGGGAAAAACGGGGCATGAGGCATCCCGGGCACAGGAGTCAAATGGATAGAGGGCGCCCTCCTCCCCCTGTGCTTCCTGTGCGGGCGAGCCGTTCGAAATCTGTATTAATTATGGAATGTCCGGCTCGTTTTTGCGCTTTACAAGGGTAATACTGGACGGCTTGAGCGCGGATTCGGCTTTTTCACTGTGGAGAAGGTTCGAGTATCCTTCGGTTTCCCACATCTGATTCGCACGGGCTTCAACTCTGTTCAGGGTGTCCCGCATTGCCCTTTGTTCGGTTTCGATCCCGTCAAGACGGCTATCGATCCCGTCAAGACGGCTATCAATCCCGTCAAGACGGGTCTCCACCCCGTCAAGGCGAGTATCAAT
>CAZSNF010000007.1:0-111743 GCA_964608315.1 uncultured Rhodothermales bacterium | reverse complement strand
CCCGTCAAGGCGGCTATCAATCCCGTCAAGGCGGCTATCAATCCCGTCAAGGCGGCTATCAATCCCGTCAAGGCGGGCCATAACGGGTTCTAACGCTTCCTTAATCGCGTCAATCGTTGCCTTGTCCATATTGCTTCAAATTATTATGTCGCCGTGCCTCAAGAGGGCGCTTCCGGGTGTTTTCACGGACTAATATACGATCTCGCGGGTGCGAACGCAACAAAAAAAATCCAAATATCCAGTTGAAAAACAAGAAAGCCTAAATTATTTAAGTCTGATTTTTTTGACCTAAATTATTTAGGCAACGGGCTCAAGAAGATGGTTTTCATTGCGCGGAATGGCGTAGTTTACCCCTCGAACGCCTTCCGTCCGACGCCATGGACGTCGAAAATCTGAAAAACATTGGCCCGAAGAGCGCCGCATGGCTGCGCGACATCGGCGTACATACGCACGCCGATCTGCAGGAAATGGGCGTGGTCATGGCCTGGAATATCCTCAAGCATCAACGACCGAAGCAGGTAAACGCCCTGTTGCTGTACGCCCTGGAAGGCGCGTTGACCGACCGGCGCTGGAACGCCATCCACCCGGAACGCAAGGCGGCGCTCAAACAAGCCGTCGATGGGCAGTTGGGGGTGAGAGTGGGGCGCAGGAGCGGGAAACCTGACCCCGGAAACCGCCCGGACCGACCGCAGGCGCAGAAACACGACAGGAGCGATAACGTTTAGGATATTCTGATTGAATCTGAAAAGTTCAGAGTATCCTTTAGGCGAACCACTACCCCGGATCAGGCGAATAATCGCAGGTCGCTCCGGTACGATAAATAATAACGGTTCAATAAGAATCTTGCAACTCATTCTGTTCTTCTCCATTACGCTACTCCAGGAATATTCCCGCAACCCCAAACGCAAATGGATACCGTTGCCCTCTTTCTGCTCCTCGTCGCCGCCATCTTCCTGATCGGCGTCATCGGCGAGCTGATCTTTGAACGAACCGGGGTACCGGATGTGGTCTGGCTCCTTGGCGTCGGCATTCTGCTCGGCCCGGCGTTCCAGGTCGTGGATCGGGAGACGCTCAGCGCCGTCGCACCCTACTTCGGCGCTATCACGCTGGTGATCGTGCTGTTCGACGGAGGAAGCGAACTTCGCGTGGGCGACGCATCGCGCGCCGCGCCCCGGGCCACCTTCCTGGGCCTGGTCAGCTTCGTTATATCCAGCGCCGCCGTAGCCCTGATCTCCATGCTGGCCGCCGCAGCAGGCTGGCTTCCGGACGGCTGGTCATGGCTCCACGGAATCACGCTGGGCGCCATTCTGGGCGGATCGAGTTCGATCGTAATCATGCCGGCCATCCGCCAATTGAAACTCCCGTCCTCCCTGTCGAACCTCGTGAGCCTGGAATCGGCCCTGACCGATGTGCTGTGCGTGGTCGTGGCGGTGGCGTCCATTCAAATAGCCGTCACTGGCGCCACGGAATTGACGGCAACCGTATCGACCCTGTTGCGCGCATTCGGCATTGGACTGGGCGGCGGTCTCGTGGTGGGCCTGCTGGCGTTGCTGACGCTCAAGCGGATGCGACAAAGCATACACGCCTATCCGCTGCTCCTCGGCATGCTGCTCATTACCTACGTAGCGCTCGACGCAATGGGGGGAAGCGCGGCGCTCGGCATCCTGATCGTGGCCGTACTGGTCGGAAACGCATCGGAGCTGTCCGACACCCTTGGACTCGTACGCAGCGCCAGACTGGGGAAAAATGTGGTCTACACGCACGATCAACTGACGTTTATCGTAAAATCGTTCTTTTTTACCTTCATGGGCGCCATGCTGGGACCGCCATGGGGCCTTGTAGCGCTCGGCGTCGGACTGGGCGTACTGCTTGTGGCGGCACGGATTCCGGCCGTCCTGATTGGTATGCTGGGCACAGGCCTCGGACGAACGGAAAAAGGACTTCTTACGGTGTTGCTTCCCCGGGGCATGGCCGCCGGCGTCCTCGCCATCCTGCCTGCCCAGCAGGGGATGACCGCTGCGGAGGACTTGCCGGTCGTGGTCTTCGCCGCTGTGCTGACGACCATTCTCCTCTTCACGGTCGGGGTTTCCCTATTCCGTCGCCAGCTCCCGTTCGAGCCAGAAGAAACAGCAGCTCCGGAACCTTCCATGGAAGACGCCGCAGACAATAATATAACGCCGCCCATGCCTTCCCCTCCCGGGGCGGAACCCGTAGAACCGTCGGAGTCCCCCGCCGCTGTCCCGGAACCGCCGGAATCCCCCGGCGAGGACGCCGCACCGTCGCCACGGTCGAACGACACGCCCTGATCAGGAGACTCTTGAGGATACGCTGATTAAAACCACTTTACAAACCGCCCCGGCTGCATTGATCGCTGCCATGCAGCTGCGCCCGATTTAAGGAAACTCTGATTAAATGTGCAAAGTTCAGAGGCTGCGAGAGGCGCTCTGGCAAGGAATGACGAAGCAATGTGGCAGGTCCCACATAATGAGGAATGACACAGCCAGAGCGTCTCTCGCAGCCTCCCGAAGGGCGCTTCACGTCCGCCATGCCCCAAATCCGTAGCGTTTACCGCTGATTTCAACGATGCCGGCACAATGTCCTGAACGCACGAACGTGAAGCGCTGATCAAAGTAGATTTAATCAGAGTTTCCTTAATAGGTTCTGGCAAGGACGCTTCCCCTCCATGAAACGGGAACCCGCCATTAGGGCGAATGTAGCAACTTTGAGGATACGCTGATTATGTCCGCATTACAGAATGGCTGAATCCGCAACGGTCGACCCCGGGGTTCCCGACATGTTCGTCAACCCGGAAGTACCGCTTGATTCCCTTCCCGACGCCGAGACCCTTGACTGGACGCCGCTGCACCCGCGGTTTGCGAGGCGCTTCCAGACAGCGGCGCTAATCCGGGTGGTCGTCGTCGGGGCAGTCGTCGGAACATGCCAGTTCCTTTTCGTCGCGGGCAACTCGTTCATGGCGGAGCGCCTTCCGTGGCTGCCCGCGCTCGCCTGGACAATCATCGGGGCGTTTGGGGTCTGGTCCCTCGTTTGGCCGCTCGTTGCGACCCCGCGCCGGGGATACGTGGCGCGCGAAAAAGACCTCCTGTACAAATCGGGCGTATTCTGGCGCTCAGTGAAGGCGTTTCCCCTCAACCGCGTACAGCACACCATGATCGACAGTACCCCGCTCGACCGCCGGTTCGGCCTGTCCAACCTGTCGGTCTTCCCGGCAGGGGCGGACGCGGATCACAAGATTCGGGGGCTGGGACAGGAGACCGCCGAACGGCTGCGGGCGTACATCTCGGAGCGGATCAAGGGCGAGGCGGCGACGACGCCCGCGGAATATGGCCCATGAACCCGCGCAACCCCGAAGACTGGCAACGGTCGTCGCCGTTCGCGATCGTCTTCTTTGTCGGCGACGCCTTCAAGGTCATCAGACAGATCCTGATTCAGGGAGGCCTCCCGCTCGTCGCGCTCGTTTTCGCCTTCCTGGATAATGCAGGACGCATGGAGTTCCTGCTCGCCGTGATTGCCGCGACGATTCTGATTGTCCTCGGCGTTGCAGTGATTCAATGGATGTGTTTCAGGTTCCAGATCGCCGAAGACCGCCTGCTCATTCGCAAGGGCTTCGTCAAAAAGATAAAAATTGACCTGCCCTACGAACGCACGCTGGGCATTCACGTCGAGCGTTCCCTCGTAGACCGGATCATGGGCCTGGTCACGGTCGCGCTGGATACGTCTGGCTCGATTCAGGCGGAGGGCAAGCTGCCGTCTATCAGGACAGAACTGGCCAATCGCCTGCGGGCCCGCGTAGTTGCCGCCTTGCCGACGGATGCAGGCGCCGGCGCGGAAGCCGAAGCGGCGCGGGGCGCATCGGGCGCCCTGCCGCGCCAGGGACGCGTACTCGTAAAGCTGGGGCCCGCCGACATGGTTCGCATCGGCCTCGCCAGCCGCAACTTCATCTTCGTGGCTGCCTTGGTTGGCTTACTCGTCGACCTGCTCCAGCCGGGGGACCTCGCCGACCCGATCCGGGAGGCGCTCGCAGCCGGCGTCGACAACGCAACCAGTGCAGTGTCCGGGCTGGGAGCGCTCGCGCAACTGGCGCTGGCGACCATGCTGATCCTTGGAGTCCTGACGGTAGCGCTGGTCCTCACGGTCACGACGGCGTTCCTGCGCCATCACGCCCTCGCCCTCTGGCACGACGGCAGAACGTTCCGCTTGCGCGCCGGCCTTCTCACGCAGCGGGAGGTAGTCGTCGAGACCCTCAAGATCCAGCAGCTGAGCGTGAGCCAGGATATCGTGCTGCGGCGCCTCAAGAGATTCCGTCTGCGCGCGCTGCCGGCGGCGCAGGCTGCGCGGGGCGGCTCCGCCCCCGCCGGTTTCGACTCGGCGGGTATCCTCGACATTCCTCTGCTGGACGACCGCGCTGTCGAGGATCTGCATTCGCGAATATTCGGGCGGGAAGCGCAAGGAATCGCGGCGTTGCCCCACAGCAAGGCGTTCAAGCGCATCTCCCCTTATTATATTCGTACGCTGACCCTGCGCATCTGGCCCATTGCGGGCCTTGTCCTCAGCGTCGTCTTCCCGGGATTGCTGTCGCCAGGAATTTCCGTGGGCGCGTCGATGCTGATCGGATGGATCGCAGCCCTTCCGACCGCGGCGCTCATCGCGTGGCAGCTGTGGCGGCGGAGAGGGTACGCGCACGACGACGACGGCGTGGCGAGCCGCAGCGGATTCCTCGGAAAGAGGGTGGACGCGTTCCTGATGCGCAAGGTCCAGTCGGCAGTCCTGAAACAATCGCCGCTCCAGCGCCGGAAAGGGCTGGCCACCTTGCAAGTCCAGCTGGCTTGCGGGAAGGTCACGGTCCCGTACATCGACGAGGACGCGGCGCGTCGGCTGCGCGACTATATCCTGTACAAGGTCGAAACGTCGCGGCGTCGCTGGCATTGAAAAAATTTAATCCCCAAACCCCATGCCCACAGACTACGATCTCATTGTCATTGGAGGCGGCGCAGCCGGTCTCACCGCTTCGGGGGTAGGCGCCAGCTTCGGCGCCCGCACCCTCATGGTGGAGCGGGCCCGACTCGGCGGCGATTGCACCTGGTACGGTTGCGTACCCAGCAAAGCGCTCCTGAGCGCAGCGCATGCGGCGCACAGCGCGCGAAGAGCCGGGGAGTTCGGCGTTCGGACGGGCGAGGTGTCGGTGGATTTTTCGGAGGTCGTCGCGGGCGTCCATGCGTTGCGCGATCGCATTTACGAAGAGGCGGACGCCCCGGAGATTTACGAAAACATGGGGATCGACGTGAAACAGGGAACCGCCCGGTTTACAAACCCCGGGACCATCGAGATCGCCTCGGATGGGGCTACGGAACGGTTCTCCGCGCGCCGGTTCATCATCGCTACGGGGGCCCGGGCCTTCATTCCTCCGATCAAGGGCCTCCGGGAAGCGCCCTGCCTCACGAACGAAACCATCTTCGAGCAGACCGAACAACCCCGGCGCCTCCTCGTGCTCGGAGCCGGACCCATCGGCGCCGAGATGGCGCAGGCCTTCCGGCGCCTCGGATCCGAAGTCGCCGTGATTGACCGGGAATCCCGTATTCTCTTCCGGGACGACGAGGAACTCGCGGGCATGCTGCAGGCCCGCCTCGAAGAAGAGGGCGTCCGGTATGTGCTGAACGCGAACGTATCCTCCGTGCAAGCGCGTGGAGACGGGATAGACGTGCTGATAGGTGGTGAACCGTCAGGCGATGGAACCTCGGGAGAGAATCCTGAAAACCTTGTCCTCCATGGCGACGCACTCCTTCTGGCCGCCGGACGGACGCCCAATGTGGCGGCGCTCGACCTCGAAGCCGCGGGCGTGGCGTATGACGCACGGGGCATCAAGGTGGACGACCGGTGCAGGACCTCCCGCTCCGGGATCTACGCCGTCGGGGATGTAACCGGGCGGTTCGCCTTTACGCACATGAGCGAGCATATGGCCAAGGTGGCGGCGATGAACGCCTTGCTGAAGGCGCCCGCAAAAATCGATGCAGCGCACCTCCCCTGGACCACCTATACCGACCCCGAACTGGCGCATGTGGGCGCCACGGAAGACGCGTTGCGCGCGGCAGGCAGGAAATACGAGACGCTCCGGTTCCCGTACGACAAGATCGACCGCGCCATCACCGAGCGGGAGGATTACGGCATGATCAAGGTGCACGCCCGCCCGCGCGACGGGAAAATATTCGGGGCGTCCATCCTGGGCGCCCGGGGCGGCGACCTGATCTGCGAGTTAGCCCTTGCGATGCGGCGGGGTATCTCCCTGAGGCATATCTCGGACGCCATCCACCCCTACCCTTCCTATGGACTGGGCGTGCGGCGGGCGGCGGACCAGTGGTACATCAAGCGGTACTCGCCGGCGCTTATCCGCGTGTTGAAGCGCCTGTTCGGCTATCGGGGCCGGGTGCTGGAGTACGGACCGGACCAGATCGTTTGAGCAAAGTCGTTTCGATCAACGGCTCCCTCCCCGGAGATATTTCCTCAGGATACTCTGATTAAATCTGAAAAATTCAGAGGCTGCGAGGGATGCGCTGGTTCAGGGTGGAACAGGGAACGGGTCTGTGGCGCGCCTTTTCGCGAAAGGATACTCTGATTAAATGTGCAAAGTTCAGAGGCTTGCGAGGGGCGCGCTGACAAGGAATGACGAAGCAATGTGGCAGGTCCCACATAATGAGGAATGACACAGTCAGCGCGCTCCTCGCAGCCTCCCGAAGGGCGCTTCACGTTCGCCATACTCTGAATCCGAAGTGTTTACCGCTGATTTCAGCGATGCCTGCACAATGTCCTGCATACACGAACGTGAAGCGCTGATCGAAGCAGATTTCATCAGAGTGTCCGTAACATAAGGGTGCGCGGGCGATGGGCTGGCGGGATATTTTGGGGCCCGATGTTTCGCTCAAAGGCGCATCCACAGCCCCCTCTGGACCGTCTTGCCTTAATCAGAGTATCCCTAAAAGAAAAGCGCCCTACTGGTATTCCCTGCGATCCAGCCAGCGGCTGCCCGCCTCGCTGGCAGGGTCGGAATTGCCCATAGTGTCCGCAGCCCCCGCAGCGCCGCTGGCTCCGGAAGAAGCAGGTCGGTCGATATGATGCAGGGCCGCCGCCAGCGCCGCCGCTTCGATCAGATCCTCCTGATCCGGCGCGGGCAGTCCGTCGGAGAAATGCCGGGCCACGAAGTGCGTGTCGAATTGCCCGGACCGGTACGCCTCGTGCTCCATCACATACCGGCAAAACGGGATGGTGGTGCGAACCCCGGCCACTTCATACTCGTCCAGCGCCCGCGCCATGCGCCGGATGGCTTCCGGACGGGTCCCGCCCCATGTGGCGAGCTTGGAAATCATCGGGTCGTAGTGGATTTCCACGCGATCTCCCGACTCCACGCCCGCGTCCACCCGCACGCCCGGCCCGGAAGGGGGCGCATGGCGGACCAGAGCGCCCGGATCGGGAAGAAATTCGTTTTCCGGGTCTTCCGCATATACCCGGCACTCGATGGCGTGCCCGTGCATGCGCAGGTCGTCCTGTTTCACGCGAAGGGATTCTCCCTCCGCAATACGAATCTGCTCGGCCACGAGATCTATGCCCGTGATCCATTCCGTCACCGGATGCTCGACCTGGAGGCGGGCGTTCATCTCCATGAAATAAAAGTTCAGGTCCGCATCCACCAGAAACTCGACCGTTCCCGCATTCGCATATCCGCAGGCGCGCGCCGCGTCGACGGCCGCCCGCCCCATCCGCGCGCGCACTTCCGGGGTCATTACGGGGGAGGGCGCTTCCTCGACCACCTTCTGATGACGCCGCTGAATCGAACATTCCCGTTCGAACAGATGCACCGTACGGCCCTGCGCATCCGCCAGCACCTGAAACTCGATATGGCGGGGCTCCTCGATGTATTTCTCGATGAAAATGCGCCCGTCGCCGAACGCAGCCCGGGCTTCGCTCTGCGCGGCGGCGACGGCCCGCTGGAGATCGTCTTCGGAGCGCACGACGCGCATGCCCTTGCCGCCCCCGCCCGCAGCAGCCTTGACCAGTATGGGAAAACCGATTTCTGCGGCGATCGCCGTCACCTCATCGAGCGGCGGGTTCTCCGCAATGGCCGGAGAGCCGGGCGCTACGGGCACGCCTGCCTGCTGCATCAGGGCCCGCGCCTTCGTCTTGTCCCCCATACTGCGAATGGCCTCCGGAGGCGGTCCGATAAACGCGATGCCCGCCTCGGCGCACGCTTCGGCGAACGCGGCGTTCTCCGACAGGAATCCGTATCCGGGATGAATGGCGTCGGCTCCGCACCGAAGGGCCGCATCGATGATCTTCGAGGCGTCAAGATAGGACTGCGCGGCGGGAGCAGGGCCGATCGGGAAGGCTTCGTCGGCGTAGCGGACGTGCAACGCGCTGCGATCCGGCTCGCTGAAAACGGCCGCGGTCGATATGCCCAGTTCCCGGCACGTTCGGAAGACGCGCACGGCGATCTCGCCCCGGTTGGCGACCAGAATTTTGCGGATCGGTTTGCGGCTCATGCGGTGCGGTCCCGGCCCGCTTGCAGCGGGGACGCCTGTTCGTGAAAAATGCCTGGATGCGCCAATGTACGACGTTTTCGCGGGATGAGGGGAACTGGAAACGGCGGCAGACCTCTCCGCGCCGGGCATGGGAAAACGCCCCGCCGGCGTACGGCTCGAGACAATGCGGAGGAGGAACACGTAAAACAGGCTTACGGTTTAAGGATACACTGATGCAAACCACTTCGCTCAGCGCGTCGCTTTTACACATTAAGGGACGTTATGATTGCATCGTTTAAATCAGGCCCTAACAACAAACACTGTGGATTCGGTGCGTTGCTGCCGCGACGTCCCCTTCAAGGGCTGCGAGGCGCATATCGATCTCCAGAGCCAAACATTTTTGCCGTGAAAACGCAATGGGTACGACAAACGCCCTGAATACCGCAACGATCAATTTTCTGGAACTGATCGGCAACGGCAAAACATACAAGGTTCCGCCGTATCAGCGCGACTACGCATGGACGGAAGCAGAATGGGACGATCTGTGGAACGACATCCTCGAACTTCGCCGAAACCCCGATAATCGGCACTACATGGGCGCCCTCGTGGTTCAGGGAAAAACTGATCGGGAGTTTGTCGTAATCGATGGACAACAGCAATTGGCGACGATCAGCATTCTGGCGCTGGCCGTGATTGACCGGCTTCAGCGCATGGCCGAGCAGGGAATCGACGCAGCGCAAAACCGCGAGCGCGCAAAGGAACTGCGCAATCGATTCATTGGCGAGAAAGACCCTGCCTCGCTCATTGAGCGCAGTCGGCTCGCGCTGAACAAGACGGACGACGGATTTTATCAGGATTATCTGGTTCAGATCAGAGAACCCCGAAATCCGCGGAGAAATGTTCGCCTCCTTTTTAGATCCCAATCACGGGGAGTGGATCGATGTTTTCGGGAGCAGCCAGCACGACGCGGTCACGAATCGCATAGGCAACCTGACGCTGCTCGAACCGGCGAAAAACCGCGACGTAAGCCACAAATCCTTTGCGGAGAAACGCTCCGCATACGCAGCAAGCGATTACGCGCTAACGCGGCGAATCGCGGAAATCGCGCCGGAAGAGTGGACCTTCGCCTTGCTGGAAGCACGCCAGAAGCAGCTTGCCCAAAACGCCGTAAGGACATGGCGTTCGGATTTTGCTTGATGCAATGATACGGCGGGAAGCGCCCCGCCGGCGTCTGCCCGCCGCGGCGTCAACGCTCCCGAAGCACCAGGCGCACCATCTCCTCGACCGTCCCGGCGTCGGGATGTTGCTGCAATGTTTTGCTCAGGGCTTTTTCGGCGGAAGCCCGCGCGTATCCCAGCGACTCGAGGGCGGCCAGCGCATCGGCGCGCGCCGACCGATCCGGCTCGCCCGCCGCCTGTTCCGATTCCGGCCACTCCATGGCGGAAAAACGATCCCGCAACTCCAGAATCATGCGCTGGGCCATCTTGCGCCCGACGCCCGGAATCCTCGTGAGGATCGCCTCTTCGCCCTGCATCACATGGGCCCGCAAATCGTCCGGCCGCATCACCGAAAGCGCGGCCAGCGCCAGTTTGGGGCCAATGCCCGATACGTTCAACAGCACCTCGAATACCTGCTTTTCCCGTTCGGAAAAGAATCCGTACAGCAGCGCCGCATCCTCCCGCACATGAAAATGGGTGGCGAGCCGCACCGGCTTGCCGGTTTCGGGCAGGCGCTCGAAGGTCGAGGTGGAAATAAAAAGTTCATACCCCACCCCTTGCACGTCGATCACGGCGCGCGTGGGTTGCTTTTCGGCCAGTTTACCGGCGATGTAGGCGTACATGGGCGGGCGCGACGCGCTGAGCGAAGCGGTTTTGATCGGAGTGTCCCCAAGTGAATACGGCAGGATTTCCCGAAAACGGGCTTCTGACGTATCGTCGGGTGGCAATACGGGCAATATAGGGCACAGCGGGGCACAAACGCTTCCCTCGGCGGACAAAACACGGCGAATACAGTCCATTCCAACTATCTATGCATAATCTGCATAGAAATCGCCTTATCTATGCGAAAATTGCATAGTTCGATTTTGTCGTCAGCCCGCCAGGTCCTGAAACAGGTATAATGCGCCCGTTTTCGCCGATTTTTGCATCAGTAAGCCCCGGAAATGTGAGGGCGCCCTAACGATCTATGCATAATATGCATAGAAATCGCCTTATCTATGCAAAAATTGCATAGATCAATTTTTTCGCCAAGCCGCCAGGCCCTGAAACAGGTGCAATGCGCCCGTTTTCGCCGATTTTTGCGTCAGGAAGCCCCGGAAACGTGATAGCGCCCCGACGATCTATGCATAATTTGCATAGAAGTGGCCTTTTCTATGCGAAAATTGCATAGATCAATTTTTCCAGTCGATGCGCTGTTTGCGCTGGCGGATTTCGGGCGGACTCCTTTTTTCTTGCGGGGGCCGGAACCCGCCATACTCCCATGTGCGTTCCGAAGAAGCGCAGGCGCGAAAAAGCCCAGGAAAAATGAAAGGCGAAACGAAAAACCTCCTTACGATCGTACTCACGATTGCAGCAACGGGCCTTGCCGTCATAGGCGTCGTCGTTACCTTGCACGTGTCGGTTATTTCGCAAGTAGCGAATGTGCAGGAAGGACTTGCGGAAGTGCGCGAACGCCTTGCCCGCATCGAAACGCGCCTTGAGGACACTCTGATTAAATCTACTTCGATCAGCGCTTCACGTTCGTGCGTACAGGACATTGCACTGGCGTCGTTGAAATCAGCGGTAAACGCTGCGGATTCGGGGCATGGCGTACGTGAAGCGCCCTTCGGGAGGCTGCGAGGGGTGCGCTGGCTGTGTCATTCCTCATTACATGGAGCCTGCCATGCTGCTTCGTCATTCCTTGCCAGCCCACCCCTCGCAAGCCTCTGAACTTTGCACATTTAATCAGAGTATCCTTGAAATGACCTCGGCGGTTGATTCGACTGCGGCGCCCGTCCGACCCAGCGGGCTTACTTCCGCCATCGACCCCGCCGAAGCCCTGTGAGCGCCCGGGCAAGCGCTTCCTGACCGCGGAATTCAGAAGAGACGCTCAGCGGGCATATGCAGCTTGCAACAGGCGCAGCGCTTGCAGTCATTATTCTCCAGAGAACCCCGCAGGCCGCGTCTTTTCGCGGCCTGAATCGCCGGAATCCGTGCACGTTGCCGGCCGAACGCTGCGAGAACCAAGCATCCGGAACGGTCGGCATCCTGATCTGCTGCAAGTTGATCGGAATCTTCTCGCCCAAGCTGTACGGCACCGCCCGAAAGCGCTTCGCCTGCACCTCGCGCCGAATCGGCCAGAGCACGGTCGCCGCGACCTCTTTGCCGGAGTTGGCCACGACCAGTATTAGCCGCTGTCCATAATATGTTCATTAGTCTAATTATGAAATTTATATGAATTTATGGGGGGGGGGGGGGGGGTAGTAGCCTGATCCACGATGGCGTATTATCCAGACGCAAGCCGCTGACGAAGGCGGCGTAACCCACCGCAATCCTGCACCTGAAACGAACTCTTGCCTTTCACCGATGACAGAACCAATGGATTGTCGCCGTAAAATCGTTCTCGACTATGCGAGATGGATCGTACTATCCGCATTCAGGGCTGGACAGCGCTGCTAACTGCCCGGACGGGCGAGCCGCGAACAAAAGGCCTCTTCGTCTTCGCAAATTCTTAACGATTAACGTGACTTGCTATCGATTTCATCACGGTTAAGGAGGGTGTCCGGGGCTTTTACACTCCGGCGCTACGAAGATGAAGTTTTAACGAACAAAAAACCGGGGTATACCATGGCATACTACCTGCACAGAATCTCATACCACGCCGAGCTGGCGCATCCGCTACGTGAGCGTGACATCCTCTCGATCGGTTTCTCTGATTTTGCCACGACACATGAATTCGTCAGGAACCATCAAGCCAAGGATTGGCAAGACGTTCCAAGCGCCATTGAGGATGAATGGGGAAAGTTTCGGCCCCGATTTAGTCTTCAGCGATTCTTGCAGATGAATAAGGGCGACCGTGTCGTCGTTCCGGATTGGGGGCGCTTTCATGTGTACGAGGTCGATTCGGACGAACGTATGATCCCCGCCGACCTTGACCTGGACGATCTAAAGACTTGGCATGGCCATGTGGTCCGAAGGGAAAAAGGTCATCTGTATATTGACGACGAAGATGGCATACCGAGGCAGATCGACCTTGGATTCTTCCGGAAAGTCAAATGGGTTGCGACGGGTGAACCCCGATCCGATTATGCCGACAATGCATTGACCAACCGCATGAAGGTACGGCAGACTAACGTCAACATTGATGACCTTCAGGAAAGCGTGGACGAAGCAATACGCAGATGTCAGGAAGGAAAACCGATCAATATTGCCGATTCGATCAAGAACAAGTGCAGGGACGAGGTTCTGAGCCGGATCAAGGCGGAACTGGGCTCGGATCAACTGGAGAAATTGATCAAATGGTACTTCAAGCGAATCGGTGCTTCGTCGGTTGAGATTCCGGCCAAGAACGCCCCCGACAAGGAAGGCGATGCGGACATCGTGGCGACTTTCGAACTGATCAGAACAATCATCTACGTTCAGGCGAAGCATCACAAGGGAACCACGGATGACTGGGCGCTCGAGCAGATCGATGATTACGTGACAAACAAAAAAGAATTAGAAGGAGATGACGGCTACACAAGGATTCCTTGGGTTGTTTCGACGGCCAAGAATTTTTCCAAAGATTGTCATGAAAAGGCGGAACGGGGTAAAGAAGTAAAAGTATACCTAATTGATGGTAAGGAACTGGCTTCCAGAATACTGGAGGCTGGCATTAGCGATCTGGAGTTGAAGTAAATCCTCCTCCTGACAGTATAGAGTATCCGGGCCCTGCGCTCCAAGATATCGACTCTTACCGCCACCGCTTTTCATCTCGGACAAGCGCCGTAATAATCTTCGGGTCGTCATTGATCTTTGGTGAGAATAGCCATTGCCTGCCCTTTGCGGTTGCCGCCAAACCCGGTTACTGCGGAAAGAACCTTGCCCGTGCCTGTCGGGTCTCGCAAGTCTTCGACGATTACGGCATTCGCCCCCAGCTTGCCTGCCTGTTGGCGCAGTTTGTCGTACATTTTCCCCTCGGTGGTCATGGAGTAATGACCCCTTGCGGCCAGCACCGCCACCCTGTCGTGTTCAGGTATATCGTCATCGGCAAAATAAATAGTCACGTTTTCGGCGGGAACCGGGGGCAATCCCTGCATGAGCACGGATTCGCTGACGGTAATGCAGCCGGTGAGCGTCAGGGCGAAAAGGGGCAACAGGTATGCCAGGCGTTGCATGGTTTCGGGGGATTCGTGGATGGAAACGCGGCAATATACCCCCCCCCCCCTACACTTCAAGGATTCGCGAAATATTCAATATTCGGGCAAACGTTCGAGCCGCGCTTACGCAGCGTTATTGTTATTAGGCGCCCTTCGGCTCGCCCCGACCCCGTATTTCTTGCCGTTTTCCTTGATTATTCCGGGGCGGCGCGATATCATGCCTGCAAGCGTTCCGGACGTTCATGCCTCGGGCGTTTGAGCATTACCAGGCATTTCGGGCGGGCGCCTGCGTCGTTGCGGAGGCCGGAACCCGCCATACTCCCATGTGCGTTCCGAAGAAGCGCAGGCGCGAAAAGCCCCGGAAAATGAAAGGCGAAACGAAAAACCTCCTTACGATCGTCCTTACGATTGCAGGAACGGGCCTTGCCGTTATAGGCGTCATCGTTACTTTGCACGTGTCGGTTATTTCGCAAGTGAATAACCTGCAAGCGAGCGTCCACAACGATTTAGCCAATATCCGCGAGCGCCTTGCCCGCATTGAAACGCGCCTTGAAATGACCGCGGCGATTGATTCGACTGCGGCGCCCGTCCGGCCCGGCGCGCTTACTTCCGCCCTCGACCCCGACGAAGCCCTGTAAACCGTCCGGGCAAGCGCTTCCTGGCCGCGGAATTCAGGGAAGACGCTCAGCGGGCATATGCAATTCGCAACAGGCGCAGCGCTTGCAGTCATTATTCTCCAGAGAACCCCGCAGGCCGCGTCTTTTCGCGGACTGAATCGCCGGAATCCATGCACGTTGGCGGCCGAACGCTGCGAGAATCAAGCATCCGGAACGGATCGGTCGGCATTCTGGCCTGCTGCAAATTGATCAGAATCTTCTCGCCCAAGCTGTAGGGCAACGCCCGAAAGCGCTTCGCCTGCACCTCGCGCCGAATCAGCCAGAGCACGGTCGCCGCGACCTCTTTGTCGAAGCTGGTCGCGACCAGTATTAGCCGCTGTCCAGTATGTTCATTAGTCGAATTATGAAATTCATGTGAATTTATAGGGGGGGGACTGATCCCCCTGATGACGTAATTTGCACAGCCGAATGCCTCTGACGAAAGCGGCGTAACCCACCGCAACATTACACCTTAAATTCCGCCGAAATCTGTCCAATCAACCCGAACCACCTCTCATGACCCTGTGGCGTATACACCTTAAACCAGATGCAGATGGCGTTGACCCGTGCGAGTTCTGTCTTGAGAAGAACATTCTTGGGTTCGGCTGGCCAGTCGAATCCCACCTGCCTCTCGACTGGGATGCCTATTATAAACTGGGAGAGGCCGAATATGGAGACAAATCTTGGAGGGGCAACTTAAAAGCAATCCGTGAGGATATGAAGGATGACGATCTTTGCTGGGCCCGGGACAGAAATGGGAAATACTACCTTGGCAGGGTCGAAGGTGTATGGAAGTACTGTGGCCATCAAGAAGAGTACAGGAAAGCGGACATCGTTAATGTGAGGCCGTGCCGGTGGTTTCCGACTGGCGAAGTGGATTCCGTCCCCGGGAAGGTGGTGAACGCATTCATACTTGGGAGAACTCTACAGCGAGTAGGGGGCAAAACGGCATCGTTCTACTCCAGATTCCGGTATAACGAACTCTGCGGAGAAGAGATATATTCCCTCGGCCGTAATGCACTGGATTTCTTTGAGTTGATCAGATCAGAGGGTTGCGAAGACATAGTCGGCATCTACTTGCAGGAGGAACGTGGATACAGAATAATTCCAAGCTCATGCAAGCGCGACACTGCCAAAACCGAGTTTATTCTGAAAAACCGGAAGGGCGAAAGAGCAAACGTGCAGGTCAAACAAGGGGAGAAGAACCTTAACAGGGATGATTACAATGATCCTTTATGCGACTGGTTCTTGTTTACCACACAGGGAGAGTACATAGGAGGGGAGCATCCTCGGGTGTATTGCTTAAACCCCGACAAGATGAAGGAATTTGCGTTCAAGAACCGTGCTCTGATGCCGGACCGGATACAGGAAGTCATTCGTTTCATTGAGTCTGTCTCCTAAGACGAGATGGGGAAAACCAGCGCTCCCGGGGGTGTCTGGGGGCTTGTGTGGATCGACGGGGCGCGGTATCCTCGAGGGGCGGCGGAAACTTGCTTCGCCCAAAACCTACCTGACCAACAAAACGAAACGAGGTATACGCAATGTGTGGAATTGAACTTACCCTTGAAAATTGTTCTGCACTTGCTTGCAATTGCGAGAATGAAGCCAAGATGATGAAGGAGGTCGGACAAGAAAAAGCGGCTGATCTGTTGCGCCGTTCAGCTTGGTTATGGAATAAACTTGCGCAGGCGAATGCGAACGATACAAGATGGTTGCGCGAGTGCCCGGACGGGCCGCAAGAATCGGAGTAACGATTCCCCACTTTCGGTGTTATCCACAATTCTGGCTTTCTTGGGCTGCGGGGGCGAGCGCTGCAAGAATCAAATCTGTCGGCGTCGCAGGATGTCGGCGAATCAGGCGCCCTCGTCGATAAACTCCACGGCCCCGACCCCCGCCACTTCCCACGCCGGACAAGCCCCGAAAAGCAAACTCCGCCCTCGACGATCTATGCATTATTTGCATAGATAATGCCTTTTCTATGCAAAAATTGTATAATTCCTGGGCATACGGTTCTTCAAGAAGATTGGTTGAAGGATTCGTATACTGTTTTTTCGAGTCGCAGTCCCGGCGCGCCCGTTCAAGCTAACCCGTTGACAACCTGACCATAGAGGCATAACGATGCGTCAAATCACGTCGTCCCTTGCGATGGAACGCCTCCTCGCTGCATGCCTGTTCGTTGCATGCATACTCGCGCCCCGCCCCGCGCAGGCGCAAATCGCGTTCGAGCATGTCAATGTCCTGCCCATGACGGACGAAGAAGTACGAACCGACTGGACCGTACTCGTGGAAGGCGACCGGATCGTGGCGGTCGGACCCGCCGCGGAGGTGGAGGTCCCGGAAACGGCGGAGCGAATCGACGGAACCGGAAAATACCTCATTCCCGGCCTGGCCGAAATGCACGGGCACGTACCTTCCCCCGACGAAAACAGGGAATATGTCGCGTCTCTTATGTTTCTGTACATCGCCAACGGGGTCACAACCGTACGCGGCCTGCTCGGAGAACCGGGCCAACTGGCGTTGAAGGAAGCCACGGCGGACGGCAGCCTCCTTGGCCCGGCGCTGTACCTTGCAGGCCCGGCCTTCAACGGCGGGACGGTTTCTTCGCCCGAACAGGCGGACCGGCGCGTACGGGAGCAAGCAGCCGAAGGGTGGGATTATCTGAAGGTGCTTCCGGGAATGACCCTTGAGGAATTCGACGCCATGGCCATGGCCGCGAACGAAGAAGGCATTCCCTTTATCGGACATGTCACCGCCGAGGCGGGACTGCTCCACTCCATCGAAATGGGGCAGCAAACGATCGACCACCTCGACGGCTACATAGAATATCTGACGGAGGAAAGCGGCGCGATCGACCCGGAACGCCTCGAAACCGCCATCGCCATGACGAAGGAATATGGAGTATGGGTCATTCCGACCATGGCGCTCTGGGAAACCATCCTCGGCGTCCCGTCCTCGGAGGACATGGCGCACTACGAAGAACTGCAATATATGCCGCCGGACATGGTGGCTTCGTGGGCCCGGTCGCAGGACCGGCGGCGGGCCGGAAGCGGATTCGATCAGGAGCGGGTGGACCGGATTGCGGCCCAGCGCATCGACCTGCTCGGGGCGCTCAACGAGGCGGGCGCGCGCATTCTCATGGGAACGGATTCTCCGCAGGTGTTCAGCGTACCGGGCTTTGCGCTGGTGCGCGAACTGCCGTTCATGGCGGACGCAGGCATGTCGCCGTACGAAATCCTTGTTTCCGGAACCCGCGCGGTCGGGGACTACCTGCAGGAAGAGGATGCGTTCGGAACGATCGCGGCGGGAAGCCGGGCGGATCTCATCCTGCTCAACAGCAACCCTCTTGAGGATGTGATGCGCGTGTTCGACCGGGCCGGAGTCATGGCGCGCGGCCGGTGGCTGCCCGAATCGGATATACAGGAACGCCTTGCAGAGATTGCGGCGGGATACCGGTAGAAGGTGATTTGCCCGGCAACCTTGACGGCGTCGGGTAAGTTATCACCGCACAGGGCGCTGGGCAAAACAGGGTATTTCCCGCGCATGCATATTTTCGTTGCAGGGCGGTTAGCCCAGCCTTGACCGATAGCCTTATGCAATATATGTCTGCCGCATACCATATCCGTTATTGCGCATATCGGGGTATAATCGGGGTATAACCCTCGGTATAAAGGGATTGTCAAATTTACCTGGTAAATACCCACAGAATCCCAAAACCCTTACCGCTTCCGCACCAGCGTGACGCCGTCTGCAATGGGCAGCATGCAGCAGTCCACGCGGTCGTCGCGCGCGATGGCGGCGTTCAGCGCCGCAATGGCGCGGGTGCTGGCGTCGTCTTCGGCGGGATCGAGGACGCGGCCATCGCGCAGCACATTGTCCAGAGCCGCAACGCCTCCCGGGCGCAGGAGCTGCAGGACCAGCTCGTAGTAGACGCCGTACGATTCCTTGTCCGCGTCGATGAAGGCGAAATCGTACGCGCCTGCGCGGCCCTCGTCCAGCAAGGCCCGCAACGTATCCGCCGCATCCCCTGTACGGAATTCGATTTTGTCCTCCACGCCCGCCTCGCGCCAGTGGCGGCGGGCCATGCGCGCATAGTCTTCGTTCGCGTCGCAGGCCGTCAGGAGGCCGTCGTCCGGAAGCGCCTGGGCGACCGCAATGGAGCTGTACCCGGTGAACACGCCGACTTCAAGGGCGCGGCGGGCGCCGGTCATGCGCACGAGCATCGCCATGAACGCCCCCTGTTCCGGCGCAATCTGCATGTCGGCTTCCTCCATGGACGCGGTCTCTTCCCGCAATCGCCGAAGCGCGTCCGATTCGCGGACGGCGTGACGGACCAGGTAGTCATGGAGTTCGGGGGAAAGTCCTATGCTTCGGTTCGACATGAAACTCCTCTTATGGATACTCTGCTTGAGAAATCCGCCGAATAATGTCTTGACGAATTCCTTGACGAAGTTATTGAAAAATTTCTTGACGCAATCATTGATAAACCCCTTGAAAAATCCGCCGGGGCCGAAAACGCCGCAAATTCTCCTTATGGATACTCTGATTAAGTCCGCAAAGCTCAGAGGCTTGCGAGGGGTGCGCTGGCAAGAAATGACGAAGCAGCATGGCAGGCGACAGTGAAGCGCTGACCGAAGTAGATTTAATCAGAGTGTCCTTATGATTACGCGCCCGCATCCTCAAACGCGCGCCGAACCATCGCCTGGGCCTCTTCCTGGATTTTCCGGAGATGCTCTTCGCCTGTAAAACTCTCCGCATAAATCTTGTAGAGTTCTTCCGTGCCGGAAGGCCTCGCCGCAAACCACCCGTTTTCCGTAACCACCTTGAGGCCGCCGATCGGAGCGCCGTTGCCGGGGGCATGCGTGCGTTTCGCAATAATCGGCTCGCCGGCAAGGTCCGCCGCCGACACCTGATCCGGGGAAAGATTCGCAAGCGCCGCCTTCTGCGAACGGGTGGCGGGCGCATCCATGCGTTCGTATACGGGAGATCCGAAACAGTCCTCCAGAAGCGCATAGCGCTCGGCGGGGTCCTGGCCCGTAACGGCGGTCATCTCCGCAGCAAGCAGATTGAGAATAATACCATCCTTGTCGGTCGTCCATACGGAACCGTCCTTGCGCAGGAACGAGGCCCCGGCGCTCTCCTCTCCGCCAAAGCCGTACGACCCGTCGACCAGCCCGTCCACGAACCATTTGAACCCCACCGGGACTTCCGCAAGCCGCCGTCCCAGATCATGCGCCACCCGGTCGATCATGGAACTGGATACGAGCGTCTTGCCGATGGCGGCGGTTTCGGGCCAGAGCGGGCGATGCCGGAACAGGTATCCGATCGCGACGGCCAGGTAATGATTGGGACGCATCAGGCCGCCGGTTTTCGTCACGACGCCATGGCGGTCGAAATCGGGATCGTTGCCGAACGCGATATCGAACCGGTCTTTCAGTCCGACGAGGCTCGCCATGGCGTACGGAGACGAACAATCCATGCGCGTTTTGCCGTCCCGGTCGAGCGTCATAAACGAAAAGGTCGGGTCCAGGACGGGGTTGACCACCTCGATGTCGAGCCCGTACCGGTCCGCAATGGGCTCCCAGTACGCTGCCCCCGCCCCGCCCATGGGATCGGCCCCTATTTTCAGGCCGGAGGCGGCGATGGCTTCCATATCCAGAACCTGGGCAAGGTCCGCTACATACGGCGTCATAAAATCCACTTCCCGGGTCGTATCCGCCCTGCGGGCCTGCATGATCGTCATGCGGCGGACGCCCTGCAAACCGGCTTCGAGGAGTTCGTTCGCCCGATCCTGAATCTGCCCGGTCGTCGCCGCATCGGCAGGGCCGCCCGTCGGCGGATTATACTTGAACCCCCCGTCCTCCGGGGGATTATGGGACGGGGTGATGATGACGCCGTCCGCCAGTCCGCCCTCGCCGCGCGCATTGCGCCGAAGAATGGCGTGGGACAACACGGGCGTAGGCGTGTACGCGGGACCCGAATCGCCCTTGTCCAGATGCACCGTCACGCCGTTCGCAGCGAACACTTCAAGGGCCGTCGTAAAGGCTGCTTCCGACAAGGCATGGGTATCCATACCGATCAGGAGCGGACCCTGGACCCCGTTGGCGGCGCGCACTTCGGCGACAGCCTGGCATATCGCGGCGATATGGTCGTCGTTGAACGACCCCTCGAGCGCTGCGCCGCGATGCCCCGACGTGCCGAACGACACGCGCTGCAACGGTTCGCGCGGATCGGGCCTGACCGAAAAATAGGCGGCCATCATTCGGGGAATATGAACGACGAGGTCGCGGGGAACCGGCTTCCCCGCAAGGGCATGGTGCGCCATAATCTGGTAAAGCGAGAGCGTATGTGCGGCGGGAATTGCGTAGCGCCGGCCATAAGGTACGACAAAGTTCGATCTTCAGAGGAACACGAAGCGCCTTTCGGAATGTATGAAGGGCGATTGCGCAGTACGGAACTTGCAACGCGAACGCACGGAAACAGTCGGCGCGCGCTCCCGCCGCGCGCCGCAGCAAACGCCAACGCGCCCCTGCTCTATGCCCGGCAAACCCAAAATTCTGTGGGCGGACGACGAAATCGATCTCCTGCGCCCGCACATTCTTTTTCTGGAAACGCGAGGATACGACGTGACCAGCGTAACGAACGGCGCGGACGCCATCGGGGAGGCGGACCGCGCGCGCTACGACGTAATCCTGCTGGACGAGCAGATGCCGGGCATGGGCGGCATTGATATTCTTGAAGAAATCCGGCAAAAAGCCCCGGAAACGCCCGTGGTCATGGTCACCAAGAGCGAAGAGGAGCGCCTCATGGAAGAGGCGCTGGGCGGACAAATCAGCGATTACCTGACCAAGCCGGTAAACCCAAGCCAGATATTGCTCACGATCAAGCGGCTCCTGGACCATAACCGGCTGCGCACGGAAAAAGTCTCCCGCGATTATTTGCAATCCTTCAACCGGATTACCCAGGCGCTCATGAATCCGCTCACGCACGCGGAGTGGATCGAGGTATACAGGCAGCTGGTGCATTACGATATTGAACTGAAAGGCGACGAGGCGGCCCGCAACATTCTCGAAGACCAGTACCGGGAAGCAAACCGGGCGTTCGGCAAGTTCGTCGAAGAGCGCTATCCGGCATGGATTCGCGCGCGGCCGGGAGAAGATCGTCCGACGCTTTCGCACGACGTGATTCCGAAATATGTCGTTCCGAACATGCAGCCCGGAAAGCCCGTCGTTTTCCTGGTTATCGATTGCATGCGCTACGACCAGTGGCTGGAACTGGAAACGCTGCTGTTCGACTTGTTCGACATAGAAAAGGATTTCTACTACTCGATCCTGCCGACGGCGACGCCGTATTCCCGCAACGCGATCTTCAGCGGCCTGTTGCCCGCGGATATCGCAAAACGGTACCGGGAAACGTGGGAAAGCGGCGAGGACGACGAGCACAGCCGCAATCGAGACGAAGAACGGTTCCTTCGGGATTTGATGCAACGGAACCGCCTGGACCCGAAGATACGCTACCAGAAACTGGTAAAGTCCCGGGACGGCCGGGAATTCGGCCGGCAAACGGACGCGTTCCTTGCGCAGGATCTGAGCGCCATCGTGATTAATTTCGTGGATATTCTGGCGCACAGCCGGTCCGATTCGGACGTGCTCAAGGAAATCGCGCCGGACGAACGAGCCTACCGGGCCTTGACGCGCACCTGGTTCGAACATTCCTGGCTATACCAGGCCTTCGTCGAATTCGCCCGGGCGGAATGCACTATCGTGGTCACGACCGATCACGGCGCCATCAGAAGCCTGCGGTCCGCCAAAGTGCATGGCGACCGGAATACGTCCACGGCGCTTCGCTACAAGTATGGGCGCAGCGTGAAATGCAACGAAAAACATGCGATTCTCGTGGCGGACCCCGAATCCTACGGGCTGCCGCAAAACGAGGCGAGCACCAACTACATTATCGCCAGGGAAGATTATTATTTCGTGTACCCCACGAATTTCCACCATTACCAGAATCTGTATCGGGACACGATGCAGCACGGCGGGGCTTCGCTCGAGGAAATGATTCTGCCGGTCGCGACCCTGCGACCCAAGGCATGAAACATCTTTTTCCCGCACGCACCGCCAGCGCGGCGGAAACCCGCCGGCTCGGACGCGCCGCCGCGAAACAACTCCGGGCGGGGGATGTCGTCGGGCTGTACGGAACGCTCGGGGCGGGCAAGACGGTGTTTGCGCAAGGACTGTGCGAGGGACTTGGCCTGACCGCCGAACAGGTTACCAGCCCCACGTTTTCCATGCTCCGCGAGTACGACGGCGGCGCCTGGCCCGTGTACCATTTCGACGCTTACCGGACAGAAACGCTGGGCGAGTTTTTCGAGCTGGGATACGAGGAGTATTTTTTTGGAAACGGGATATGCATCGTCGAGTGGGCTGATCGCGTCGAGCCGCTGCTGCCCCCGGAAACGTTGCGGTTCCGCATGCGCCAGGAAACAGAAAGCGAACGAAGCATCCATTTTGGCGGTCGCGCGCCATGACGTCAGACACAGACGCCCTGCTTGCGCAACTTCCCCGATTTGCGGACCGGGGAATATGGAAACCCGGCCTCGAACGTACGCGCCAGCTTCTGGACGCGCTCGGACGGCCCCAGGACGCCTTCCGGACCGTGCATGTGGCCGGCACGAACGGGAAGGGGTCCACGGCGTCGTTTCTTGCTGCGGCGAGCTCGGCGGCGGGCTTGCGAACCGGGTTGCATACGTCGCCGCACTTGTGGAGCGTGACGGAACGCATGCGCATCGACGGACAGGCCGCGCCGGAACGCTGGCTGGCCGACGCGCTGGATCGGGCGCAGCCGCTAATCGAGCGAACGCAACCCAGCTTCTTCGAACTGACCTTTGCGCTCAGTCTGTTATACTTTGCGGAAAAGCATGTCGATCTGGCTGTCGTCGAGGCGGGCATGGGCGGACGACTCGACGCCACGAATATATTGCTCCCGGAGCTGTCGATCATCACCGACGTCGCCCTGGACCATACCCGGTTTCTGGGAGACTCCATCGAACGCATCGCGCAAGAGAAGGCCGGCATTATCAAGCCCGGCGTCCCCGTGGTAACGGGCGCCCGATCTCCTGCGGTCCAAATAATCGGGGGCGTCGCCGAAACGCGCGGCGCGCCCCTGCACTGGATCAAGCAAGAAGTACGGACGCTGTCGGAAACCGTTTGCCTGACCCGATCGACGGTGACGGCGTCCACGCCGCGCCGAACCTGGCGGGATCTGCATGTGGGCCTGGCCGGGAAACATCAAATCCGGAACGCGCTGACCGCCCTGCGCAGCGCGGAACTCCTGCATTTCGACGAACATGCCGTGCGGACGGGCCTGAAAAACGTCTGCGCATTGACCGGATTGCGCGGTCGCTGGGACGTGCTGCTCGAACAACCGCTGGTGGCGGCGGATGCGGCGCACAACGCGGATGCGCTGGCGGCCATCCTGCGCCATCTGGAAGCGTTCCGACAGGAAGGAAGCGCCCTGACGGTGTTGTTCGGGGTCATGCGGGACAAGGATACTGCGGCGATGGGCCGGTTGTTCGCCAAAGCCGGCGCGTACGTCCGGCCCGTGCAGCCGACAACCGGGCGCATGTGCGCGCCGGAAGAACTGGCGGACATACTGCGAAAGGCAGGCGTACGGACGGGCGCGCCCTGCACGATCCGGGAAGGCGTACAGACGTTTCTTGCCGAAGCCTCCGAAGCGGATACGTTGCTCGCGACCGGCTCGCACCGCATCGCCATGCGGCGGGAGGACCTGCCCCTGCAACCCGATTCCAGATTTTTAAGCAGAAAAATTTGACTTCCCGTCGGGAAAGCCTATCTTGTTACCCGGAGAGCAGGTCTATTGCCGTACGTTATCGTATGCGCGCTCTCGAAGCTCCCTGGTCCCGACGGCCCATCTCTCTGTCTGGACCGCGGCAGATTATTCATCCCACCGAGTTTGTTTCTGTCCCCTGTCAGACGCGCCTCGCGTCCATATGCGAAGCCGACAAGCGCAACGCGGAATTTCTTTCTGACCGTTGGCGCCGGTTTTCGTCTTTCACCCGGAAGGCCCCCTTCCGCCTGCAATACCCTTATCGACAACGATGAACATCCACGATTTACAAAAAAAGAAACTCCCGGAACTGAAGGAACTCGCTCGCGGCCTTGGCCTGAGCGGCTATTCCCAGAGTCGCAAGGAAGACTTGATCTATCGCATCATTGAGGCGAATGCCGAAGTCGTCGCCGGCAACGGCTCCTTGCGCGCTCGTACGGCCCGCCCGAACCCGCAGCGCAGTCTTCCGCCCGAACGCCGACCGCGTCTGGAAAACAGGCCTGCTCCCCCCAGCGAAAACCGTCCGGCTCCGCCCGCCGACGCGGCGCCGGCGTCCCGGTCCGGCGAGAACCGCAAGCGTTCGAACGGCGACCGTCCGCGCCCGACTCCCGGACAGGCTCTGCGACGAGAACAAACGCCGGGGCCGGAACGCAAACGTCCGGCTTCGCCCGCCGACAATGCGCGGAGCAATGCAGGCGGACACGCCGCCGCGCGACCCCGCGACAGACATCGCGCGCAGCCGGGAAACGCGGCGGGCGGCGAACGGAAAAGACCGCCTCGCCGCGAACCCGGGGGAGACGAACGGGAGCGCCCGGACGATCGGCGCATGAAGCGACGTTCGCCGGACCCGCGCAAGAATAGCCGCCGGGGCCGGGACCCCCGGGCGCAGGAAGCGCGCCGCAGAAATATCTACGAAGGGCGCCCGGAGTACATGGCCGCCCACGACCCGAGGCGCACCGAACTGGAAGGCATGATCCGCAAAATCGGGGTGCTGGAAGTGCTCCCCGACGGCTACGGTTTCCTGCGCTCGGCGGAGTACAATTACCTCCCCAGCCCGGACGACATTTACGTTTCCCCGTCGCAGATCAAGCGTTTCAGTTTGCAACTGGGGGACACGGTCGATGGAGAAGTTCGCCCGCCCAAAGAGGGAGAACGTTTCTTTGCGCTCATACAAGTGAATACGATCAACGGGCGCAAACCAGAAGAAATCGAAGAACGGCAAGGATTCGACTATCTCACGCCGCTCTATCCCATGGAGCACCTCCGCCTCGAAACGCATCCGGGCGATTACAATACCCGCATCCTCGACTTGTTTACGCCGATCGGGAAAGGCCAGCGGGCGCTGATCGTGGCCCAGCCGAAAACGGGCAAAACCGTGCTGCTCCAGAAAATAGCCAACGCCATCACGACGAATCACCCGGAAGCGTATCTGATCGTACTGCTCGTGGACGAACGGCCCGAAGAAGTTACGGACATGGAGCGGAACGTGCGCGGCGAGGTTATTTCCTCGACCTTCGACCAGAAAGCCGAGCAACACGTCCAGGTGGTGGATATCGTGCTGGAGAAAGCCAAGCGGCTGGTGGAGGCCGGACAGGACGTGGTGATTCTTCTGGATTCCATCACGCGGCTGGCGCGAGCGAACAATACGGTGACCCCGAACACGGGCAAAACCCTCTCCGGCGGCATGGAGGCGGGCGCCTTGCGCAATCCGAAACGCTTTTTCGGCGCCGCCCGGAACGTGGAAGAAGGCGGATCGCTGACCATCATCGGGACGGCGCTCATCGACACGGGAAGCCGGATGGACGAGGTGATCTTCGAAGAATTCAAGGGAACCGGCAACTCGGAGATCGTGCTGGATCGCAACCTCGCTGATCGACGCATATTCCCCGCGATTAATGTGATTATGTCGGGAACGCGGCGGGAAGAATTGCTTGTGCCGGACGCCCGGCTCGGACGCATCTGGATTCTTCGAAAACTTCTTGCCGACATGTCGCCGATCGACGCCATGACGTTCCTGCTCGACAAAATGCGGGGCACCAGGAACAATGACGAATTTCTCGTCACTATGAATTCGTAGGGCGCCATGGCGGGCAAGACCGAGGTCAGGGCGCTTTTCTTCGACATGGATGGCGTACTCGTGGACGTGTCGCGTTCCTATCGACGCGCCGTGGAAGAAACGGTGGAAGAATTCACGGGCCGGAAACTGCCCCCCGACGCCATCCAGCGCTACAAAAACATGGGAGGGTTCAACGACGACTGGCGACTGACGCGCGCCATCATCGCCGAGCGGGGCGTGAGCGCACCGCTGAGCCAGGTCGTGGACGCTTTCCAAAAGCGATACCGGGGAACGGCCTGGAATGGCTTCATTGCGCAAGAACCCGCACTGATGCAAACCGCTACGCTGGATCGGCTCTGCGCGGGCGGGCGCCCGATGGCCGTCGTCACGGGACGGCCGCACGCGGAAGCAACATGGACCGTCCGGCGTTTCGGGTGGGAGACGTACTTTCCCTGGATCGTGGCCAAAGAACAACAGGGAGAACGTCCCAAACCGGACCCGTTCCCTCTCCGGCGCGCCCTGGCGATACTCGCGGCGGCGGGACACGACGTTCCCCCTGAAAAAGCCGCCTATGTCGGCGATTCCGTGGACGACATGGCCTGCGCCCGGGACGCCGGGGTGCGCGCAATAGGCTTCATCCCCCCCTATATCGAAAACAAGGACGAAATGGCATCTTTGTTGCGCGAACAGGGAGCGGACGCCGTGATCGACGACCTGAACGTATTGCCGAACCTTATGGACCCATAGCGTATAGCCCCATGCAACCATACGCCTCGCGCCGGGCGAGGGCCCTGCTGTACGTCCTCGCCCTCTTCGTTCCCGTATCCGCCGTCGCCCAGACGCCGGACACCTTCCATATACGCCTCGAAACGGCGATCCGGCGGGCGCTGGACGTGAGCCCGGAGGTAGGCGTCACTGCCTCGAAAGTCGATTTCGCCCAGGCGCGGGAGCGACTTGCCCGCGCAAGTCGATTCGCCACCGAGTTTTCGCTCCAGACCGCGCATGCGGCGGCGCCCGGACTGCGCAATCTTCCCACCGGCGTTTCCAAAGAGCATCTGTATCTCTATCCCGAAGTGCAAAACGACTGGGAATCCCTGCGTCCGCTGAACCGATTCGAAACCAGCCTGGTGCAACCACTCTACACCTGGGGCGCCCTGAAAGGCTCCATCGAAGCGGCGCGGCAGGGCGTACGGGTGGAGGAAGCGTCCGCAAGCAAAAAGAAAATCGAAGTCGCGCTCCGCACCGGTGCGCTGTACTGTAATCTGTTGCTCGCCAGGCAACTGGTCCTGCTGACCGCGCAGGCAGGCGATATCGTGGAGCAGGCCAAATCCGAAATCCGGCGGCTCCTTGACGAGGGCGCAGAGGATGTGGACGACGCCGACCTGTTCAAGGTGCTCATTACGGAACAGGAATTTCTGCGGCGGGTGGTCGAAGTCGAGCAGGGACTGCGCACGGCGCAAAGCGCCCTGGCGCGGCAATTGCTGCTGCCCGAAGGCGCCCTGCCCGAACCGGAAGAAATTCTGCTGGAGCCCATACCGTTCGCGCTTGATTCTCTGGATACTTACCTGCGCATGGCCGTGAAGAATCGCCCGGAAATCCGGCAGGCGGAGGCGGGTCTGGCGGCGCGGGAAGCGCAAGTCAAGATTGCGCGCGCCGACTATTTTCCGCAACTTTTCCTGGGGGTCGATTCGAAAATTACGTTGACGAGCGGACGACACCGCCAAACGAATGCCTTTATCAACGACCCGTATCTGGGACGCAGCATCCGTACGGGCGTCGGCTTGCGCCTGCCGCTCAACATGGCGCAAACGCGCGCCAGGGTCGCGCAGGCCAAAGCGCAACGCAACGAAGTGCGGCATCAGATGACGGCTGCCCGACAACTTGTCCTGTTCGAGGCGGAAGCGGCCTGGCGAAACGTCGTCGCGACCCGCGCCGCCATGGAAGCGCAAAACGAAGCCCTGACCATCAGTGGAGAATGGTTGCGCACCGAGCAAATCAACTTCGACCTCGACCTGGGCGATACGGAAAACCTGGTGGACGCCGTGCGGGCAAACCTCGAACTGAAAGCGGCGTATTACGAACGCGTACGCGCATTCAACATCGCCGTGCTTGAACTGTGGGCGGAAACAGGCTGGACCGGGCCTGGAGCGCCCGTCCTGTACCGCGCCGACCTGGAATAAGGGGCGCCTGGCAATATTTCGGCACAATTGTTGCAGAATGCTTTTTTGGCTGCACAGCATATCCATGCGTCCCCGCACTCCGCAAACGCCGAAAAACCGATACTTTCATGACACGCATCGCCTTTTTCCTCGCCATCCTGCTCGCCGCCTTGTTCGCCATGCAGGACCCGGTGCAGGCCCAGAGCCGATCCGGGGAAGTCCGCCGCTTCCTGGAACAGCGGGATCGGGAAATAAAGAATGTGCTGGGCGACCGGGAGACGTTCACCGACGAACAGCGGGAACAACTGAAACGCGTGATCAACAACGGCATTGATTTCACAGCCATGGGACGCACGGCGCTGGGGCCTTTCTGGGGCAATACGGCGCCTGACCAGCAAAAGGAATTCGTGGATGTGTTCAGCCAGATCGTGCGGAACCAGTCGCTGTCCGACCTGGACGCCTACCGATCCGTGGTTACCTACGAAAACATTGCCGCCAACGACGAGACGGCGCACGTAACCACGACCACGGTCTACAAGGACATTCCCATGAAAGTGGAATATGTGCTTGGGCGAACGGACGAGCAGTGGCAGGTGCGGGACATTATCCTGGACGACGTAAGCACCGCGGAAGGGTATGCGCGATCCTTCCAGGCGGTTGTCCGCAAGCGCGGATTCGATTCCCTGATGAACAGTCTTCGGAAAAAGCTGGACGGAATGCGTTCGTAGTCGGATTGCCGAACGCAGACTGGAACGCACCCGGGGGAATACGGCGCAGACAAAAACAAGCCATGGGACACTCTGATTAAATCTACTTCGATCAGCGCTTCACGTTTCGTGGGTACAGGATACTGTGCCGGCGTCGTTGAAATCAGCGATAAACGCTGCTGATTCGGGGCATGACGGACGTGAAGCGCCCTCCGGGAGGCTGCGAAAGGCGCGCTAACTGTGTCATTCCTCATTACGTGGGGCCTGCCACGCTGCTTCGTCATTCCTTGCCAGCGCGCCTCTCGCAGCCTCTGAACTTTGCACATTTAATCAGAGTATCCCATGCATACTCCGCAAGAAGGCTACGTGCTGCACGCGTACGGCCCGGAACGGTTCGCGCGTCATGCGGCGGCTTCCGCCATGACGCTCAAACGGCACGACGCACAGCGACCCATTGCGCTATTCTGCCCCGACACGCACCGCGAATGCCTGCGCGCGCACGGCAAGGCGGACCTCTTCGAGGATATCCGTACGCTTCCGGAAGAACATGCTTCCATTACGGGCTTCAAGCACCACCTGCACCGGTTCATGCCGTACGAGCGCACCCTGTTCGTGGATGCGGACATCGTCTGGTGCCGCAATCCCGATCCGCTCTGGAAGCAATGGCAAGCGTATCCTTTCACGGCCACCGGCCTGGAGCGCGCTGATTTTTTCTTCGGGGGACCCAAGAACTGGCGCATCGCAATCGATATGCTGCTGGACCGCCGCCGGCGGACTATGAAGCGGTTCGGGATTTCGCATTTTCCGCGCGTACAGGCGGGCATGATCTACTGTGCAGACCGGGACGTAACGCAAAGCGTGTGCGAAACCGCTGCTTCGCTGCTTGCCCGCCGCACGCAAACCCATTTCCGAAGTCGTCTGGACGAAGGGCGCAGCGAGGAAACCTGCGAATGGAGCCTTGCGATGGCCATGAGCCAACGCCAACTGGACATTTTTCCCTGGATCCAGGGTCGGCTAAGTCCCCAACTGGACTTCGTGGAGGACTGGACCGCCTTCGATCCGGACTTTCGCGAAGTCACCTACCGGTACTATACGGATCGTTCGGTCTATGCACTGCGAGGCATTCGCAACCGGAGGCTGCGCGCATACCTGATCCGGCTTGTATCCGGTTTGCCCGGGCGAGGCGATTATCAGGAATTTACGCCGATCTCGCTGCATTTCAGTTGGCTGCATTACAAAAAGCCCTTTGAGGAGTTTTCCGAGCGGATGTGGGCCCTGCCTGCCTGACGGAACGCAAAAAGCGAGCGACCGGCTTGCGCGACGCTACTGCCGGAACGCCGCGCGCCACACGAACGCCACCTCGGAGGGATGCCTGAGCAACACGCCGAACAGGAAAAAAAAGACCCAGACAAACGGATGAAGCAAGCCGCCCAACACGAGCAGGTAGGCCGGGGCCCGCGTCGCCAGTTGCATATCGACCAGAACCTGAACGAAGGAAAACAGACCAAGGCATAGCCAGACGCCAATCAGGATAAAACCTGCCCGACCGCTCGGATCCGGAAGGGTAGAAATCACCATGGCGACGGCCATCGCAAGCAAACAGGACCAGTGGGCCCACACGACGAGCATGTGGACCTGCCGGATGCGCAGAATCCGGGGACCCAGTTGCAACAGGAGCGACCACGCGACAGTCCAGAGAACCAGCGCAAGCGCGAAAAGACACCCCGCAAGCAAAAAATACAGGAAGGGCCGCGCCAGCATCTGCCCTGTCGCCGCATGCGTCAGGGGAGGCAGATAATACATGGCCACCATGAAGGCGTCGGTGGCCTTCAGATGGTGCAAGGCCATATAGCCCGTCAAGCCGGTGGCCGCCGCCAGCGCGAACAGGGCCATCAGGTTTGTCCCGGGAAGAATTTCCCGCTTCGTATACACGGCCTCGACAAAAAAGACATGGGATTGAAAATACCGGGGCAACATGTAGCGAAATCGTGGAGACATCGCATATCCTGTTCCGATGGCAAGGATAACCAGCCAGCCAAAAAGAATAACCCAGGAAACGGGTTTCGGCGGCGGTTCCCCTTGATCGAAGGCGAAAACCGTCTGGCGACCCGAGAAAATTCCCGAAATCACGTCGAACGCCGCCCGTGCATGTCCGTCCTCCCCATGCAATCCGTATTGCCTGGAGTCCGGCGACAGATCGGAAGCGGGGCGGTCGCGCCAGCGATACGCAAAAACTGCTTGCAACGGACGATCGAGCAATTCGGGCAAGGCGTCCTCGAAATAGCGGGCCTGGCGCTCCGGCGAAAACGGCGCAAGCAATCCGCGGGGACCGTCGGGCGCAACCCCTGTTCCAAGAGCCGCCACGCCCACTGAAGACCCGGCTGCCTTATCCAGCCAATCCGCCGGATTCGACCTGTTCAGCACATCTATCAGGACGAAATCCACCACATGCGCGCACGCATCGCCCCTGAAAAAGCGGGTTACGTAGTAGGTCGATATATCCGGGGCCGCCGTACGTACGCGGGCCGCCAACTGCTCCAGCGCCGCGCAGGCCGCCGGATCGAACGTATCGCTATCGCGGACAAGCCCTATAGCCCGAATCGAGGAGTACCGACGCGCTATGCCCAAGGCGTCGGCAAGCGATTCCTGCGCATGCGCAAGGGTGTCTTGCAGCCCGAAAACCGACAGGCGCGATACGGGCAAGTCCAGATAGATGTGCAGTCCAAGCGTATCGGCGGCAGACAACGCATGGCTGTTCGGCGTAAACAAGGCCCGCACCGCTTGTACGCCGCCCTCCGCCATAGCGTACATATCCCGCACCGCCTGCACGCTATTCTCCGGCGGCGACCAAACCACGCCTTTCAACGGCGCCTGCCGGGCAACGGCCGGCGGCGAAAAAAGCGCCGCGGAAGTCAACGTCCAGCATGTCGCTATGTACGCAAAACGGAGCACGGCCATTGGCAACCTCGCACCCGTTTCAGGGCCTGTTAATACTATGCAGCAATGCTCTGTTCCGTCAGGCACGGCGTTAATCAAGGCGCGAGGAGTGAAGTTTGGTGGTTCCAAATGAGCGACGAGCAACGAAGAGTAACGCCGTGACCGGCGGAACCCGAAGGGCAGAGCCTCTTTTCCCGCCATGCGGCGTTGCCGCTCGCTTATGTGGTCGGGCCACACTGCGCTCGCGGCGCCAGGCCTAACAGGAAAACAGGCCCCGCAGAGCGCCGCTGCATAGTATTAACAGGCCCTAGTCCATCATTTTGCGCAGGAAGGCCGGCGTGTCGGTGTCTTCTCGCCGGTTTTGTTCCGGAAGATCGCGACCCAACCGGTTGATTTTGCTACGCCGGGTCTCCTCTTCCGCTCTCTCTGACCGTCCGGGTTGTTCCGGCGCATCGCTATCGTCCTGCCGGAGAATATGGCGCCGCTCATAGGCGGGCTGATCCAGCGCATGCAAATTCTTCATGCCCTTGTAACTCGGCGCGGCTCCCTGCTGGCTGAGCGGGACCGTCCGGACATATCGCCCCTGAGTGCGCGACGTACGATCCAGATCGAATCCCGTAGCAATCACCGTGACCCGGAGATTATCGCCCATCGCCTGGTCGATCACCGTACCAAAAATGACCTCCACCTCCGACCCCGCCTCTTGCCGAATGATATCGACCGCCGTACTGACCTCCTGGAATTTTATGTTCTCGCTGGACGTAATATTGACCAGCACATTGCTGGCCCCGGCGATGGAAAGACCGTCGAGCAGCGGACTCGATATGGCGTCCCGGGCCGCCGTTTCGGCCCGATTGGACCCGCTGGCCTCCGCAGCCCCCATGACAGCCTGGCCGCCCACTTCCATCGTGGTCTTGACGTCCGCAAAGTCGAGGTTAACGAGGCCATGCACGGTGATCAGATCGGATATGCCGCGCGCCGCATTGTAGAGTACGTTGTCCACCATGCTGAACGCTTCCAGCCAACTGGTCTTGTCGTCCGATATTTCCATCAGGCGCTCGTTGGGAACGACAATCAGCGTATCGACGATGTCGCGAAGCAGTTCGATGCCTTCGTCGGCGGCCTTTCGGCGGCGCACCCCCTCGAAATCAAAGGGCTGCGTGACAATGGCGACCGTCAGAATATGGAGTTTTCGCGCGATCGCAGCCACCACGGGAGCGCCGCCGGTGCCGGTGCCGCCGCCCATGCCCGCAGTAATGAACACCATGTCGAAACCCTTCAGCGCCTGCTTGATTTCTTCGCGGCTTTCCTCGATCGCATCGGCGCCGACGGCGGGACGGGCGCCTGCCCCAAGGCCTTTGGTCAACACGGCCCCCGCCTGGATCTTCACCGGCGACAGATTTTTCCGAAGCGCCTGCGCATCCGTATTGACCGCAATGAACTCGACGCCCCGTATTCCGCGGGTGATCATATCGTTGACGGCGTTGCCGCCTCCGCCGCCCACGCCGACCACGCACAATTTGGGGTTGTCGGTCAGGGAACCGTTGAATTTGAAGGAATTACTCATGGGAGATCTCCATTATTTACATGGGTGAGCGCCAGCCGGCGCACAGGTCCGGCGGCAAAGTCGGCAATGGTTATCAGAGTTCGTCGAACCAACTCTTCATTCTCGCTGCAATGCGGTTGACAAGCGAATCCCGACGGGTGCGATCTCCGTCGTAACGCGCCAGCCCTCCGCTGAACATCGTCCCGTCGGGGGACGCAGATTGCATCCCGTAAAACACCAGCCCGACCGCCGTGGAATACTTGGGGTCGCTGACTTCCTGCACCATGCCGCCAGCCAGCCCCATGGGCAAGCCGACGCGGGCTTCCACGCCAAGTACGTCGGCGGCCAGGTCGTCCACGCCGGGAATAAGCGATCCGCCGCCGGTAAGCACGACGCCCGCCGCCAGATTGCTCGCATAACCGCTGCGCTTGATCTCGATGGCGGCGATTTCCAGAATCTCCTCCATCCGGGGCTGGATGATTTGCGCAAGCGGACTGCGCCCGATGCTCTTGTCCGGGCGTCCCCCGAGTCCGGGGATCGTGATTTCCTCTTCTTCCGAAGCCATATCGATGAGTGCGACGCCGAAGCGGCATTTGAGCTTCTCGGCCTGATCGCGCATGACGCCAAGGCCTCGCCGGATATCATCGGTTACGCTGTTTCCGGCAATGCCGACGACAGCGGTATGGCGGATGGTTTTGTCCTCGAACACGGCGATATCCGTCGTGCCGCCGCCAATATCGATAAGGGCTACGCCAACCTCCTTTTCGTCCCGATGAAGCACCGAACAGGACGAGGCAAGAGGCTCCAGCACAATATCCTCAACCTGGTAGCCCGCCTTCTCGATACAGCGATAGAGATTCTTGGCGGCGGACACCAGTCCCGTGATAATGTGCACGGTCCCTTCGAGGCGCACCCCGCTCATGCCCACGGGATCGGCCACGCCGTCCTGTCCGTCCACGACGAATTCCTGCGGAATAACGTGCAGAATTTCCCGGTCGGCGGGCATGGCCACATGCGTAGTGTCCTTGATGAGACGCTGCACGTCGTCCGCCACGATTTCCCGGTCCCGCGGCGATATCGTGATGACGCCGCTCATTCGGAAACTTTGCACATGGTCTCCGGCGATTCCGACGATCACGCTCCGAATCTCCACGCCGGCGGTCCGGGACGCCTCGTCGAGCGCTTGTTGAACAGCGGCCACCGTCTTGTCGATGTTGACGACGACGCCGCGGTTCAGGCCTTCCGATCCGGCAACCCCAACCCCCAGAATGTTGATGCTGTCAAGACGGTCGACAGCCGCGACTACGGCGCACACCTTGGTGGTGCCGATGTCTACGCCGACGACAATGCGTTCATTCATGTTTGTTTGCGCAAGCAGTTGCCCCATGGGACTCAGCTTTCTTTTGTGACAATTTGGCCGTCGAAACGGAGATCGATGGCGGCGAACGTTTTGTCCGGACGCGGCAACACAGCTTGCGTCCAGAAGGCATGCAATCGCCTGAATTTTTCGGCATACCCGCGGTCGCCAAGACGTACGGCGATGGCGTCGCGGCGGCCGGGAACCGAGGCATACATGGTGATGCTTCCGGCGCTGCCCACCTCGAACGAGGAAACCAGCGCATCCGGCGGCAACTCGGACTGCGGCAGCGTAGCAAGCAGTTCGCGCAGCGAGGCGCCGCCAAGCGGCCGCGTCCTGTTTCCAGGCAACGCGGCGCCCCACACCAACGGCACGTCCCAGGCAGCGTCTTCCGGCAAGGGCATGGCGTAACCTTCGGCGTCCAGCCAGGCCGTCGGACGCCCGTCGGACGCAAGCGCCAGCGCCACGGGAAGCCGCTCCCGGACCGCAATGCGAACCACGCCGGAAGGAAGTCTCCGCACCGCGCCCGCTTGCACCCAGGGATGCCGCACGGCGCGGTCGGCGATCAGCAGCGGATCCACATCCAGCACCCGCATGCTGGTATCCACGGCGGCCAGCGCAAGGATCGTTTCCTCGTCCGCATACCGGGCGCCCTCGACCACCACCTTGCGGACCGCCATGCCGTCCACCCAGGTCCATCCGGCGAACGATAGCATCCCGGCGATCGCTACGACCGCCGTCCACCCTGCCATGCGCGTCAGAATCTGTTTCGTCGTACCCATCTTTTCGCTTTTGCAACCTTACCGTTTTTCGAGTTCCGCAAGCAATGCGCCGCTGCAACGCCAGATGTCCCCGGCGCCCATGCTAACCACCACATCGCCCTCCCGCACTTTGCCGGCGAGAAAGCCCGCCACCTCCTTCCTGTCGGCGACGTAATGCACCTGCCGGTGTCCGTATTGTCTGGCCAGATTCGCCAGTTTCCCGCCATCGACGCCGCTCAGGGGCGCCTCCCGCGCCGCATACACGTCGGTAAGCACCAGCATGTCCGCGTTGAAGAACGCTTTGGCGAAATCGTCCATGAAATCGCGCGTACGCGTGTAGAGATGCGGCTGAAAAACCGCGACAATCCGTTTTTCGGGCCACATCTCGTGTGCGGTTTCAAGGGTCGCCGCAATCTCTGTCGGATGGTGCGCATAATCATCCACCACCAGTACGCCCGCCGCCTCGCCTCTTGTCTGGAAGCGACGCTGCACTCCTGTGAACCGGCCAATGCCTGCCTGGATTTTTTCGAACGCGATCTCCATTTCGATCCCGACCGCCACGGCGGCGAGGGCATTGCGCACATTGTAGCGACCTGGAGCATGCAACGTAATTTCGCCGAGGCGCTCGTCGCCGCGCAGCACATGGAACCGGGTGACCGAACCTTCCCGCCAGATTTTGTCGGCGCGTATCTCCGCCTGTCTCGACGTGCCGTACGTAATGACCCGACGATCTATCCGGCCAACGACTTCCTGCACGACCGGATCGTCGAGGCAAAGCACGGCGGCCCCGAAAAACGGTACGCTGTTCGCGAATTGCGCGAAAGCCTGCTTGATGTCGTCCAGGTCGCGGTACGTATCGAGGTGCTCCGCCTCAATGTTCGTAACGACGGCCAGCGAAGGAGTAAGCCGCAGAAACGTACGGTCGTATTCGTCGGCCTCGATCACAATGACATTGCCTTCTCCAACCACTGCATTCGACCCGAAAACAGCCACTTTGCCCCCTACGATGATGGTGGGATCGTAGCCCCCTTCGGCCACGACCAGCCCGACCATAGACGTCGTCGTGGTTTTTCCGTGCGTACCGGAAATGCCCACGCCGAATTGCATGCGCATCAATTCCCCAAGCATCGCCGAGCGGGGAATGGTGGGAATGCGCAGCCGTTCCGCCTCCACCGTTTCCGGGTTGTTCTGCCGCGCCACTGCAGAGGAGTACACCACAACATCGGCGTCCCGCACATTTTCGGCGGCATGTCCCTCGCGCACGACCGCGCCAAGCGAGACCAGCCGGTCTGTCGCTTCGGAGCGCTGCAGGTCCGAGCCGGTCACCTGATAGCCCCGGTTGAGCAACACCTCTGCGATGGAGCTCATGCCGACGCCGCCGACGCCCACCATGTGGACTCGCCGGATGCGGCCAAGGGTCGGTTGTCGTCTGCTTTTCATCATTCAATCCTGCATCGCTGGTCCATCGCCGGGGGACGGTGCGCTTGCGCCCTCGCCTGCGGGGGCGCAAAACCCGCCAGCCGCAGCACATCTGCAGCGATCCGGTCGGCGGCGGCGGGACGGGCCAGCGCGCGGGCCGCGTTCGCCATATCCCGAAGCCTTTCGGGGTGCTTGCGCAAGCGGGCTATCGCTTCCGGCAACCTCTCATCCATCGTGGATTCGGGCACCAGTTCCGCCGCGCCGCCCGCCGCCATGCTGCGGGCGTTATGGGTCTGATGATCTTCCGTCACATTCGGCGAAGGAACCAGAATGGCGGGCGTACCCGTAATGGCCAGTTCGCTGCATGTGAGCGCGCCGCTGCGACATACGACGAGGTCGGCGGCGGCGTACGCCTGGTCCATTCGATCCACATATTCCATCAGACGCAGTCGGGGGTGGTCCGGGACGCGAGCGCGCATTTCGTCGAAATACCGGCGACCGCTCTGCCAAAGGACATGCACGGACTCGTCGCGCAACAAAACGTCGATATGGCGAGCCATGGCCTCATTGATGGCCCGGCTGCCCAGCGAACCCCCGAATACGGCCAGCACAAAGGCCTCGGCGGGCAAGGCGTAGCGGCGGCGGGCGTCTTCCGGATCCGTTTCGGCAAGTTCCTTGCGCACAGGATTGCCGCTGCACGCGCAACGATCAGGCGGAAAATGCGCCCGCGCCGCATCGAACGCCACATGAATGCGGGCGGCGCGCTTGCCAAGGAACCGGTTGGTCAATCCCGGCCAGGCGTTCTGCTCCTGCACCAGAATCGGTTTGCCGACGAGGCTGGCCGCAAGCAGCACCGGACCGCTCACATATCCGCCGGTGCCTACGGCGACATCCGGGTCGAACCGTCGCACAAGCGCGTAGCTTTCGGCCATGGAGCGCGTCAATTTGAACGGGAGCGCGAGGTTGCGATGCAGTCGGGCGCGATCCAGGCCAACCGCCGCAACGGGATGCATCTCGTATCCGGCTTTGGGCACCGCCTTCCACTCCATGCGGTTGCGCGTTCCGGCGAACTGAACCTGCGCCTCCGGAATCTGTTGGCGAAGCGCATCCGCTATAGCGATCGCGGGATATACATGCCCTCCCGTGCCGCCTGCCGCAAACAATATGTGGGGAACAGACCTCATCGTCCGGCGCATTGCCTCGATATGTTGAGCAAGACGCCGAACATCATGCCGGTCGCCGCCATGGAAGTCCCGCCGTACGAAACGAACGGCAGAGGAAGCCCCGTAACCGGAAGCAATCCGCACGCCACGGCGGCGTGCACGAACGCATACAACGCTACGCTCGTAGTGAGCCCTGCGCCAATGAACAACCCGAGCGGATCCGGCGCCGGGCGGGCAATCCGCAAAAAACCCCGAAACAGCAGGATCGAAAAGGCGGCGAGCAGCCCCATGGCGCCCAAAAGCCCGTACTCCTCTGCTACAATGGCGAAAATGAAATCGTTGTACGGGGCGGGAAGAAAATCCCGTTGCGTACTCTTGCCCGGACCCACGCCGGTCAGCCCGCCCATGGCGAAAGCGATGCGGGCCTGCCGGGCCTGATACCCTTCCCCCCGATCTTCGGAGACCTCCTCGGTCCCGGCCGGGGGAAACAAATCCATGCCCAGGTAGGACTCAAGCCGCGCCGCCCGATTCGGGGAAACAAGCACAAGCATCAGGGCCAGCGCCAGGCCCGCCGCGGAAAGACCGGCGAGATGCATTACGCGGACGCGCGCCACGAAACACATCAGCATGGCCGTCGCCAGCAACATCAACGCCGAAGAAAGATCCTCCATCCCGATGAGAATACAGGCGCCCAGGACCCACACCATCAACGGCAGAAACGACCGCGTAAAACTTGCGATATACGCCTGCTTCTTCGCCAGCAGTACGCCGACGTACAGAATCAGCGCCACGCGGGCCAGGTCCGACGGCTGGAATCCGACCGATCCGATGCGCAACCACCGGGTCGCGCCGCCCCACGTAACGCCCGCAATCTGCACGACAACCAGCAAGCCCAGCGATACGATCAGCGCGATCCGGCTGAACCGCGCCAGTTTTCGATAATCAATCACGCTACACGCAAGCATGGCGACGAACGCCACGCCGACGCGCGCCAGATGGCGCGCCAGAAAACGCTCCGTATCTCCCCCGGCCCTCGTCTCTGCGAGAAACGAGATCGCGCTGTACACGGCCACCACGCCGAATACCGCCAGCGCAAGCACGGCCCACACGACATATCGGTCGAATGGTCGTTTCGGACGGGATTCGGATTCTGACAATACGGTAGCGGAAAAAGCCATGCTACAATGCGTTTACAAGATTTCTGAAAGCGTCGCCGCGCTCTTCGTAGTTGCGAAACATATCGAACGAGGCGCAAGCCGGACTCAGCAGCACCACATCCCCGACCTTGGCGGAAAGCCGGGCCCGCCGGACAGCCTCCTCGAACGAACCGGCCGCCAGCGCGCAGCCGGCTTCCGAACCCAGTTCCTCGACCACTTTGCAGGCGCTCTCGCCCACAGCGATGACGGCTCGCACTTTTTGCCTCACCAGCTGCTTGAGCGGCGCGTAATCGTTCCCCTTGTCCCGTCCTCCCGCGATCAGCACCACCGGGACGTCCATGCTTTCCAGGGCGTACCGAACGGCGTGCACATTGGTCGCCTTGGAGTCGTTCACATATCGGACGCCGCCGGTTTCCCGTATAAGCTCCATCCGATGCGGAACGCCCGCAAACGTCCGCAGGCCTTCGCGCAGGACAGCGGGAGACAGCCCCGCTACGCGCGCCGCCACCGTCGCCGCCAATGCATTGTGCAGGTTATGCGGCCCTGTCAACGACAGTTCATCTGATCGCATAAGGGTTTCCTCGTCGGTTATTCTTAGCACGATCTCCCCGCCTCGCGCAAATGCGCCTCTTTCCACGGCGCCCATCCGGCTGTATTCCAGCAGGACGGGCCCCCTTTTCCGGGCTGCGCGAAGAACAGAAGTCCGTTTCCGCACCTCCCCGTCGTCCCGGTTGCAAACGAACCAGTCTCCCCGGCCCTGATTTCCTGCAATGCGAAATTTGCTTCGCGCATAGGCGTCGAAATCCTGATCGTACCGGTCCATGTGGTCCGGCGCAAGGTTCAGCATCACGGCGATCCAGGGCCGAAACGTCGCAATGTGATCGAGTTGAAAACTGGATACCTCCAGGACCGCCAGATCGCGCGGCTGGGCGGCCTCCGCAAAATTCGAGAACGGATAGCCGGTGTTGCCTCCAACGAAAACCTTCTTCCCGGCTTGCCGAAACAAGCGCCCAAGCAAACGAACCGTCGTGGTCTTGCCGTTGGTGCCCGTGACCGCAAGCACGGGAGCCCGGCAAAACCAGGAAGCAACCTCTATTTCCGAGTAGACGGGCGTACCCGCAGCGAATGCCTGCTGCAAAAGCGGGATAGAAGACGGTACGCCGGGGCTCAGCGTCAGAAAATCCGCCCGGGCGGCCCGGTCGGAATGCCCGCCTGATTCGAATGCAATCCCTTCTGCTTGCAAAGCGTCCCGGAAAGTCGGTTCGATCGGACCGGAATCCGTCACGAATACCCGGACTCCGTGCGCACGCAACAGCCGCGCCGCGGCCATGCCGGAGCGCGCCGCGCCGACCACCGTTACGTTCTTTCCGCGCAGTTTGCCGGGCGTCATACGTTTTTTGCGAAAAAATGAAGGAGCGCATGGGTTCATCGGATGCGGAGCGCCAGCAGCGTCGCCGCTACGGTTACCGCAGTGATTATCCAGAAGCGGGTCACGATCTTGGCCTCATGCGTACCGTACGCCTCGAAATGGTGATGCAGCGGGGCCATGCGGAATAGGCGCTTGCCCGTTCCCGTCCGCCGCCGCGTCCACTTGAACCAGGTTGTCTGTATGATCACAGACAGGGTTTCCATGAAATACACCGCCCCAAGCAAGGGCAGCAAGAGTTCCATGCGGATCATCAGCGCAAGGGACGCCACGGCGGCGCCCAGCGCCAACGATCCCGTATCGCCCATAAAAACAGTCGCCGGATACCCGTTGAACCACAAAAACCCGAAACACGCCGCCGACATCGCCGCAGCGAACACCGTGAGTTCCCCAGCCCCGGGGAGGTAAAACACATCGAGAAATTCCGCGAATTCCACATTCCCGGAGATGTAGCACAGCGTCAGGAAGCCCACGCCTACGAATGCGGTAACCCCCGTGGCCAACCCGTCGAGTCCATCCGTCAGGTTCACCGCATTCGAGACCGCCGTCATAATGAAAATCGCGACCGGAATGTATACGAGCGGTCCAAGATCGACGCCCCCGAACAGCGGACCCAGAATGTCGTAGTCGATCATCTTGTCCTTCAGAAAGGGGACATACGCAACTGCGGCGTACGCCTCGAAAGCAGGATGAAAACAAAGCGCGGCCCCCAGCAGCAGCCCGATAGAAATTTGCCCCGCCAGTTTGACTTTCGGCGCCAGGCCCCGCTTGTCCTTCCGGAACGTCTTGATATAGTCGTCCATGAATCCGAACACGCCCATCCAGGCCATGGCCAGCATGGCCAGCCAGACATACGGTTCGGCGATCGCGCCCCACAGGAGAGTCGATACGAGAATCGACGACAGGATCACGATCCCGCCCATGGTGGGCGTTCCCGCCTTGTGGGCATGACTCACTACGCCCGCCTCCACGCCTTCCCGAACGGATTCGCCCATCTGCCTTGCGCTCAACATATTGATGATGCGGCGCCCTATGAACAGAGAGATGCATAGCGCCGTCATCGCGCCCAGCGTAGCCCGGACCGTGATGAACCGGATTACCTGAAACCCGGGGGGCTGGTAAAGTTGCTCCAGATATTCGATCAGGTAATAAAGCATAAGAAGATGTTGTCGTAAAAAATCTGCATATCCGGTTATTCGGGGGTCTGCGGCGTACGGGCCGCAGACCGGCAAGCAAATGCCGCCCGGACTGCTTCCCTGTCGTCGAAACGCCTGCTGTCCGTTCCGATAAGCTGCCGCGTTTCGTGTCCCTTCCCGGCCACAAGCACAATGTCTCCCGGACGAGCGAGGCGGCTTGCTTCGACAATGGCCTCTCCGCGATCCGCAACGAAAAGCGCCCGCTTCGGATCGACGAACCCGGCCCGGATATCTTGCAAAATCCGAGCGGGGTCTTCGGTGCGAGGATTATCGCTCGTAACGATCGCGCGGTCGGCGAATCGCTCGACCACGGCGCCCATCGCGGGACGCTTTGCCCGATCCCGATCCCCTCCGCAACCGAAAACGCACCATATCTGCGCGTCAGGCGGCTTCGCAGCCGTTATGGTTTCGAGCACGGCCTGGAGCGCGGCGGGAGTATGCGCAAAATCGACGACGACATGCGCGCCGTCCTCGAATCGCATCTGCTCGAAGCGCCCCGGGGCGGGCCGGGCTTCTTCCAGCGCCTCCAGCGCGGCGGCGCCGTATCCCAGCGCCCGCAACGCGCCCCAGGCCGCCAGCACATTCCATGCGTTGAACCGTCCGGCAAGCCGAAAACGGCGCGTACGGCCCTCGATGCGAAGCGTCAGTCCGTCCAGCGCGTCCTCAACCACCCCGGCGCGGATATCGGCCGGGGCGTCCAGCCCGTACGAAGTACAGGCTGCGCGCGTATCGGCGACCATGCGAGCGCCCGCCGGATCGTCCGCATTGAACACGGCCGCAGCGCTTGCGTCCAGCCGATCAAAAAGCGTTTTTTTCGCCGCAAAATATGCGGAGAATGTTTTGTGGTAGTCGAGATGATCCCGGGTCAGGTTCGTGAACACGGCCACATCGAACGCCACGCCCGCAAGGCGATGCTGATCCAGCGCATGGGAAGACGCCTCCATCGCGCAGGCGGCGCATCCTTCGTCCGCCATGCGACGCAGGAAGCGCTGCACGTCCAGCGCGTCGGGCGTCGTCAGGGAGGCGGGAAAAGCTTCGTTCCCCACGCGCACCCCGATCGTCCCTGTGAAACCGGCCTGTACGCCCAGCAACCCGAGCGCCTGCCACACCAGAAACGCAACGGTCGTCTTGCCGTTGGTTCCGGTCACGCCAACCGTGCGCAACGCATGCGACGGGTTGTCGCGCCAGGCGGCGGCAAGCGCCGCAAGGGCCCATCGGCTATCCCGGACGCGCGCGAAGGCGACGCCGGAACGCCGGAATGTCCGCCGCGCCGACGCCGCCTCGCACACGATCGCGATGGCTCCGTTTTGAACAGCCTTGTCAATGAACAGGTGGCCGTCGATCTCAACGCCGCGAATGGCGACGAAAAGACCGTTCGGCCCGACCTTGCGGCTATCTCCAGCCACATGGTCGATATCGATATTGTCAATGTTTCCCCATGTCTCCATGAGCAGGCCGGCGGCCCGCAACGTTTCCAGCAAGGCTCCGAACGTTTTCATCGGGATCGCAGTACGACGGTTTGCCCAAGAGGGTATCCGGCTTCGGGATATTGGGACGATACGACCCCTTTCCCCTCAATGCGGAGCGGGATATTCCGGCGCGACAACCAGTAGGCCGCCTCGCGCATGGTCCATCCCCTGAAATCGGGAACGGCGTCGCCTGTCAGGGGCGCTGCATTCGTTTCGTTCTGCTCCCGAAGCAATACGGGACGCGCGGGCGCGGACCCGGACATAGACCCATCGGGCGGAGCCTCGGACGAAAATTGCGCGGCCGAAAACGCCTGCCGGGACAGTTCGGGAAACGTAGCAAGCCAGCGGGCAGCCGCGCGCTGGAAAATCGGCGCGGCGACCTGTCCGCCATGCTGAAATGTTTGCGGTTCGTCCACAGCCACCACAAGCACGATTTGCGGATCGTCCGCAGGGAAAAATCCTGCAAACGAAGCCCGGTGTGCATCCTCGCGATAGCCGCCGTCCTCTGCTTTGAGGGAAGTGCCCGTTTTGCCCGCCACCTTCAGGCCCGCTATCTGCGCGCGGGTCGCCGTGCCCATTTCCACCGCCCCCAGAAACGCGGGCAGAATGGTTTCCGCCGTCGAGGGCATAAACGCCCGCCGCGCGGAATCCCGCCGGGCCGTCCATGTGGTTCGACCGGTTACGTCTCGCCGCTCGGCGACCACATGCGGTTGCACGAGCCGTCCGCCGTTCGCAAGCGCCGCATACGCCACGGCCGTCTGCAAAAGCGTGACGTCCACTTCGTACCCGATGCCCATGGCCGTCAGCGTCGCGCCGCTCCACTCGTCGGGGGGCTTCAGCAATCCCTGCACCTCTCCGGGAAGATCGATCCCCGTGCGCTGTCCGAACCCGAAATTACGGGCATGCCCGTAAAACGTATCCCTGTCTGCGCGGGACACCACTTTCGCCGTGCCCACATTGCTCGAAAGCGAAATCACTTCCCGAAACGGGATGGCCCCGTGCGCGCGCGTATCAGTGAACGTACGTCCATGCACCACGACCCATCCGTCCCCGGTATCGACCGAATCTTCCATCCCCACAAGGCGCTGCTCGATGGCGGATACGGCGGACACGAGTTTGAACGTGGAGCCCGGCTCCATCCGGTCCGTAATCACGCGGTTGCGGCGCGTTTCCGCTGGCCAGGCGCCCGCCCGGTTGGGATCGAACGCCGGCGCGTTGGCCATGGCGAGCACCGCCCCGGTGCGCGGATCTAGCGCCACCGCCGATGCGGACAGGGCTTCCATTTCAGCAACGCCCCGAGCCAGTTCTTCCTCCAGAATAGCCTGCCGCAGCAGGTCGATGGTCAGGACAAGCGATTCTCCATGCACCGGCTCGACCACTTTCCCCGAAACGAACGTCCTGATCCGGCCCAGCCGGTTGCGCTGTACGGGTCGCCGTCCGTCCACTCCCCGCAAATACTCGTCGTATTGCAGTTCCAGGCCGCTCAGCCCGATCCCGTCGGAATTCACATAGCCCAACACATGCGAAGCGGTTGGTCCGTGATTGTACCGGCGGGCAAAGGCCGGATCAAGAATAACGCCGGGCGTCTCCCAGCGCTCCACTTCCTCCTTCTGCTCCTCCGACAGGCCCCTGACCAGCGGCGCGTACTGCGGACTGGTTCGTTCGCGTACGCGCTGTCGGTAGTGCGCCGCAGAAGCGCCGGTCAGATTTGACAATCTTTCAAAGAACGCATCTCGCTGTTCGTCGAAGCCGGAAACCGTCGGGTCGATCGCCAGATCGTAGCGCGCCGTATTCACCGCCAGCGTCCGGCCCGCGCGATCATAGATAGCGCCCCGCATCGCCGGGACGCCGACGAACGAATTGGTTTGTCGCTGTCCCTGATCCCGCAGATCGCCGCCCTCCGTAAGATGAATGCGGAAGACCTGCCCGATAACGAGCAGGGGCAGCAGGCTCAGCGCCGTCAGCGCCGCGTACATCCGAATCAGTATGGCGTCCCTGGCATCCACGTGGGTGATCTCTCGCAAACGTCTTGCGTCTTGTTCGCATGCTTCCCGTCATCCCTCTATCTCGACCGGGGGCCCGGGCGCAGGATCCGTAACGAGCCCCAGTGCATGGGCGCGTTCGTAGATGACGGAAGGACCAACCATCTGATCGAAATCCCCCTTCAGACGGTTGTACTGCAAGTGCAGTCGAAGATTTTCCTGGCGCTCCCGTTCGAGCTCCGACAGAATGTGCCGGGTAGTGTGAACATGCCCTACATACAGCGTAAACAGTACGCCGAACCCCACCACGAAAAGGGCGAATCGCGCCGTCGAAATGCGTCCCAAAAAAGCGGCTCCGCTCCGAAGCGGAGCTGATTTGCGCTGGTTCAGGTCCTGAATATCTGACCAGCCGGGCAGCGCATGCCCCGGGCGGGACGGCTCAGGACGAACCGTCTCCGAAGCCGGATCGGCTTCTTCTAACCTGGTCAGGGTATGTTTTTTTGGCTTGTACATGACGCACACGTTCGTTCATCGCCTTGTCGTCTGCGCGCCCTCGTTCAGGGGCCACGCCATCTCCGTGCGCTCCGCGATGCGGAGACGCGCGCTGCGCGCCCGCGGATTGGCTTCCACCTCCTCGGCGTCCGGCTGGATCGGCTTCCGCATGCGTTCCTTCCACGGGACCAGCGGATTGCCGTACGCATCGCGGAACGGCTCCCGCTCGAAATTCCCGTTTCTGAAAAACCGTTTGACCCTTCTGTCCTCAAGCGAATGATAGCTTATCACAGCCATCCGCCCTCCTGGCCGAACCACGCGGGCCGACGATTCGAGCAACCGCTCCAGCGCTTCCAGTTCGCGATTCACCACGATGCGCAGCGCCTGAAATACGCGAGAGAGGGTCCGAATCGCCTCTCGTCCCGGCGTTACGCTGCGAACCGCCTCGGCCAGTTCCGTTGTGCTCTCGAGCGGCCGGGCCTCTACGATCGCGCGAGCGATCCGGCCCGACCGAGGCTCTTCGCCATACTTCGAGAACACCTCTTTCAGCATCTCCCTGTCCCACGAATTAACTATTTCGCGGGCGGAACGCCCCCCGCGCATATCCATGCGCATGTCGAGCGCGCCTTCGGCGAGATAACTGAATCCGCGCGAGGCGGCGTCGATCTGGCGGGAAGAGACCCCAAGGTCCGCCACCAGACCGTCCACCTGCGCCTCTCCGGCTTCTTCGAGCAATCGTTCGATATGTTCGAAATTGCCCCGGAGAGGCGTAAACCGCCCGCGCTCCAAGTCGGCGACGAGTCTGCTGCAAGATGCATCGAGCGCCTCGGCGTCGCGATCGACGCCGAACACCCTGCCTCTCGGTGATAACAACTCGAGCAACGCAGCACTGTGTCCACCCCCACCCAAGGTAGTATCCACGTACACGCCGCCGGTTTTCGTAATCAGTCCTTCTGTTACAGCCTTGCAAAGAACAGGAATGTGGAACGAGGTTGCGAAATCGCGTCCTCCTGCATTCCCCATTCGTTTATGTCCATCTCCTCCTGTCATCCTCTGTGACGGAAAATTTTCCGCCGGTCATGGCGCTATAGATCCCTGCCCATCTCGAAAATCCGTTCCGCCACGTCCGGGTAGTCCGCTTCCTGCTCGGCTTGGGCGGCAAACGCCTTCGGATTCCAGATTTCGATACGATCCAGTACGCCAATGATTAGCACGGCGCCTTCAAGGCCGGCGAATTCGATCAGGTTCTTCGGAACCACGATCCGCCCCTGTCTGTCCAGCGTAACCTCGTCCGCCCAACGCATGATCGTCCGCACGAAACTGCGCGCTTCGGATTGATACGTGTTCAGCCGAGCGATCTCCGCTTCGCGTTTCGCCCACTCGTCCATCGGAAACAAGAGGATGCATTGCTCGAAGCCGCGCGTAATCGTAAAGCTGTTGTTCGCTTCCGGGTTCAACGCACTCCGCATCCTGGCCGGGATCGCTATGCGACCCTTGCTGTCTACGGAGTATTCTGCCTGTCCCTTGAAGCTTGCCATAATGCCAAAGAAGCAGCGGATGGAACCATGAACCGGGATAACGCATCCGGCGCATTACGCCAGTTCACCATCCAAATCATGGGAATGTTCCCCACTTTTCCCCACTTGTTCAGTCAAATTACGGCGGAAATTTGTAATGTCAAGCCTTTTATGGGAAAAAAATCGCTGTTGAGTCGATATTTTTATACATTTATATGTTCAAAATATGTGCAATATAGACATGTATTCCCTTCGGGATGAAATAGAGAGGTAATAAAAGGGTAATAGAGGGGATATCGGGCGCGGATTGGCGCCTGACGGACGAAAATCCGGCAGGGAGGCGGAGCGGCGCCCAACGACCGAAAAGCTGGCCGCAGGGCAGAGCGGATTATGCGTTATATAATAATGGGAATATTATGCGTACGCCTGCGCCATTCCGACTGCGCCCACCTCGCCCGTTTCGCAATCCCCTACGACCGCAGGCGCAGGCGGGAATACGGGGTCGGGGGTGGGCGGCGGGCCGACAGGGGCGGCGAACGACGCAGCGGCGATATCCTGGGCAATGGCAAGCGCATCAAGCATAGCTTGCGGCGGGTTAACGACGCAGGGTATGCGTTCGAGGCGACGCGCCGGACTTCAGGCCCAGGCGATTACGGTATGAAATGCAGCGCGGCGAACAAGAGGCCTCCGCCGGCGATCATCGTTCCGACTATCCAGCGCACAAGACGGGTTTCAAGGGCGCTCATTTCTCCGCGTACAGCACTTATTTCTCCGCGTACAGCACTTATTTCTTCCCGTACCTCTGTCCGAAGGGCGCCTATTTCTTCCCGTAACTCTGCCCGAAGGGCGCTTATTTCGCTGCGCACGAAATCTTTCGTGGCGATGTCCGCGTACTGCTGCCCGACGGCGGTCGCAATGGCCCTGGCGTGTGCTTCGGCCTGAGGCTTTGCGACTCCCGCTGCGACGAGATCGCTGGCGATGGCAAGAGTATCAATCATGGCTTGCGGCGGGTTGGTACGGTTTAATATACCGTTTCCAGCATTCTGTTCCATTGCTCATGGCGTCAAGCGGCGATTCGTTTCGAGTGCTGCCCTTTCCGGACATCTTTAAGTTAAATTATTTAATTTCAAAAAACAAGACCTTAAATAATTAAATTTATGTTACCTTCTTAAGAGAACATTCGCCTTCCCCGACACTTCGTCTAAAACGCCATTTTCAGGGGTTTTCAGCACATTCGGGCGCCTTTCGATGGTTTTTTATAGAATTTGCCTCATTTTTTAAGGCCCTTAAACAAATTGGATGACCCATCCGGGCGTTCCGAGGCGTTCGGCAGTGTTTTCGGGCGCATCCAGCGCAGTGCGTGAGTACGCCCGCAAATGGCCCTGCGAGACGTTGGCGCCGCCCGAGTGGAATAGCGCGGGCGCGGCGTACGGACAGTTCCGGGCGCTCTGGCGCGCCTGAAAAAGGCGGCGCGCCTCACCAAGGTCGGGACGGGAGCCGATCGGGGCGGATTTTAGAGAAGGGAAAATTTTGCCGCAATAATACGAAACCTAAATAATTTAGGTTAAAATTTTTAAACTTAAATAATTAAGGTTTAGTTATCCACTGAACGGGACATTGCCCTTTTTCCAGAGGAAATACAGTACCCGCGCAGGGCTTCGTCCGTTGAAAAGGCCGATAATAGGAGTTACCGGAAGGACTCGCTCAACCAGTTCGTCATACTCTACGCAGACAGAATGCCCGACGAACCTTAAACGCGCTTACACAGTTTACAAGACACCCTCTAATATTTTGACAGCCTCAACCGGTTTGGCTTGATGACAGCACGTGACCAGTGCTGCTCCACCGACTGAATAAACGCCGGAAGAACCAGTTTGGCCCGTTGCGCCAGCCAGTTACCCTGGTCAAATCGGAGATAGAGGCCTTCCGCGGGCTGATCACCAAGTTTTGATGTGGACAGAAGTTTTGGAATTTCCGGGTAGGCGAAGCGCCCGCGTGCGACAACTGGCACTTGAGCAATATGCATTTCCTTTAAGAGAGCATCCCGATGCTCCGAAGAAAGAAACCGGCGAAATTGTTTGTCATAAATATCGAAACCAAGGAACCAGTCCGGTAAACGATCATAAAAAATCGAATGCTGGGCGTAACACCATTCGCCGAAGAGTATGAAATGCTCTGAAAGATGTTCAAACAGCTCATCGGTCCGAGGCGCCAACCAGTCAAGAATTTTTTTCCATTGACCTGATGCGGGTAGATGCAGGTATGCGCCTCTGTTCTGCGCCCGAATATTTCCCTCTGAATCAAACGATATGCCCAAATTCGCGCCATCTATTTTTTCTTCAATAACCAGTTCGTGCAGCAAGAATTCATCACGTTCCGATTCCGATAATACTTTGTCATCTCGGATATCAACGCCAGCCAGTGCTGCCAGATGGCGTGTGGATGGAAATTTGAAGAAATCGTCTTTCACGTTATGCCTATCTTCTTCGCATGCTTGGTCTTTACATATTTGGGGCAGATGAATTGAACGGTAATGCCAACCTCCATTAAAGCATCTTTCCAGCCCCACCACTTGCTGTCTGTCGCCTGCAAGATCGGCGGTTTTGCAGGGTGAGCGTTTGCAACGGCAACAAACTTACGATCCGATTTGTCGAAATTTTCCAATCCGGGGTGAGCGGGAAATTCGTCATATGACTCGTCGTTTTTCGTGATGGCTACCCGGTCAGTATCAAGCAGGCTCCAGCGATTATCGTGAACCCACTTCATGAATGCATTACCAATTCCCTTTCGACCACTTGGGCAAAGATTGCCTAAATACTCGCCATAAATTTCATCACCGGAATCAATAACGAATTCACCTTTTTTCATCACATGATCAATGGCGCTGACACAACTTTGTACGCAGGTGACCAAATCGTCAGGGATTGCTTCCGGGTTGTTTGCTAAATTTGCGTTAACCGGGACATTTGTATCCACTATGCACTTCTTCGGCAAATTCACTGGAATGCTTCCGATTTTGGGGAGCTGTTTCGCGCCCGTTTTGCCATGGACGCTTTCGCTTGTTCGATGATGTCACCCATTTCATCACCGAAAAAATTTTCCGGCCAGTTCTGGATGTTGCCGAAGACATCAATTTGCAGAGGCTTGAGCGTAGCAGGGGCTTTGGAGATATTAGCGAAATAAGCCGACACCTCCTCTTGCGACACCTTATCCTCGGCAATTCGTCGCTGCAAGCGTCGCAGGAAATGTTCCGAATGGGTTTCAATAACCAACTGGATATTTCTATCCGCCCCATTTTCTCTGGACTTGATCACGTCAATCATCACATCGGCCAATGCTGACTGAGCGTTCGGATGCAGATGAATCTCCGGTTGTTCCATGAAAATGATCGACCCGGCTGGCGCATAAAAGCACTGCACGAGAACGGGCAAAACCTGGGAAATGCCGAAACCGACATCCGGGAGATCCACCCAATCCCCTGAACCTTTGGTACGAAGCTTGACCTCGTATTCTTGCCGCTGTTCGGATATGCGGTTGACCTTGAATTCTTCGATCAGGCTCATTTCCTTGAGCTTGATGGCAATAATTTCTTCGAAAGGTTTGTATCGACATCTATAGCCAAGGCTGATTTTTCGGCTTCGTCCCGCGAGAATGGCCGCGACGGTATTCTCCCCCGCATAGCCGACACTTTCAGGCTCAATGCCTGTCCATGAATACAGACGTTCGGCCTTTGTGCGAAGCGGTCCTAGATAATAGATCGATCTGAATAATTTTTCATGGCACAAGTTCAATGCCTGGGCAAATTCGGCATTTTGATGATAGGCAACCACCTCGTCAGGAAAGCCATAAAAGCGAACGGGCGCCCCGGGATACCAGGCACGCCCCTGTTTACGCCTTAGGGAATACTTCGTAGCTTCAACCTTGTAATCAGATTTTGTGTCAGACTTTCTTTCCATCCCAAGTGAAAGCTGGATGTTCTCATCTCCAATCAATTCATACTTAAGTTTATCGAGAACCAATGTATGCTGATCTTTATCACCCAGCCCCACTCCTACCTGGAAAACCAGTTCGCTTCCTGAGTACGATTGCTCCGAGACCGGGTCTTTAATCCTGAGGGTATCCGGCAACGACCACCGATACTCGAAAGTGATCTTGTTTGCCGGGTCACGGTGGAACACCATCTCCTGATAGGAACCAAGCTGAACGGCAGAGTTTTTTCCGCCCGGATAAAAAACCGCTTTTCGATCCGGGGACTCGGCGGTCTGCTTCAGCATCATCAGGAACTGGCTTATGCTGGACTTGCCAGAACTGTTAGCGCCGAAGAACAGGGAAATGGGGGCCATGCGAATGACGCCGGTATCCTTCCACCCTTTGAAATTTTGTATTCGTAACTCCTTCAGCATAATTATTGGGAAGAAGTGGTCCGTAAAAACTGGACAGTTTTGCGGGATTCGTTTCAAGTACAGGATTGCGGTGGATTCCACCGTCTTCGCCAGCAGCTTGCGCCTGTAATATACGTTGTCGGGCGTAAGGTTGTCAACCCCTACATCTTCGCCGACGCCAGCGGCGCAACCCGACGGCGGCGGGAAGGGCGCGGCGACGCCGTCATGTCTTTCTCCCGGGCGAATTCCACGCACGCCGCCACGAACGAACGAAAAAGCGGATGCGGATGCGCCACGGTGCTTTTGTATTCGGGATGGAATTGCACGCCGACAAACCAGCGATGCGCCGGCAACTCTACGATCTCCACAAGGTCCCGCCCCGGATTGACCCCCGTAAAACGCATGCCGTGTTCCAGCAATTTGTAGCGCAGCACATTGTTCACTTCATACCGATGCCGGTGCCGCTCCGACACTTCGAGGGTCCCGTAAATCTCCGCGGCCCGCGAATCCTCGGTCAGGCGGCATTCGTACGCCCCAAGGCGCATGGTGCCTCCCTTGTCCGCGATCCGCTTCTGCTCCTCCATGATGTCGATCACCGGATGGGCCGTATCCGGATCGAACTCCGTGGAATGGGCGTCCTCCCAACCGCAGACCTGCCGCGCAAACTCTACGACGGCGCACTGCATGCCGAGGCATATCCCGAAGAACGGAACGCCGTTTTCGCGCGCGTACCGTACGCAAGCAATCTTCCCGTCGACGCCCCGGTCGCCAAAGCCCGGCGCAATCACGACGCCCGCCGCCTCGCCAAGCACGTCTTCCACATTCTCTTCCGTGACGTCGTCGGACAAGACATACCGCAGATCGACATGCACCCCGTTCGCCGCCCCTGCGAGAATAAAACTTTCGGTGATGGACTTATACGCGTCCTGATGCTCCACATACTTGCCCACCAGCGCAATGCGCACGGCCCCCTCCGTATTCTTCAGCGTTTTCAGGAAGCATATCCATTCCTGCATGCCCGGCGAATCCAGCATCGTCGCCGCGCCGTCCCCGGACGACACGCCAAGCCGCTCGAACACGATATCGTCCAGTCCCTCCTCGGCCAAAAGCAGGGGCACCTCGTAGATGGATTCCGCATCCCGGGACGCAATCACCGCCCGCGGCTCCACGTTACAGAAAAGGGCGATTTTTTTTCTTAATTCCGCATCCAGCGGCCTTTCCGACCGGCACACCAGAATGTCGGGCTGCAATCCGTACGACAGAAGCGTTTTGACGGAATGCTGCGTCGGCTTCGTTTTCAATTCGCCCGCCGCAGCCAGAAACGGAACCAGCGTCAAGTGCACGTCCAGCGCGTTCCGCGCGCCGATTTCGTACCGCAGCTGCCGAATGGCTTCGAGGTAGGGCAGGCTCTCGATGTCGCCGACCGTGCCGCCGATTTCGGTGATCACCACATCGTACCGTCCCGTATCGCCGAGCGTCAGCATCTGCTGCTTGATCTCGTCGATAACGTGGGGCACCACCTGCACGGTCTTGCCCAGATACGCCCCGGAGCGCTCTTTCGTAATCACCTCGAGGTAAATGCGCCCGGTCGTGACATTGTTGGCCTGGCTCATCGGCCGCCCGAGGAACCGCTCGTAATGCCCCAGGTCCAGATCGGTCTCGGCCCCGTCTTCCGTGACGTACACCTCCCCATGCTCATAGGGATTCATCGTCCCGGGATCGACATTGATGTAGGGATCGAGTTTCAGAATGGTGACGCGCAATCCCCGCGACTCCAGCAGCCTCCCCAGCGACGCGCAAACGATCCCCTTGCCCAGCGAGGACGTAACCCCTCCCGTAACGAAGATATATTTTGTCTGCATGGATCCCCCCGGTTTACGCTGTAACGGTTGTTACGCCCCCCGGTTTCCATGCGCATCCTGCAGGATGCTCTGATTAAATCTACTGCGATCAGCGCTTCACGTTCTTGCGCGCAACGAGAATCAGGCCCGTGCCGGTTTCGTTGCGGCTTCGCACATCTATCGCGTTCAGGACGAGGCCCACGGGCAGCGCCGCAAGGTAATACGCCGGCAGCGCGGCGAAGGCCAGCCGCGTCGCAGACAAGAGGCGCATGGGCCACTTGACGAGAATGCGCCAGCCTATCGAACCGAAGGTCCCGTAGGTATACCGGGCCCGCACCGTTTCCAGGCCCGCCTCCGCCATCTTGTCCCGCAACGCCTCAAGGCCGTATCCGGGACGCACGTGCTCGCCGATAAATCCTTCCTCGCCGTGCGCCTCCGTATCCGATCCGCCCTGATCCGAAGGCGTGTTGACAATGACATGGCCTCCTTCCCGGAGCATCTGCGCAAAATTGCGGAAAACGGTCCGGTCGTCCTCGATATGCTCCATCACATCCACCGAAACGATCAGGTCGAACGTCTGGTCCAGAGGCGGGCCGGTCAGGTCGTATTCGAGAAACGCCATGCGATCCCGCAGCCCCGCCCGCTCTGCAAACCGCCTCAGGTCGGCGAGATAATCCAACTTGACGTCCACGGCCAGCACCCGGGCGCCCGGAAAGCGCCGGACGATATGCGCCGCATACTGCCCGAATCCCGTTCCCGCATCCAGCACCTCCGCCGGTTGCCCCGTCCGCGCAGGCCTCAGCAAGGCGCGCACTTCCCGGCGCACGTACCAGGACCGCAAGAACACGGCGTGCAGCAGCGCGAAAAACAGGCGCTGCAACACGGGATGGATGCGGAAAAATTTCCCCAGCGAATCCTTGATCGGATCGTATTCCATCAGAATATCCTTTACATGCGAAAGCGACGCGCCGAGCGAAGCAGATTTGATCAGAATGTCCTCAAGGGACACCAAAGTATCCGATTTATCCCAGCATGGCTTCCAGCGCATCCAGCAGGCGGTCCCAGGAAAAGCGCTCCCGCTCCCGACGCGCGCCTTCCGCAAAGGCAGCCTCCCGATCTTCTTCGAAATAGCGTATGATCGCGTCCGCCAGCGCGTCCGGGTCGCCGGGCGGAACCACATACCCCGATACGCCGTCCGCAACCGCCTCGGCCAGTCCGCCCACGTCCGTCGTAACCACAGGGCGGTCGAAATGCCAGGCCGTCTGCACCACGCCGCTCTGCGTGGCCGATTCGTAGGGCTGCGCGACCAGGTTCGCCGCCGAAAAATACAAACCCACCTCGTCTTCCGGGATATATTCTCCCCGCACCAGCACAGCATCCCCGAGGCCCAGCGACGCGATCAGGTCGCGGTACGCCCGTTCGTCCTCGTAAAACTCGCCCGCGACCACAAGCCGCGCGGCAGGGCGGCGGGCCAGCACCCGGGGCAAGGCCCGCAGCAACGTACGCAACCCCTTGTACGCCCGCACGAACCCGAAAAAAAGCAATATGTCGGCGTCCTCCGGGACGCCAAGCCGCCGCCGGGCCTCCGCGCGCGGGAGCGGGTCGCCAAAGTGTCCGTAGACCGGATGCGGGGCCATGCGCACGGGCGCAGCGACGCCCAGCGCCTTCAAATCGGCGGCCACCCCGTCGGACAGCGCCAGCAGCCCGCCGCACCGCTTCAGAAAATACCCCGCCAGCGGAGAAACGAGGCCATGCCGACGCTCGTGCGGATACACATTATGCACGATCGCGGCGACCCGAACGCCCCGCGCGGCCAGCCGCCGCGCCATAACGCCGTATGCGGGCGCGAAAAAGGGCGTCCAGTACTGAAACGCGACAGCGTCCGGGCGCTGTTCCGCAATGGTCCGGGCCGCTCCGATCCACGTAGCAGGCCCCATGGAATCAATCAGGCGATGGGTATCCGGCGCCAGGGGCCGCGCCGCATCGAATTGCGACGTTCCGGGAAACAGCATCTTCGGATACTGCCGCCGGAACGTAGCCATATACACCGAGCAGCCCCGATCCCGCAGCCCCGCCCCCACCGTGTCGGTAAACTGCGCGATCCCTCCCCGGAATGGCGCGGCGGGCCCCACAAGGGCGATCCGCCGTCGGGTGCGTTCGGAAGCCATGGTTCAATCCGCCGGAGGCAAGGCGGCCATCACGCGGTACGAATCGGGGCGCTCCATGCGGGGCCGAACGATCATCTCGCCAAGCAGGCCGGTCGTGAACATTTGCACCCCCACCACGATCATCAACGCGCCGAACAGCAGCAGCGGCCGGTCCCCGATGGGATTTCCGAAAACGATTTTGTCGATGGAAAGCCACAGGGAAAGCACGAGTCCGACAAAAAACGCCAGCGTGCCGAACGCGCCGAAAAAATGCATCGGGCGGGCCGCGAACCGGGTCAGAAACGTCACGGAAATCAGGTCCAGAAACCCCTTGACGAACCGATCCAGCCCAAACTTGCTGCGCCCGTAGCGCCGCGCGCGGTGCTCCACCGGGATTTCGGAAATGCGGTCATACCCTTCCCATTTGGCGAGCAGCGGAATATACCGGTGCAGTTCGCCGTAGACGCGCACGCTTTTCACCACGTCCCGCCGATACGCTTTCAGTCCGCAATTAAAATCGTGCAGGCGAACCCCGGAAATAATCCGCGTAACCCGGTTAAAGAATTTGCTGGGGAGTCGTTTGCTCAGCGGGTCGCGGCGGGTCTTCTTCCAGCCGCTCACCAAGTCGAATCCTTCCTCGATCCGGCCAATCAGCCTTGGAATTTCCGCGGGCTTGTCCTGCAAATCGGCGTCCATCGTGACGACATATCTTCCGCGCGCCTGCTCGAATCCGAGCGCCAGCGCCGCCGACTTGCCGTAGTTGCGCCGCAAGCGCAGGCCCGCCATGCGGGAATCCTCCTCGTGCAGCTGCGCTATGGCTTGCCAGGAGGCGTCCCGGGACCCGTCGTCCACGAACCAGACCTCGAAACGATACCCGCCGCCTTCGCAGGCAGACCGAATCTCCCGGGCCAGTTCAGGCAGAGAATCCGCCTCGTCGTACACGGGCACGACCACGGAAACGTCGGGAGCGTCCTGTCGATCAGAATGGTCCAACATGTTGCTGCGGGTGCGTTCCGGGTGCGTTCCCTGGGCGTCCTTCCCCAATGCGTTACGCATCAATGGTGGCGTACTTCGCATTGCGCTCGATGAACTGGCGGCGCGGCTCGACGGCGTCGCCCATCAGCGTCGAGAACACGCGGTCGGCCGCCGCGGCGTCCTCCACCGTCACTCGTTGCAGGCGACGGGTGGCGGGGTCCATGGTGGTGTCCCAAAGCTGCTCGGGGTTCATTTCGCCCAGGCCCTTGTAACGCTGAATGGCGATCCTTGCTTTTCCCGTCTCGCGCAATTCCTGCAACTTCGCCGCCAACTGATCTTCCGTCCACAGATAATGCTCCCGGCGCCCGGACTGCACCTTGAAAAGCGGGGGCAACGCCACATACACATAGCCGCTTTCGAAAAGGGGACGCAGGTGACGGTACAAAAACGTGAGAAGCAGGGTGCGAATATGCGCCCCGTCCACGTCCGCGTCCGTCATCAGGATAATCTTGTGGTATCGCAAACGCGACAAGTCGAACGAATCTTCCAGGCCGACCAGGCCCGTGCCGAGCGCCGTCACCATATTGCGAATCTCTTCGTTTTCGAGAATCCGGGCGAGGCGGGCCCGCTCCACGTTCAGAATCTTGCCGCGCAGGGGCAGGATGGCCTGAAAATGGCGGTCGCGCGCCTGCTTGGCCGATCCGCCCGCCGAATCCCCCTCGACAAGGTAGAGTTCCGATTCTTCCGGGTTGCGCGAGGCGCAGTCGGCCAGTTTGCCCGGCAGGCCGCCGCCGGAAAAGGCGCTCTTGCGCTGCACCAGTTCGCGCGCCTTGCGGGCGGCGAGGCGGGCTTGCGCGGCAAGGATCACCTTCTCGACAATGGATTTCGTCTGGCGGGGATGATCTTCAAGCCACTGTCCCAGTTTCTCGTTGACCAGCGTTTCGACCGCGCTCTGCACCTCCGAATTGCCCAGTTTGGTCTTGGTCTGTCCCTCGAACTGCGGCTCGGCCACCCGAACGGAAAGCACGGCGGTCAATCCTTCCCGGAAATCATCCCCGGACAGATCGACCTTGGCGTTCTTCGTCAGGTTGTTGTTTTCCGCATAGGTTTTCAGGGTCCGGGTCAGCGCCCGGCGAAATCCCGATATGTGCGTGCCTCCTTCGTGCGTATTGATATTGTTGACGAAAGAAAGCACGTTCTCCGTGTAGCCGGCGTTGTACCGCATCGCCAACTCCACCGGCACCTCTGCATTTTCCTCGGAAATGTAAATCGTTTCCTCCTGGATGGGCGTCCGGGTTTCGTCGAGGTAGTCGATGAACTCTACAATGCCGCCCTCGAAATGGTATTCCTCGCGGCGCAACGCTTCCTCTTCCTCGCGGAAGTCCTCGATCCCGATGCGCACATTGCGGTTGAGATAGGCCATCTCGCGCAGACGGCCCGACAGCGTATCGAAACGAAACTCCGTCTCGCTGAAAATGTCGGGGTCCGGGAGAAACGTCACTTCGGTTGCGGTTTTCTCGTCGGGGCGCAGGGCGCGTCCCCGCTCGACCGGTCCCAGCGGTTTGCCGTACGCATATTCCTGGCGCCACTCGTAACCGTCCCGGCGCACTATGGCCGTCAGGGTTACGGCAAGGGCGTTCACGCAGGATACGCCCACCCCGTGCAGCCCGCCAGACACCTTGTAGGTATCCTTGTCGAACTTGCCGCCCGCATGCAGCGTCGTCATCACCACTTCCAGCGCGGAACGCTTCTCCTTGGGGTGCTCCCCCACCGGAATGCCGCGCCCGTTGTCCACGACGCGCACGGAGCCGTCTTCGTGGATGGACACCTCGATCCGGTCGCAGTACCCGGCCAGCGCCTCGTCGATCGCATTGTCCACGACTTCGTACACCAGGTGGTGGAGTCCGCGGAGTCCTACGTCTCCTATGTACATGGCCGGGCGCTTGCGGACGGCTTCCAGTCCTTCAAGCACCTGAATGTTTTCGGCGCCGTACCCGTTTTCGGCAACTTGCACTTGCTGATCCATTGTCTGATCGGTAGGCATAAAGATGTTCGTTCGTATCTCGTAAACGGAGCATCGTGGACCGGAGCAGGCAGACCGCTGCGCCGGCCAGAGAGGATGCGGGGCGGCCTGCCGCGCGTATATCCTTGCAAGATACGAAATAGCGCAATGGAATGCCCGGTTATGCTTGCGGGCGGCCCTTGGTCGATAGCCAGAGGGCTGGCCCGGCGCATCACATCCGCCCTGATCAAACGAAACGTCCTCGCTTCGGAAAGTTCGCGCGCGCCGCTGCGTCTCGCCTTCCCCGCCCGGCTCGCATGGCGCTGGATGCCGGGGCTGTTTCCGGAGCCTGCGCCGCCCCGGCCTCATTGAAGCAATGTGGTTTTTGCTTCTGCAAGCGAATCCGGAATGTCCGGCCTGACCGGTATGCAGACAGTGAAGTGTCCGTTCGCTTCACGCAATTTTCTGGACACCCTCTATCCTCAACTACTCAGCAAGTTGCGACATATCCTGCAGCGCAGAACCAATATCACTGCGACTGTCTGCTGAAATACGTACGCGATCTTCCGAATCGCCAAGCCATGCTTCAGCATTCATAATGGACTCGGAAGCAGCCGTCTTGACATGTTCCTCATTCCAATATCCGTCAAGCGCAACCAAAGCTTCGTAAATCACCTCGGCATGAGGAGACTTTCTCTGAACAAGAATATCCGTATAATAGGCAATCGTCTCCTGGGGAGCGCTTTGATCAGTCAGGATAGCGTGTAGCACAGCATGTGCAACTGACTGTTCAGCCTCAGAAATAATTCCTTCATCTCCTGCGATACCCTCAAGTATGCCACGCGCGCCTGCATCAAACTCCTCTAAGGAAATTGAACCCTCTGCATAATTTTTCGTCAAATATCGCAAAGGTTCAACAGCCTTTTCGTACAAACGAATGGATCGCTCATCCACCGGATCGTTCGCTGGTTTTTCTCCAGTGCGGGCAAGATATGTTACAAGCCCGGATTGATTTTGATTGGCGTCAACTTCATCGAAAAGCGTTCGATTGGATTCTGCTACAGGAGTCTGTTGACATCCGGTAACTGAAACGAGCGCCAATACCGTGAGAATGACTGATGTTAGCTTGCGCATGGTTATATCCTCATTCGGGTGATCAGGTTTACGAACCACAGGAACCTGCTGCCGGGCTCGTGTATATTGCGATGATTTGGTCATCGCAATACATAACGAAATTAGCAGTCCCATCTTCATTAAGCCACCCTTTGACCCCGCAGCCATCTGCCTCATAGGAGCAATCGGGAGGTTTTGCAGCATCAGCAATATAGGCAACACCCATGGAAGCTATTAAAAGCAAGGCTGTAAAGATACGTTAGTATCATTTTTTTCCTCTATTTAAGTTAATAGTTCAGGACGATCCGGCCTACTTGAAAGTGGCAACTTCTTATAATATAACTCGTCGCAAAAACACAGTCAAGCCTTCTTTGGTTTTTCAAAACAGGGGCGTCAGCCGCCCAGGCAAACCGAGGTTCGATTGCTCGCACATCCCCAAAACGCACAGAACGCGCTGCAGCGCAAAGTAGGCATTTTCGGAGCTGCGCCCACTACGAACCGTTTGAGAAACGCGACGCCAATCAGGGTAGCCTTAAGGATGCTCTGATCAAATCTGCTTCGATCAGCGCTTCACGTTTCGTGGGTACAGGACACTGTGCCGGCCTCGTTGAAATCAGCGGTAAACGCTGCGGATTCGGTGCATGGCGGACGTGAAGCGCCCTTCGGGAGGCTGCGAGAGGCACTCTGGCTGTGTCATTCCTCATTATGTGGAACCTGCCACATTGCTTCGTCATTCCTTGCCAGCGCACCTCTCGCAGCCTCTGAACTTTGCACATTTGATCAGAGCATCCTTAATTTTTTAAGTCTAATTTTTTGGACTTAAATTTTTAAGGCGGGCAGGTGAAATCTTCTCAAACAAGGTCGAATTGCTCGACTGCGGCGAGTTTTTTCAGGGCGGCTTCGATCAACTCCGCCGCCGATTCCACTTCGTGGTCGCTGGTGTCGAAACCGAGGCTGAAGCGAATGGAAGATTCCGCCTCGTCGCCGGAAAGGCCAATGGCCTTGAGCACATGGGACGGCTCCGGCGTACCCGACGTGCACGCAGAACCGGTCGAGGCCGCCAGATTCGGTTGCAAGGCAGCGAGTATGTCGTGCGCCGAAAACCCGGGAAAACGGATATTCGCGTTGCCGGGATGGCGAGCCAGCGACCAGGGGCCGTTGAGTACGACAGGCCACGACGAGCGGCGAAGCCGCTCCACGAACGCATTGCGGCGACGAGCCAACTTCGAACGTTTTTCAGCAATCTCTTCCGTGCGCAGCATCCCTGCCGCCGCCCCCATGCCCACGCACAAAGGAACTGGCGTCGTGCCCGACCGCAATCCATGCTGCTGACCGCCTCCGTAGATCAACGGTTCGATGCGCGGCTGCACCTCATGGGACAAGTACAAGGCCCCGATTCCTTTCGGGCCGTACATCTTGTGCGCGGAAAGACTCGCCATGTCCGCGATCTGCGCAAAGCCGTCCATGGATATGGCGATAGGCGCCTGCCCGGCGTCGCAATGGAAAACCGCCCCGTACGCCCTTGCCGCTTTTGCAATCCGCTCCACATCCTGCACCGTCCCGATTTCATTATTCACGGCCATGACGGACACGACAAGCACATCCTCGTCCAGCGCGTCGAGAAACGCTTCCATGTCGATGAACCCTTCCCGATCTACCGGGATATGCTCGACGACAAAACCCAACTGTTCCTCTATCGCCCTTCCTGCGGCGAGCACGGATTTGTGCTCAATGGCGCTCAGCAACACGCGGCGGCGTTCGCTCCCTGCGGCGCGGCGGGCCAATCCAAGCAACGCCATGTTGTTGGATTCGGTGGCCCCCGACGTAAAGATGATTTCGTCGGCGTCCGCGCCGATCAACCTCGCCACCTGCTCCGCTGCCTCATCGACAGCTTGAGAAGATCGCCAGCCGAGCACATGATCCGACGAATGCGGATTGCCGAACGCCTCCGCAAACCAGGGCTGCATGGCGGCCAGCACGTCCGGATGGATCGGCGTGGTGGCTTGGTGATCCAGGTAGATGGGGTTCGCGGCGGGCATGGATCAGGGGCGGAATAAAGGAACCTCTGATTAATTCTACTTCGATCAGCGCTTCACGTTCACACGCACAGGACGTTATGACTGCGTCGTTGAAATCAGCGATAAACGCTCTGGATTCAGGGCATGGCGGACGTGAAGCACCCTTCGGGAGGCTGCGCGGGACGCGCTGGCTGCGTCATTCCTCATTATGCGGGGCCTGCCGCATTGCTTCGTCATTCCTTGCCAGCGCGTCCCGCGCAGCCTCTGAACTTTGCAGAATTAATCAGAGGTTCCTAAACAAATTGCGTCTCTACGAGGAACATTGTACATATTTTGTACATATATTTATGGCGGCGGTTCCGGTCGCGTTCTGCATTACAAGGTAAGCGAAAAATATGGCCTTTTGCAATCGCGGGACCCTGGGCGGGTTGAAATCCAGCGTAAAAATCCCGACCTTTCGGAGCATGGGCACTACTTGACAGAACGCCCGCCGTATCGCCCGGCGTTTTCGGACCTGCCTCCCGACAATGTCGCGCACTACGGCGGAAACCGCCCTTCTCATGGCGTTCCGGTCCGGTAGGGTACTGTATCTGGAGGTAATAATATATCCGGCTCGCGGAAAAACATGCCTCGTGGACCACTATACGAAAAGGGCTATATGCCTCGATTTTCGGGGCATGAAACGTTCCCGTTGCGCTACGGATGGCTGAAAAAGGTCTTTGACCGCGTCAGCGAGACAAAAGGAGAACCTGATCAAAAGGCCGCTTGCTGGGGCGACGACGCCATTGCGCGATTCGGCGTAGGCAAGAACATGGTCGCCTCCATGCGACACTGGGCCAGAATAATCGGAATCGTCGAAGAACCGGCCGGAACGAACTCGGTTCAGACAACGGATCTTGGCGAAATACTGTTTGGGGCGGACGGATTGGATCCGTACATGGAAGACCCTTCGACGCTCTGGCTGCTCCATGTGCAAATAGCGACCCATCCGGAAAAAACAACCTGGCTCTGGGCATTCAGTTACTATCCTGCCGTGACATTCGAGCGGGATACCATGGTTGCACAAATCGAACGCTTTGCACGAGATCGCGGGATTCCGAACCCATCCAAAATCACCATAAAAAACGATGTGGCCTGCCTGATCCGCACCTATGTCGCCCGACAATCGACGGGTCAGGCCGGGCACGACGGCGTACTTGAATCCCCGTTGACCGAACTGGGGCTGATCAAGGCCATGGACAAAAAAGACGAGTTTCGTTTTGTCCGAGGCCCCAAGCCAACCCTTGGAAAAGGCATATTCGCCTATGCGCTTGCGAAGTTCTGGGAGTCGTATTCCAAAGCGGATACGCTGTCCTTCGAAGCGATTGCGCACGCGCCTTGCGGGCCGGGCCGCGTATTCGGACTGGGCGAAAACGACCTGATGGAATTGTTAATTTCTCATGAAGAGGTTACGAATGGCCTTGTCAAATGGTCTGAAACGGCAGGTATGAAACAACTCGTGCGAACCCGGGAGATCAAAGACCATGAAGCACTGGAATACATACGGGGCGATTACGCCCAAGCCACCGACAAGCGAGCTGCGTGATGCCGCTGAATGACCGCGTACATATAGCCCGCCGCTTCCTCAAATCCATCCGCATCGACGCCGATCTCAACGAGACGACGGCGCTCGAAGGCTTTGTATGTCCGGCGTCTTCCGCCCGCGTACTGGAGAACATGGCCCGCCATGTTTCCGAAACCGGGCAAGGCGCCTTTACGTGGACAGGGCCCTACGGAAGCGGCAAATCGAGTCTTGTCGTGGCGTTAAGCGCGCTATTAAGCCATGACCGCGCTTTGAAGAAATCGGCCAACGGCATTTTTGGCGCAGCGTTTGCGAAAAAAATCCGGTCGGGCCTGAAAACAACCGCAAAAGGGCGGCGCATCATCCCGGTGGTAGGCAGACGAGATAACCCCGTGACCGTTATCGGGGAAGCCCTTCGGGAGAATGGAGTCGTTAAACGACGGCCTGCCGGAGGCTGGACCGAAAGCAAGGTAATCGCGCATCTGACGGAAACCGCCGCTTCCGACGAACACGACGGGATTGTCCTGTTCATCGACGAAATGGGGAAATTTCTTGAAGCGGCGGCGCAAAACAATGGCGACGTATACATTCTGCAGCAACTCGCCGAGGCCGCCTCGCGAAGCAAGGGGCGTTTGCTCATTATCGGCGTGTTGCACCAGGCATTCGAGGAATACGCCCACCGCCTTTCCCGAGAAATGCGCGACGAATGGACCAAAATCCAGGGGCGTTTCGTCGATCTTGTCGTAAATGCGGCCGGGGAAGAGCAGATCGACCTGATCGCTCGCGCCATCGAAGGCGATCCTCCTGCCGAAGTCGTTTCTACGCTCCCCTCCAGAGCAGTAGCCGCCTGCGCGTATCGGGGACGCACCGAAGACATAACGCCCCTGACCGACATGCTGGACGCATGCTGGCCATTGCATCCTGTTACGACCTGCTTGCTCGGTCCCGTATCGCGGCGCCGTTTCGGGCAAAATCAACGAAGCATTTTCGGCTTTCTGAACTCCTCTGAACTGCACGGCTTTCAGGATTTTCTGAAACACGCCGAGGAAAACGACCTGTACGGCCCGGATCGCCTCTGGGATTACCTGTGCGTCAATCTTGAGCCTTCCATTCTCGCCTCTCCGGATGGGCACCGCTGGTCGTCGGCGGTGGAAGCGCTCGAACGTTGCGAATCGCTGGGGAGCGCTCCGCTCGACATTCGGTTGCTCAAGACCATCGCGGTCATCGACCTGTTCAAGGAGCGGTCGGGGATCATCGCGAATGCGGACCTGCTGGCCGCCTGTTTTCCCGAATCGTCCCGCAAAAAACTTCGGGACGCGCGGGCCCGGTTGCGTAAAGGGTCGTTCGTCATTTTCAAAAAGTTTCTGGAAGCCTACGCCGTGTTCGCCGGAAGCGATTTCGATATAGAACAGGCTACGCAGGACGCCCTGGACGATATAGACGAAGTCGATTTTCAATCCCTGAATGCGCTGGCCGGCATCCACCCGCTCCTTGCCAAGCGTCATTATCATAAAACGGGCGTACTGCGCTGGTTCGATGTGAAGATCGTCCCGGCGCACGATCTTGCGGAATACGCGGCCCGTTTCGACCCGAAAAGCAAGGCGACAGGGCGTTTTCTGCTCGCCATTCCCGCGCGAGGGGAAAGCAAGCGACAAACCCGCGACCTTTGCCGGGAAACCGCTCAGCATGACACGGATGGAGACACCGTCGTTGGGGTCGCGGAAGCGCCGGATCGCATTGTCCCCCTTGCCCGAGAACTGCTTGCGCTGGACAAGGTGCGAACGTATCGCCCTGAATTGGCCGGGGATTCCGTGGCGCGGCGCGAAGTGTCCGCCCGCTACGCAACCGTACAGTCTCTTCTTGAAGCGGAATTGCACCAGGCATTCGATCATGCCCTGTGGTTTAGCAAAAACGAGGAACCCGCGCGCTATCGGCATGTGGCCTTGAATCATCTCGCTTCCACGCTGGCGGATCGACGGTTCGACAAATCCCCTCAACTGCATAACGAACTTCTCAACCGACAGAAACCATCGGCCAGCGCGGTCTCCGCACAGAACAACTTGTTGCGGCGCATGGCGCTGCACGAAGGAACAGAGCGACTGGGCATTGAGGGATACCCGGCGGAGCGCGGGCTTTTCGTCTCGATGCTGGAGGCGACGGGTCTCTATGTCCAAAACAAGGATGCATGGCGTTTTAGATCGCCTCTGGATAGCCCGAACGATCCCTGCAATCTGGCCCCCATGTGGAAGGCCGCGCTCAAATATGTGCAGGAACACGCCGATCGTACGGTCGCCGTTTCGGAATTGCTCGATCTCTGGCGCAAACCGCCCTATGGCGTCAAAAACGGCTTAATGCCTGTTTTTGCAGTGGCCTTCCTGCTGTCGCAAAAAGACAATCTGGCTATCTATCGGGAAGGGATGTTCAGGGCCCGCTTTGACGATGTGGACGTCGAGTGCCTCGCCAAGCGCCCCGACAGCATTCAGGTGCGCTGGATGAACATAAACGGGGCCGCGCGGCAATTGCTGTCGGATATGGCCGACATCGTACGCAGCCTCGACTACTCCAATACGCTCGTTCACCTGAAGCCCCTTGATGTGGCGCGGGGCCTGGTAGCCATTTACGACGATCTGCCGCAATGGACCAGGCGGACCATGCGACTCTCTGCAAACGCAAAGAATATTCGGGACATCTTCAAACGAGCGCAGGACCCGAACAAGCTCCTCTTCGACGACATTCCGGGGACCTTCGGCGAAAAAGTCACCTCCACGGACAAAAAGGGCCTGCGCAGGATTACGAAAAACATGCGCGAGGGGTTGGAGGAACTGGTGGCGGCCTATCCCGCCATGCTGCATCGCTTGCGCGACGTCATGCTTGCAGAACTGCGCGTTCCGAACACTTCCCGCTCTTCCATGGACGAATTGCGCGTCCGGGCGAAAAACATAAAGCGGATATCCGGGGACTTCCGGATCGACGCATTCGTCGGCAGGCTTTCCGTTTTCGACGGCAAGGACGAAACCTTTGAGGGAATAGCCAGCCTCGCCGCAAACAAGCCGCCGCATACCTGGGTCGATCCCGACCTGGACAGGGCGACCATGGAAATCGCCGATCTGAGCCGAAAGTTTGTCCGGGCAGAAACCTTTGCAGAGGTTCAGGGGCGGAGCGATAAACGGCAGTCCATGGCTGTGATCTTACCGATAAACGGGCAGGCTACGCCTGTATTCAAGGAGTTCGATATCGCTGATGCGGACCAGACCAGTGTGGACGAGATGATACAAACCATCGAACAAACGCTTAAAGAGGTCGGCACGAACCGGCAGGGCATTATCCTTGCCGCCCTGTCGGAAATTCTCGTGGAAATGGAACAATCGGTTCCCGAACGGGAAAGAAAAGGCAAAACAAAGAAGGCTTCCTGATGGCGGGCGTCGTCAAACATGTTCTTGGACTCTCCGGCGGGCGCGACAGCGCGGCGCTGGCTGTCTACATGCGCCAGTACCACCCTGACCTGGAGATCGACTACTTCTTCACGGATACCGGGAAGGAATTGCCCGAAGTCTACGAATATCTTGGGCGACTGGAGGGCTTGCTGGGACGACCCATCCTCCGACTCAATCCGGACCGGGACTTCGACTTCTGGCTCAAGCAATACAATGGATTCCTGCCTTCGGCCCAGACCCGCTGGTGCACCCGTCAATTAAAACTGCGACCGTTCGAGCACTGGGTCCGCCCGATGCTCAACGAGGGCGCGACCGTTTACAGTTACGTCGCCATCCGAAGCGACGAATCGTACCGGGAAGGCTATGCCTCCAAGCACGAAAACCTCATCGTGCGGCTTCCTTTCAGGGAGGCGGGGGTTGACAAGGCGGGCGTACTGGAGATTCTTGAAGCGGCGGGTCTTGGTCTGCCAACGTACTACTCGTGGCGTACGCGAAGCGGGTGCACGTTCTGTTTCTTCCAGCAGAAAATCGAATGGGTTCGCCTCAGGGAAGAACATCCCGAAGCGTTCGAGGAGGCCAAGGCATACGAGAAAAACGCCCTTGAAGACGGCTCGCCATTTACCTGGAGCCAGGGAGAATCGCTGGACGAGTTGGAACGCCCGGAGCGGGTCGCGCAAATCAGGCGAGACCACCGCGAACGGGTTGCCCGTACCCAATCTCGAGTTCAGTCAAATCCGCTCCGCCCAAACGGCGAACCCCTCGATATAGACGATTTGTACGGAAAGGCCAAGATGTGTTTGGCGTGTCATAAGTGACATGACAAAACTGGACGATTGACATGAACACACTCATAGATTTTGCTGACGAGGCGGCAGCCGAAATAGGTAAATTTAGGATCACCGTCACGCTGTCATCCGACAAAATGATGGCGACCCAATACATCATTCCCGACCTTGCGTGGAACTCTATCAGCTATGGCACAGAAGAGATTGACAAGGTTCCCGATAACAGGCGAGGCGTTTACGCCTTTGCAATCTGTGAGAACAATGATGTACTGCCACCACACGGGTACGTCCTCTATATCGGGATTACGGGCAGGGATTCTGAACGCTCTCTGAGAGACCGATACAAGGATTACCTTAACGAAAAAAAAGTAAGAAAGCGCGTCCAGATCACACGTATGATCGGAACTTGGCATCAGGTGCTGCGGTTTTTCTTCGCACCCGTTGGTGACGAAATTTCTTCCGACGATCTAAAGACACTGGAGAAGCAGCTCAACACCGCACTTATGCCGCCATTTTCGAACAATGACCTGGAGGCCGAAACGAGGCACAAGCGGAGGGCATTCAGAGTATGACAAGAAATCTGCACGAGATCACCTTACCAGCACTTCGTGGTGTTATGGGAGACTGGGTTTATTATTCCTGCCTGATGGACCTAGGAGAACTGAGTTCACGGGTTCATTATGCCGAGGAAATACATAAAAGCAAAGCACTCTCGGACATGATACAGAGACAGCTAACGAAAGATCGAAGCACACAGATTGCAGAATATCTCAAGATTCAGCCAGAGCGCTTCTTCAATTTTCTCGTTATTGCCACATATGGCGGACAACCAAACTGGTACGCACTATCCAATGTTCGAAGCACGACTCGGATTGATGAGATAACAAATTTGAGCAAAGATACCATTTCTTCAGTCGGATTTCTTACGCTTCGCGGAGATGAAAACCTGTTCGCATTAGACGGACAACACCGACTCGCAGGCATCAAAAGAGCAGTGCAAGATGGATTAGAAAATGATCCTTACGATGAAGTGTCGGTAATTTTTGTTGCACACCAGAATACCAATAACGGCCTTGAGCGAACACGCCGACTCTTTGCAACACTGAATAAAACTGCAAGACCTGTATCGAAGGGTGATATTATAGCGTTGGACGAAGATGATGTCATGGCGATTTGTGTTCGCAGACTTATTGAAGAAAGTGATCTTTTTTCTGATGATCGAATCGCTTTCGTTGCGAGCAATAATGTATCTTCATCAAATACAATAAGTTTAACAACCATCGGTAATTTATACGATATATTGACCATATTATTTAGAGATTCCAATTTTCCCTTGCGTAAAAAGGGACCTGTGCTGCAAAGAGTACGTCCGAGTCAAAATGATCTTGACCAATATTTTGATTATTCGAATCAATTTTTTCTTCAACTTAGAAGATTTTTTAAAGAATTGGATGAATTTTTTTCTGCACAAAATACCGAGAGTGTTGTAAAAAAATACCGTGGAGAACATGGAGGTAGTGTACTGTTTAGACCTATTGGTTTGAAAATATTTACACGCATTGTGTCAAAATTGACACAAGACATCTCTCTTATGGATGCGGTCGAACAGGCTGCAAAACTTCCGACAAACCTTAGTCTACCTCCATATAGAGGACTTATGTGGAATACCAGTACTAGGACTATTTCTAACTCTCATAACCCCACACTTCGTGAAATTCTCCTTTACATGCTTGGTTCCTCTAAAAAATCGAAGGAATATTTAGTATCAAAATATCGTGAAATAATAGAAGATAATACAATTAATTTGCCTGTACTATAAATGGTGAGACTGTTTATAATTATTCAATATTAAATTGCTCCCCTATCTTTGCCTCAGGCGGGTGACGAACGAATCTGGAGCCACCTCAAATTGGTTTGCGAAAAAGACTTCTATCCAATCACGGATGATACGCCATTGAAGAGTCGCTTCTGAACCAGATAGTGTGGGGCGTGTCTCACTGACAAACCGAACACCATCCGCATCACTCAGCCCTTTAGGAACCAGATCAATGATTCGCTTGAACACTGGCATCAAGCAAAGAATTTCTCGCACTTCATCGGCAAAATCCCCTTTGGTCAGACCTCGGGGAATATTCAGGTCGTGCAAATCAGCGAGCCCGTCCCCCCTTGTCCCCTCGACAACAGCGGTGGTATCGGTATCAACGTACATTGTGTATAGTTTCTGTGGTGCCGCACAACGAGGGAGCCATTCTTGTTTCCTTTTGTTTTCACTCTCTTCCACCATGTCTAAACTTTCATCTAGTTTCAACTCCGTGAGAGCTACAGCCTCCTCTGCAACCGCAGAACGGATTGTGAACGTGGCTTGGGCCGCCGATTCCAAGCGCTTCAACAAGTACAAGACTTCGGCATTGGTGCGCTGCACCGGAATAAGGATTTCGACATTGCTCCGCTCAGTCCAACCCAACGCTGTTGCCGTGAGGTTTGCAGAACCGACCAAACCCCTATTGTCAGCCATATAAAGCTTGGCATGAATATCATCCAGCAACTTGAGTTCAGTGCGTGGACGTTCATTGGCAATCTCGAACACCGCCAAATCACTTACACCTGCGGCAATTTCAGCCGCCCGCCATCTTGTAAAAATTCGAACAAATACTGATGCATCAACAACCGATAGAACTGTCTCCAGTACTTTAGCTTTGATAAAAGGAGTACATAGCAAAACTTCATGCTGCGCATTCTGCAGAAGACCCTTTAGCCGTTCCCCGTCTAATACCATGGATTACACCTTCGATGGGATTACAAAATGGAGTCATTTTCTGGTTGAAGAAATTTCGCAGCTATTTGCCCCCAATCAAAACGAACCCTTTGTAGAGCTGACAACCTGCCGATTCCGGCCTCGCGCTCATAGCGTGCCCATGCCGCAAAGATGATCTTGCTGGAGTTAATAGCCCGTATAAGTCGGTCAAGAACCTCCTCTTTTGTGAGCTCGTCAACATTCTCGTCCACCGTTGTGATCGTTCCAAAAATATCATCAAAGGCCGGGTGTTTTCGATTGAATGTGATCTCTGTCACGGGTCCTTTCATCTCGACATTGAACAATTGATAGGCATCTGGAAAATCTGCTTCCAGAAAAACGACCTTTAAATCTGCATCACGAATCAGTGAAACGATATCTGATGCATCGATTTCACTGTACTTCTTATTTTTCTCAAGATCGGTCCGTATCTCCTCAAGATCCTCTTCGGTAGGAGATACGTTTTCTCCCTCGATCGGATGCTCTTTCGACCGTTCCCTCCAACCCTCGTTGGCTTGACGGGTGAGAGGATCTGCTTTCGGGATGGTTGTTGCACCTGTTTCCCCGTCATGACGATTTCGTTTGCTTGAGCGCGAAGCCGCACCCTGCGCTTTGACTGCCTCCCGTATCTGTGCGAGGGTTCGCTTGATGCTGTCAGCCAACTCAAGCAACCAGCCTCGCGGATCACCCTCTTCCTTCAAACGGTTCACGGCATCAAAGAACTCTTCTCCCTCTTCAAACAGTTGCTCCAATTCAATTACGGCGAGTCCAGAGAAGTGTGTGGCCGCTTGTTTGTTGTTGGTAACACCAAACAACTCGTCGAGTGCTGGCGGGAACTCGACCTCAGCACCCCACCATCGCTCTCTTGGATCATATCCAATACACCATCCTTGGTCAAGCATAATTTCTCGACCCGCTCGCATGACTGAGACACCGATATTTCCACGGGCGTGTTTTCCATACTTCGTCTGGCCTCGATGTTGTGTACCGGCCTCGGTTACAGTATCCGGGGTTGCGATCGAGTAGCGCACCATAACCTCGTGCATCTGACCATCATATTCAATTTGTTGTGGGTCATTAAAAACCGGCTCGAACATCGGCTTACCGTTGAAAGGTTCCGGCATCGCTAGCGATGCCGTTAGATACAGAGGATCATCAAAGGCCGCCAATCTATCATGGCTCGGCTCGCTCCCACCTTCCTCTATGGCAACAAGCCGAATCATAACCGATTTATCCATAATGAACCGCCTGTACACACGGCCCACGATGCGCTCTGTGTTGCGCAGTGTAGGTACTGCACCCTTCCATGTGAGCCTCGTTTGGTCTAGATCTGACCACACAACCAGCGTACCTTTCTTCCCAATCTCTTGAGAGATATTACGCCATTCGTCAGGCACGAAGTCATGCTTCGGCCATGAAATATCACTCATTCCTCCCGATTCAATCTCTCTTAGATCGATATAGGTATGAATGGCATTGTCCGGCCCATTTTGCCAACTCCATACATCCACCCTTTTTGCCTGCGAAATTGATGCATTAGGTAGTCCCATACCGAAACGTCCGATGCCTGTCCGATCACGGAGGCGGGTTCCGTTGCCAAATTGCAGCGCGATTTGAAGGGTAGGCGCATCCATCCCACACCCGTTGTCGAGAACCGCCATCTTGCATAGCCGTCGGCGTTCACGCTTTGACACACGTTCTCGTCTTTCGACACATAGCACCTCCACTGTAGAAGCATTGGCCTGTATCGCGTTATCAATCAGTTCGGCGAGCGCGTAAGCAGTGTTTTTATACCCGGAATCCCTCATTGCGGTGATAGCCAACCGTAGAGGCAGTATCTCGACACTTGCTATGTTTTCCAACTCGGGGTTTTTAGTTTGGGACATGCCAGATATCCTCCCAATTCGTGAATGCTTCGGCAACATCGCCGAAGCCAGGTAAATCGATATCCACCACAGTGGAAACCTCGCAAGTTTTATTGCCGCCCGCCTTGGTACCACGCGTTGCACGTCCGACCATCTGGCTGAACAGTACAAGAGACTTCGTTGGTCGAGCAATAATGGCGGCACTGGTGTTCGGAGCATCGAAACCGGTCGTCAGAACGCCAAAATTACACAAGATCATCGGTTCCGGCGATGGGCCACGAAATGCGTCGATAGTTCTTTTACGTATCGTTGACACCGTTTTGCCGGTGACAACGTGTGCGTCAATTTCAAGTGCATGAAACGCGGCAGCCAACACTTCAGCATGACGAACCGAAGCCCCGAACAGAATTATCCGGCTATGACCAGCTTTGATCAGGCGTCTAGCCTCGTCGATAATAGCGACATTGCGGCCAACTTGCTCTGCAAGGAGTTCCAATAACGCCGTATCGTATTCGTCACTGGTTCGGGCAGAACTGAGACGCGGCTTCAACTCTGGTTCGGCCTCAATCTCCAAGCGGCGAAAGCGTGGACGCGCTAGATAGCCCTCATCCATGAGAAACGAAACTGGATCATCCCAGCCTTCGATCTCAAGCATAACCTTCCGATTTCCAAAGAACTCTGAAAGCCTTTCATCTGCTGCGATGTCGGACCAAGTGCGGCCAGGTGTTGCCGTCAAACCCACAAGCGCATTGTGCGTACCTGTCTCCGCAAGTATGTTAATCAGTTCACTGTAAGTAGGAGCAATGGCCTGGTGCGCTTCGTCGACCACAACAAGTCTAACCGCTTTCGCCAAGCGTAGCAGCGCAATTCGGTCTCTCACCTTCAGAGCATGTATCTTCTGTAGCCCTGCAACAATCAGTCCGTCCGAAACGGCAGACAATTCAGGTGTGTTTTTCCCAAAAAAACGCACGAGACGAACATCACGATTACCCAACAGCCCCCAAGCCTGTTGGAAAGCATCGGCGGCTTGATCAAGTAACTCAGCGCTATTGGCTAGCCAGACGACAACACACGGTTCCGCCTCCACAAGGATACGGCTCACGACATCCATAGCCGTTCTGGTTTTACCAGCTCCCGTTGGCATATGAAGAACGACCCGCCCACGACCACCGCGAATCGCGGCTCGTACTTTTTCAGCAGCCCGTCGCTGATGTGAAAATAGGCTGAACCCCGACCGCACAATCTCGTTATCCAACGCAACCGCGAACGGAGCAGGTTTCCGAAAATTGACTCCGAAGAACCCCAGAAAGGTATGCCACAATTTATCTTCCCTGACTATATCCTTGGTCCGCACAGCGTCGGCATCTTCCAATCCAATGCGCCCGGCAAGCTCTTCGATCTTCTGAGCAGACATTGCATTGAGACACAGTTCTCGAACATCTCGTCGAGCCAGCATTTCTTCTGCACTCTCGTGCAGAAACATACTGCCAAGACGCCTCAACATTACAAGATTGTCCGACATGCTGTCGAGCGCCTGAATCAGATCAAGAACATCTTGTCCAAGAATCGTTCGGAGGTCATCCACGTTCAAGCGACTGACTATCTCGTCCAAGTCCTGGCCTGGAGTTGACGTACTAAACCCTCTGCCAGAGAAATTCACGGTCATTTATCCTATCCAGTGAGCAGGCGTGTGCTAAGTCTTACCAAAAAAATAGTTTGTCAGAAGTGTTCCGAAAAACTGTACAGTTTTCAAGGGCCGGGTCAGATGCAGGGTTGCGGTGGGTTACGCCGCCTTCGTCTGTAATGTACGTCATCGGGAGTGAGATTGTCAAGGCCTTGGCGGGACGCTCTTCGTTAAAGTAGCAGGTCCAAGCAGCGATGCGCTTCGCGCCTTGCGGACGGCCTCGCACACATTTCGCCGTCGAGCGACTCAGCGACAGGGGCATCTTGATCTCTTCATTCCTTCCGTTCCGTAGCCAGACGAATCTCTCCGTAATAAACCAACGAGACCTTTCTCATCGACACAAAATCCGCCGCCGAACCCCCTCACCCCTCAGGAGTTTGCTTGCTTCCGCACGTTCGATGCCTGCTCAACCCCAAAATCATCCATGACCAGACCGCCTCGCCAGCTCCAGGCCATCGCGCTCACCCTCCTGATCCCCCTGACGCTGCTGTCCTGCGGAAGCCCCTCCAACTCGGCTCAGGACGACGACCCGAACAACGCCGCCTTCATAACCATGCTGGGCAGCGATACGCTCGCCGTGGAGCAGTTCACGCGAACGCCCACCGGGATGGAAGCCGATGTGGCGCTGCGTACGCCCACTACCACCATGCGCGAATACGTACTGGAACTGGACGAAACCGGCGCATTGCAACAATACTGGGCAATTGTTTCTGACCCTTCCAGCCCTGCCGATACTTCGGTGTTGACGGTTGGGCATGCAACCCTTGCGGGCGACAGCCTGATCACCGTCATTACAGAAGGAGGCGAAGACAATCCCACTTTCACTCGATTCGCCATCGCCGCGCACGGCGGAGTCCTGCCCTTTCTGGACATGATCCACTGGCCCTTCGAACTGATGCTTGCCCGCGCCTACGCTTCCGGCGCCGACAGCGTCACGCAGGACCTCTTCGCCGGGCAACGCATCATGCCCTTCGTTATTCGCCGCGCTTCGGACAGCGCCATGACCGTGCAGCATCCCTTCCGGGGTACGATGGACGTTCGGGTAGACGATTCGGGGCGGCTACTCCATCTCGACGCCGGAGCCACTACGCGCAAACTGACCGTCGAACGGGTACCGTCGGTAGACATCGAGGGGCTGGCGGCGTCTTTCGCCGCGCGGGACCGGGAAGGCCGTTCGTTCGGCGCCCTGTCGGGCCGGGGCGAGGTCAACGCCACCGTACACGGCGCGGCCATCCAGGTAGACTATGGTACGCCCTCGAAGCGGGGCAGGGAACTCTTCGGCGCGCTGGTGCCGTATGGCGAAGTCTGGCGGACCGGCGCCAACCGGGCCACGCACTTTACCACGGACCGCAACCTCGTCGTCCGCGACCTCGAAATGCCCGCCGGCGAATACACCCTCTACGCCATTCCCTCCGAAGAAGGCGGCCTGCTGCTCGTCAACACGCAGACGGGCCAGGGCGGCACGACCTACAATGCGGACCTCGACCTGGGCCGCGTCGACCTGACCCGGACCGCCCTCGACGAATCGGTCGAAGTCTTCGCCATCCTTGTCGAGGAAACAGAGGAAGGCGGCGTACTCAAACTACAGTGGGGCGAAACAGAATTATCCGTCCCGTTCAGGGTGGAGTAGGGTGCGGGGCGCATTGGAACTTATGCAACGATCCAGTGCGCTGTCCGTATAATAGCCTCAACGCATGCGCACTGCGTCCGGCGCACGAATCCTTGCAGTCACAGACCGCCTCCGCCGCGGCAACCAGAAGGCGCCCCATGGCAGATAAACAACACGTGAACAAGATCGAGATAAGCGGCTTCCGCGGACTGGAGCACCTCGAACTGGAGGGGTTGGGGACGTTCAACATGCTGCTGGGCGCGAACGATGTGGGTAAAACATCGGTCCTGGAAGCGATTTTCCTGTTATTGGGTTTCGCCAATCCGTTCTTGGCTATCAGAATCCAGAACTGGAGAAATCTCCGCGTAAACGACTTCGACGATTTGGCCCTTTTCTTTCACGATCTGGACATCGATACGCCGGTCAGATTGGCGGCCCATTCCCGGGGCGATGTCGAATTTCAGGAGTTGAAACTCTCGGCAGAGCAGGAAAAAATCGAGATAGACATTGGAAAGCAACACATGGCGAACGGCGGCAACGGCAGTGCGCAAGGAACAGGAAGCGCCGGACAAGCTGACGATCCATCCTCTTCCTCAGTTTCCGCCGGCCCCCGAGTGCTGCGGTATGACGCCATCGTGAAACCTCGACAGGGAACGCGTCGGTCGTTTTCTAATGCGATCCGGGTGGTAACCGGCGACAACATCCAGTTCGCTGAGCCATTGAATCCGGTAAGCAAACAAACAATGAGCACTATATATGTTATGGCGGCGTCCGGCTATGCAAGCGACGTGATTGGCAATGTGATCGTTCAAAAAAAAGCAGAAACGCTCGTCAAATTCCTGCAGATCATCAACCCGCGAATCACCGATATAGCCGTCAATGGCAATACCGCCTACGCCGATGCAGGCCTCGACGAGATGATCCCGCTGAACATGTTCGGCAGCGGCATGGTCCGGGCTGCGGCAATTCTCGCCCCGTGTATTCTCGGACAAGAGCAGATATTGCTGATCGACGAACTGGAAAATGGGCTGCACCACACCGCCGTACTGTCTTTATTGAAAACCTTGCTCGCCTTGTCGCATGAGCAAGGCATGCAGGTGTTCGCGACCACGCATAGCATCAGCGTATTGGAAAGCCTGCAACAAGCGCTGCGCGAAGATGCGTTCTCCGAGCATCGGGCCACGACGAACTGCTACGCGCTGCAACGAGATAAAGACGGACTCGTGCAACCCTACCGGTACGAGTACGAACAATTCGACCACTGCATACGGCACGGCATAGAGATCAGGTGATGGGTAGTTCCTGGGTAGTGTTCGTTGAAGGCAAGTCCGACAAGGCATTCGTCCGGTGTCTCCTCGGATTCCTGGACATAAACAATGTACAGATACGGCCCCTGGGAGGGGGCATAGGCGAGCTGGAAGCAATGGCCCCGGAAATGCAACGCCGCCGCGATGCAGGAAATCGAGTAGCGATCATTCTGGATGCAAACTCTGAGCCAGAGAACAGGCGCAAAGAATTTGAACAGGAGAAAACACGCCTCAAACTGCCCATCGAATGCGAGTTCTTTCTACCGAACGACGACGAACCGGGCCGCCTGGAAACGCTGCTGGAGCAGATAGCCCCGCCTGCCCATCGAAAGATATACAATTGCCTCGACGCGTACAAAAGCTGCTTGGGGGATCTCGACGAAGCATATATAACCCCAAATCCCAAGGCGCGAATCTATGCGTACTGCGAGGCCATCGGGGCAGAAACGCGCCCGGATAAGAAGTATGACGACCCTGCGCACTGGGATCTGAATGCTCCGGCCCTCGACCCACTGAAGCAGTTTCTGCGCGATTTGACCTGACCCGGGCGAGCATTTGAATAGGTGCGGGCATCGTTCAACCATTCCCGGGGATCATCCGGAAAAAACGCTCAGGGCGCTTGATACACCACTCTCCCTCCCTTCCCAACCCAACCTCCTTCGGAAACTCGACATAGCCCACCACCCGGCGGCGAACGCCAGCAGGGCGGCGCTCAGCTTCCCGCGTCGTCCGGCGCGGTGACGGGCTTCGCCGGTTTCACGTGCATCTCGAGCCAGCGGTCGGTCTCCCACAGGACGTGCAGAACCGACTCGCGCGCTGCGTAGCCGTGGCTCTCGGCCGGCAGAAAGACAAGCCGCGCCGTCGCGCCCAGCCCCTTGAGCGCCGCGTAGAAGCGCCGCGACTGGATGGGGAAGGTGCCCGAGTTGTTGTCGTCCTCGCCGTGGATGATCAGGATGGGCTCGTTCACCTTGTCCGCGTGCATGAAGGGCGACATGTACAGGTAGAGGTCGGGGTCCTCCCAGAAGAGCCGCTGCTCCCGCTGGAAGCCGAACGGCGTCAGCGTCCGGTTGTACGCGCCGCTCCGCGCTACGCCGGCCCGGAAGATGTCGGAGTGGGCGAGCAGGTTGCCGGCCATGAAGGCGCCGTAGGAATGTCCGCCGACGCCGACCCGATCCGGATCCACGACCCCGCGCCGCACGCCTTCGTCGACCGCCGCCCGGGCGTTCGCCACCAGCTGCTCGCGGAAGGTGTCGTTGGGTTCCGCGTCGCCCTCGCCGATGACCGGCATCGACGCGTTGTCGAGCACAGCGTAGCCCCGGGTCACGTACGGTACGGCGCCGCTGTAGGGAATCCGCGTGAACTGGTAGGGCGAGTCGCGTCGCTGGCCAGCCGCCGCCGCGCTCTTGAACTCGGTCGGATACGCCCACACGAAGGTCGGGAGCGGACCGTCACGCTCCTGATCATAGCCCGCCGGCAGGTAGAGTGTGGCCGAGAGCGGGATACCGTCCGCGCGCTCGTACTGGATCGCCTCCTTGCGGACGCCGGCGAATTGTGGATACGGGTGCGGGAATTCGGTCACGGCGCTGATCGTACCCCGCTCGAGGTCGCGCAGGAAGTAGTTCGGGGGCTCGTCCACCGACTCCCGCCGCGTCATCAGCCGCCCATCCTCGAGGAGCGTGACCACGCCCTCGTAGTACGGCGCCTCCGAGCGGAACAGTTCCTCTTCCTCTCCCGTGTCGAGGTTCCGCTTTCTGAGGAAGGGGCGGTTGCCTTCGGGCGAAGCGCCCTGCCCCGCCAGGTAGATCGCAGACCCCCCGTCGGCGGTCATGAGGATGTCCCGGCCGCGCTCGTTCGTCGCGAACATCGGGAAACCGGGGTGATTGTACCGGTCCTCCGTCTGCAGATCGAAGATCAGTTCCATCTCGCCCGGGGCGTCAGGATCGATTCGGTACGTGCGCCGCTGGCGGGTGGAGAACCAGTTCTCGTTCACGAAGGCGAACCCCTCCTCCGCCCACATCACGCCGCCGTAGCGAAGCGGGAGCTCCGCGATCGCGACGGGTTCGCCGGAGAAGGGCGCCGCGTGCATGAACACCCGGTCGCGGATGTCCGCCTCGGCAAGAGCGTCTCCGCCGTCCTGCGCCTCCGTCCAATAGAGCGTCGCGTCCGCGTCGGAGCGCCACGAGATCGACCGCACGCCCGTCGGGACCGATCCGAATGACGTGGGAACGCCGTCCTGGAGCGGGAGCTCTGCGACCTCGTGGACCACGTTCCCCTGCGCGTCCCACACCTCGATCGTGCTCGGGAAGCGGAAGGCCGGCGCCTGGTACGAGTACGGCCGTCGGGTCGTCTGCACGAGCAGGCGCTCGCCATCCGGCGATGGCGAGGCGCGCGAGAAGATCGACGGATCGCCCACCATGGTCGCCGATCCGTCGAGACCGACGCGGGCCAGCTGCGCCGTCGAGTAGTACTCGTAGAGCGCCTCATCGTGCTGGTCCTGCAGCAGGTCCTGGTAGGTGCGGGCGGGGGCGGCTTCCCCGGACGTCTCCTCGATCATGGGCGCCGTCGGAACCATCGGCTCGGCGGGCGCCGGGCCGCGGCCGGGCGGCGCCGCCATGGCGTAGAGGAAGTCTCCTTCCGGCGACCAACTGAACGGAGCCCCGAAGCCCACGTTCACGAGATCGAGGTCCGACAGTCGCCGCGCCGCCGCGGACGCGACGTCCAGTATCCAAAGCTGCACGGCCGAGTCGGCGTCGTGCGTAAAAGCCACCGTGCTCCCGTTCGGCGACCAGCGTGTGTTGCGGATGCGCGGATTCTCGGGCAGGCCGGTCACGGCGCGCTCTTCCCCGTCGAGCGTGCGAAGCGCGAGACCGTTCGAGGGCCGCGCGCGGCTGGGGCCGTTCGTGCGCGGGTTGATGCGCAGTCCGGCGATCCGCAGTTCCGGCGCCGAGACTTCGGCGATCGACGGCAGGCTGGGCCGCATCGTGAGCAGCATCACCGACTCGTCGGGGCTCAGGCTGATCCCCGGGGTCGCCGGGGCGTCGACGAGCGCGGCGAGTTCGGCGGCCGGCGTCTGGTATCCGTCCGCGCCCTCCTGCGCGGCGACATCCGTCGTGACCGCGGCGAAGAGGAACGCAAAGGAGAGGAAGAATCGAAGGATTCGGGGGCTGCTGTAATCGCGTGGCATTTCAGGGGCTCCAGCTGATGACCGACGTGGCGGCAACCCGGATCGGGGCAACCGCGGCGTAGTCCGAATCTTTACAAGTTACCCCCCAACCGGCACTTCTGCTACAGAAGTACGCGTTCCTTAACGATATAATCATTGCTCCATTCCTGCCCCCGCAATCACAGATTCAGCGTCAACTCTTTCAGCGCAACCCCTATAACTTTTCTGCGCCAAGGCAGGAACCGGTCAAGCATCGCCTTTTTCGTTTCATTGTGGAAGAAGATGAACCCTTCCTCTGCCACCGGCGCCAGCGTGGAACGGGTCTCTTCGTCTTCTCCCTTGTCCCGGAACTCGAGAAAAGGCGCACAGATCAGGCTTCCGCTGAATTCGTATCCGATCCCGTGGATGGCGAACACCAGCCGAGCTTGCCGCTCCCACCACATATTCAGCGATACCCAGGAACGATATTGACTGAAGTTGGCGTAGTAATTCAGATGCTCTTTTGCATTCTGAATGATCTGTGCGCGGTAGTAATGGTCGGTTTTTTCCTTCGCAATCCCAACAGTGGCGTTGCCGGAATGCACGACCCGCTGCAATGCATTCCTGATCTCGGGGCGAATTTCTTCGAGTCGGGTATATAGATTCTCCTTAATATCTTCCGCTCGTTCCTGCACTGTCGCATATTCCCTTCTTCTTTCGCCAGCTTTCTTATTGACAGCTTCAAGAAGCCCTGCGAGCGCTTCTCTTTCGTCCGCTTTCTCGGACCGCACAGCCTCGGAAATCGCTATTGCTTTCGCAAACCGAACTCTCTGAAGTCTGGCGATCATATCCACGAGCGGCTTGAGATCGCCATCGTCGGCGGCTTCGAGCGCATCCAGATAATTCGTCCTGTCGTCTCGCGTCACGACCAGGGGAAACAGCCCGCCCTTGATCAACACCAATGATGCGATCGCGCGCGCAATCCTGCCGTTGCCGTCCTGAAACGGATGAATCTGGGTAAATCGATGATGCAGCCATGCGGCCTGTACTTCTGTCGGCGCTCCTCGCGCACCGTGCTCCGCATGCATCGCAACCAGTCTGTCCATCTCGGACGCAACCTGTTCGGGAGGGCAATATTCGTAAAGCACCCCGTCCCGAACCGGCGAATTCGGCAACTTTTTCCAGTCGCCCTTGATCAGGGATATTTCCACGTCCCGACCGAAACTGTCGACGCCCTCCGTAACTTCCTGACTCCGCAGCAGCACCGCGTGAAGCTCCCTGATCCAGGAGGTCGACAATGCGCGTTCGCTTTTGACGAAATCGAATACGCCGTCAAGCACGCTTTTCTGGTCGGCCAGTAACTTCAGAACAAACTCCCTCGGACGATTCGTCGAACCGTGCGTCAACAACTCGGCCCGGAAGCCTTGTTCGATAAGCGTTTGCGTTACCCCCCGCTCTACCTCGTACAGATTTTCGATGACCCCCGTCTCGATCGCCCACTCCCGGCCAAGCCGTTCGTTGAAATCGTGAAGCAGTTTCGTCCCCTGCAAAAGCGTACGCTGATCCTCCCATACTGCCCTGATACCCGAAATTTCCGTGGCGGCGAGCCTTTCCGTACCCCCCTCCAGACCCGTAACGCCCGTCGAAGGATTCCAGATATGTCTGATTTCCAGTTCGCTCATGCTCCGGTGCGCGCTGGCGCCGACGGTCCCTCGCGCTCGGAAGCCACAGCCTGAGCGCTGATGAAAACGTTCGAGTTGTCCCAGTAGATGAAAACCTTGTCCATATCCTGATCGAATAGCCCTGCGAAATATCGTAAACCTCCGGCGACGCGAAGCCAAACCCTGTCCCGAATATCCGCCTTCCCGCCGTCCGTTTCACACTCAATGCCGGAAACCCCGAAAAGTTCAGAGGGATTCGCCGCCTCGCGCCGCAATCCGGCAGCGTACGACGCGCCGAAAACCTATCTTCCAAAACCGGTTCTCTTTCCCCCGACCCAGACGCGGCGACTTCGTTCCGCACCCCGGCGCCATGACGCATCGCATCGTAACCCTCATCGCCAGCGCCACGGAAATCGTGTGCGCCCTGGGCCTTGAGGATCAGCTCGTGGGCCGGTCCCACGAATGCGATTATCCGTCCTCGGTTCACGCGCTCCCGATCTGCTCGGCCTCCAAAATCGAAGTCGAAGCCGACAGCCGGACCATCGACGACCAGGTGCGGATGATCGTGGCCGACGGCCTGTCCGCGTATCGCGTGGATACCGAACTCCTCGACCGCCTCGCGCCAACCGTCATTATCACGCAAGCCCAGTGCGAAGTCTGCGCCGTAAGCCTGAAGGACGTGGAAAAGGCGGTGTGCGAACTCGTGGACTCCAACCCCCGAATCGTCTCGCTCGAACCCATGGCCCTGATCGACGTATGGAAGGACATACGACTCGTCGCTTCAAGCCTCGGCGATCCGGCGCGGGGAGACGACCTCGTGGCGCACCTCACGGACCGGCTCGAAGCGCTTCGCGCCGAAACGGCCTCGGCCGAAAGCCGCCCTTCCATCGCATGCATCGAATGGATCGACCCGCTGATGAGCGCGGGCAACTGGGTGCCGGAACTGGTCGAATGCGCAGGCGGAGCAAACCTCTTTGGCGAGCCCGGCAAGCACTCCGGGTATTTCGATATCGAACAACTCGCCGAAGCCGATCCGGACGTGGTCGCAATCATGCCGTGCGGTTTCGGCATTGAGCGGTCCTTCCGGGAAATGGCGCCGCTGGCGACGCACCCGTTATGGAAAACATTATCCGCCGTCCAGCAAGGGCGCGTGGTCATGACGGACGGGAATCACTTCTTCAATCGCCCCGGACCCCGCATGGTGGAATCGGCCGAGATTCTGTCGGAGTTCCTGCATCCGGGGCGCTTCGATTTCGGACACCGCGGACGCGGGTGGAGATACTGGAATGGCCACGAACACGTCTGACCAGGAAGCGCAGGTGGGGCTTTGCCTCCATTGCCGGCGCGCCCGCCTCGTCATTTCCCGGGCGGAAAGCCGGTTCTACCTGTGCAAACGCTCCAGCACCGACCCGGCGTACCCGAAATACCCGCGCCTCCCGGTGCTGCAATGCGACGGCTACGAACGGAACGTCGGCAAACAAGATTGTTTTGACAAAAAATGAAGGAACGGTTAATTTGCAGGCCGCTTCAAGGGACCATCCATACTGCCTGACGAAAAAGCATTGCCTCGAAGGTCGCTCGTTGAGGCCGGATCGGTAGTGTGGCCCCGGGAAGAATGAAGCGCGTCAGGCGGACCTTTCGCGAATGGCGACGGAAAATATGAACGAGGCGCGCATCGCCGCCGTTTCGGCAACGCACGGCGAAAGCCTGGAAACCCCCCGATAAAAATGACGATACCCCCTGCGATTCTTATTGCGGATGCGGATGTGCTGGTAAATTACCACGAGGCCGGATTCGGCGTCCTTGAACTCATAAAGCGCCACATAGGCAAGGTGCTCGTGCTCGAACCCGTATTCCACGAAACGGGGGATATGACCCCGGGACAATGCGAGCAACTTGGCGTCGATATTGTCGCGACCGAGACGACCTGGCTGATGCAGGCTGCGGAAACCAGTACGCATGTGTCCTTCAATGCACACCTCTGCCTGCTCGCATGCATCGACAAAAACTGGACATGCGTCACGAACGATGGCGCACTTCGACGCCTATGCGTACGGCGCGGCGTCGCGGCGCAATACGGCATTGGCCCGATTGAGGATATGGTCGCCGCCGGCGCCCTGACGCGACAACGCGCCATAACCATCGCGCGGCGGATGCAGGGCCTGAGCCCCTTCCACGCCAACGAGCGCGTAATAGCGCGTTTCATGGCGGAACTTGCCGTGCTTGCTCCCGAATGATCGCCTGCCCTTGGAGCCAGACGGGCGAGGGGCCCCCTGCGCCAACAAAAGGCGGGACAGACCCGAAGCCGGTTGCAAAAGGCGGGAGCCGTCATCTGCCGCAGGCGCTTCGCGAGAAGATGCGCAATCCGCCCCTGTGTTTTCCCCTACGCTTCCTTCCCGCAGCACCCCCACCCCAGCATTTGTACGCCCGCCGCGCCCAGAAGCAGCGGCAACGCAGCGTCGATGACGATCCATGTGAGCGAAACCGCGTCCGGCCCGATCACCGTGAATTCGGGGCTATGAAGATTGAACCAGTTCCAGAAGAACAGGACGCCAATAAAGAGCGTCCCGAAATACAGCACGTTCGCGCAAAGATAGCCGCGCGTCACCGGCGCATCGGCTCCTTCCCGATCCACGCGCTGCAGACGGAAATGCCCGAACGCGATAGATAGCGCGATGGCCAGCGCCATACACGGATTGAGAATACTCCAGAACGGACTGTACGGGCTCGCCTCGGTGGAAGCGTAATAAAGCGGCTCGACGACCGTATGCACGGCGACCGCAACGGCCACCAGAAGGAGATAAGCGCCTGTAATACGTTTGAGCATATGCATAACGTAAGTCTTTTGATGAACGATTCCGGGCCGCGCAATACATATACGCACAATACATATACATAATGGATACGGAAAAAAACCCGGAACTGCAACGCGGAACCGTATCACTCCTGGGCGCAGATCCTTCAGGGCCTGTTAACACTATGCAGCGGCGCTCTGCGGGGCCTGTTTTCCCGCCAGGCCAGGCGCCGCGAGCGCAGTGTGGCCTGGCCACATAAGCGAGCGGCAACGCCGCATGGCGGGAAAAGAGGCCCCGCCCTTCGGGTTCCGCCGGTCACGGCGTTACTCTTCGTTGCTCGTCGCTCATTTGGAACCACCAAACTTCACTCCTCGCGCCTTGATTGACGCCGTGCCTGACGGAACAGAGCATTGCTGCATAGTGTTATCAGGCCCTAACCCGGCGAACCGTTTCAGAACGGGGCGAATATTCAGGTCGAATTCCCGGGGACACCGGAAACGCAGCCGGGCTACGGGAATCGGATCCTCGTCCGTCGGCTCCCCGTTTCGGGCGTAGAGATATTCCTCGGACATCACCTCCGCCTCCCGGTGAATGCGCGCGATCGTTTGCGACTCCGCCACGGGAACGTACGCCGTGCGCTCCACGAAATCGCGCTCCACGACCTCCAGCAGGCGCTCCTTGAAATGGGCAAGGCCGATCCCGCGCAACGCCGACACGAAAGCCGCCTCGGGAAAACGCCCCCGGAGCGCATTAAGCAATTCCGCGTCTTCCAGCCGATCCACCTTGTTGAACGCAGGCAGAAGCGGTTTGTCCGCCGCGCCCAGTTCGCCCAATGTCGCGCGGACCACCTCGATATGATCCTCGTACCGGGGATGCGTCACATCAATTACATGCACCAGCACATCGCTTTCGCGAACTTCGTCAAGCGTACTCTTGAAACTTTCGATCAGGTTATGAGGCAGTTTGCGAATGAATCCGACCGTATCCGCAAACAGCATCTGCCTGCCGCCGCCCAGCGGAACATGCCGCGTCGTGGCGTCGAGCGTAGCGAAAAGGCGGTCCTCGGCGAACACATCGGCGTCGGCGAGTACGTTCATCAAGGTGGATTTGCCCGCATTCGTGTATCCGACCAGCGCAACGCGGGTAAACCCTGCGCGGCCCTTGCGCTGTGCGGTGCGTTGCCGGTCAATCTTTTTCAGCCGCTCCTTGAGCACCGCAATCCGGTCCCCGATAAGCCGCCGGTCCGTTTCGATCTGCGTCTCCCCCGGGCCTTTCGTTCCGATGCCGCCCTTTTGACGGGAAAGGTGAGTCCAGTGCCGCGTAAGGCGCGTCCGGAGGTAATTGAGTTGCGCGAGCTCGACCTGCGTCTGCGCCGCCGCCGAACGGGCCCGCGTAGCGAAAATATCCAGAATCAGCCCTGATCGGTCGAGCAGTTTGCAATCGAGGGCTTTTTCGAGGTTGCGGACTTGCACCGGGGACAAGTCATCGTCGAAAATGACGAGATCGCTGCCCCGCTCCCCGATCAGGCTCTTCAATTCGGCAACCTTGCCCGCCCCGATATAGGTAGTCGGATTGACCCTTGAGAGAGACTGCGTCATCCGATCGGTTACGACGGCGCCGGCGGCGGAAGCCAGCTCGGTCAGTTCATCGAGCGAATCGTTGACGTCCCATCGAGAAGCGTCGGGCGTTACGACGCCTACGAGCACTGCGGTTTCAGCAGCAGAAAGTTTGTGTTCGTGCAAAGAGGGGGCGGAGCCGGGAATGTTTCAGCGAACGGGTATGTTTTCCTGTGCGAAAAACGGAGCATAGTCGATATACGCAGGCCGGAGAGGAGGGTTGCGGGCTTCGCCGAATCGTTTTTGTGGACCAGGGAATGCCGAAGCTGTAAAACAACACCGTAAGCGTAAGGCTGTTTGGGGCGACGGAAACCCCTTCCCCGCAGGAGGATGCGCCCTGTCGAAAGGTCCCGGGTTTGAGAAAGGCCGAAAAACGCGGCGGCCCGAAACTGCGCTACAGGAACGGGAGGATAGACTGACAAAAACGCGCTCCGCAAGGGAATAAAACGCCCCTAACGGGATATAATCGGGGTATCCCGAGGCGCCGCAAACAAATCGCTTCCCTCCCATGCTCCGCAAACCTCCTCGCATCCTCGCCCTCGTTTTTCTGATCCTGATTGTCTCTGTCGCAGCGTACGGCGCAATGTCAGGCCAGGCTGCGCGCAACCCCATCCCGCCCACAGGGGCGGCGCAACCACCAAGCGCTGCGCCAGACGACGAGAAGATCGCGGAAACGGCGGCCGCTGTCGAGGCGCTGTACGATACGCTCGACGAGACCCTGCTGGAGCAAGTGCAATACGACCTGAAGGACGAAAAACGCCGCAACTGGTCGAACCTGCCCCCGAATATCCTTGATTTCGAGCGAAACGGCGTCCGCATGGGCGACCTGAACGAAGAGCAACTGGCCTCGGTGTTCGCCGTGCTGGAAACGTCCCTGAGCAAGGAGGGCTTCGAGAAAGTGCGCCAGATCGTGCGGGCGGACGAGATACTGGCGCAATCGTCCCCGCGTGCAACCCGATTCGGCTGGACAGAGGACAATTACTGGTTCGCCGTGTTCGGCGCGCCCTCCGAAACAGAAACCTGGGCGTGGCAATTCGGCGGCCATCACCTTGCCGTAAACGTAACGCTCGCCGAAGGGCGCATGTTTTTGACCCCCACGTTCCTCGGCGTGGAGCCGGCGACGTACGAGGACGGAGGCAAGACCTTCGCGCCGCTGCAAGCAGAACTGGAAGGCGGTCTGGCGCTGGCGCAATCGCTGAACGAAACGCAACAAGAGGCGGCCCGGACAAACAACCGCCCGAAAGAAGTGTACGCCGGAGCCGGACAAGACGGGGTGGTTCCGCCCATGGAAGGCGCCCTTGCGACAGCGTGGTCGCCCGCGCAGCAGGAGATGCTCATGGAACTGATCGACCTGTGGGTCGGCGTGCTGCCCGAAGCCGCCGCCGAAACGCGCCGCGCGGAAATCGCCGCCGACCTGCCCGAAACCCGGTTCGCGTGGCATGGCCCCACCGATGGCGGCGGCAGCGTGTATTATCGCATTCAGGGGCCGCGTCTTTTGATCGAATTCTCCACGCAGGGCAACCTCGGAGACGACGCGGGGCACAATCATTCCGTGTACCGGGACCCGACCAGAGAATACGGCGGCGCGCTATGATCCTGCGCGGGCAAACAGGGGCGCGCCCCTTTTCGCCGCGGGGCGCCATCCCTTCGCCACCGCCATTTCCGCCGTCAGGAACAGCAGCGACAGGAGCAGGAACGCTTTCCACAGTTCGCGCCCCGTACGCTGTTCCGCCACCGTCGCCACGACCTCCCCGGCGGAACGCCCCCCCGCCGCTATGATTTCCACCGGCCCGCCGACCACCTCGGCCATCCGCCGCCGGGCCTCCTCTGTTTCCATCGCGAGCAGGTCCGATTCCCGCTCGTCTGCATTGAACGCAATGCGGCGCGCAATGTCGTCGCCCGCATACACGTCGTAGACGCCGGGACGCTCGACTGCTTCCCGATCCAGCGTCAGCAAGGCAGCGTCGAACAAGTCGCGCTGTTCGGGCGCGTACTCCGTCCCGTCGGGCCCCGCAAGTCGAAACAGGGCCTCGTCGGGAAGCCGGGGAATGCGGAGCTCGGCGGAACGACCCGCAGGAAACTGCTCGCCCGCAATGGATTCCCAGGCCGACAAATAGTACAGGGAGCGATACATGAGCGGGACGAACAAACCCCGTACGGGCAGTTCGCTCCAGCGCGCGTCGGGCGCCACGGCAAGCAGCAGCGCCACGCCCCGCCCATGCCGGATTTCCTGCAGGAACGGATCGCCGTTGGAAAGACGAATGACGGACTGCTCCCCGGCGCCTTGCGGCTCGTAGCGGGCGGCGAACCATATTTCCGGACGCTCCACATTCGGCGCGTCCTCTTCCGGCCCGACATGAAAAACGCCCTCGAAAAGCGGGTGCTCCAGCTCCACGCGGTCGAACGAAGCGATGCGGGTTTGCGCATCCGGCGATCCGTTGAACCCGGCTATGCGACCGCCCCCGATCGCCTCCAGCAAGGCATTGTACGCATGTTCCCCTTCCTGCCCCGCCGCCGACGGGCCAAGCAGCAACCCGCCGCCGCCCGCCACGTATCGCGCCAGCGCCTCTGCTTCTCCGCTGGAAAGGGTCCGAACGCCCGCCATCACCACCGCATCGTACCGGTCCGGCCCGGTTGCCATCAGGCTTGTTTCGGGAATAACGGTTACGTCGAAGGCCACGCGGTCGCGCGCCAGTTCCGGCGACAGCGCCAGTTCCAGAAAACGGGTGTCCTCGCCGGCGCCCCGCACAATCAAAATTCGCCGCCGCTCGGGCGCATGCAGCGTAAAATAGCGGCGGTCGTCGGCGGGATACGCATCCTCCGGGATTTCAACCATGCCGGCGAGCCACCCGGCTTCGGGCGCCGTAACGGCAAAGGACACATCGGTCGGTTCGCGGGGCGGCAAATCCGCCGTAGCCTGCGCCAGGCGCCGCCCCTCCAGAAACACGCTCGCCGCATACCCTTCGACAGGTTCGTCCGAATAATTCACCAGCGTAGCCGACAAACGCACCGGCTGGCCCGTCTCGACGATCCGGCTATCGATACGCACATCGACCACGGCGACATTGGCCTGCGTCCGCCCCCCGACCGGCAGCAAATAGGCCCGCAAACCCTCCGCGGGCGCCGCGCGCACGGTATCCGCCAGCGCCGACGCCTGCATGTCGGTCACGAAATATGCTTCCCGGTTCGGATGCGCGGCTTCCTGCAACGCTTCCGTCGCGGAACGAACGGCCTCCAGCGTCGATACGCTTCCGGCAGAGGCCCGAATCTCCTCGACCGCATCAAGGGCCGCGGCGGGCGAAAGCGGTCCGGCAGGCGCCGGATCCCCGCCGGTCGTCCGCAGAAAAATCTCGTCGCGCTCCTCGAATTCCCGCAGCAACCCGGACACGATCTCCCTGGCCTGCCGAAGATATTCCCCCTCCGCATCCCGGAGCGTCATGGAAAGCGAATTATCTACGACGAACACAGCGGAAGACCTCGCCGCGCCTCCAAGGGCCCCGGCCGCCTCGCCCGTAAGCGACGGGCGCGCAAAGGCGAGCGCCAGGCACACGATGGCGAGCAGGCGCAGCGCAAGCAGCAGCCACTGCCGCAAGCGCACCCGCTGCATCGTGGTCTTTTGCAATTCCCGAACAAAGGTGAGCGAACTGAAATCCACCTTCCGCGGACGACGGAAATGGAACAGGTGCACAATCACCGGGATCGCCGCCGCGCCCAGCGCGAAAAGCATGAACGGATTGAGAAACTCCATGATTGATGTAATACTTTAAGTCTTGATATTGTGTAATATCGCGAAGTGGTTTTGATCAGAGTATCCCATAACGCCGATTACAGGATAGCAGCATCTTCAATACGCGCTCGTATGGCGTCTCGTTGCACGGCGGCGACGCGCGCCGCTTCCGCGTAGTCCGGCCAGCGCGACACGACCTCGCGGACCTCGGCGCAAATAGCTTCCGCTCGCCCCCGTTTCATGGCGGCGGCCCGGGCGCAGGCCCGGAAATCTTCCATCCCGAACTTTTCCTGTTTTCCGTTCAGCGTCATCTGGTGGACAGCGGTCCACTTGCCCTCCGGATTGCAGGCGTAGGTCAGGTCGAAGGCAGGCGCCAACGACCACGCTCCGGTCCTGTCCATAAGAAAAGCAATGTTTTTCACGTGATCGTCCTGGTTGCGGGCGAAGACATTGAAAGCCATGCGGCGAAACTGTTCCTCTACCGCGTTCATCGAAAGCCCCAGCCTGCGAATGACCATGAGCGCCTGTTCGTAAGAATGGGCGCCCGCCTCGTTGAAATCAAGGTGCGCCAGCGCGCCCAGCGACTGCATGTGCAACTTGGCCCCATCAGGCAGCCGATCAAAGCGGCGGGTCATGAAATGCCGCCGCCCGCCTTCTTCGAACAGGCGGCTATCGGCTATTTCGATCCCGGCGTCCCGCGCCATAAGGTAATAGGCGTATTCGACGGCGCCGTATCCCCTCGGAGCCGCCCACCCTCCGTCCTGTTCTCCGCCGACGCCGTCAAACTTGAGCAGCCAGTATTCGAACCCGTCGCCAGCCGCTATCTGTCCCGAGCGAACCTCCCTGGTATGCGGGTTCCAGGCGATCACGGCCTTTGCGCGGGCGCCGCCTGCGGACGTGCCCACCCGCAGGATTTCCTGAAGCGGCGCTTCGTCGTCTTGCTCGCCAAAGGACAAATGCAATGCTTCGCGTCGTTGCAGGATGTCGGAAGCCAGCGCCGCCAGCCGATCCACCTGAAGACGCTGCCCCGGACCTGCCCGGGGCCCCGTCGCGGGCGCAAACTCCATCGCGCCCATCCCGCGAGACCCCGTGTAACACAGCCGCTCGACGGCATTGAGCGAATCCGGCGGCCTCCCCTGCTTCGCCAGCCAGGCGTCGATCACGGCGTGACCGAAACGATCCGGCAGCGCATCCGCCAACATGCCGGGAAGACCGTAAAACGATTCGCGGGCAAGCGCAGGAAACCGGTACACCCTGCCGGACAAGGGCATGGCGAGCGGCGCCGGCTCTATGCCGCTTTCAAGAAATGTCGGGGCGAATTCGAAATCGGCGACTTCCTGGCCGTCCGCGAGCGTGACGGCGGCGACCGTGCTTCCCCAAAGTTTGACTTCGGCGTACGTCATTGTTCATCTCCCCAACGCCATGCTCCAGGCGGTTCCCGCACGACATTGGGTTTGGAAGACGGCGCGCGCCGGCGCTGCTTGCCTTGCCTGCTCCTCAGGACGTCCATGGGGCGTTGACCGGTTTTCGGAACCAGCGCATCAAGGTTCGGAACAAGACGCAATGCCCTGAGCGCGCGGATAACGCTGGTGAACTGGACCGCCTTGCCCGCCTCGATGCGCTCCAGCGTACGCTTGGATATTCCCGCCTCGAAAGCAAGGTCGGCCTGGGTAACGCCCATATCGAGGCGCTCGCGGGCGAAACGCTTGCCGAGCTCGGCAAGCAGATATTCGTCGGTATTTTGATTTTCCAAAGACATAATTCGCATTTTATGGCGATGAGATGGGCATAATATACGATAATTCGTCTTTATTTGCGAATAATTTTTTATTTCTTCTAATCGCAAAAAATGACGATTAAAAGGCGTTTATGTTCATTATATCGTCTTTTTTGACGAATTATATTTTTCGCAAGCATGCCCGCCTGATGGTTGCCCGCACAGGGAACATGACGGAGCCTCGGCGTTAGAGTGTCTCTTGCAGGCCAAACGCGCGCCATTGCCCGAAGCCATTGCAAAAAGCGCTGCGCCGCCCTGCATACGCACCTCCCCCGCTTCCCGCCTTATCAGAGGACACTCTGAACGAATCGACGCCGTTGGGATCCCGCTGAATAACCGTTCGAAGGCCCGCCTCCGGCGCATTCCGACAGCGCCGACCGGTTCGGAATCCGCCCGATCCGCCGAGCCAGGCCATCCAATTTTCCCATAGCATGACCTTCTCCCTGGAATTCTTTCCGCCGCGCTCAGCGCTTGCCGAAGAACGACTCGAAGCGAACCTCCCTGCGCTGCTTGCGCTGGAGCCGCGCTTCGTAAGCGTATCCTGCGGGGCGGCGGGATCGGCGCAGCACGGCACGCTGGAACTGGTGCGCGCATTGCGGACGAAGTATCGCGCCGCGTGCTGCCCTCACATGTCGAGCGTGGGCCGTACGCGCGACCGGATCGCTCGCCTGGCGCGCGCCTACGCCGAGATTGGCGTCCGCCGCTGCATCGCTCTGCGAGGCGACAAGCCGGACGGCTATGCGCCGAGCGAAGCGCACTATGCATCCTCCTGGGAGTTGATCGCAGGGCTCAGAGACGTCGCTCCGGAGTTCGAAATAGGCGTCGGCTGCTATCCGGAAGGGCACCCCGAAGACCACAGTCCCGACGACCGGTTCGCGGTGCTGGAACGCAAGGTGGCGGCCGGCGCCGATTTCGCGATCTCGCAACTTTTCTTCGATACGGACGCCTTCCTGTCGTTTCGGGACGAATGCGCCCGCCGGGGCGTCGCGGCGCCTGTCTGGCCCGGCGTCATGCCCATCCATAATCCTTCCCGGGTATTCGGATTCGCCGACAAGTGCGGAACGGTCGTGCCGAATGCGTTGCGGGCCGGGTTCGAGGGAAAAAGCAACGAGGAAGTCTTCGAGATCGCCCGGGACGTCGTCTGTACGCAAGCCCTGCGACTCAGGTCGGAAGGCGTGGAGCACATACATTTGTATACGTTGAACCAGCATCGGCTGGCGACAGAAATTGTCCGGACGCTGAAAACATGAACAGCCGAACGAAGCGCCTGGACTGGCTGCGCCAGACGATGGGCGGGCGCATCGTGCTGATGGATGGGGCGTTCGGCACGATGACGCAGGCCCTCGGACTGGACGAAGAAGCCTTTCGCGGGGAACGATTCAGGAACGCGGAACGGGACCTCAGGGGCAACATCGACCTCTTGTGCCTGACGCAGCCGCACCTCGTCGCCAATATCCACGAACAATATCTGGCGGCGGGCGCAGACGTCCTGACCACGAACAGCTTCACGGCGAACGGGCCGTCCCAGGCCGACTACGGCCTGGAGCATCTTGTCTTCGAAATGAACCGGAGCGCGGCGGCGCTGGCGCGGGAAACCGCCGACCGGTGGGCCCGCAAAACCGGCGAGTGCAAACTGGTGGCGGGCAGCATGGGACCCACCAGCCGCACCCTGTCCATGTCGCCGAAGGTCGAAGACCCCGGCTATCGGGCAATCACGTTCGCAGAACTGAGCGGCGCGTACTACGAGGCGGCGCGCGGCCTGCACGAGGGCGGCGCCGATCTGTTGCTGCTGGAAACGATTTTCGACACGTTGAATGCGAAAGCGGCCTTGTACGCAATCACCCGGCTCGAACGGGATACGGGCGCAACGCTTCCGACGATCGTATCGGGCACCGTCACCGACCGATCAGGCCGTACGCTGTCGGGACAAACGCTGGAGGCGTTTTTCATTTCCATTCGCCACGCGCATCCGTTGGCCGTGGGCCTCAACTGCGCGCTCGGGGCCGGCGACCTCGACCGCCACATCCGGGAATTATCCCATATCGCCGATACCCCGATCAGCTTGCACCCGAACGCCGGCCTGCCGAACGAATTCGGCGCATACGAGGAGGCGCCGGAAGCCACGGCAGCCATCCTGAAAGGGATCGCCGAAGACCATGTGGTGAACATCCTCGGCGGCTGTTGCGGCATGACGCCGGCGCATATCGAAGCGATGCGGGAGGCGGTCGCGTCGGTCCCGCCGCGCAAGACGCCGAAAACGAAGCGCCGCATGCGGTTGTCGGGACTCGAAGCGCTTTCCAGAACGGAAACCACCGGCTTGCTGCACATCGGCGAACGCACCAACGTGGCCGGCTCCAGGGTTTTCCTGCGGCATATTCGGAACGAAGATTTCCCCGCCGCGCTGAAAATCGCGGGCGAACAGGTGGCGGGCGGCGCCAACGTCATTGACGTCAACATGGACGAGGGCATGCTCGACAGCAAGGCGGTCATGCAACGATTCCTGAACCTGCTGGCCTCCGAACCCGCAATAAGCCGCGTACCGGTGATGGTGGATTCCTCGCGCTTCGAGGTGCTGCAGGCCGGTCTCGAATGTCTGCAAGGCAAGGGCGTCGCCAACTCGATCAGCTTGAAGGAAGGGGAAGAAACGTTTCTCCGGCAGGCCCGGACGATCCGCGATCTGGGGCACGCCGTGGTCGTCATGGCGTTCGACGAAGAAGGACAGGCCACGACCGTCGAACGCCGGGTGGAAATATGCGCGCGCAGTTACGCCCTGCTTGTAGACAGGCTCGATTTCGCGCCCGAAGACATTGTTTTCGATCCCAATATTCTGGCCATAGCCACCGGCATTGAAGAGCACGACGGATACGCCCGCTCGTTCATCGACGCCATCCCGCTTATCAAGGCGGCCTGCCCCGGCGCGCTGGTGAGCGGCGGCGTAAGCAACGTTTCCTTCTCTTTTCGGGGGAATGGGCCGGTGCGGCAAGCCATGCACGCCGTATTCCTGTACCATGCGGCCCGCGCCGGACTGGATATGGCGATCGTGAATGCGGGCGCCCTGATCGCGTACGACGACATTCCGGACGCGCTCCGCGAAACGGTCGAGGACGCGATCCTGAACCGGCGTCCCGACGCAACCGAACGATTGCTCGCCATAGCGCAAAACGTAAGCGAAACCCCCGAAACGAAACGCACCGAGGCGGACGCCTGGCGCGCCTTGCCCGTCGAGGCCCGGCTGGAGCATGCGCTGGTCCATGGCCTCGACGAGCATATCCTGAGCGACGTCGAGGAAGCGAGACAGGCGGCGGAACGGCCTTTGCATGTCATCGAAGGCCCCCTGATGAACGGCATGAACCGCGTGGGCGACCTGTTCGGCGACGGCAAGATGTTTCTCCCGCAGGTCGTAAAATCGGCGCGCGTGATGAAGCAGGCCGTAGAATATCTCGTGCCGTTCATGCAGGGGAACGAATCCGCTTCGCTTGCGCGCGGACGCGGCAAGGTGGTGATGGCCACGGTCAAGGGCGACGTGCACGACATCGGCAAGAACATCGTCCGCGTCGTGCTGCAATGCAATGGTTTTGCGGTCGAGGACCTCGGCGTAATGACCCCTTGCCAGCGCATTCTCGACACGGCCCGCGAACAGGAGGCGGACATGATCGGGCTGTCCGGGTTGATTACGCCTTCGCTCGACGAAATGGTGCATGTCGCCAGCGAAATGGAAAAACAGGGCTTCGATATACCCCTGTTGATCGGCGGCGCAACCACCTCGCCGATACATACCTCGGTCAAGATCGACCCGACGTACGGCGGGCCCGTCGTGTACGTCAAAGATGCTTCCCGCGCCGTGGGGGTAATGAAGGAACTGACCGGGACGCTCCGCAGCGACTACGTCCGCTCGGTGGACCGCGAGCACGCCGACCGGCGAAAACGGCGCGCCCGATCGAAACGCCTGCTGCCGAGCCTGACCCTCGAAGCCGCCCGCGCAAACCGCTTCGACGGAGCCTGGAACGCCTACTCGCCGCCGAGACCAGGCCGGCCCGGCGTACATACGATCGAGCGGCAACCGCTGGAAGAACTCGTCGAATATATCGACTGGCGGCCCTTTTTCTCCGCCTGGGAAATAAACGGCCTGTTCCCGGCTATCCTGCAGGACCCGGCGCGCGGCGAGGCGGCGCGCGAACTCTACGACGACGGGCGGGGCATGCTGGACCGCATCGTACAAGAAGAATGGCTCCTTGCGCGCGGCGCGTGCGGCCTTTTCCCGGCGGCGGCGACCCGGGACGACGACATCATTGTATTTACCGACGAGCAGCGACAGAGCGAACGGATGCGCCTTTCGACGCTCCGTCAGCAACGGGCGTTGCCCGAAGGCAGGCCGCACCGCGCATTATCGGATTATGTGGCGCCTGTCGGGCAAGGCGTCAACGACTGGATCGGGGCGTTCGCCGTCACGGCGGGGCTGGGGGCGGCGGAACGAACAGCCGCCTTCAGGCAAGCAGGCGACGATTACAGCGCGATCATGCTGCAGGCGCTGGCGGACCGGCTGGCCGAAGCATTCGCCGAGCACCTGCACCTTCGGGTGCGCCGCGAATTCTGGGGCTATGCGCCGAAAGAATCGCTGGACAACGACGACCTGATCGCAGAAGCCTACCGGGGCATTCGTCCGGCTCCGGGCTATCCGGCTTGCCCGGAGCACAGCGAAAAACAGAAACTCTGGGAATTGCTTGACGCCCGGCGGCGCATCGGCGTGGAACTCACGGAGTCCTGGGCCATGTCGCCGGGAGCCTCGGTGAGCGGGTGGTATTTTTCGCACCCGAAGGCGCGCTACTTCGACGCAGGATTGATCGGCAAGGATCAGGTCGAGGATTACGCCCGCCGCAAGGGACTGCCGGTTGCAGAAGCCGAACGGCTGTTGCGGCCCAATCTCGGGTATGAGGTCTGAAACCCGCCTTCGCACGCCTTTCCTGCGCGTTGCCTGCATCCTGTCCGCGCCGAATGCGTTAGACGGGGTTTGTGATTTTTTCCTGTTCATCGCTTCGCAATCCCCAAACGCGCGCGCAGCCTGCATCCGTACGCATGGCGACTACCTCCCCGATCCCTGCAAAAGCCACGTCCGCGCCCCTCCGTTCTTCCCGGCGCCCCATCGTACTTCGCGGCGCCCGGCAACACAACCTGAAAGGCGTCGACCTGGCGCTGCCGCGCAATAAAATCATCGTGTTCACCGGACTGTCCGGGTCGGGAAAATCGTCGCTGGCTTTCGACACCATCTACGCCGAGGGGCAACGACGCTATGTCGAAAGCCTGAGTGCTTACGCCCGGCAGTTCCTGGAGCGCATGGACAAGCCGGACGTCGATCTGATCACCGGCCTGGCCCCTGCAATCGCCATCGAGCAGAAAACATCGACGAAAAACCCCCGCTCGACGGTCGCCACGCAAACAGAAATCTACGATCATCTGCGGCTCCTTTTCGCCAGGATCGGCCGCACGATCTCGCCTGCGAGCGGCGAGGAAGTCACGCGGGACACGCCTCGATCCGTAGCCGAGCAACTGCATGCGACCGAGGAAGACGGTACGCGGTTCTACGTGTGCTTTCCCGTCCCCGATCACGGGGAAACGCCCCTCGAGCAAGAGCTGAATACGCTGCGGCAGCGAGGATTTTTCCGGATATTGCTCCTGCCTTCCGAAAACCAGCGCGACGGGACCGAACGCATCCTGGATCTGAACGAGGAACCCTCTGAAAAAGCCGCCCGGCATCCTCGGGAGCGCCTGCTTGCGCTGGTGGATCGGCTGGCGGTGCGGCGCGACGACGAAGACAACCTGTCGCGCATCTCGGATTCGGCGGAGCAGGCTTTCCGGGAAAGCAGCGGACATTGCGTCGTGCATATCCGGGGGGGAGAAACACTGCGTTTCAGCGAATTTTTCGAGCGCGACGGGATCCGTTTCGAAGAACCGTCGCCCTTGTTGTTCTCGTTCAACAGTCCGCTGGGCGCCTGTCCCGGGTGCCAGGGATTCGGTCGGATCACGGGCGTGGACGAAAACCTCGTCATCCCGGATCCGAACCTCTCGATCCGGCAAGGCGCCATCGCGCCCTTCCGCACGGAACGATGGAGCGCGCATTTGCGGGACCTGGTCCGGATCGCCGCCGAGCGCCGCATCGACATCGACAGGCCCTGGCGGGAATTGCCGGAGGAAGTGCGCGATCTGGTCTGGAACGGAGAAGGAGAATATATCGGCGTCCGGGGCTTTTTCGCCTTCCTCGAAAGCAAGAAGTACAAGATGCACTACCGGATATTCCATGCCCGGTTTCGGGGCTACATGCCCTGTCCGGAATGCGAGGGCTACCGCGTACGGAAGGAAGCGCAGTACGTGCGCGTCGGGGGGCTGCATATCGGCGAGGTCTGCGAACTGACGACGAAAGACGCCCGCGACTTCTTCAGGAACCTGACCCTCTCCGACCACGAGGAACAGATCGCCGGACGCATACTGGAGGAAATTCGCAAGCGGCTAACGTACCTGGTCGATGTAGGCCTCGATTATCTCTCGCTGGACCGCCTCTCGCAAACGCTTTCAGGCGGCGAAAGCCAGCGCATCCACCTTTCGACCTCGCTCGGGTCGTCGCTGGTCGGTTCGCTTTACGTGCTCGACGAGCCTTCCGTCGGGCTGCATCCCCGGGACAATGATCGGCTGATACGCATCCTCGAAAATCTGCGCGACATCGGAAATACCGTGCTGGTCGTGGAGCACGAGGCGGCCATGATGGAGCGGGCGGATCAGGTTGTGGACCTTGGCCCCGGCGCGGGGCGGCGCGGCGGCGAAGTCGTGTTTCAGGGCAGTTACGACGAACTGCTGCGGGACGAGCGCTCCCTGACCGGAGCCTACCTGAGCGGACGGAAACAGATTCCCGTGCCCGCAACGCGGCGCCCGGTCCGGGACGACCATGCCTTGTACGTCGAGCATGCCCGGCAGCACAACCTGAAGCGCCTGGACGTGCGGTTTCCCCTGAATGCGATCGTTTGCGTGACCGGCGTCAGCGGCTCCGGCAAATCGACGCTGGTGCACCAGACGCTGTACAATGGCCTGATGCGCCTGAAAGGCTACCGGGTCGAAGGCAGCGTGGGCGCGCACGACCTGATTCGCGGACATCAACTCGTGGACCGCATCGAAATGGTGGATCAGCGCCCTGTCGGAAAATCCCCCCGCTCCAACCCCGCCACCTACACGAAAATTTTCAATCATGTGCGGGAAGCGCTGGCCGGAACGCGCCAGGCCCGCATCCAGGGTTTGAAACCCGGGTATTTTTCGTTCAACGTGCCCGGCGGACGGTGCGAAACCTGCCAGGGCGAAGGCATCGTGAAGGTCGAAATGCAATTCCTTGCGGATTTGTATCTGGAATGCCAGGCATGCCGGGGGAGCCGATACAAAAAGGAAACCCTCGAAATCCGGTATCGGGGAAAACAGGTGGACGAGATTCTCCGGATGACCATCGACGAGGCGAGCGAATTCTTTGCGGACCATGCTCCCATCCGGAGCAAACTTCAGGTGCTGCAGGATATCGGTCTGGGATACTTGACCCTCGGCCAGCCTTCCAACACGCTTTCGGGCGGCGAATCGCAGCGGCTGAAACTGGCTTCCTTCCTTGGGAAACCCTCCCGGGACCGCGTCTTGTACATGCTGGACGAACCCACCACGGGACTGCATTTCGACGACATCCGAAAACTCCTCGCCGCCCTGAACGCGCTGGTCGAGGAAGGCCATTCCGTGATCCTCATCGAACACAATATGGATGTAATCAAGTGTGCGGATTGGGTAATCGACATGGGGCCGGAAGGCGGACGCCGCGGCGGATTCGTGGTGGCCGAAGGCGCCCCCGAAGCGCTGGCCGCCATGCCGGACAGCCATACCGGACAATTTTTAGCGCCGTTCTTACAGGAGCAACTCGCATAGGCGCGTTACTTTTTGAGGATATCCTGCGGCTTAATGGCATTCAGGGCGCAAAGCCCCGACCGCGCTGCGTTCTGCGCACACAGGCTCCATGCAATACGAAACGCATACGATACCCCGGAGACGCATCCGCCCGGCTTCTGCCACCCGGCGACGGGTAGCGCTTTTCACCGGCGCATACAACCACATCGCCGACGGCGTATCGCTCACGCTGAACCGGCTGGTGTCCTATCTTGAATCCCGCGATACGGAAGCGCTGATTTTTGCGCCGACCATTGCGAACCCTCCTGTGGAGCATGCCGGCATCCTCGCTCCCGTTCCGTCGATCCCGGTGCCGCAACGCTCCGAGTATCGCCTTTCGCTGGGCCTCACGCCGAACGCCCGGTCCCTGCTCAAGACATTCCGGCCCCATCTGTTTCACATCGCCACGCCCGACTTGTTGGGCTATCAGGCGCTGCGCTTTGCGGAAAGAGCAGGCGTCCCGGCGGTGGCTTCCTATCACACGCATTTCTCTTCGTACCTCAGATATTACGGTTTCGGGAGGCTGGAAGCCCGGTCATGGCAATACCTCCGGCGCTTTTACGACCGGTGTCGGCATGTGTACGTGCCGTCGGAATCCATGGCCGAGGCGCTGCGTTCCCGCGGCATCGAAAAGGGAATACGCCTCTGGACGCGCGGCGTCGATACGCATCGCTTCAATCCGGCGCACTACGACGAGGCATGGCGGCGTTCGATAGGCGTGCAGGACGACGCGCCGATCGTCAGTTTTATCGGACGCGTCGTTCGGGAAAAGGGCGTACACATCTTTGCAGAGGTCGTGCGCAACCTTGAGGAACAGGGCGTCCGGCACCGAAGCATGATCGTGGGAGACGGCCCTGTGCTGGACGATCTGCGTCGTCAGCTTCCCCGCACCATTTTCACCGGGCGGCTGGAAAACGGACAACTGGGCCGCGCCTACGCTTCCTCGGATGTGTTTCTGTTTCCCAGCGATACGGAAACGTTCGGCAACGTTACCCTTGAAGCCATGGCTTCCGGGCTCCCTGCGGTGTGCGCCGACGCCACGGGAAGCCGCACCCTCGTGGAGCATGGCGAAACCGGCCTGCTGATTCCTCCCGGAGACGTCCGGGCCTTTGCGCAAGCCGTGCGCCGCCTGATCCTGCGCGAACCCGAACGACGCCGCATGGGCGCCGCGGCCCGGAAGCGAGCGAGCGCGTACGACTGGAACGCAGTTATGGCCCGCATGATGCGCTATTACGACGAAGCGCTGTATCCGGAAGCCGCCTGGGCCGGGGACGGCTACGCAGGCGACGGCTACCCCGACAATGTATTCGAGGCGCCGCCCAGTCAGGCCATTCGGGCGCTCTGAGGCCTATCCCGCAGCGTCTTGCGCATCCTCTACGTTTCCCATTCCTTTCCCCCAAAAAACCGCCCCCTTTCCAATATCGGGGGCATGCAGCGCGTCGCAACGGATTTGTACCGCGCATTACTCGAATGCGGCGTACGCATCGAACCGGTCATCCTGCGCACCTCGTGGCGCTGGACCCATGTTCGGGCGGGCCTGTTTCTGGGATCAAGCCTGTTCCGTATCACTGCGGCGGCGCGGCGCGGCGACATAGACGCCGTGCTCTTCTCCTCCATGGTGACGGCGTCGCTCGCACCGCTCTTGCAGGGAACGCTTCGCAAGCACGGGGTCGCCTCGGCCGCCATCGTACACGGACGGGACGCCACCCTGCCTTCGGCCCCGTACCAGTGGCTGGCGCCGCGCATATTCGCTGCGCTGGACGCCGTATTTCCCGTCAGCCGCGCCACGGGAGCAGCTTGTCTCGAACGCGGGCTGGCGGCAACAAAGCTGCATGTGGTGCCCAATGGGGTCTCGCCGGAGCGCTTCGGGTCGGACTGGCCCCGGACGACGGCCCGCGCCATGCTGTTCGAGCGGTTCGGCCCTCCGGAAAACGCCGACGGACATCGTCCCGAAAATATCCTGCTTCTGTGCAGCGCGGGGCGGCAGGTAAAACGAAAAGGGTTCGCCTGGTTCGTCGAACAGGTCCTGCCCCGGCTTCCCGAGGACGTGCATTACTGGCTGGCCGGGGAAGGGCCGGAAGCCGAACGCATTCTCGACGCCGCAGATCGGTCTGGCGTCGCGTCTCGGGTGCGGCTCCTCGGGCGCCTGACCCACAAGGAGCTGGAAGGCATGTACCGCGCCGCCGATCTCTTCGTCATGCCCAATGTGGCCGTTCCGGGGGATATGGAAGGGTTTGGCGTGGTCATGCTGGAGGCGGGATTGTGCGGCCTGCCCACCGTCGGCGCAAATATCGAAGGCATTGCGGACGTCGTCGAGGACGGGCGAAACGGCCGACTGGTCCGATCCGGGGATGCGACGGCCTTTTGCGAAGCCATTCTGGCGTATCGCCGAGAACCGGATATGCTCGAAACGGCCCGCCGGCGTACGGTAAGCCATGTGCTGGAACACTTCGGCTGGAATGCAGCGGCGGAAAAATACCTGCGCGTCCTGGAGGCCTGCTCCACCCCGCAGCGCTGCGAATGATCTATTGGTCAGAGTATTTTTGCAGGGACCAGTCACCCGTGTAATATGCTTTCAAGTCTCCCTTGCCATTATTTTCCCGATAATACACAATCGAGTGCTCATGCCCGACACCTCGTCCTTTCCTAATATCCTGCGAACAACGAGCGAGTTGTCGAATAGTATCGAGGCGGCGCTCGCCAATATCGTAAAGCGTTGCAATTTTATCCTTGCTCTCTTTAGTTAATTTTCTGCCAGAAATATTTCTTTGCCACCAATTCATATCATCCAGAGAATCTTGCAATTCCTTTTTGTACTCTTTCACCGAATCTCTCTTCAAAGCTTCTTCGAACAATGCTGCATACCGGTCTATTTTGGAATCGAGCATGGCCAAACTTCTATGAGCATCATCCGGATTATCCTGAAGAGCGAGTTTAAAACGGAGACGCTCTACCTGAATATCCGCAACGCTCGAGAGGGTAAACAAATTCAGATCGGGAATTGTCAAGTTGGCGGCCAGAATGGAATCAATACGGTTGTCAGGGCTCGAAAGGATGTTATACTTGTGATGCAATACGTTGACATCCTTTTGCACAAGCGCCAAGCGCATTTTCATTTCATTTGTAAACCGCCCGCATTCCTCGAATTCAGCAGAAATACCTCGAATACGTTCGATGGCACTCAGAAGCATACCATAGTCTCCTACTATCTCTCTGCGGAGCAATTGCCCTACTGCAGTAGCTAAGTGATCCAAAGAAATTTGCACCTGATCAAAGCGACGCGATATCATGATTGAAGATATTACCATGAACAACATGACAGGAGCAACCACTGGTATAATGGCGCCGCTTGCCGCAATGAACGGGACATGATGAGAGAATCCACTAGCAGTGTGCACCATAGTGTTATAGCCAGTGAGACCAGCTGATGTCGTCATCGTGGACAAGGCACCAGGGGCAGCAGTGGAGAAGAAAATATTTCCTGCAGCCAATGCGGAAGCAGCAGTCGAACTTGCGCCTGCAATTCCCAACAAAAAATCTGACGATAGAACACCGCCAGATTCAAAAGGTTTTCCGTGTGTAAGTATGTTTTTATCAATATGGGATCTAAGTTATGAGCTCAAATCTGCTCCCAAATCGATAATGCCCATCCGTTGTCCTTCAATCTTTATAATTTGCCCAGCCGGGTGTCGAAGTATCTTGACGCCAGAAACTGATAAATTCTTATCTTTGTCAGTATTATTTTCTGTTTTTTCAACTACAACCGGATGCCCGCCAACGTGCGACACGTTATTATCATGGATTGATATGCTCTGCCTTTGATCAATTTTGTGATCCATAATGAAAGAGGGCGCGTCTCCTTGACGCTTTGCTACAGTCCAAATTCCAATCAGGATTGATACCGGCCAAGCGGCTAACAATACTGTAGCCTGTTCAGTAAGTAAAAATGTAGCAATAGCAAAAAGTATGAGGCCAAGAGCTGCCGGAGGACTTGAATAAAACAAACCAAACGGTCCCAATAACAAAGTTAACAGAAATCCGGTGATTTGCGACTTTTTTTGCATTGCAAAATGCTCCTTAAACCGCGAAATGGAGAAAATATTTCCGCCAGAAGGTGTCATTTCATATCACTCGTTTGGGGATTAGGTTGAAAAGCAACCATTTTCGGGTTACTTGGGTTTCTTGATAGGTGTAACGAGGGGCTTCGCCAAGTACTCCGGCGTTGCGTCGATCTTCAGTACGCGGGTCTCCGGGCGACCACGCTTACGCTTCTTCTTGTGCTTGTCAGCCATGGCGTTTACTCCCTTGCAGGTAGTGCTCTGAAATAAAATATGCCATGCGAGGAGAGAAGCAAGTCAGTGACGACGATACCGTTCCGGGACGTACACACCCGCAACAGCCCCGCATGCCTGAACCGAACACTCCTGTCTCTCCGCTAGCGGCATATGCCTGCAACTCCGCTGGATAGGCCGACAGGGGGCACAGACTCGCGAAGAACGCGCCGAAGCGCAAAAGACGGGGATTCATGGAATCGGGGGGCAGGAGGGAAAACGGAATGTACGGACGCGAGAACGAGGATGCAAGCCAAACGCCCCTTCAAGGATGTGGATTGTGAATTTTAATTCTACAACTGTTATTGTTTAGACCCATAAGAAGCCCGGTATATGATTAAATATCCGTTATTGCATATTTATTTCCCTCCAGTATTAAATGGCATATTGACTTTTTGGCAAGCATGGCGTATCATTACGGCGCAACGGGGGCGCGTGTGGATAACCCGTGTGGATAACTGGACTCCATCCCTCGGCAAGTCACTCTAATACCAGGCTCAATGACATGCAACCCTTACGAATCAGAGCCCACTTCCGAGTAGAGAGAAGGGACGATGGGTTTTATGCCCACTGCCCCGACATCAAGGGCATCTTCATTTACTGCGAGACGGAGGCGGAGATCATCCCTGCTATGCGCGAGTCCCTTGAGGCATACCTGGAAATGAGTGTGAAGCATGGCGACTCCATACCGCCTGCTATCGTAGTTCCAGAGGAAGCGGAGCCGCACTGGTCCGCCCCTGTCCCAAGGGCCAAGGGGTCTGTCCAGGAACTCCAAAACATGGACATAAACCTCGAAAACCTTGTATACGCATGAGTACGTATCCGCCAAACGTATGGCGACAACTCAAGAACAAGACCGTACAAGAAATCATTAAGGCGCTCGAAAAAGATGGGTGGGAGCGCGAACCAAGCCGCGGCGCTACACAGGCATATCGCCATCCAAACAGGCCCGGGGGAACAACAGAGTGGTTTTGCATATACACCCGAAGAATACCAAGGGGCCTCGTATAATCAAGGGGTTACTTGATCAAATTGGCTGGACTACAGAAGATATGATCCGGCTTAAACTCATTAAGGGTAAGGGTTTACGTAAAAATTGAAGACTGTCTGATCACAGAGATCACGAAGTCAGGTCTTTGTACTTGAGGCGTTTCTGGTCCATACCTATGGCGAGGGCCGCCAACCATCTGGTTGTACGAAGCCAATCTGTCCATTATTTATTGACACATACTGCAAAACCCACTACCCCCTCCCCTCTACGACGCACCCGTATCGACCGCAGCGGAAGCCTGGCGGTCTTCCAGCCATTGCAACGCCGCAGGCAAAAAGAACAGCGCGGCGAGCAGCGTGGCGCCGATGCCCACCACGGCTAACTGCCCGATCGAATGCAATCCGGGGTGAAAACTGAGCAGCAACCCCGCAAATCCGATCATGGTGGTGAAGGATCCCATGGCGATATGCTCGCCCGTGTACCGAAGCACATGACGGAGGGAGCCGGGCCCTTCCTCCCGGTAGCGATGGACCAGGTGTACGCCCGCATCGTTGCCGATGCCCAGAATGGCGGGAAGCACGATCATGTTATAGAAATTGAGCTGGAGACCCGCGACTTCCATCACCAGAAGCATCCATAAAACGCCCACCGCCAGCGGCGCCGTAGCCAGCGCGACCCACCGCGCCGAACGAAAATTGATCCACATGAGCAGGATCACCATCAGCAGCGCGCCCGCCATCATCCAGGGAGCGTCGCGGCGCATAAGCCGGAGCATGTCCGCCGCCACGATGGACGGAGAACCCGCGTAGTACGTACTCCCGTCTTCCGTAACGATCTTTCCCACGTCGTCGGCGAAAGCCATGGAGGCCCGCCCGTCGGCAAGCCCCACCGCAGGATAGATCATCACGAAGCCTCCCAGTTCGCCTGTCTTGGACAGGAATCGGTTGCGAATGCTTTCGGGAAGATGTTCGATCGCAAGCGGCTGCACGGCGCCCGCGGCCCGCTCCGCGCGCGCAAGGCCTGCATCCTCGTCGGTTTGCAGGAACGGATCCGCAAACAGCGCGCGGATTGCAGCGATCCGGTCCAGCTTGCGCTGTTGCTCCGCAGGAGCCATTGGAAACCGTTCCTGAAGCGTTTCCACCCGGTCGATGGTGGGCGACAGCGTATCCGCGCGGGCATGCCGCTCGACCGCCTCCTGAACCGCAGGCGCTTCGGCCGGATCGTCCACAAGCACATAGGCCGGGTTGCGTCCTCTTGACGGATAAACCTCGCGGATAAGATTTCGTTTGGCGTCGTACGTTTCGTATGCGGGTTCGAGCGCGCCGAAATCGTACTGAAAACCCACCCTCGGAAGCAACGCAAGCGCAACGACCACCAGCGCCGCGCTGCCCAGCGCTAGGCCCTTCGCACCCGGGATTCTGCCCTGTTCGCGCCGGGGCGCCCGATCCCCGGCCTCTGCCTCGATCCCGGCAAAATCAAGCAGGCGATAGCGCTCGCAAAGCGCCAGCAGGGCCGACATAACGACCGTCATCGCCCCCATGGCGAAAAGAATGCCTGTGCCGGCGATAAAACCGAATTCGCTGAAGCCCCGAAAATCCGCGGCGGACAATACATACAGCGCCGCCGCCGTGGTGCAAGCGCCCAGCGCAATCGCCTTCCCCGTACTCAGAAAGGTGATTTCCGCCGCCTCCGCAGGCGCGTGGCCCAGGCTGCGCTCTTCTGTGTAGCGGGCGTAAAAATGGATGCCGTAGTCGATTCCGAGGCCGAACAGCACCAGCCCGAGCGTCGACGTCATCAGGTTAAGCATCCCGAACGCGAACCAGGCTACGCCCAGCGTCCAGGAAAGGCTCATCAGGAGCGGCGCTCCGATCAGGCAGGCCAGCACCGGAATGCGGGCCAGCTGCGCAATCAGTGCGCGGCGGGAAAAGCGATGGCCTGCGCGCGCCGTATACCCCTTGTAGAAAAAATATCCCACCACAAGCAGCAGGACCGCCGCTACCCCTGCGGCGAACGAGCCGAGCACATCGTCGGAAATCGTCCGCACCTCCACGAGTTGCCGCAATAGCCGCCCTGCCGGGACCACCTGCATTTCCGGGTGCCAGGCAGCGGGATCAAGTTCGGCGACCAGCGCATCCAGATCGCCGTACAAAGCCTCGATGAATCCGATGTCCGTCTGCGACCCGCTCGGATAAAACCGGAGCGCCATGATCGTACTGTCCTCGTTGACCGGAAAGCGCTTCCCGACGATGTGATCGTATACTTCTTCAAGGTCGCGCGCAGAGTCGTAGGCGTCGTCGTCCGATGCGTCCTCTTCGTCGTCCAGATCGAAGAAAAACGGATTGGCCTCCAGCTTCGCTTCGCGGATCTGGTCGCGAAGGTACGATTCCAGGCTGTCCAATTCGGCCCATGTCGCGAAATACAGCGCGTTTTCCTCCAGAAACGCCGTATCCTTCTCAAAATCCACCCGATTCAGATAGGGTTCGGCCTCCGGCGTCGGCGCAAGAGCCAGCGCACGGGGAATCAGCGCTTCGGCGAAAGCCTTGTTGGCCTCGAACGACGGACTGACGATGGCCACGTCTACGGTGGCCTCGCTTCCCACGGTTTCGCGCAGCGCCTCAAGGGCCTGCACGCTCGGATATTCGCGCGGAACGAGGTTGGAAAAATCCGTATCGATGCGAAGTTGCCGGGCAAACCAGAAGCCCGCCGCGGAAAGAACAAGCGCGAGCAGCGCCACTGCCCAGGCTTGCCGAACCGCCAACCGGATAAAGACGCGCAACGCGCCGGAGAAGCGACTCATGGGGAACTCGCAAGCATGATGTTGTCGAAATCGACTTCAGCCACAGAATCCGTATTGTCCGAATCGCTCCACAGCGTGATCGAGACGGGAGCCGGCGGCTCCGAGCCGAATATATTCCGATAATCGTCCGCCACATTGCGCGCAACCTGCACCCACTCGCCTGTTTCCTGCAGGCCGCTGGAAACCACCAAAATTTTTACGTTGCCGGTGGAAACCACGGATTCCGGGGGCAACCCTGTGCTGTACACATATTTTATGCTGCGCGGACGCCCCAGCCAGTCGGTTTTCGCAAAGGACACATAGACCGCCGCGCCGGAATCGTTGACCCGATCCTCGCGGGCGCCCTCGGGCAAGCGGTGTGCCCGCCACATCCATTGCAGGCGGGGCAACGAGGACAAGTCCCATTGGAGCGCCTCGCCCGGCAAGGAAATGCGTCGCGCGGACCCCGACGTGTAGGCGCGGAGAAAATTATTGCCGTCTTCCTGCATCACAACAAACCTCCCTGAGTCGTTCATAAGCCGATCCGGCGCCTCAAAACGGCGATTCGACCGGGAAAAGAAGCGCCACGCAGCGGGCAAACCGCCCTCGGCCTCCGCCTCGAAGTTCTCCAGCACGATGGTCGTATCGGGAGATGCGGCGCAGGACGGGGGCGCTCCGAAAACCAGCAACAGCCCAACGATGGAAAAAAGAAAATTCATGCCGGGCGCAACCCTCTGCTTGTGCATATTGTTCATATTCTTCCGGAATACCCGGGCCGTACGTTGCATTATCCATCAAAAAGCGTTCCATAATGTAAGGATACCCTGGTTAAATCTGCAAAATTCAGAGGCGGCGGGCGCGCTGGTACGGGGTGAAGCGGGGAACGGGTCTGTGGTGCGCCTCCAGGAAGCGACGGTTAAAATAATAAGGCGCGAAAATTCCGAAGTTAAATAATTCAGGCAAGGCGATCAAGCGAGTCTGTGGTGCGCCTTTGAACGAAACATCGGGCCCAAAATCCCTTTGCCAGCCCATGGCTTGCGCACCCTTATGCTCAGGATGTCCTTAAGGAAACTCTGATTAAATCTACTTCGATCAGCGCTTCACGTTCGTGCATACAGGACATTGTGCCGACATCGTTGAAATAGCGGTAAACGCTACGGATTCGGGGCATGGCGGACGCGAAGCGCCCTTCGGGAGGCCGCGAGAGGCGCCCTAACTGTGTCATTCCTCATTATGCGGGGCCGCCACACTACTTGCTTCGTCATTCCTTGCCAGCGCGCCTCTCGCAACCTCTGAACTTTGCACATTTAATCAGAGTTTCCTTAAGGGGATGTCTCGTCCCGGAAACCTTCTGCCTCCATCTCTCCTTGCCCGGCCCATTCCGCAAGAACGGCGTCGTCCGGCGGCGAAGCAAGGGATTGCCCGTGGCGACGTTCCCACCATGTGCTCGATACGAAGAAAAACAGGCTGAGCAAGCGATCCGCGGCGCTGCGCACCAGAAGCATGCCGACCACCGAGGCCGCCGGCGCGTCGAGGTACGGCGCAATGCTTGCGCCCGCGCTGGCGAACACCAGATCGCTTGAGGGCACAAACGGCATTCTGTTGATTACGACCAGGACCACGAGCAGGATAGCCCATGTCTCGAACGAAACGTCCGGAAGCACCACCCGCCAGGCCGCCGCCAGCAGCGCGTACCCCACCAGAAAACGGGACACGTGCGCAGCCAGCAGGATAGCCAGCGTACGGCGGGAAAGCAAGAATATCTCGTGCCGAAAGCGGAATGCGAGTACGCCGACGAACACAGAAACCAGTACGCCAAGGCCTGCATACAGCGGGCCGGGCAGATCGACGATCTGATCGAGCGCAAGATGACCGGAAAGCACCAAACCCCCTATAAGAAGCAAGGCGGAAAGCAGAGAGGAGGCCGAGGTAACGATCAGGTTATCCTTGATGACGCCCATTACGGCCCGGCGCGTACGCCGTACGCGGTCCTTCGCCCACATAAACAGGTACACTTCTCCGGAATAGCCGATGACGTCCATGTTCAGCACCCGCTTGCGAATCATCACGGCGATGCATTGCCAGGGACGCAGCGACCAGAATCGCCCGTAAATAATGGCCTCCGTAACCGGAAGCAGAAAATACATGGCGAGCAACAACGCATAAAACGCCGGTTCGGACGGAAGCGATTGCAGCAAACGATCCCACCCGATTTTCCCGATCTGATAGACCAGCACAGCGACGATCGCCACGAGAAAAAGGCCTCGCAGCACGCCCGCCAGCCGTTTGCCGGCGTCCGTAGCGGCGAATGTCCGCAGGCGCTCGAAAAAACGTTTGGCGAAGGGAACAAGAGGCATGGCTATCGGCCCGTCAGGCTATCGAGCGTACGGGCAAAGGCGCGCGTGGTCGTCCGCGCATCGTGTCGCATGATTTCTTCCGGTTTCGGATCGAACGGGACAGGAAGCGGACGCCCGGCTTCGCGGGCGCGGAGACAATCCGCCAAAAGGCGCGCCGCCGACGCCGTATCCTCTATCTGCACCCCGGCGCCGGTGCGCCGAAGCATTTCCGCCACTTCCAGATTCGTAGAGAGCGAAAGGATGGGGCGACCCGCAGCAAGATACTCGAAAATCTTTGCGGGGAGGACATGACGGGGGTGCACGTCGTCGATTATCAGCAAAAGATCGAACCGGCGAAGCGTGGAAAGCGCCCGTTCGAGCGGAACAATGTCCTCGCATACGAACTGCCTCTCAAGCCCATGGGCGCGCGCTTGCGCCGCGTCGGCCTCGGAGAGCGGTCCGAAAGAATGTATGCGAATGCGCTCGACCAGCGCGGCTTGCTGCTTCCGGAGTTCGACCAGCGCGTCGATAATGGGCGCAGCGGGAGATATGGCGCGGAAACGCCCGAAAAAACCGATCCGCAACATGGACGAGGGTCCAGAAGGAGCATCCTCCCCGTCGAAACGGCGGTCTACCGAAATGGGGTCGTCGAAAACATCCGGATCGAAACTGTTTCCAATGACGACATTCCGGGGGGCGAGTTCCGCATAGTGTCGCCGGTATGCATCGGCCATGCGCCGGGTTTGAAACATGAGTGCGTCCGCTCCAGCCACCACGCGGCGCTCCGCCCACTCGTCGATCCGCTGCACCCAGGGCCATTTTTGCCGGATGGGCGCCTCGGACAACGTCCAGGGATCCCGAAAATCCGCAATATAGGGAACGCCGAGCCGCCTGCCGAGCCGCTGCCCCGCCATCAGCGCGGACCAGGGGTTGCCGGTAGCCCAGACAACTTGCGGATCGACCTCGGCCGCCTGCCGCAGCATCGTCCCGAATCTTGCGACGAACAGAGGAAGCCAGGTATCTATGGGAAACTGCCGGTCCAGCGTGGCGATCCATGGAGGCGGCGCGCCCCGACGGGGCCTGTCTCCCATTCCCGGCGGCGCGCCCAAATGGCTCTCAGACCGAAACGTGCGGTCTATGGGCGACGCAATGTTCAGGACCCGAATATCCTTTAACAGGCGGGCTTCCTTCTCTGTGAGGCCCACTCCCGGAAAGGGAATGGTCATTACGGTGGGTTCCCAGCCGAATTCGCGCAGATGAATGGCGAACCGGAACGGGCGCATGGACCCCACTCGGCGGCGAGGCAGGAAGTACGGCGCCAGCAGAAGAACTCTTTGGGGAGACGAAGGCACAGGCCGTAGGGATACTCTGATTAAGTCCGCAAAGCTCAGAGGCTTGCGAGGAGCGCGCTG